>PNNF01000075.1 GCA_013824085.1 Chlorobiaceae bacterium | reverse complement strand
TTTTTAAGCCGCCTCCCATAAAGGAATTCAACTTTGAAAAAGAACGCCAATAATTATTAAAAAAAAAATTAGTTTAACTAACTTCAAATAGAAACTTAGTTTTGTCAACCTAACTTGATAACAGTAACCGACCGCAACGAAGAAGCGGTCAGCTTGGAGAATTAGTTAGGCATTTTATTTCAATAAATATTTAAAGTTGACTACTAAAATCTATCTGTTAGGATCTTTCTGATAGCTATGTGCCTCAACCACTGCATCGCTATCAAAAGTGACTGTTAATTCATCACAACTTTGTTTTGTGCTAGTAGAAGCTATATATCCAGTAGAAAAACCACTACCTTCAACTATACAATATTTATAAATATAAAGAGTTTTATTGCCAATTGATGATTCAGTTTGTGGGGCTCCAAACATAGAAATGATATCATTCAAGTTCGTAACACCATCTTTTATTTGATTCACCTTTGTTTCATCAATTGGTCTACCAATAATTTGTTTACTAGTTGCACAACCGGAAAAGAAAAATGTAACAATTAGAAAAGAGAAAATGGAAATGAATGGTAACTTTTTCATAGAAATTACTCCTAACTATAATTTGGCAACGCTTTACAGTTTTATAATCAGGCTCTGGCGCATTGCCGTTATGCCAAATGCCTAACTATTGTTCATACTGCACAATAGAATTATCTAAAGAACATATATATGTGTGCAGATGCCATATCTACGTTCCATTTGTTTCCAAATTTTCTTAAAATCTTAATATTTATAAATAGCGCGTGAATATCTATCATCCAACCATTTTTCAGTCTAAGGGACTCTTAACTCCCAATCCTTTATTCAGTAAGTGCGTATAAATCATCGTAGTTAATAGAATTGCTCACAGCAAGCAATTCCTGGATTGTTCGAATAGCGTAACCATTCTCTGGTAAATGAGTTGCAAAGGAATGTCGGAAAGAATGAGGACTTGCAGATTTAGTTAATCCGACTTTTTTAAAAACTTCCTTTACAACTCGTTGTATAGTGCTTTCGTGTAAATGCCGTCTGAATGTTAAACCACTTTCAATTTCTCTAATGAATTTCTCCTCAGGAAAAGCATACTGCCACCCAAATTCTTTTCCTGCGTTCGGATATTTTTTTTTCAAAGCGTAAGGCAGAATTGTTTCACCTTTTCCCCTCTTTAAATCTTGTTTGTGTTTTAAGTAAACTCTATTTAAATGTTTCTTCAATTCCGGGATTACAGAATCGGGAAGAATTGTGTGTATATCTTTCTCCCCTTTGCCGTCTCTTACTAATATTTGCTTATAATCGAAATCAATATCTTTTATTCTTAAATTTAAAGCTTCTGCTAATCTCAAACCACTTCCATAAAGCAATGATTCAATTATTTTGATTGTACCCTCAAGATTGATGAAGTTTTTTGATACTTCTTTATCTTTATATAAAATGTTTTTGTAAAGAAATAAAATTCTTTGCAATGCTTGATTTTGTGTAGAGGCTGAGACGTGGTGGTTAGTTACGAGGTTATCGACGAATGT
>PNNF01000074.1 GCA_013824085.1 Chlorobiaceae bacterium | reverse complement strand
GGTTTAGGCGGACATTGTATTCCGATTGATCCTTTTTATCTCACTTGGAAAGCGCGTGAGTTTGATGTTAGCACAAAATTCATTGAACTTGCGGGCGAAATAAATACTTTCATGCCTTACTATGTTATTGAAAAAACAATGGAAGCTTTGAATCACTTTAGAAAATCTTTGAAAGGTGCAAAAATTTTAATTCTCGGGGCAGCTTATAAAAAAGATATTGATGATATGCGAGAATCTCCAACTCTAAAACTAATTGAACTATTTCTTGAAAAAGGAGCTACTGTTGACTATAACGATCCATTTGTTCCAAAGCTTCCTCCAGCAAGAAAATATAAATATGATATGACTTCTGTTCCGCTCAGTGCAAAAAATATTAAGAAATATGATTTAGTTCTCCTCAGTACAGATCATACTGATTATGACTATAAATTTATTGCTGCAAATTCAAAAGTAATTGTTGATACAAGAAATGCTTTTGGAAAAAGAGGAATTGCAAATAAAAAAATATACAAAGCATAAAAATGGCGTGATTAATTTTTATCAAAATTATTTTTGCTGAAGAAAGAAAATATTAATGAGTGAAAAAAAATATTATGTGAATGAATTTGCAGTTGTTGATGACGGCGTTATTATTGGCGATGGAACAAAGATTTGGCATTTTTCTCACGTCCAAAAAGGCGCTAACATTGGAGACAATTGTGTGCTTGGACAAAATGTAAATGTTGGGAACAATGTACGAATCGGAAATTATGTGAAGATACAAAATAATGTCTCCGTGTATGAAGGAGTTGAGATAGAAGATTATTGTTTTTTGGGTCCATCAATGGTCTTCACAAATATTTTATTCCCAAGATGCAAGTATCCACAACGCGGTTCTGAATTTTATGTAAAAACTCTTGTCAAAGAAGGAGCATCACTCGGAGCAAATTGCACAATCGTTTGCGGAGTTACAATTGGTCGCAACGCATTTGTAGGTGCGGGAACAGTGGTTACAAAGGACATTCCCGATTTCGCACTCGTCGTTGGCAATCCATCTAAAATTATTGGCTGGGTTAGTGAAGCAGGCAAACGATTAATATTTGATGAAGAAGGAAAATCGTTTTGCGAAAAATCAAACAAGCTCTACCAACTAATTGATAACAAAGTAATTGAATTAAACTAAATCAAAAATAAAAACAAAAAGATATAATTATGAAAGTACCACTCTTAGATTTAAAGCCACAGTACAATGCCTTAAAACAAGAACTAAATGATGCAATGTTGAAAGTTGCTGAATCACAATATTTTATTTTAGGTCCAGAAGTTGAAAACATGGAAAAAAAATTTTGTGAATATCTGAATTGTAAATACGCACTTGGAGTCTCATCGGGAACTGACGCACTCCTTCTCGCATTGATGGGCATTGGAATAAAAGCAGGAGATGAAGTTATCGTTCCAACTTATTCTTTTTTTGCTACTGCCGGCGTAGTTACTCGACTTAACGCAGTTCCTGTTTTCGTAGATTGCGATCCCGTAACATTTAATATTTTACCGAGTGATGTAAAAAAGAAAATCACAAAAAAAACTAAAGCAATTTTACCCGTTCATCTTTATGGACAAAGTGTTGAGATGGATGAAATAAATCCTATCGCAAAAGAAAATAATTTATTTGTGATTGAAGATGCTGCTCAAGCGATTGGAACTCAATACAAAGATAGAAAATTTGTTGGGACTATTGGTGATGTCGGTTGCTTCTCATTTTTCCCAAGCAAAAATCTTGGATGCTTTGGCGATGGCGGACTCATCACAACCAATGATGAAAAGCTTTATGAGATGATGAAGATAATGCGTGTTCACGGCTCTCAACCGAAATATTATCACAAAGTAATTGGTGGTAACTTCAGAATTGACGCTCTACAATCCGCTGTACTTAATGTCAAGTTACCTCACTTAGATAATTGGTCTGCAAAAAGAAGATTGAATGCAGAGCTTTATACAAAGTTATTTATTGAAAAAGGTTTGAGCGAAGAGACAGGAAAAATTTCTTTCGATTCAAAAAATAAAGTACTACTTCCAAAAGCAATTTATAAATCTGACTCCGTAAAAAATTATCATATTTACAATCAGTTTATTATTCGTGTTGAGAAAAGAGATCAGCTCAGAGATTTCTTAATAAAAAATGAAATAGGAGTTGAAATTTATTATCCCGTTCCGTTTCATCGACAGGAATGTTTTGAATACTTAAATTCAGTTGACTCAGATTATCCGAATTCTAATTTTGCCGCTGAAACTTCGTTAGCACTACCAATTTTCCCCGAACTAACTGATGAACAAATTACTTACGTTGTAGATTCGATATCGGAATACTTTAACAAATAAGTTTTCTAAAAAATATCTGGACCAAAAATAATTGGACAAGCATTTTGTTTGTCCAATTTATTAAATAAAATTTGCCACCAAGATTTAACGTCCAAGAATTCAAATCACAGCATCATTACTTTTCATAA
>PNNF01000073.1 GCA_013824085.1 Chlorobiaceae bacterium | reverse complement strand
TTTCCGAATCCATTTAATTCAGGAACTATAATTTCATTCCTTGCCTCAGATGATTCTTTTGTAGAAATAAATATCTATAATTCAATTGGACAGAAAGTAAAAACGTTATTCCAGAATAACGCAGTAGTTGGACTAAATAGAATTTATTGGGATGGCAAAAACGATTTTGGAATTAATTTAACAAGTGGAGTTTATTTTTATCGCCTTAAAATAAATGACAAAACTTCTTCAAGGAAGATGATGTTGCTGAGATAAAGTAATTCAGTTTTTTGTTCAAAAGATTTTTTTCTAACATTCTCTTATTGATGGCTAAACATCTACGATAAACTATTTTTTAAAGTGGGGACTAAAACTTTGTTGTAAATCAAAATCAAATTTTCTTTTATTTCTAAAAAAAATGAGATAAGTTTATTTTTTCAAAATTATTACTCGGAGTAAATATTGAGTTCACAAAATTTTGCTACAAGAATATTCAACAAATCGTTAGACCGCATTGAAATCATCGGGAACAAACTTCCTCACCCCGCAACACTTTTTGGAATACTCGCATTAATAGTTGTCTTCTTTTCTTGGATAGGTAATTTATTAATGTGGGAAGCAATTCATCCTGGCGATGGTTCTAAGATAGTTGTTAAAAGTTTACTTGATGGCGATGGCCTGAGATGGATTTATACAAACTTAACTCACAACTTTGTAACCTTCCCTCCACTTGGATATGTGCTCGCAGTTATGATAGGTATTGGTGTTGCTGAAGGTTCCGGATTATTTACAGCAATGATTCGTGCACTTGTGCTTAGTGCTCCAAAAAAACTTGTTACGGGTACACTTGTTTTCGCAGGCATAATTTCTCATCTCGCATCTGAAGCTGGTTACGTAATTTTAATCCCACTTGGCGCACTTATTTTTCACGCTCTTGGACGACATCCGATAGCAGGATTAGCAGCAGCTTTTTGCGGAGTGAGTGGTGGCTTTGGTGCTAACTTTATTATCGGGTCTGTTGACCCAATACTAGCAGGTCTTTCTCAATCAGCAGCACACATCATTGATCCAACAATCAAATTAAATGCTGCAATTAATTTTTATTTCATGTTTGCTTCTGCGTTTCTAGTTGTGATTCTTGGAACTTGGGTTACTGAAAAAATTGTAGAACCGCGATTAAAAACTTATACTGGTAACGCAGAAAAAATTCCTGTTGAACAGATGTCAAGCCTTGAGAAGAAAGGTTTACTCTGGGCAGGATTAAGCTCATTAGTTATTATAATTTTGTTAGCGCTTACTATTATTCCAGAAGGCGGTTTATTTAGAGATCCTAAAACTGGCGAGATTCTGCGCTCTCCTTTCTTCGATGGAATAATTACAGGCATACTCGTTTTCTTTATGATTCCCGGCTTAGTTTATGGATTGATTGTCAAGTCGATCAAAAATGATAAAGATATGATGAAACATATCATCACGTCGATGAGCACAATGGGAACTTACATTGTTCTTGTCTTCTTTGCAGCACAGTTCGTTTACTTTTTTAATTACAGTAAATTAGGTTTGATCTTAGCAATTCAAGGAGCTGAATTTTTAAGAAATGTTGGGTTGACAGGAATCCCTTTGATTGTGATGTTTGTGTTGCTCTCAGCTTTTATAAATATGTTTATGGGAAGTGCTTCAGCTAAATGGGCAATTATGGCACCCGTGTTTGTTCCAATGTTTATGCTATTAGACTATCATCCAGCGCTTACGCAAGCAGCTTTTAGAATTGGTGATTCTGTCACAAATGTAATTACTCCAATGATGAGTTACTTTGCGTTAATCGTAACGTTTGCACAAAAGTATGATGAGAAATATGGAATTGGAACTATCATTTCAACTATGATTCCATATACTGTAATTTTTACAATTTTCTGGACACTGCTTCTTGTTGTGTGGATGTTGCTCGGAATTCCACTCGGACCTGATGGACCATTGTATCTCAGATAAAATTGTTTGATAAATAATTTGTTTGCTTAATTATTTTTTTAGTTGCATCGAAGTAAATATTTTTATTCGATTTTTTTAATTGTAATAATTCTCTTTTGCGCCTGAAGAATAATTGATGTAATAATTTCTATAATTTTTTTAAGAATATCTATGCCAAGAATCATTTACGAAATTCAAGAAAAATATATTTCATCATTTGCGGAAAATGATGATGAACTTATCCTCTCAATTGAAGAATATGCAAAACAAAATTCTGTTCCTATTCTTGATAAAAACGCATCACAATTTTTAGAACTCATAATTAAATCTTATCAACCCAAAAGAGTTTTAGAGATAGGGACTGCGATTGGATATTCATCAATAAAGATTGCACGAAGTCTGGATAAGAAAGGGATATTGCACACTATTGAAATAAGCGAAAACAATATTCAGCTAGCGAATGAAAATATCTTAAAATCTGGATTGTCAAAAAAAATCAAAATTTTCAAAGGTGAAGCAAAAGAAATTATACCAGACTTAAAGAAAAAGTATAATTTAATTTTTTTAGATGCAGACAAAGAAGATTATTTAGAGTTGCTTGAATTATCAATTCCGAAATTAAAGAACAACGGAATTATTATTGTTGATAATCTTCTCTGGCACGGATGGGTTGCAAAAACAAGAGTGATAAAAAAATATAAACGCTCAACAGAATTTATAAGAGAGTTTAATAATATTTTCATGAATCATCCAAAATTATTCGCAACAATTCTTACAATTGGTGATGGAATAGGAATAGCAGTAAAGAAAAAAAATGATTGAACTAACACCAAAACAAATAGCAGAACATTTGACACATGATATTGAGGCTTATTCAAATAATAAGTTGGAGTCAAGAGCTAATCTTCAAAAAATTCTTGAAATATTTTTTAACAAAGCCGAAGAAGGATTGCTTGATGAAATGACTTTTACTGCAAAGCATATCAGAGGCTTGGTTAAAGTATTAGGTGAAGCATCAACAAAAAGTGAGATACAAAATATTGAGCAGATAAAAAGCGATTTATCTGCCAACATTGAAAAATTTAGAGAGCAGATAAAAAATCTTATTAGTAATGAATCAGAAGAGGAAAAAAAATTTTACGAAAAAAATTTTCTTTCATTCGATGAAGAGTCGTTCAAGAATATGCAAAATTTATGGAGTGATTTAACTTGGACAAAACTTTTTCTAAATGAGTTGAGAAGAAAATCAGAAAAAGAGTGACGCAGAAAATATTCCTATCTCGTTTGCTGAGTTAATCAAAACCAACGGTGGCGTTCGCTAATTCATCAATCATTATCCTGTTTTGAAAATTAGAAAACTTTGCAATCTCTTTTTTTAAATTGTCCTAGTGCTTAATACTATCTCAACTAAATTTGTTAATTTCCACGAACAAAAAAAATATTTATGAAATTAAATGCACTGACAGTAATTGTTGCTTCTCTTCTAGTAAATCTCCCTGCTTTCACTCAAACGGATTCAACTGTTACTAATTTTTTTAAGAATCTCGTTGGAACTTGGCAAATTGAAAATTCGCAGAGTTATGAAATTTGGAGCAATGACGCTGGTATTTTTTCAGCAAAGGGAATAACAATTGTCAATGAAGATACTCTTGTGAATGAAACTGTGACAATCAGTTTTGAGAAAAACAAAATTTATTATGTGGCAGAAGTTAAAAATCAAAACGCCGGTAAGCCGATTAAATTTATATTAACTCATTGCGCAAAAAATAAATTAGTATTTGTCAACAACGAACACGACTTCCCGAAAAAAATTATTTATAGATTATCATCACCAGAAAAGTTAATTTCTGAAATAAGTAACGAGGAAAAAAAATTCGTAATAAAGCTTAGGAAACTTAAATGAAAAAAATATTATTATCGCCCCTTCTGTTTCTTTTTGCCTTAAATATTTATTCGCAAGAAAATAACACTGAGAGAAATTTAGAAGTATTTCAAAAAAAATTTGAATCGGGTGTTGATTTTATTGCTCGCGGCACTGAACCATTTTGGGGATTAGATCTCGATTTTAAAAACTCTGCAGTTTGGATTTTAGCGGACGATATGAAGGAGGTTGTTTTTAATAACCCAAAAAAAATTCGGAACAAATCAAAAGATACTTTGCGATTCGTAGCAAAAAATTCTAAAGAAAAAATCAAAATCGAAATTACACGAAAAGCGTGTAGCGACAATATGTCTGATTTGGTTTATACTCATTCTGTAAAAGTAACAATCGGTGAAAAAGTTTATAACGGTTGTGGATATTATTTGTATGATACTCGCTTACACGACATATGGGTTCTACAAAATTTTAAGGGAAAAGAGATAGATAAAAATATTTTTGCTGGCGAATTACCAAGAATTGAACCGAAACCACTTGAAGAAAAATTTGTTGGATTTGCGGGCTGCAACAATATGTTCGGAAATGTATTTTTCAAAGGGAATTCAATTTCGTTCAACTCAATAGCATCAACGAAAATGTATTGCGAATTAACAAACAAGTTCGAGCAAGAATTTTTATCTATGTTACAAAAAAAAATGAAATATAAAATTGAGAATAACAAACTTACTTTTTCCAGAAAAGGAAAACCAGTAATGGTGTTTAAGAAAATTGATTAATAAATTTTTGATTAAGAAGAGAAATAGTTTCTGTTTGAATAACACTTTATAAATAGTTATCCCTTAAAAAGTCGAATTTAAAATTTGGTTATTAGATTTGGGAACAAAAATA
>PNNF01000072.1 GCA_013824085.1 Chlorobiaceae bacterium | reverse complement strand
CGCACAAAGTGGATTAATGTTTTTCTATGCACGAGATGCGAGTAAAGTAGAAGTCTTTGTTCATGCACCTTTGGATGCTTCCCAGCTAATCAAAGAGAACGATATTGTTATTTTGCGTGGTCATTTACATCATGACTATTTTCATGCTGCTGGTGTTGAAGTAAAATAACTACTTTTTCGTATTCTCATTTTGATTATACTTAAAGATTATTTTTTTTACTTCTTACTATGAATAATTTAGAACTCGTTTCCAATTATAAGCCATCTGGCGATCAGCCCAAAGCAATTGACGAATTGACTCAAGGTCTTTTGAGGGGAGATAAATTCCAAACGTTGCTTGGGGTTACTGGCAGTGGAAAAACTTTTACGATTTCAAATGTTATTCAAAATGTAAATAGACCCGTATTAATAATTTCACATAACAAAACTCTTGCAGCTCAGCTTTATTCTGAATTCAAAACATTCTTTCCAAAAAATGCTGTTGAGTTTTTTATAAGTTACTACGATTACTACCAACCCGAAGCTTATGTTGTTGCAAGCGATTTATTTATAGAAAAAGATTTTGCAATAAATGATGAGATTGATCGTTTGCGATTGAAAGCTACAACAGCACTAATCGAAGGACGAAGAGATGTTATTATAGTTGCAAGCGTAAGCTGTATTTATGGTATTGGTGCGCCACACGAGTTTGCAAAGCAAATTATTTTTTTGCGCCAAGGGGAAAAACTTTCTAAAAAAGAATTGCTAAAAAAATTAATCGACATCTATTACAAGCGTGATGATTATGATTTATCGCGTGGCTCATTCAGAGCAAAAGGAGATGTTGTTGATATTGTTCCCGCATTCCAAGTTGAAGAAGCTATTCGTGTCCAATTCTTTGACGATGAAATTGAAAAAATTTCTGTTATCGATTCTGCAACCGGCGAGATACTTTCCGAATCAGATTCAGCAGCTATTTATCCCGCCAAATATTACGTCTCAGATAAAGAAAATATTAAACGCTCCATACTTTTAATTGAAGCTGAACTTGAAGAACAACTAAACAATTTTAGAAAAAATGAAAAATATCTTGAAGCTCAACGATTAGAACAGCGGACTCGATTTGATATTGAGATGATGAAAGAAATTGGATTTTGTTCGGGGATTGAAAACTACTCTCGCCACATTGATAGCAGGGCTCCGGGCAGCCGTCCTTATTGTTTATTCGATTATCTCCCTGAAGATTTTCTTCTTGTAATCGATGAGAGTCACGTAACAATTCCACAAATTCGCGGAATGTTTAATGGCGACAGAGCAAGGAAACAAACTTTAGTTGATCACGGTTTCCGGCTTCCATCAGCACTCGATAATCGACCAATGACATTTTCTGAATTTGAAGAAAAAATGAGTCAAGCAATTTTCGTAAGTGCTACTCCAAGCGATTATGAGTTTCAAATGAGTGAAGGCGTTTTTGTTGAACAGGTTATTCGTCCAACTGGTTTGCTTGACCCTGAAGTTGAAGTTCGACCAATCAAAGGACAGATAGATGATTTGATACACGAGATACGTTTGAGAACCGTCAAGGAAGAAAGAATTTTAGTTACGACACTTACAAAAAAAATGGCAGAAGATTTGAGTGACTATCTCGACAAAATTGGAATTCTTGTACGCTACATTCACAGCGATATTGATGCACTTGAACGTGTGGAGATATTACGTGATCTGCGGCTTGGCGATTTTGATGTGCTCGTTGGAGTAAATTTGTTGAGAGAAGGACTTGACCTTCCAGAAGTTTCTCTCGTTGCAATTATTGATGCGGACAAAGAAGGATTTTTGCGGAGCGAGAGATCGTTGATCCAGACAGCCGGCAGAACCGCAAGAAATGTGAACGGAAGAGTTATTCTCTATGCTGATGTTATTACTCAGTCGATGAAGAAAATGATTGATGAAACTACAAGAAGACGTATTCTTCAAATGGAATACAACAGAGTGAATAATATTACTCCTCAAACAATTTTGAAAAGTTACGAAGAAATTATTTCTTCAACTTCAATCGCTGAGTTGAGAAAACAGGACGGAAAAAAAATATCGACTGCATTTACTAAAGTTAGCGAACCAATTGTAAAATATATGACTAAAGAGCAGAGAGAAGATTTGATTATGCAATTGTCAGATGAGATGCACAATGCCGCAAAAGATTTAGAGTTTGAAAGAGCTGCAATGCTCCGTGATGAAATTGAAAGACTTAAAAAGAAATAGTTTTTTTTAAGCGTTGTAAATATTTTTATTCAGAAAAGGAATTAATGCATTAATCAAGCCTTGATAATAAAGGTCTTTACGCGTTATCACATCTTTAGTTAAAAATCCAATTGCTCCATTTTTTTGTTTAGTGTTTTTCTCCTCAGTTAAATTATCTATAACATCTCCGAGTTCAATTCCTTTTAGTAATTGTTCATAGATAATTTTTGGTAACTCGAAGTGTGATGACGTTCCAACCGAATAAATTCCTGCTTTGTTCATAATGCACATACATCCAAATCCAAACCATTTTGAGTAGAGCTTAATAATTCCCCCTTCAATGCCAACGAAATAATCTGCGTAAAGATTTTGTTTTTCATTTATTTCTCGAAGTGCGTCAACTCTATTTTTTGCTCCGTCAAATGTTTCATGATTTACTGGCTGCGAGGGAACTTTTGATTCAACATCAATTCCTAATACTTCTATATTCTGAAAATATTTTGCAAACGCTTCTTTCACTACGTCTAACTTTACCGGATTTTTTGAACCAACAAGTATTTTCATTTTTATCTTCTAATTTTAAATTTCAGATGCTAAGTTTAATTTCAAAAATATCTGTTTGACTTGGATTTATAAAACAATGTTTTTACTTCTTAAATAAAATTTTTCTATAATGCTTCTTTAATCAAAGATTAAACAATGCTTAAACAAATTATTTGTAATTGTTAATCCAGATTTACATCAAAAAAAACAATTCATTAAAAAATTATTTCTGGCTTTGGATAAAGTAGAATCATAAAATTCTTTTCATTAATTGTTAAGAGAATCCCCGTTTCACTTTTGCTTCCTGAATTTAATAACCATCTTTTTTCTCCTTCAACTTGAATTGAGTCTCTTACTCCAATTTTATCAAGCTGTTGAGAAATTAATTTGTATGCTTTCTCATTTTCGTTTTTACTTTCAAACAAAAAATTTAGAGACAATGCAGATAAGCTATCTTCTCTAAACATTGTTATCCATTTCTCTGAATTAATGTTATAAAGGTTTCCGCCTTTATATTCAAAAACTTTAAGATTAATATTTTCTTGCTCAAGCACTTTTTTGCTATCAAATAAAAATTTTTCAGTTAGTACTTTGTTTACTGAGTCTTGACTCATACCCCAGTTTAAGCTTGTCGTTATTGATTCAAAATCAATTTCTGGATTTTTATTTGCTTGGTCAGAGCAAGCAGAAAAAAGAATTGCGAAAAAAAACGAAATTAAATAAAGATATTTTTTCATTTTACTCCGTTAATTTGATTAAAGAAGAAAGTGTCTTTTAAAATTATTGCGTATCAAACTCATCGCATCAGCATCATCTTTTTGGTAACAGTAAAATTCGATGATTCTCCTGCATCTAATTGTTGCGCGTTTAATCGATAAAAATATAATCCAGAAGAGAGTGACTGAAATTCATTATCTATTGCGTTAAACTTTGTTTCATACTTTCCGGCTTGTTTCACTTCATCCACTAATATCGCTACTTGCCGACCTAGTAGATCATAAACAGTAATATTTACACGGCTTGCAACGGGGACGTTATAATTGATAACTGTGCTGGGATTAAATGGATTAGGATAATTTTGATAAAGAAAAAAATCTTTTAAAACAAAATTCTCATCCTCTTCATTTATATCAGTAACTGCACTCATAAACGCCACTGAAGCCAAGCTTAGCTGCGTAACTTTTCGTACAAGATTCATATTTAATGTTCCTGATGAATCTGCTGAAGTGTGGTAATAAGGATTGGCGGTGTAGTATGGTCCATTGTTCCAAGGTGGCGCATTTTCAATTATCAAAATTGCACTATAACCTTCCAATACGAATGAGTGATGATCACTATAATTAGCATAAGGAAAAGGTGGAGCATTTGTTAGTAATCCTAAATTAAAATTTACATTCATATTTCTAAAAACTCTTCCAATCCATTCTGATTGAGTATTAGCAACGATTGCAGTATATAAATGTAGCGGGTTGTATCCTATCATATCGAGTGAAATCATTCCAACAATTCTGTCGCCGCGTAGCTTAGCTTTTCGCGCAATGTTCACGCTTCCGTGATGATTGCCTGTGTAGATAACGCCTGCCTCTTCAGCACCAAAAGCAATTAGTTTAATTGTGTAGTAAGGTCTAAAATTATTTTGTGGATCAGAAAAAGCTCTGGCAATTTCGAGAAGTGCTGCTACTCCCGTCGCATTATCATCAGCTCCAGGTGCTTTTATAGTTGCCCATTGGTTTTGCCAAACTGTTGTTCCCATTCTGCTCGCTGAAGCATCGTAATGTGCACCGAGAATTACATAATCATCAACAGTGCCGCGTATTGTGGCAACTACATTAAATAACGGCTTAGTATTAAATGGTGCTTGTGCAGATGAAATAAAAAATGTGTCAAGTTCAACTTGTAAACTCGGAAACTTTTCAAGTTCTCTTTTTATCCACTGAGCAGCTGAGTCGCTTCCCGGTGTTAAATTTACTCTGCTTTGATAACCCCAAGCATTTTCAAGAATCCTTATGTGCGATTGTAAATTCTGCATCGAAACAGAGTCTATCATTCGTGATACTTTTATGTGAGTGGAATCTTGTGCAAAAAAATTTGTGAAGCTACCAAAGATTATTGCTACGGAAAGAGCGAGAATTCGTTTAATTAAATTTGCCAATTATTTTTTCTATTTATTATTAAAAATTATTAGTGCTCTTTTTTAATATCAAGTTTGTGTTTCAATTGAATGAATTAAAAAGATAATTAAAACTCTAACTCAATTTCTTTAAAATACAAATTAGCTATCTGGATGCAAATAATTACTTTCCAAATAGCCAAAGAGTATATTTCAAAATAAACAGAAATTATTTCATCAGCATCATTTTTCTTGTTTCTACAAATCCAGATGCTTGTCCAACATTTGAAGGATTAGCAACGAGCTTGTAGTAATACAAACCACTCGATAAATTGCTCGCATCAAAAGTTACTGAATAGCTTCCCATCGATTTTTCTTCATTGACAAGTGTTGCTACTTCTCGTCCAAGTAGATCATAAATTTTTAGAGTTACGTAACTCGCAAATGGTAACTGCCAACTTATTACAGTGCTTGGATTAAATGGATTCGGATAATTTTGTGCGAGATAAAATTTTTCTGGATTGATACTAACGTTGTTATTACTGATAGATGTAATCAAACCTTGTTCTGGCGTTGGTAATTTAACTGTTGTATAAATATTAAACTGTCCAGGGAATAATGAAAAGCTTTGTGCTGATGTTCCAACTGTTATACTATCACCACTAAAATAATCATACCACTTTCCAGTCCGAGGAAATAACGGCGTCATAGATCTATTGACCACATCAAAATTTCCAACTATCAAAACATTCATCGATGGGTGATTGAGCGTTATTTGCTTCGTTGCTCCATTTAGCATCAAGCTGAAATCATTGGTCTCAAAAACATCATGATTAATTTTTAATTTGATTAACTCAGAATAAACTTTAAAAAGTCTGAGCCGATCGGGATCCGAATAATAATCCCATCTAACTGGTTTGTTTGCTGTTCTGCAATCGGGCGAAACTGTAAAATTTGGACAAGTGTTGATAGAAAAATCATAACCAAGCTCACCAAATTGCCAGAGCATTTTGGGTCCGGGAACTGTAAATAAAAATGCAGCTGCTAGTTTCATTCTGTCAAGTGCAGTTGAGATGTTCCTTGTACTATAATTTCCAGATACGTTTCCATATAAAATATTTCTGTACATCAAACGTTCTTCATCGTGACTTTCCATATATCCAATTAAATGCGGTTTTGAAAAACCTCTTGCTCTATGCGATATTCTTGAAAAATCAGAACTTGCATTCCAGCCCATTGTGGCTTCGTTGTAAGCATGATTCATATTTCCCCAAGTCAACATTCCATAATTCGTAAGCACTTGCTCTTCGTTATCATCTGCAAAATGTTCAAGTATAACAATTGAAGTAGAATCAAGCGCCCAAATTCTATCGGCTATTCTTTTCCAAATATTTATTCTTGATTGGTCGTATCTTCCCCAAAGACCAACATCGCCTCCACTATTCACTTGTGTAAATCCTTTGCTCAAATCAAATCGATAGCCATCAACTTTATATTCTGTTATCCAATGTTCAATAACTCTGTCTGAAAAATCTCTTGTGAATTGACTTTCATGATTCATATCAAAGCCAACATTAAATGGGTGACGAGCAACAGTATTAAACCAAGGACTATTTGCTGCGGGTCTATTATTCAAAGCATCCCAATACATCCGTACGAGTGGTGAATTTCCAAACTGATGATTAAGTACGATATCAAGAATAATTGCAATGCCTTGTTTGTGTGCTTCGTCTATTAATCTTTTTAGATCATTTTTTGTTCCGTAATATTTATCGGGAGCAAACATAAACATCGGATTGTAGCCCCAACTTTCGTTTCCTTCAAATTCCATAACGGGCATTATTTTAAGAGCGTTAACTCCTAATCGCTTAAAGTATGAAAGTGTATCTTGAATTGATTTATAAGTTCTTAACGAAGTAAAATCTCTAATCAACAATTCATAAAAAACGAGATCTTCTATTTTTGGTTTTCTGAAATTTGTTACCTGCCACTGATATTGAGCTTGTGCGGTTTGAAGCACTGAAACTATGTTCGTTGTTTTTCCTGTTGGATAGGGTTTTAGTCCCGGATAAGTTGAAGCGGGAATAAATCGATCGTTCCAAGGATCAAGAATTTTTTCAGCATACGGATCTGCTACACGAATTGTTCCATCAACTAAATATTGATATGCGTATTCTAAAGCGGGTGCAAGTCCCGTAAGCTCTAACCAATATTTTTGTCCATCAGGAGTTCGTTTCATATAAAAATTTGGTTCGACTTCCCAATTATTAAAATCACCAATCACATAAACAAATTGTTTTTCGGGAGCTGTTAAAACTAATGTTGCCGTAACAACACTTGTATAATTAACTCCATCTCTCATACCTGCTGGTAATGCTTGCACAGTAACGGGTGGACGAATAACAAGTGCAAATGAATCAGTTCTCGTTGCACCGCCTGTTCCCGTTGCAACTGCTCTAATAATTCTTTTTCCATGAGTTGAAGCAACATAGTTAAAAGATAAAGCTGTGCCTGTTGTTTGTGTCAAAAGAGTTGTTCCGTCAAACAGTGCAAGATTAGTTGAGTTTACTGAACTCACTTGAATATTTATGTTGTCATTTAAAATTCTAATTAATGGTCTTTCTATTGGAGAAGTAATTGCGACGTTCAGTCCTGCGGCTGCAAGCGGAACAAAAATATCTCCGCCGTCTGCAGTTTTACCTTCTCGATATGGTGGCAATGCACTTCTAAATACAAAAGCTATTTGTAATATTGTTTCGGCGGGATTAACATTGTAAAATGATCTTACACTTGGACGAATAACAATTCGATAAAGATCAGTTCCAATTCTTTCGAGCATTGTTTCGGGAGTGTTCTGTCCCCAACTTGTTTTTACATATCTCCAATCGGTGTTGCTTGTACTTAGGTTAGTAATTACACCAGTATGTGCATACACATCTCCTGTAAATCCTTGCAAGCCGCGATTACCTTGTGTTGCATCAAATACAACAACTATGGAATCATTTGCAGTTGCAAAGATTGGATTCCAAGTTACTAATTGAGAGAAAGTGTTTGAGAACAAAATAGTCATGATAAGAAAAAGTAGTTTACTTTTCATTTTTTAATCCTTTAACAAAAGATATTTAATTGAATTTTTCGAACTCTGGTTTACCAGCATCAGTCCAAGCACTATAAAATAATGACGCAAATGATGTTGCAGCATCACCAAATAAATTTGCTGTTAGGTATTTTGTTTTAAACCAAAGGAGCCGATAATATTCATCGTTGTATTCGTTGTTTGAATATTTCAGTGCGTGCAAGTCTGCGTTAAACAAAATGTAGTTATAACTATTTGAAGCGGTAATAAAATCGAATGTGTAATCGAGAACGTTATCAATTTTTACTGCGGGAGTAACTTTGATGCGTCTCTCTAATTCTTCTAAATTTCTTCTTAACATTCTTGATTCGTATCGCGAGTGTAATCCTTTTTGATTTGTTAATTGACCATCATAATTTAGAACAGTGTGCATTGGGTTATAGCAATCAGCAACATAATGTCCAAGGTCAGCAATTAACGCTTTTGCTCTATTTGAATTTTTTTCTTTTAATGCAGTAACTAAATTATTGTAAGTTTCTAAAATAGTCCAAGGAATAATTCCCATTTTAGTAACAACAGAGTCGGAATATTTTGCAATCAATTCTTCTTTGTTTTGATTCATTCTTCCTTCGTTAAACTCAGAATAAAAATCGACATCAATAAAATGTCTAAAGAATTCGGCAGGATCAGAATCTCTTCTAATATCAGGCTCTGAAGCATTATCAACTATAAAAGTTTCCCAAGCTAAAAAACTTTTCATCTCTTTAGGAAGAAGTTCCATCCCTTTTTTATTAATTATTTTATGTCCCTCTTCGCCCCAAGCAAGAGTATTATTTACTGTGACTAATAAAAAAAATATTAAACCGTAAGCAATGTTTTTCATCTTTATTTTCCAATTTTGTTAACTGTAAAGATAAGCAGATGAGAAGAAAAGAAGGAGGGGAAATTCAGTCACAATTTTTTTTTAATGTTTATTAATGTTTATTGAAGAAAATAGTTTTCTTTGTGGCTTAGCGACTTCGCAAGAAAAAAACTCTCGCAGAGCCGCCAAGATGCGAAGGTATGATGGAGATTCTTTTAATTTCACTTTAGGGAAACAGTCGTAAGCTTTTAATGAATGACTAGTGTAGGCGTATTTTGAAAGAGA
>PNNF01000071.1 GCA_013824085.1 Chlorobiaceae bacterium | reverse complement strand
TTCATTACTCATCAACCTCGTACACCCGGAAGGATTCGAACCCTCAACCCTTTGATCCGAAGTCAAATGCTCTGTCCAGTTGAGCTACGGGTGCAAATTTTTCTTAAATTACGTGTCGAAATTAACTTTATTTGTTCGCTTTTACAAACATTAAAATAATAGAACTCTTAAGATATGATGATATTCCCAGAAGAAAAATATAAATTTATGTACGCAGCACTTCAAGAGGCACAAAAAGCTTTTGACGATAATGAAGTGCCTATCGGTTGCGTTGTAGTTAAGGAAAATAAAATTATTGCAAAAGGCTACAACCAAACTGAACGACTCAAAGATCCAACTGCTCACGCGGAGATGATTGCAATTACATCGGCTTGTTATTCGCTATCAGAAATGAGATTGAATGAGTGCGATATTTATACAACCGTAGAACCTTGCATAATGTGCACAGGCGCAATTCTACACGCGAGAATAGCTAATCTATACTTCGCTTGCTTTGATCCAAAATTTGGCGCTTGCGGCTCATTGTACAATTTGATTGAAGAAGAAAAGTCAAATCATAAAATAAAAATTTTCTCTGGAATTTATGAGAAAGAAAGTAGCATATTGTTGCAAGAGTTTTTCAAAAAAAAGCGAATGAAGTAATCAAAGAATATTTGCTAAAGAAATCTATTAATGATAAGTTTACATTTTAATTTAAGGAATTCTATGTTTCTAATTGTCTTTGGCGCACCCGGAGTTGGAAAAGGAACTCAAGCAAAAATCTTAAGTGAAAGATTAAACATACCCCATATTTCTACCGGTGATATTCTACGCCAAGCAGTTGCTGACGCTTCAGAATTAGGGTTGAAAGCAAAAAAGATTATGGACAGTGGTGAGTTGGTTCCAGACTCGCTAATGATCTCCTTGATTAAAGAAAATTTTTCTAATCCAAAAAGTGCAAAGGGATTTATTCTTGATGGATTCCCTCGCACAGTTGCGCAAGCTGCTTCACTCGATAATTTGATGAATGAATTAAAAATGAATAATGTTTTAATTATTTATCTAACTGCAAATGAAGATGAAATTGTAAAAAGATTAACTCAAAGATTAGCGTGCAGCGAATGTAAATCAATCTTTAGTTTATCAGAAATTATCGAACCCGATGTTTGTCCAAATTGCGGAGCGTTGAACGGTCTCTATCATCGCAACGATGATAAAGAAGATGTAATTAGAAATAGAATTGAAGTTTTTAAGTCTGCTACTCTCCCCGTCTTAAATTATTTTGAACTAAATAATAAAAAAATATTTGAGATTGATGGACTTGGTGCAATAGAAGATATTGCAGTTGAGATTTTAGATGCAGTGGAAAAATTTGCAAAAGAAAAAGTTGTCACTTAATAGAAGTTGTAACATCAATTACTTTTCCATTTTCGATTTGTAAAACTCTCGCATTTACTTTTTTAATTAAATCGTAATTGTGAGTTGCAAATAAAACCGCTGTTCCTCTCGCATTAATTTTTTTTATCGTCTCCAAAATCTCTCCCGATGTTTCTGGATCGAGATTACCTGTTGGTTCATCAGCAAGAATTAATAACGGGTCATTAACTATGGCTCTTGCAATTGCTACACGCTGTTGTTCACCGCCCGACAGCTCTTCAGGAAAATTTTTTTTCTTGTGCGATAATCCAACTTCAGCCAAAATATTATTTATTTTTTTCTTTATCTCTTTTTTATTTGTTGAAGTTGACTCAAGGATAAAAGCTAAATTATCAAAAATTGTTCTATCGCTCAGCAATCTAAATTCTTGGAAAATGATTCCAATTTTTTTTCGCAATTCGGGAAGATTTTTTGTTTTGAGCGTCATAGTATCAAACTTATCAAACTCGATATAACCATCGGTGGGCTTATTCTTCAGATAGATCATCTGCAGTAGTGAACTTTTTCCGCTCCCACTTTTTCCAATAATAAAAGCAAATTCACCTTGCTTTAATGAAAAATCAACTTCTCTTAAAAGATATTTGTTATCATAACCAAACGAAACATTGTTGAAAGTTAGCATCTATTTTTCTTCACTATAAATTGCGCTCTTTTAGAATTTGGTTTGCACTTGCGTTCAGTAAAACATTCAAAGCACTCAACAACAAACAAACCACTTTTATTTATGAGATTAAAATATAATTCAAATGGATAAATTTTTTGTTTATGAATTTCTTTTTTGATCAGAATATTTTCACTATAAAATCTAAACTCATTTTTATGAATTTGAGAAAACTCATTAAAAGAACTGAGTTGAATAATTTTATGGTTACTAAATTTATGTTTTCTAAAACTCTCATCAGAATGTTGAATACTATTTTTTGCGAGACTTACATCAAAAGTAAAAATTCCATCTTGAGTAAGTAACTCATTTACAGAGAGAAGCAATTGTAATAATTTTTTTTTGCTCAACAAATAATTTACGCTATCAAAAGTGCAGAGAATTAAATCATATTTTTGATTTACGGAAGGCGTTGTAAAATCCATTACAATCTTGTTTTTGATTTTTGATTGTTGAAGCATCTTACAAGATTTATCAGTCAATAAATAATTTGGAAATTTCTTAGATAAAATTTCAGCTAACTTCCCTGTTCCACCAGCAATTTCAAGTACCGCAGGATTATTTTTCAGAAAAGGCTTAGTAATTTTTTTTAAATATTTTCCCCATTCTTTGTAATCAATTTTTCGCATCAGATGATCATAAACGTTCGATGTTTCGTTATATGAATCATATTTTATCATATTGATCTGGATGCAGCTATTTTTCTTGCGACCTTGAAAGCGGCCAATGTACTCGATTCATCAGCAATATTTTTTCCTGCAATATCATAAGCTGTTCCGTGATCGGGAGATGTGCGAATGATTGGTAAACCTGCAGTGAAATTCACTCCCGTTTTTGAAAACAACATTTTGAATGGAATCAAAACTTGGTCGTGATACATTCCAAAAATTAGATCATAGTCAAGAAATTTTTTTGCAGCAAAAAATCCATCTGCAGGAAAAGCTCCAAAAATATTTTTGTTGTTAATAATTTTATTTATCACTTCAATCTCTTTAACTCCAATATTTCCATTCTCTCCTGCGTGTGGATTTAACCCAAGCAGAGCAATCTTTGGATTTGCAATTCCAAAATCATTTCGCAATGAATTTAACAAGACATCAATTCGTGATTTTAAGTTTTCAATTGTAATTTTTTTATCGACGTCTTTTATTGGAATATGAATTGTTGCAATTGAAGCTTTCATTTTTTCTGAGACAAACATCATTGCAAAGTTTTTAACATTACAAAAATTTGCAAATATTTCTGTGTGTCCAGCAAAATTAATTCCTGCAAGTTTTAGTGCTGTCTTTGAGATTGGAGCAGTAATGATAGCGTTATTTTTATTTTCGATAGATAAATCGTAGGCATATTTTATAGCATTATATGCAACTTCGCCACTCTCTTTTGTCGCAACTTTAATTTTTGTTTTTGCATTGCCAAGACTTACAACTGAGACAATTTTTTTATTTTCAGAAATATATTTTGGGTCAGATACAATTTCAAAATCAAAAATTGAATTACAAATTTTATAGTGCTCAAGAAAAACATTTTTCGGAAAAATTAAAAGAAGTTTTTCATTTCTGTTTTTTGTTAATCGATTAATTGTTTTTAATACGACTTCCGGTCCAATTCCGTTAATGTCACCGCAAGTAAAAATATATTTTTTCATTAGTTCACTATTTCGTATTTACCTGTTCCCGCTCTATCTATAAAAATAAATTTTCCATTATGATTTTGAAAGAACCAAGTTTCAGTCATAAAACCTTCTCGTGTTGAAGCCCTTGTAATTTCAGTGGGTTGACCAAAACGTAAAAATATTTTTCCTCTATCTGTTTCAGCTCCATCTCTTTTAGTCAATGTAGAGAAATTATCTTCGGCGTAGTCAGCCCTTTGATAAAATTCATTCTTGACTTCATTGTAACTTGTATTTGGAGTTGGATCAAATTTTTTCCAATAAGCAATTAAATTATTCAACATCTCAAATTCATCTGCTGAGATAATATTTTTCACCGTATCCTTACTTTCCACTGCATTAAGAATGTTGACGGCATGCCTAATATTAAAAAGTGATTTCGGTTTATTGAACCAGAAGACTTCTGTTCTAAAAGTTTTAGTAGGAAAGTTTTTGACATTAATAATTTTTGGACCTTCATCCAAATTGAAATTAAATTTTCTAAAAATAAAATTTCTATAAACCTTATTGGAATCTTTAGTCAAAATAATTTTATTTCCAGTATCGGTTAGTTTTAGTGATGCATCAAAAAATTCTTCACTGCTTAGCTCAAGCGAATCTTTATTATCGCCAATAACAATGTCTAATTTATCGATTGATGTATCTGCAATTGGAATCAACATTGTGTAGGACTCGCTTGTTAAAGGAATTCTATTCCCATAGCTCACAATATGAAATTCATTCATATCATTTTTATTTTTAATATCGCTAACAAAAAATGGTTTTAATACTTTGTCATTTTTTTCAAAACCTCTAACATTTTTTGGAATTAACCTTCGTTCAATGTTTGTAGTTAAATCAACAATTTTTGTATTGATAATAAATCGTTTTAAGAATGGAACATTTAGTTTTATTAATCCCGTAACATAATTTTTATCATTATTTGTTTCTTCAAAACTTGAAACAAAAATTTTTTCTCTCACACTTTCACGTGTAATAAAATTATTTAGACTATCGGATATTTCTGTTGCAACTTCAAAATTCGCTTCAAAAACATCTCCGCTTTTATGAAAGAGAAGTCTTGTATAAGAAATTTTAAAAATATAATAAAGGTTAAGCTGAGCACCATTGTCGATAAGATGGACATCAGATAAAAAACCTAAATCAATTACATAGGCAACAAGCGATTATCTCTTCTGTTCTCATCGAATTGTGAAAAAGTAAGTGACGTTGCTAGCAAAAGAAGAAAAATTAATTTATTCATATTATTTCATTAAAAGCATTTTTCGTGTTAAAATAGATCCATTAACTTCCAACTTGTAGAAGTAAACTCCACTTGCAATATTGCTACTCTTATCTGAAACATTAAAGTCAATTTTATGGTTGCCTTCATTCAGTTCGCCTTCGAAGAGCACTAACAATTCCTTCCCAAGAATATCATAAATTTTTAATTTAACATAACTTCTTGTTGGTAATTGCCAACTAATAACAGTGCTTGGATTAAAAGGATTCGGATAATTTTGATTTAAAATATAATTGAATTTATTTTCAGCAAGCTCATCGCCATTAATTTTTGTAATCAAATCAAAATAAGTGAGCATTGAATTTAATAAACGATTTCTTGGTTGCCGCAGTGGAATAGTTTCAAATGGAAATGCAATATACGCAACTCCACCTTGCTGAATTCCTGTGCCGAATCTTCCCGAGTAAGCAATTCCAGCAGTAGCGTTAGATGTATATCTTAAGATCGGAAAACTTCCGCCGACTGTATCAATCACATCAGGAAAATCCTCATTGTATGGTGAACCGACTGAAGTTGAGCCGTAGTTAAAAGTAAAATTAGTTTGAAAAATTGGAGGCACACCAGAAATATTAAATACGCCTGAAGCATCACTAACATATCTTGCTTTCAAATAATTTGTGTAAAACTGAATATCTGAAGGCGAAGCAGTGCCAGAGCCAACCAAGTCCCAACCTATTTCTGAACCACTTACAAAAAGTTTTCCTCCAGAATTTAAGTAGTTAGCAATTCGAGTTTGTTCAGCACCTGAAAATGTTTCGTTGACAGTTGACTCATCACCCGTAAACCAAATTACACCATCGTAATTGCTGAGTGAGATTTCGTCATTCGCTATTGCGCTTTGATGAGAGCTTTCAAATTGATTCGTTAATATCTCAGCGTGATAAATAAGAAAATCATGTGAGGCGCGACTCCAACTTCCACTTCCTCCGAAACGATTAAATCCATCAACAATCAAAATTCTTTTTTGCGAGTCGCTCAATCTTATTCCGTATGTATCTGTTTCAAGACTTTGATTAGCAGGTGTAGCAGTATCAACGGCGACAATTTTAAAATAATAAATTGAATCTTTACTTAGTCGATATTTTTTTTCAGTCATATTTTGTGTAAGAGAATTTTCATCTTCAAACAATTGGAAATTTCTTCCTTCATTACTGATGAAGAGTCGATAACCTTTTAGATCAGCATCATTCACTCTACCCCAATTTATTTGAATTGAATCTGGTGAAATTTTTGTGATCGATTTTAGTGTTGGTTGTTGTGGTGGAACTAAATCTCTTCTCGAAGTTCTAATTGGAATAAAAACAGTATCAGCATTGTTCCTTGTATCTCTCGAGAAGACCATCAAGTTGTAGTCGCCATATGGATGTAAATCAATATCCCAAAAATTATTCTGAACAACTTGAGTATTTTCGACGCTGTTTGCACCTGTTCCATTCGTAACTAAATAAACATGTTGACTTGTGCTTGAGAGAGGTCGATAATAAGCAGTGTTCACAGAGCTATTTGCAGGCAGATTATAGAATCTATAACGCCAGCCATTGTCAGGAGGATCAAAAATTATTGTCTGACGATCAGCAGATAAAATTTTATAACCAATCTCGTAAGTTCCGTTGTTCATCACCGATGAAGAGCTTGCTCCGTTTTGTTCTTCAACGTGAACAGCAATATCAATTTTTCCAGTTAGTCCGAGTGGAGGTAATTCAATATCGAGATTATCAACAAAGAAGCGTACGAATCTAATGCGTGGTTTCCAAATATCGAGATAAGGAGTGAAGCCGCCATCAGGCCGAATAGAGTTGATGCGTGTTGCATTTCCGCCGCCGCCACCAATTCGATAATCGATAAGGTGAACGTGATCTATTGCGACTGTGGAAATTTGTTGACCAACGATTACAGATGTTCCAACCGAAACAGTTGGACGAGTATGATAGTAAGTTAAATCTTTTACTTGTCCATTTAATACGAGACTCTAACGTAAGAATTATTTCCAGTCTGACCATCATCATAAGCAACAGTTACACTGCCCGGAAGCACTGCAAGCACTGGAGTTCCGCTTGGTGCTGGAACATCAGTGCCATCGTGAAAATGTCCATTAACACTTGTGCTACGATATTCTCCAAATGTTCCAGTAATCTCTTTAGTTACGTTGATAGGAGAAAAAAACCAGGGGTATTTAACGGTATCAGAAATTTGTGTAAACGAAAAAGATGTAATTATTAAAGTGAAAAATATGGAGAACAGAATTTTCACAATTAACTATTCATACTTATTAAGAATTCTTTATTTGTTTTTGCGCCTTTCATTTTTTCAATCAAAAATTCCATTGCATCGACTGAAGAAAGGTCACTCAAAATTTTTCTTAAGATCCAAATTTTAGCAAGTTCATCTTCTTTAAATAATAGTTCTTCTCTACGTGTACCAGAACGATTGATTTCAATTGCAGGGAAAATTCTTCTATCACTTAAATCACGATTTAGAATTACTTCCGAATTTCCTGTACCTTTAAATTCTTCAAAGATAACATCATCCATTCTGCTACCAGTATCGATAAGAGCCGTTCCAATAATGGTTAAGCTTCCGCCGTCTTCAATATTTCTTGCCGCGCCAAAAAATCTTTTTGGTTTGTGAAGAGCGTTAGAGTCAACACCACCAGAGAGGATACGACCGGAGTGAGGAATGACAATGTTATTTGCTCTTGCTAATCTTGTAATTGAATCGAGCAGAATCACAACGTGTTCACCTGCTTCAACTAATCTTTTTGCTTTTTCAATAACCATATCTGCAACTTGAACGTGCCTATCTGCTGGCTCATCAAACGTAGAGCTAATAACTTCAGCTTTAACAGAGCGTTCCATATCAGTTACTTCTTCAGGACGTTCATCAATCAATAAAATAATTAATTTAATTTCAGGATGATTACGTGTAATTGAGTTTGCAATTTTCTGTAACAAAATTGTTTTTCCACTTTTTGGAGGAGAAACAATTAATGCTCTTTGACCTTTACCAATTGGGCACAACAAATCAAGAACTCTCATTGAATACTCACCGGGAGCAGTTTCGAGTGTAATTCTTTTGGTTGGATAAAGCGGAGTTAAGTTATCGAATAAAGTTCTGTCCCTAATTTTTTCGGGATCCATATTATTTACTGCTTCAACTCTTAGTAAAGCAAAAAATCTCTCTCCTTCTTTTGGAGGTCTTACTTGTCCACTCACAAAGTCGCCCGTTCTTAGCATGAACTTTTTAATTTGCGAAGGTGATACATATATATCATCAGGCGAAGGTAAATAATTATAAGCTTGTGATCGCAAGAATCCATAACCATCAGGTAGAACTTCGAGTACACCTTTTGAAAATGTTAATCCATCTTTAGAAGTTTGTGCTTCGAGAATTTTAAATATTAGATCTTGCTTCCTTAAGTCAGAATAGCCAATGATTGAAAGCTCTTTGGCAATTGTGTAAAGTTCAATAATCTTTTTCGACTTAAGTTCTGAAATGTCCATTGGCATCGTATTAGTTCCTACTGTTTATTTTTTGTTAAATTTATTTTTTTGTTTCTTGTAATGATTTTTTTATTTCACCTAATAAATACATACTTCCTATAACAACAAGACAATTATCTTTTTCACTATTTTTAATAAATTCTTGGAGATACAAAGCAGAATTAGATTCCTCCTTATAACTTAGATTTAACTTTTGAGCAATCAAAGATAAATCTTCAATCTTTGCACTTCTATCAATTCCAACTTCTGTAATTATAAATTCATCAAAACTATTTTTAAGTAGAGTCATCATCTCTAGAATAGATTTATCCTTCATCATTGCAATCAAGGCGATTCTTTTTTTGTATTTGGATTTTTCTTTATTAAACTCTCTTAAAAAATTTTCAATGCCTTCAGGATTATGAGCAGAGTCAAGAATTACTTTCGGAGATTTATTCAATATCTCGTAGCGTCCTTGAAGTCCTGAATTTTCAACAACTTTTTTAATTCCATTTTCAAAAATATGAGGATTTGAAATTTCAAGTGTTTTATAGACAGCTAACGAAGCTAGTGCAGCATTAAGTCTTTGATATCTTCCTTTTAACGGCGAGTCAAGTTTATCTATGTCTAACTCTTCTGTATAAAGTTCAAGATGATGTTCTCTTTCAATTATGAAATCACTT
>PNNF01000070.1 GCA_013824085.1 Chlorobiaceae bacterium | reverse complement strand
GTTTCTGATTCCAGTAGTAGTTAACGATTGAGCTGAAGTGTCTGTGTTAATGGCAAGATTAACCGGAGTGATTGCTGGAAGAATTTCATTTTGTGGCAAAGCAACAGCTTCGATTTTTTCAATTTTCTTCTCGCGTGAAGAAAAATCGAATTTAAACATGTTTGTGAATTGTGAGTTAAAAAAGATTATACTAACAGTAACAATCAAGAATGCCATTAAAAAAATTAAAATATAAATAATCGGTGGTTTCATTAAGTGGTCCTTGTGAATTTTATCGTAGCATATTCATCAGTTTGTTTTAGCTCTTTTCGATTTTCCTCAATGTTAAACTCAGATAAATGCGTTTCACGTAATGATGTAAATATTTTGTGCTCTTTGCTATTTTGTAACAACAATTTTCTCTGCTCTTCCTTTATGTTTTCCAATTCTTGCAGTTCTTCCTCTTTTCTGACAATCATAGATGAGAGATAATCTTTATAAAGTTGATAATTTCTAAGAACTGAAGATTTATAAGTTCCATTAATAATGTTGCTTGAAACATCATCTTTTTCTTGAAGCAATTTTATTTTGTCATCATTTGCTTGATCAATTTTTTTTTCAGTTAATGACAATTCTTTTTTTGCTTTTTCTTCAAAAATTTTTTTTATGTCTTCTATCGATTGATACTTAAACTTAAACATTGTTCCTCGTCATAGTTTATTCAATTGGTTTTTCAATTATTGAATCAAGTCTTTGTATTGTTTCTTCATAAATAGCAGAGTCAACCATATCTTGTTTTAAGAAATTTTTTAAAGCTGAAATTTTTGATAACGCATGGTCAATTTGTGGATTACTTCCTTTAACATAAGCTCCAATCTTAATTAAATCTTCTGCTTCACGATAAGTAGAAAGTATCTCCTTAAATGATTGTGCTCTTAATCGATGATCACGAGAAACTATATCTGGCATTAATCTACTTACACTTTGTAGCGGATCGACTGCTGGGAATTGCCCCGAGTTTGCCAATTTTCTTGATAACACAATATGTCCATCTAATATCGATCTTACAGCATCAGCAATTGGTTCATTCATATCGTCACCATCTACCAACACGGTATAAAATCCTGTGATTGATCCAGAAGTGCTGCAACCAGCTCTTTCTAAAAGTTTTGGTAAAATCGCAAACACAGAAGGCGTGTATCCTTTGGTTGTTGGCGGCTCTCCAATAGTTAAACCAATTTCTCTTTGCGACATAGCAAATCTTGTAACAGAATCCATCATCAAGATTACGCTTCTTCCGAGATCGCGAAAATATTCTGCAATTGTTGTTCCAATAAATGCTCCCTTTGTTCTAATAAGAGGTGACTTATCAGAAGTAGCAACAATAACAACGGAGCGTTTTAAACCTTCTTCGCCCAAATCTTTTTCGATAAACTCACGAACTTCTCTTCCGCGTTCTCCAATCAATGTAATAACGTTCACATCAGCATTTGTATTACGCGCAATCATTCCAAGTATAACGCTTTTTCCAACTCCGCTCCCAGCAAAAATTCCAACTCGCTGTCCTTTACCACAAGTTAAAAGAGCATCTATTGACCTTACCCCAGTTTGAAGTGGTTGGCTTATTCTTTTGCGTTCAAGTGGATTTGGCGGTTCACGATAAATACTTCTCACAGATGTAAATTTAATTTCACCTTTTCCATCAATTGGATTTCCGAGTCCGTCCAATACTCTACCGAGTAACGCTTCTCCAACTCCAATTGAAAATGTCTTTCCTGTTCCAACTATTTGACAAGAAGGAGATAATTTTTGAACTTCTCCTAAAGCGATTGATAAAACTTTTCCATCTTTAAATCCTACAACTTCAGTCTTACAAATTTCAGCCCCATTTTTATCAATAATCATGCATACTTCACCCAACTCAACGTTTGGCCCAATAGAGACAATAATCAATCCAATTACATCAGTAACTTTGCCATTAACTTTTATTGTTTCGGCATTTGATATATGTCGCTTGAACTTTCCAACTATTTCTGTTTCAATGTTCATTTTCATTAAACTGCGGATAAAGGTTATTCTCTAAATGTTTTTTTAATTCGCTAATTCTACTCGACATTCGAGCATCGACATTCCCAATTTCTGATTCAATTAAACAACCGCCTCTTTCAATTCCTTCGGTTGCTTCATATTTTATTTTCTTAAAAGTTTCAGAATATATTTTTTGATGTGCTTCATTCAACATTTCATAATCATTAGGATTCAATTTCACAACTACTTCATTTGCTCCAACAATTTTTGAAATTGCTTCTTTCAATACTTCAAAAATTATTGAATCTTTTGCAAGCTCTTTTTTCAATATACTTTCTGCAATTAGAAATGAGGCTTGCAAAACTATTTTGTCATAGTCCTGTTCTTGCACAATAAGTTTTTTTTCAAATTCGTAATACAAATTGTTCAACCAAATAATTTTCTCGTGAAGTCGGTTATTGTATTCGCTCTCTAATTCTTCTCTAACTTCATTTTCAGCTTTAGCATAGCCTTTCTCAAAGCTTTCTTTTAGTCTTTGTTCAATTATTTGCTCTGTAGAAATTTCTTCTCTTTTTGTTTGGGGTTCAACCAAAGCAACTTTAGCACTCAATTTCATTGAGTTCGGTTTTACTTTTATTCTCATCACCTCAGACATAAACTTCTTCTTTACCTCCTCTTAGATTGAGAGAAATTTCTCCGCCTTCTTCTAATTTTTTTACAACGTCAATAATTTTTGCTTGAGCAGCTTCAACCTCTTTTAATTTTATTGGACCCATATATTGAATTTCTTCTTTCAACAGATCAGAAGCTCTTTCAGACATATTAGAGAATATTTTATGTTTTAATTTTTCATCAGTAACTTTCAGTGATACTGCAAGGTCTTTTCTATCAACTTCTTTTAAAATTTTCTGAATATCTTTATCTTGAATCATAACAATATCATCAAACAAGAACATTAATCTTTTTACTTCGTATGCTACATCGGGAGAAATTTTTTCCATGTTTGCAAGAATTTCTTTTCCAAGCGTAACGTTTGTTCTATTCAGAATTGTTGCGAGTGTTTTGGGTCCACCAATTTTTGCAGATGACTGGCTCATACTGAATCCTGCCAACTCATCAACAACTTTTTCGATTTGTTTCAAAGTTTGAGGCGATATTTTGCCAAGAGAAGCAATTCTATATGATATATCTGCTCTTAATTCCTCAGGTAATTCTTTTAACGCATTTGCAGTCTGTTCAGGATTAAGATGAGATAAAATTAGTGCTATTGTTTGTGGATGTTCTTTGTTTAAAAAATTGATAAGCTGGGTAGAGTCAGCTTTTTTGAGAACATCAAATCCTTTTAGAGTGGTTAGGTTTCTTACTTTCTCAATAATTTCTACAGCCTTACTTATTCCAAATGACTTTTCTAAAACTTGTTTTGCGTATTCAATACCACCTTCGAGCACGTATTCTCTCGCAGTAACCATATTGTGAAAATCTTCAATGACTTCATCCACAATATGCGAAGGAATATTTTTCGCCTTTGTAATCTCGGTAGAAATAAGTTCAACCTCCGCAGTATCAAGGTATTTTAATACTTCCGAAGCAGTATCTACATTTAAAGCAATCATTAGTAAGGCTGCTTTTTGAATACCCGAAATCGATGAGGATTGCGGCTGACTTTGTTGTTTTGGATTAGGATTCTTCTTCATGTAACCATGCATTTATTAATTTAGCGGCATCTGCCGGATTTTTAGAAACGTAATTTGATATTTTTTCTTGCTGTGTTTTTTTTCTGATAGCTTCATCAGAAATTTCATCTTCTATATCACCAATTGGTAATGGGATTTTTTTACGCTTTATTGCATTTGTTAAAGATGGTTTACTGCTTTCTGTGTTTATAGAAACCTTGTCCTGTAGATCATAATAACCAGTGTTGACTGTTCCAATAAGAATTTTTTCATTTTTTAATCTTTTCATCAAACCTTTGAGAAGAATAAATGATGCACTTATTGCAGCAAGAATCAAAATCAAGTTTATCAATTCTTCATTGTTATGTAAAAAGGAGGCTTGTTCTTCTTTTATTTCTTCAAGTTCTCTTGTTTCAAATGAGATATTGACGAGAGAAAACTGGTCATTTCTTTCAGGGTCAATGCCAACTGCGTTTTTTACTATTTCTTCCAATTTCACTAATTGTTCTGGTTGACGAGGTTCAAAGACTGTCTTGACTGTTTCTCCTTCAGTTACTTCCCTTGCGACATCATTAATAACAACAGCCACAGATAACCTTCTGATGCTTCCCGATGCTTCCACAACTCGTTGAATTGTTTTACTTATTTCATAATTAGTTGTTGTGTTTTCATTTAGTTGCGCTGTGGTATCTGTTATCGTCATTCCACTATTTTCAGATCTTACAGTCTGTTCACTTACGGCAACTTGAGATTCTGGGTCATAGAGTTCCATAGTTTTTTCGACTTGACTAAAATCGACATCTGCATTTATTTGCACTATGCTGTTGCCAACTCCTAAAACATTATCTAAAATGCTTTGTGCTTTCATTGCAAGATAATTTTCAATTTGCTGTTTCACTTCGTAATTTTTTTGACTCGATCCCGAAAAACCTGACTCGTCTGATTCGCGAGAAAGCAATCGTCCTTTTGTGTCAAGAATTGTAACTCTGCTTGGTTCAAGCCCTTCAACACTACTTGAAATTAAATTTGAAATAGCTTGAATATTTTGTTTTGATAAAGAAGAATTACCACTAAGTTTTAGTACAACCGAAGCAGTTGGAAATTTTTCTTCATCTCTAAAAACTGATCTTTGAGGAGTAACAATATGTACTCTTGCTCCCTCAATTCCTTCTTGCTGAATTATTGTTCTTGACAATTCTCCTTCAAGTGCACGCTTGTAATTCAGCTTCTGCATAAACTCCGACATGCCCATCGTATTTTTATCAAATATTTCATAACCGATAACGCCTGATGAAGGTATTCCTTTTGATGCTAATGAAAGGCGCAATTCATAAACTTTTTCTTCAGGAACTTTTATTGTCTGTCCATTCCCTTCAATGCTATATTCAATATTTTGTGCTGCCAATTCTTCTATAACTTTAGAAGCATCTGCAGGCGCTAACCCTGTGTAGAGTATTGAGAAAGTTGGTTTATTTAAATAGAAAATTGTCAAGACAAACAAAACAATTGTTACACCAAACAAACCACCGATTAATACTTTCTGTTGAAGAGAAAGTTTGTTAAAAATACCAAAGACAGATTCGATGGGTCCTTTATTCTGATTCATCTTACACCGGCATTCTAATTAGTTCACGATACATATCAATTCCTTTGTTCCTAATCTCCATTAGCAGTTCAAAATTTGTTTTTGATTTTGCCCCAGCAATTAACACTTCGTGCAATTCTACTGGGCCACCACTTGCATATTCTTGCAATAACTGAGATGACTCGGCTTGGCTTGTTTTAACTGAATCGACTAACTCTGTAAAAACATTATTAAAGCCCGGCTCACTATTTTTGTCAAGCTCATTTAGTTTAATTTGTTTTGCTAATACACCCTCAAGGCTTCCAATTTGCATTTTATCCTCTTCGATTTATAATTGAACCAAGTGAAACTCCCGACATCTTTCCATCTCTTTGATAAAAATGATAACTCATTATTTCTTCTTTGTTGGATGGATAAAGATTTGTGAAAAAGTTTTTCTCTTCATTTGTTATTTTCCCCAACTCTTCTTTGGGTTTATTTAATGATGCAACTTTTGATGCATCACTTGGAGTAGTTAGCGGTTTATAATTTCCGAGTGAATTTGTTTCAATTTTCATATTTATATTTCCAATGTATCCTTAGCCATTTGTTTAGACGCATTAAATGCTGTTAAATTTGCTTCATAGCTTCTTGTTGCTGCTATCATATCCACCATTTCTGTAATCACATTAACATTAGACATTTGAACGTAACCGCTTTCATCTGCATCGGGATGCTCAGGCATATAGACAACTTCACCCAATGATTGATCTTCTTCTGCCTCAGATCTAATTCCAGGATTATTTTCAAATGGAGAATTATTTGAGATTGGCGCAAAGCTTGTAATATGTGCAGTGTCTGTGCCTTGCATTTTTAATGTCGGATTTAGTCCTGTTGTTTGTGGATTTAAATCAGCGCTTGATTGAGAAATAATCAAAAATTTTCTTTTGTATGGATCGCCATTTTCAGTCCTTGTTGTATCAAGATTTGCAATATTTTCAGCTATCATGTTCATTTTTTTTCTCTGAACAGACATTCCCATTGCGCTATGACTTAAGCCGGGAAAACTTTCACCAATTTTCATCTACTTCCTCCTTTTATTGCATTTTGGATGGATCGATAATGATCTCCAAGTCTTCTTGCAGCAAATTTATATTGAATAGCATTTTCGGCCATTTCTGCCATCTCTCGATCTATATCGACATTATTTACACCAGAAACCATTTCAGTATTTTTGTCTTTAACAATCTGAAATTGTTGATCACTTGGATTTCCGGCTTGGTTTGTTCCCATATGTCGGGGGTGAGTTGCTTTTAAATCACTCCCAGAGGTATTTTCTAATACTGACTTGAACGCAACATCTTCGCGTTGATAGTTTACAGTAGTAATGTTTGCAATATTTTTACTTATAACTTTTTGCTTAATAGCTGTATAGTTTACAAGATTTTCTAAAACTTTTGCTGTTGTACCTGGCATTTTCTTTTTCCGTCTTTTGAAATCTTTTTTCAAAAGTAATGCCAAACAAAAAAGCTTGTTTTAATGGAATAAATCGAGGGGGAGGAATTAAGATTGGTTAATTATAGACACTTGTAAATTATTATTCAGAGTAATCAATCGCAATTGTTTTGGTTTGCCCGCAGGAACAGATAAATTTTATCTCTTTAATGGAATTGCCTTCATCTTTTTTTAACAATACTTTAACGCCGCTATAGTCATCATCGATCGATTCTATTTTAGTCGTACCAACCATTTCAATATCTTTTGATTTAATTACGTTTTTTCTATTCGCTTTATTGACGAAAAATTCTTTGTAGTTGGGATCTTCAAAACTTGAACTCATCTTAAAATGCCTCGTTAATAATTTTGGAAATATTTTCCAGCGGCGTTACTACATCTGCCAAGTCACCTTCAACAACAGCTTTGGGCATACCGTAAACAACGCAACTCTCTTCATCTTGTGCCAAACAATGTCCACCCAAACTTTTTAATACTTTAAATGATTCAAACCCATCTTTCCCCATTCCTGTCATCATAACACCAAGTGTTTTATTTCCATAAATTTTTACAACGGAATTTGTTGTAACATCAACAGAAGGTCTGTGAAGAGTATCCATTGGAAATTCGCTAATATCAATTAAGATGTTACCTTGCAGATTTTTTTTCAGCGTCATGTGAAAACCACCGGGAGCCAGATAAACAAAATTATTTTTTACTTGCTCTCCATGTTCAGCTTCTTTTACTTGTAATTCGCTCATCGAGTTTAATCTTTCAGCCAAAGATTTTGTAAAAACTGGAGGCATATGCTGAACAATAAAAAAGGGAACATTTAATTTGGGTAATAATCTCGGAATAACTTTTTGCAACGAAAGTGGACCACCTGTAGAAACACCCAATGATATTGCTTTGTATCCAACACGTGGCAATGAAGTAGCTGATTTTACTGGTGCTGAAGTTTGCTTTCCAAATAGAGTTGTTCTTTTTAATCTGCGTAAATGATCTTGCAAAGATTTTTGTTTTACAATTTCTTTTACTTTTCGGATCAGGTCTTCTTTAATTTTAATAATATTGACGTTAATAAAAGAAAGTTCTTTCGGAATAAAATCCACTGCACCATACTCAAGAGCTTTTAGAGTTGATTCAGCACCTTCAGTAGTAAGCGAACTAACCATTAAAACTGGAGTCGGACAATCAGCCATTATTTTTTTTAATGCTGTAAGTCCATCCATCTTTGGCATTTCAATATCAAGTGTAACAATATCAGGGCGAGTTGCTTTAACTAAGTTATAACCTTCAATGCCATCTTTAGCTGTACCAATTATTTCAATTTCTCCGCTACCTTCGAGCATAATACTTAATGACTTCCGCATAAAAGCTGAGTCATCAACAATAACGGCTCTAATTTTGGTCAAGCGACCTCCTCGGTTACTTTATTTACTAATTCTCCAATGTCGAGAATCATAACTACTGTTCCGTCACCCATAATTGTAGAGCCCGCAACTCCGGGGACAGTTCCCAAATAATTTCCGAGTGGCTTAATTACTACTTCTTTTTGTCCAATCAAACCGTCAACTTTTATTCCGAATTTTTTTTCACCAATTCCAACCACAACTATGTATTGCCATTCTATATTTTTCTTAAATTCTGAATCATCTCTAAATAAATGATCTACAGTTACCAATGGAACTATCTCGTCCCTCATTCTAATAACTTCAGAGCCATTGATTGTCGAGATTTCATTAATGCTTCTTCGCACAACTTCAAATACAGAGTTCAATGGAATTATCAGTTGCGTGTTTTTTACTCTAACTATCATCCCCGGAATAATTGCAAGAGTTAGTGGAAGTCTGATTGTAATTTTTGTGCCTGCACCAACAACGGAATCAATTATAATTGTACCGCGTAGTTTTGTAACATTTGTTTTCACAACGTCCATTCCAACACCACGACCCGAGACATTTGTTACTTTTTCTGCAGTCGAAAAGCCCGGTAAAAAAATTAAATTTAATGCTTCCTGTCGGGTCATTTCTTTTGCTTTATCTCGTGATAATAATCCTTTCGATATCGCTTTTTCCTTTATAAACTCAGGGTCAATTCCTTTTCCATCATCTTCGATAGAAATTAAAATATTATTTCCTTCGTGTGATGCAGATAGGTGAATTTTTCCTTTAGGTGATTTGTTTTTTTTGATTCTTGTGTCAGGATCTTCAATTCCATGGTCAAAAGAATTTCTAACTAAATGGACAAGCGGGTCATTAATTTCTTCAATCAACGTTTTATCAAGTTCAGTCTCTTCACCAGTAATAATTAGCTCAATGTCTTTCCCATTTTCCTTACTCAAATCTCTTACAAGTCGAGGAAATTTATTAAAGACTTTTCCAATTTTTATCATTCTTGTTTTCATAACCACAAGTTGTAGCTCGGTTGTCATCAAGTCAATTTGTTTTGTCGCTTCAGATAAATTTTTTGTAA
>PNNF01000069.1 GCA_013824085.1 Chlorobiaceae bacterium | reverse complement strand
AAGAAATCCAAATTATAATCCATTCACTAGTTTCTCTACTTCGATGGCTTATACACTTATCTTGTCTTTTATTATTTTCTTAATTGGCGGTTTTGCAGGTTATTCAAATACAGCGAGCGGAGAAACAAGTTTTACAATAATTATTGGTGGAATTATTGTGGCTGGCTTCAAGTGGGCAGTTATTACTTTTTTAATTGGCGTAGTTGTATCTACAGGCTTTGCAGCTATGGTTTTAATTGATAAAGCTACTATCCAACAAAATTTGACGCAACGACTGAACAATATAAAAAACAAAAAAGAGCGAGAGCTGAATGCAGTACAAAAAGCCAATGATGCAAGACTAAAAGCAATTGTTAAAAACTTCACCGAACAAATAGAAAACCAGAAAATAAAAATTAACGATTTGAAAAAAAATAAAGATCTTGAAATTGAAAAACTTACTGCCATTAACAATGAATACATTGCAAAGGAAAGAGATCGAATTTTTAGTCTGCTGAGATAATTTTTTCCCTTTTTTTCAAATTTGTTTTTTTGTGGCTATTATTATCCATTTTATTATATATCTCCAACACAAATCTGATTTTCCCTAATTTCTTCGTTTTTTAATTGGCACAATATTCGTTTACTATTATCAATGAAAAACTCACTTGGGGTTATTATTGGATTTTATCCTCTCAATAACTAATCAAGTTTATGAGTTAAATACGAAAATAAAATTATCGCAAAAAACTTGTGAGAAGGAAAATTTAGACTGTTCTGCGAAATGAAAGACTTAGGAGATATCAATTGAATATATGTTTTCTTACAAGAGAATTTTATCCTTTTTATTATGGTGGCATTGGCTCGCATTTCTACTATCAAATGAAATTGCTAAAGGAAAAAGGGCATAATGTTTTTTTTGTTACCCATCTCTATGACAATGTAGATGAAAATGTTCTCCAACAATTATATGCTGGAATAAATCTAATTTATACCAACAAATCCAAAAGCAATTTTTCGAATCACGAAAATCTTAAAAATGCTTTTCTTATTTCAAATGCTTTTGATGATTTTTTGCTCACTAATAACATTACCTTTGATTTTGTAATTGCCCCTGATTGTGCGGGCGAAAGTCTTTTTATTTTATATCAACAAGTAATTTATGGAAAATATCCTTCAACAAAATTTATTGTTGAAGTTGAAGGACCAATGTCAATTGTAGTAAAACACAATGATGATTTTGAAGATAAACATTTTAGAGTTACCGAATTGATGGAAAAATTTGTTTTAAGCAATACTCATTATTTTACTTTCCCTACTCAAATTATGAAAAGAGAAGTGGAAGAACTGATTGGTAAGCCAAGCTATACTTTTGAAATTGTTCCTAATCTTGTAAATAAAGAATTTGAATCTGCTCAATCTCTTCATATTAGTTCGCCAAAAAATATTCTATTTGTTGGAAGATATGAATACAGAAAAGGGGTTGATTTATTGCTTGACGCTTTTATTGAATTATCTGAAGAGTTTCCCAACTTAAATGCCAATTTATTTTTTGCAGGACGAGACCAATATTGGAATAAATACCAAAAAACTTTTTTTCAATATTGGTCTGATCAACTTTCCGATGAACAATTTTCGAAGATTAATTTCCTTGATTTCTTATCGCATAAAAACTTAAAAGATTGTTTAGAAGAATCTTGGGTTTCAGTTTTTCCTTCAAGATGGGAACCATTTGGTAATGTTGCTCTCGAAGCTATGCTCAGTGGTTGTCCCGTTATCGTTCCTACAAACACTGGATTGGAAGAGATAGTTGGTTCAGAATATGATTTGCTATTTCAATGCGGCGATAAGAATGATCTAAAAATTAAATTGAAAAAAATTTTAAATGAGAGTCTTGAACAACACATTGAAAGATCCAGTATTTCTAAGAGTCGCGCTCTTCATGTTTTAGCTGAGTCAGATAGACTTTTTTGGACCCTCTTAGATTCAATTTCTAAGAATAATGATTCTTTGAACTACACTATAGATCATAAACTAAATTCAAAATTAATATTAGAAATATTTACTATTTACAATGAGTTTTGCTCAAATTAGAATTAACAAAATAGTTCGATTAATAATATTTCTCTAATGGCTAAACAACAATAGAATTTGTTATTGCCAATTATGAACTTGAAAAAAACTGAGAGAATGAAAGTACTTTTATGAAAATGAAAATAAATTCCAATCCAACTGAATGTACTTTGTACATGACCGATGTCTGCAATTTTAGTTGCCTCGGTTGTAGCAGACAAACAGTTGGAAAACCCAAACACAAAGAAGTTGATTTAGAAGTTGTAAAAAAACTTTTAGCGGAATATCCTCTAATAAAAAATTTCTGTATTGCCGGCTTAGGTGAACCTACTATTTCAAAAAATTTTTCTGCGGTTGTTGATTATTTGCTCGACAACAAAAAATATGTCGGCATTATTACAAATGGAACTTATCCCGAACATTTAATTCAATTAAGAAATAAACCCAGTTATATTTCGATTAGTTTATATGGCGCTTCAGATAAGGAATATAAACAATACACAAAAGTTGCTGCTTTTAACAAAATAGTTGAAAACTTTTATCTCCTAAAAAAACATTTTGATAATATCGGATTCTCTTATATTCTTAATAAAGATAATTATAAAACTCTTGATTCAATCTTAGAGCTGTGTGACAAATTAAAACCAAATTTTTTGAATCTTGTGAATTATCTTTCATACGATTCTTACAAATCAATTAATACTAATAAAATAATTAGCTTAGATGATACAGAGATTGTTCAATATATCGAACAACGTTGTATATCCAGAAATTACATAAATGCGCACCCAGTTTACTTGGACAAAAGTGACAAAAATTTTAATTGTGCTTCATACGAAAATGTAATAAATGTTGATGGACAAGGAAATATTGGCGGTTGTCAACGACAAGTTACCCCTAATATTTCATATGGAAATTTGTTTATAGAAAACGACCCATATAACAATGTTCAAATGCAAATGCTTCGTAAAAGAATTAATAGCGGTATTAATCCTCATTATAATTGCGATTCATGTTTTGGTAGATTTAACCCACTTGAAATCAGAAGCAAAATAAAAGTAGATGAAAAATCGTTAGATAATATCGATTTGGCAATAATGGTATTGTTCCATGAAAAAGTTGATCAGACTATCGAATGCTTGAAAAGTTTTATCCATTCCGAAAAAAATATTTATGTTTTGAATAATAATAGCTCAGAAGAATCAACAAAAAAATTAAAAGATTTTTGCAAAGATTACAAACAAATAAAAATATTTGACTCTAAAAAAAATCTTGGTGTTGGTATCGGAAGAAACTATTTGATTGAAAAGACCAAAGAAGAATGGATGTTCTTTGTTGACAACGACATTACAGTTACGAATAATAAATGGTTACAAACTTTTTTTTCTGAGAAAACAATTAACCCATCAATAGAAGCTTTTGTTCCTCGTTTATTTAATTTACACGAAAATAGTTTTGTTTCTTATCCACAGATTGAGTATGAAGATAATGAGTTAAAATATTTTAAGCCACAAGATAAATTTATAAATAATATCCCTGGCGGAGCCACAATAATCAATAGGGAATTATTCAAACGACTTGGCTTGTATGATAGCGAAATGTTTGTTGGACTTGAAGATTTTGAATTCGTTATTAGAAGTTTACTCGCCGAACAACCAATAAAAGCAAAGTTGGTTGACGATATTGAGTTGATTCATGACCACAGAAAAATCAATAAAATTGTTGATAAAAATGCCGTAATAGTTAGATATGATGAAAATTTAATTCAAAAATCATTCGATAGGATGAGGGCTAAATATCCCAATTTAGATGTTCAGCACGAATGGAAAAACTGGGTTGAAGAACAAAAATCAAAATTGATTGAGAACGAAATTTTTGATTTATCAACTTTAAGCCCCGAATACAATTTTGGAGTTAAGACTAAAGCCCGAAACACAACTTCTTCTTTAACAAAATACTCGTTTAATGAAATTACCAAAGAGCTAAAAGAAAGTGTCAATAAATCTTTATCAGAAACCACATTTGACAAAGTAATCATTATTCAACCAATCAAAGATGCTAAACGCTTTGATGGGCTTAGTCTCGCAAAGGAAGTTCAATTTTTATCTTTATCAAATATTGATGATAGTCTCGATTCTACATCACCTTTAGTAGTGGTTAAAGCGTTAAAAAAAGAGAATGAAATCAATTCTAATGTGAAACAGAAAATCGCAATAATTTTAGATTTTGTATTAGAAAAATATGACGACCCGAGAACACTCCTTCGGGAAATAAAAAAACTATTGTTGCTAAATGAGTATAACAAATTATTGATCTTAACCAACTGCAGAACTAAATCAGGAATCGATTATCCTGACGATGAAACATCTTTTAGAGAATGGAATAAAGAAGAATTAAAGTCCTTTTTATTATCAAGTGGTTTTGTTGTAGAAATCTTAAATCAATTCCACTTCAATAATTATTCTACTTTGTTTTCAAGTATATCTATTAAGTCAACTAATTACGAAGCATTTCTAAGTTCTGTTTCTTTACCAAGCATGCACTTACAATATTTAATTTGTAGCAATGAACATGGAAAAGCTCTTCTAACAGGTGGAATTGGTTCTTATGTTGAAGAAGTAGAAAAATTATTTGATAATAAAGTATTCGGAGTTTTGCTTGTTGGAAAGGGTCAGCTTCTTCCGAGCAAAGAGATACTTATTGAGGGAAGGATAATAACCTTTGATCGTTTTTTTGATCTCAACAAAATAAACAAGTGTGAAACTGCAGAGCTTTTACTAAAAACAATTCAGGTAATTCAATATTTATATCCTTTTTTAAAAATTGTTGAAATCCAAGATATTGAAGGATTTGGCTACAGACTATCACAAGGCAAAAAAGCCGGGATAATTTGTGATGACATATTAATTCAGATTTTCTCGCATGGTTCTAAATCTCAAATGGACATAGTTTATCAAAAATGGGCGCACATTACCGAATACGATAAAATGTATAAAGAAAAAATAGCTCTCGAATTTGCAGACAGAATAATATTTCCAACAAACTATATCTATCAGGTTTTCCAAAATGCAGGATATCGTCATCAAGCCGAAAGTGCTATTTTTATTAGACCTCCTTATAATTTTAGTCAGTTCACAATAACTGACTATCAAAACATAGACACATTAATTTTTTATGGAAAGAGAATTTGGGCGAAAGGTTTTGATCTGTTTTCTGAGTTAGTTAGCTTGCTCGATCTTGAAGGTATTATTGGGAATCAGATAAAACGAATTATTCTCATTGGTCCTCATTTCCAAGAAATGGAGAAACAAAATTCTTACTTCGAGGCTTTAAAAAATCGCATTCTTATTTTAGACGCTTCCATGCAAAGAAATAATGCGATTCAGTCTATCAAAAACTTTAGCAAACAATCGCTTTGTGTTTTGCCTTATAGAGCTGATAACCATCCTTATTCTTTATTGGAATTAATTGAAACTGGTTGCTCATTTGTTTGTGCGAACAAAGGTGGAATTCCTGAAATGATTCCAAATAAATTTCACGATCTTGTCCTTTCTGATTATAACCCAGATGACTTTGTTTTAAAAACTAAAAATCTAATTAATATGGAGATTAAAGAAAGACAAAAACTTTTTTCTGACATTGCTACAACAATGGTTGCGCAACAAGAAGAAATAAATGAGACTTATAAAAATTTCCACTCAAAAACTGATAACATCAAAGCAATTTTACCAAAAGAAAAATTAAATTCTTCTTTGATAATTACAATTAAAAGCAACAATGATTTATATAATTCAATTCTTATAAATGCTCTTAATTCTCAATCCGTGTTTCCAAGTGAATTATATTTAATCTCTGATAAAGAGTCAACAGCAGAAATTTTTACAAATGCTCTAAATAAAAATATTAAAACAAAGATTAAATTATTTGAAAAGAACTGGAACTACTCAAAAAACAGAGTGATAGATGAAATTAAGAATGACATTATTATTTCGCTTGGTGCTAATGATATTCCGAAACAGGATTTTGTGGAAAGATACACGGATTTCTTCTTAAGAAATGATTCATCAAAATTTGTTTCTTCTTATTTAGAATTAGTAAAAAATGGAAATGATCCAATAGATTCAACTAAAGTTGAAAATCTCATTGCCCCTTTGGGCAACATTGGTTTGCTAAATTTTAGTTTTCAAAACAACTATGCTCATCAAAGTTTTGCGATTCGATCTAATTTCTTCAAATCATTGAATGGCTTTGAAGAGATTTCTAGTAAGGATGATTTGTTAACAATAGTAAAAATTAAAAGTAGTGGTGCTGCAATTGATCTTATTAATAAATCTTTGGTTATACGACTTGACCAAAACACAACCAACAGGAAAGAAGAGTTTGACTTAGATGATTTTAATAATCAGAAATTACTTGCTTCTTCTTATCAATCTTTAGATAAATTTGATAGCTATCGTCTAGTTGGATTAAAAATAGCATTGCTAACTTTTACATCAGACGCTTTTAGATTTGATTTGAATGAAATAGAAAAAAAATTAATCACTATTCAAACTTTACTTCACTCAGGATTAATTCTTGAGGCAAAACAAATAGTTGACAGCATTGAAAAAAATAAACTAAAACATTCCAGTAAGGAGACAAAATTTAAAGTTATTTCAATCGACAAAAAAATTACTGAAATAATTTCAAAATTTAATTTAGATACACCTAAACAAAATAATAATAAACCATTAGTAACAGTAATTATTCCAACATTCAACAGAAGAACTCATGTTGAGGAAGCCTTGTTGAGTGTTATTAATCAAACTTACAAAAATTTAGAGATTTTGGTTGTCAATGATGCGGGAGAAGATATTTGGGATTTGATTCAATCATTTAATGACCCAAGAATTAAATATTTCATGCATAAATCAAATAAAGGATTAGCTGGATCACGAAATACGGGACTTAATAATGCAAATGGCGATTACATTGCATTTCTTGATGACGATGATATTTTTTATCCAAACCATATCGAAATACTTTTGAACGAAATTACAAGCAGTGATTACAAGGTTGTCTATTCTGACGCTTATCGATGTTTGCAAGAATTTAGTGGACAAAAGTATGTTACAGTACAAAAGGAACTAAAGTATTCGATAGAATATTCTCAACCATTTCTTTTTGCTTTAAATATTGCTCCAGTACAATGTTTCTTGTTTCATAAATCATGCTTAAGTGATAACATTCGATTTGATGAATCATTAACGACATACGAAGATTGGGAGTTTTGGATAAAGCTATCACTAAAAAATGATTTCAAGCACATTCCACAAGTAACCTCTGAATATCGGCACCGGAATGATTATACTAATATGATGACAACTAAACATATAGATTTTCTAAAAACGATGAAGATAATTTATAATAGATATCATGAGTTGGTTGCTGATAACCCCAATATACTTGCTCATCAGAACTTGGTTCTTAAAGATTATGAAGAACAGATCGTTAACCACGGATATCATAATGCAGTTTCAATTATTATAGTTACTTACAATTCTTCCAAAGATATTTTGAATTGTTTAACAAGCTTGGCTGTTTCATTGCGGTTAAAGGATGAAGTAATTGTGGTAGATAATAGATCTTCAGATGATACAACAACAATTGTAAATACATTTATAAAAAATAAATCAAATTTTAAGTTGATTGTCAATAATGAAAACCTTGGTTTCGCCGCTGCTACCAATATTGGTGTTGCAAATTCAACAAATTCATTTTTGCTTTTTCTACATCCCGATTGTTTAGTAACAAAAGGTTGGCTTCAGTCATTGCTAAAGCACCTCGAAAGTGATTCTTCTGTTGGTGCGGTTGGTCCTATTTCTAATAATGTTTCTGGAGAACAAAAATTAGAGCTTTACTCGAAAGAAAATTTTCAAGGAACAATGAATATAGTTGACTTATTCAAAAAATTTAATGAGTGGAATAATGATGTAAATGTTGAATCAACATTACTCAACAGCTTTTGTATCATGATTAGAAAAGATGTTTTTGAAAATATCGGAATGTTCGACGAAAAATTATTTCTTGGAAACGAAGATTTAGATCTTTCTTGGAGATTAAGGCTAAACAATTACAAACTATTAATTGCATCCGACACTTTTGTTTATCACAAAGGAAACCAAAGCTTTAAGTCAGAAAAAAAATCTATTACCGATTCGCTAGTTAAACAGAGCACTAATCTATTATTTGAAAAACTTGTAAATTATTATGGGAAGAATGATGTCCCAACTCCATCTGAAATTTGGGGCGTTGATTGGTTTAAACCATCTAATGCAAAATATAATGCCTCTGCTAAATTTTATCCAAAGGAAAACCCAAAAAGACAAAATACAAGCAGCGGGATTGTTGTATCGATAATTGTCGTTACATACAATCAACTGGAATTCACCAAGCTTTTTCTTGATTCAATTGCCATGCATACAAAAGAAAATTATGAGATTATTTTTGTTGATAATGCAAGCACTGATGGAACGGTTGAATTTCTTCAAGACTTTGAAAAGAAACAGATAAAAACAAAATTTATTCTAAACACTTTTAATTTTGGATTTCCTAAGGCAGTCAATCAAGGAATTCTAGTTGCTGAAGGAAAATATCTTCTTCTTGCCAACAACGACATAATAGTTACAAAAAATTGGTTATCAAGAATGATAAAAATAATAGAAGAAAATGAACAGATAGGAATTGTTGGACCAATGAGTAACTCTGTTAGCGGATTTCAATTAGATAACAAAGCCACTTACTCAAATTATAAAGATGCAGATAATTATGCTGAAAAAGTTTTCATTGAAAATGAAAATCAAATTTTGAATTTTCCTCGCGTTGCATTTCTCTGTACATTAATCAAAAAAGAAGTTATTGATACTATTGGTGGGCTTGACGAACGATTTTCGCCGGGAAATTTTGAAGATGATGATTTTTGTTTACGCGCTCAACTCGCAGGATATAAGACGGTTATAGCTAAAGATGTTTTTGTTCATCACTTTGGATCAATAAGTTTTAAGGCGAATGGTAATGAGGCTTATTCAAGTCTCCTAAATAATAACAAAAATATTTTTGTCGATAAATGGGGCGCCACGCCTGATGAAATTTGGCTGAAGAATGCTGAAATAAAACCAAGACAATATTATTTCCCAATCAATAAAAATCAGTGCAAACAATATTTTGACAGAACAAAAACCTATATTGCAGATAAAGAATTTTTATTTGCTGAAGAATCAATTGTAAGAGTTGTTGAAAATTATTCGGAAGATTTTTCTGATCTAACTTTAGAAGAGCTGTTAAATTTTGCAGGCAACATCTGCCTAATAAACAAAAATGTCGATTCTGCACAACTTTTTTTTGAAGCCGAATTAAATAAAAATCCCAATTCGCCCACTGCCTGCTTGGGTTTGGGTGAGGTCTTTGTAGCTAACGGTTTGTTGGATAATGCTGAAATGATGTTTGAATGGTCTTTGAGATTAGATCCAGAGAACACACACGCAAAAAAATCTTTATCTCAACTAAAAGAC
>PNNF01000068.1 GCA_013824085.1 Chlorobiaceae bacterium | reverse complement strand
TATTTTTTTCAACTTCTCCAAGTAAATCAGTTGTGATTTGCTTTAAAATTGTTCTTTGTTAAGTTTGAATCAACACAATTAATCCAACGGCAACTGTTCATTTAGTTGTGATTTGCTTTAAAATTGTTCTTTGTTAAGTTTGAATCAACAAAGCTGCCGAAGCTGGTGAAGCTAATGATGGTTGTGATTTGCTTTAAAATTGTTCTTTGTTAAGTTTGAATCAACTGATGTTGGTTCTAAGCTTTATATTACAACAACTTACAGCTATTGTAGGATTAAAAAATTCAAGTTGATTTCAAATAACCTAAAATGCCAACTTCAAAAAAAAGTTGGCATTTCTTAAAACAACTCAAGTTGGTGCGGCTCTTTAAATCCTTGATCTGTCCTCTTCTTCCCACAAAAAATTTCCATCATTCCAAATTGTTTATCTGTTATGCTCAATATTCCTACGTGTCCTGTTTCAGGAATCATATTTCTTATTCTTTTTACATGAACATTTTTATTTTCAACGCTGGCACAGTGACGCACATAAATTGAAAATTGGAACATCGAAAAACCATCATCAAGCAATCCGTTCCTAAATCTTGTATATGCTTTTCTCTCTTTTTTGGTTTCTGTTGGAAGGTCAAAAAATACAAGTATCCACATAATTCTATACGCGTTTAAGTACATTGATAAGTTTTCCCATCTTGTGCTAAAAAATTTTTGGATAAATAATTTTTCTCGTTTCGCCTGAAAAACATTTTGCAAGAGAAGATGTAGTTCTTGTTAAGCCAACCATTAGTGGACTCTTTTCATCCTCAATTATTATATCAATTACGGGAATTGTTAGAAGTTGTTTTTTTATTGAGGGAGTTAGTTCTTCATAATCTTCTCCATTGTTAATGATGCTTAAAACCAGCTCATCAACATAAGGACGATAAGGTTCCATAATATCATCTGCAAGACAGAATGCGTTGTATTTGTTGTGATGATGAATGCCAAGTGTTGGAAGAAGTCCACTCCCCACAAGACCTCTTGCCACAATTGCTCTTAAGACCGCATAGCCATAATTCAAAAGGTTGTTCGGAGCTGCGCCAACTCTATTTCTAGTAAATTCCAATTCGGTTGGAAATAAATTTTTCCAATAATAGACTGCAGCTCTACCTTCAATATTTTCGCTGTCGCCTGATTTAACAGACTTTGCCCAGCGTTTCATATTTTCACTCTTCTTTTTCTGTTTGCTAAGAACTTGAGCTTGGTTAAAAATTTTTGCGGAAATAGTTTGTTGCCACAACTGTTTTTTTAACGGCTCTGTTGCTGATATCTGCGCTTGAAATTTTTCAGACTGTGTAATGTTGCTTTCGAGTGGCAAAAACAAACCAATCGGTAAGTGTGAATAATTGCAACTTATCATCGCTACATTGTTTTCAAGTAGTGCGGCAATCAGCCCTTGAGTTATTGTAATTTGACTATTGTCCAGAATTACGACTCCGATATCCTCAATAGGTGCGGAGTTCTGATTGCTTCTTTCCCTATATTTCTCATTCTTGTCAATAATCAAGTCTTCATAACTTTTTTCCTTTTCAGATTTCTCTTCAGGAAAACGTATTAATAATTGGTCATCTTTTTTGCTTAAGTAAGCGGGATTCCCGAAGTAGATAGTTCTCTTAATCATAACAGTCTCCTAAGCCAATTAACTTCAATTAAGTTTGAAACAACTATTCCTAAATATTTTTTTTCTCATAAACTCTGAAAAAGATTTTTGATAAAATTTTTAACTCATTACAATTTCTCCAATGCAATTGATTTTAACTTTACAAGGATTCAATAACTCCAATGCACCCAAACTCGAGATTCTATGATATCTTTTAGAATGTTTAGAATTTTCATTATCATGAAGCAGCGTTTCTAAATGATGTCTAAAAAATATATCTAATGTTTTTCCAATATAAGTTACCTTTTGAACGCGGTACAAATACTCACTTAAAAAACTATAATTTTTGTTTGCCAGAGCTTCTTCAATTTTTTCTTTAGTTGCCCCAAGTAGAAACATCTCATTTTGTTGGAAGCTTTCTAAGTATTTCCATTTTGCATTTGGTAATTTTTCAAGGAAACTGTCGGGATATTTTTCGACTTCAGTTTCAGCACCAAGTATAGCGTCTATAATTTCGAGAGGATTTTTTATTATTACAGGGAAGCCATATTTTTTGCGTTCAACTGCGTGCCAAAATGAACAGATTTGAAATTGTTTATTTCCATTTTCATCCAAGTATAAAGCGAGATGGTGATTGTTACCCGGTTTAACAAATGCAATTTCTTTTCCAGCAGTATCTTTTTTTATTGGTTCAATTGCAGAAAGTCCCGTAAAACATCTAACAGAATTTATCGGAATTTTTTTCTCTTCATCATACCAGACCGGATCGTTCTCAAGATTCTTAAAAGCTTCTTTTGCTATGCCTCCAAATTTTTCTAAACGCTCAATAACTTTTTGTTTTATGATTGGGTCAACTATATCAAGAACCTGTTTTTCGTTCAGTGTTTGCAACTGTTTTTTAATTACAACTTCTTCTTTGAAACAAGTTGCATGAGTTAGTTCAATTGTTTTTTCTTTATCTAAAAAGATTGGATCTTTTTTTAGAGATTTGAAAGCTTCTCTTGGATCGTTGTTATGTTTATAAAGTCGTTCTTCAACTAATTGCTTGATGTATGGCTTCAGGATTAAAGTTGGATTACTAAATAAAAATTTGAGTGACTTTTCTTTTTCTAAAGTAGAGATTTTTCCATAAACAGATTCTTCACTCAAAGCACCTCGGGGCACAATTATTCCTGATTGCACTACAACTTTTTTCCCACCTTTTTTAATTTTTCTTTTTCCGATAGTTGCAACTTTTTTACCCGCCTTAAAAGAGACTAAAATCTTTTTCGCTTCTTCTTCCAAATGAGATGTTAAAAATGGTTTGTTAGTGAGAATATTTTTTTCGACGAGATTTCTTTCTTCACCAAATTTTATTTTTGCTTCTTTTATTTCGCGCATCATTTCATCTCTAACTGTGCTGCTGTTAAGATTATTAAGCCGTTGGATAAATCCTTGTTTGGTGCAAGCAATAGTAAGCGCATCAATAGCGTGGTGGCGGTGGTCATCGCGTTTAGACCAACCAATAATTTTTTCCTTTTTAATTAATTGTTCACCAACTTTGATTTCCTCAAATGTAGTTAAACCCAAGTCACGGTATTTGGGCAACTGAATGTTTGAGAGAACATCGTCCCATCCCCAAATGTGTCGGAGTTCAGAAGTAACATTTCCGCTTGTGCACCAGACGTTATGACAAATTGAGTGTAAAATTTCGCGAGCTTTTCGGGAGATGTATTGAGTTTCTCGCAATTGTCTATCAATAAAATCAGTAGGAATTTTATCGCCCGGAGTTAAGAGTTTATCTCTTTTCGCTTTTCCAATCAGTTGGTTTTTGTATAATAAATTTACTCTTTCGATATAGTCATTAAATTCTCCTTCTGATTTTGAATGCATAAAATCAAAAGCTGTCAGATTATTTTTATTCGTGTTGCAGTTTTTGTGCGCCAAAGTTTTGTTACTTTGCGAGTCATCAAACAAGCGTGATTTTGGAATGATATGTTCAATGTCAACTTCTTCGCCTCGGATAGCTGCAGAAAAAGAAATTACTTTTCCGCAGTAAACACAAATTGCATTTATCTGTTTTTTTTCATTGTTAAGTTCATGATAAAGTCGCCATTTAATAATATTATTCCGAGTTGCTCTTAAGCCATATTCTTCAAGTCTTTTGGCGATCTCTTCATTTTCTTTTGTTCGTAGATTCATATAAGTAAAGGTTTCATTTCTTTCTTCTTTACTTTGCTTTAGTTCTCTTGCAAGCTCAATCCGTATCTCGTCGGGCTTTCCATGTTTATCAATAACAGCGTTCACGACATTAACCATTTGGTTCAGAATTTTTTCAACCACTGGTTGTCTTAAACTATTTTTTTCGATTGGCTTAAGTTTCTCAAGTAATTTTCTCTCTAAGTTTTCGCTTTTGGTTAAGGAGAAAGAATGAGAGTAACCCGCATAAGAAGAAGCATCGCTATAAAAATCGCCTTCCATTAAGTAAGGTAAAATTTTTCTTATAGCTCTGTGAGATTTATTTCCGAAATCTTGTTTTGTGAAATCAAGTGCAGCCAATTTAGATGCGATAGCTTCGGGTAAATTAAATTTTTTGATAAGTGCATTTTTGCAATCTTCTTTTTCAGGAACAGAATAAATTGTGTGCCATAGTTTATAGAACGGTGCTTCTTCAACTTGCGGAGAAATAATTTTTTTAAATTTTGTATTAGTTATCTCGCCTGTTTTTTTATCAATCAAAAAAACTTCTTCATCTGTTTGAATAATACTTAAATCAAATTGGAAAAGATTTTTATAGTCGGAATTATTTTCAAAACATTTTAAGATTTCAACTTTTGTTTTATTTCCTTGCAAGCCATTCGTCAATTGTTTGTTCCCATAAACATCATTCTTTTTTAGTTCAAGAATTTTTAGCAAATCAGTAAGAGTAAGTTTTTCGTTCTTATCTAAATGTTCAAATATTTCCTGTTTTTTTTCGATTGGAATTATGAGTTGCGCACCATTTTTTCTTTTCAACGAAATGTTATTAATGTTTTCCCAAATTTTACAAACTTGAAAAAGGGGGGAGCTTCTGTGTGCAACACGTGGTCCAACAAACAATTCTTTCTCTTTAGAAGTTGAATTCACTTTTGTCCAAAATCCTTCAAACTCGCAAACCGAAACTAAACTTTTTTGTGATTTGAGATTGCGTTGATAATAAATTGTTTCCGAAGAAATTTTCTTGATTAAATCATCAGTAATTAAATCGGGATAAAAAGTTTGTTGAGTCCGCATAATTTTCATGAACTCTTCGATGTAAGCATCACGCGGATAGACTTGTTCTTTAATTTTATAGAATTGGTTATTGAGCAATTCATTATAAAATTTTTGTCCAATTGTCAAACCTGATTCTTTTAATTTATCGTGCCGACTTTTTACGGCGGCGACATATTCAGTCTCTTTTTTATCAAGATTAGCTTCGCTTCTACTACTTTTGTAACCTCTTTTTTGATTGAGATGCAGCAGCACTCTTCCAATTTCCATTAGTGATAATTTTTCATTCACGCCATCTGCACGGAGTTTCCAGAGTGCTATTTTATTGGTGTGAATTAAGCTTTCATCAGGTAGCATATTATTTTTTTTCAAAAGATCAATCAGGACTTTTCTTCGCAACTGATAGCGGTCATAACCTTTTCTTTGAGTTCTTCTCAGCGTTCTTTTCTGATTTTTTGATATTGCATTCCCTCTTGTAAATTCTTCTTTTTCATCTGTTGACTGCGGAACAATTCTGCTTCCCCAGCCCAAAATTTTTGTATAATCTTCATCCGTAATCGCCCACCCAATTGAAGAAACCCCAAGGTCAAGTCCTAATATTTTTTTCATAACTAATTCCTTTTTGTATTAGAAAAATGTTTTTTATATTTCGGATAACAATTTTAAGCAAATCACAATAAGGATTATTCCGTTGTGAAAACATTTACTATAGTCCCGATGTTTACTCGTCGGGATTGTTGTTTTAAACAGAAATAATTTTCTTGTTTAGCTTTCCTTAACTAAGTTCAATTCTAATCAACGTTCGCAAAATATTTTAATGTTTTTTAAACTTCTTTTAAACGGAGTTTAAGCAAATGAAAATTTATTGAATACAAATTTTAACTTCTGAAAAATCTCTTAATGCTTTCACTTTGAATGATGCAACGCAATAAAAAAAATCGAGTTGTTCTGCTTCACACAAGATGAACTTAAAAATAATTCTGAAGTATCAAATTATTATTTCAATTTGTAAAATTAGAGAAGTAGTTTCGTATGTAGTTTTCAATCTCGCCTGTTTGTGAGAAAAAAAAATATTAATTACTGCAACATTTTGAAAATTTTCCTCAAAGTCAAGGATTGTTTCTCAATTTTCATTCTTTTCTGCTCTTATCATTCCAACGAGTAACGAATAAATTTCAGAGTTTAATAGAGTTGATTAATCCTGCACCTATTCAAAAATTTTTCTATATTTGAATAAACTTTATATGTAATTTTTACCGATGATTAATCAAAATTTTAAAATACTCGTCTGCGATGATGATGAGTCGCTCTGTTATCTACTTAAAGAGCAACTATTTGAAAAAGGAATTCCCGTTTCAACTGTTTTAGATGGCAAACAGGCGATTGAATTAATCAAAAAGAAAAATTATGACTTGGTTCTGCTCGACCTCAAAATGAAATATGTTTCGGGGGAAGAAGTCTTGGCGTTTATCAAAGATTACAATCCGTCACTGCGTGTTATTGTTATTACTGGTCAATCAGAAGTTGGGAAAGCTATTGAATGTATGCGAATGGGAGCCTTTGATTACAAGGTTAAGCCGTATGATTTTGAAGATCTTTATCTAACAATCCAAAGAGCACTTGAACATAAAAATTTAGTTCTTCAAAATGAGTTGCTCACACAAAAAGTAAAAAAATCTTATTCGAATAAAATAATTGGCGAAAGTCAAAATCTAAAAAAATTGATGTTGCTCGCTGAAAAATCTGCCGCTTCTGATTCTAATATTTTGATTGAAGGTGAAACGGGAACGGGAAAAGAATTGTTGGCGGAATTTATTCATCAAAATTCTTCGCGAAAAAATAAACCATTCGTTGTTATTAATTGTGCCTCATTGCCCGACTCATTAATCGAGAGTGAATTGTTCGGCTATGAGAAGGGCGCTTTTACCGATGCGAAATCAGCCAAACAAGGCTTGGTAGAAATTGCCGATGGCGGAACTTTATTTCTTGATGAAATTGGTGAGATGAGCTTATCAATTCAACCAAAAATTTTACGCTTTTTAGAAAATGGAGATTACAGAAGAGTTGGTGGAATAAATAATTTAAGTTCAAATGTTCGAGTAATTGGTGCAACAAATAAAAATCTTATTCACGATGCTGAAAAAAAATTGTTCAGAAAAGATTTACTATTCAGACTGAATGTTATCACTCTTACAATTCCACCACTGCGCGAGCGAGTTGAAGATATTGAATTGCTTGCAGATTATTTTCTCAAAAAAAAATCGCCAATAAGATCTCCAAAAGAATTATCAATTGGCGCACTTGAAAAACTTAAGTCGTATAATTTCCCTGGCAACGTTAGAGAGCTTGACCACATAATTGAACGAGCAATAATTTTTTCTGAAGGAAATATTATTGAAGAGGAATTTTTATTTCTTCCTTCAATTCGTTTTTATGACGAACAGAAAATTTTTATTCCTAAGTCAACAATAAGTGAAAGTGAAGTTCAAACATTAGAAGAGATTGAAAAAAAATATATTGAAAAAGTGCTTGAGTTAAATAATTGGGAGAGAACAAAAACCGCTTTGCAGTTGGGGATAAGTCAAAAGACTCTTTACAATAAAATAAAACAGTTAAATCTAAAGCCACAAGAAAGCGAATATTCAAAAAATTGAAAAAGAAAACTTCAATAGTTAGTCAACAATTTTTTACTGATTTTGTTACACTGTTGGTCGGGGAAAAATCAATTGAAAAAATTTATGACGAGTTTTTGGTTAGAAGTATTGACGTTACAAAGAGTGACGCGATCTTTTTGTTAATTGAATCGGACAATAAAAATTTTAATATCTACAATCATGCGGCTGAAAATGAGTCTGCTGCACTTATAAAATTTCAAAAAAATTTATTACTTAGTCTTCCTTTCATCCTGAAATGGATTGAAATAAATAAGAAGGCGTTTGATTCTATTAAACACAAGAATGAGATTGCAAATTTTCATCTTAACAAAATGTTCAGTCATTTTTTTATCTCACCTACGTTTTTCGACCAACAGCGAATGACCTTAGTTTTTTGTGGTTCCAAAAATTCTGAATATTCGGAAAATGATCTTGAGTTTATTGAACAGTTTGGCAAATCACTTTCATTAGCAGAAAAACTTTTTAGAACTTTTGAGTTAAATAAAAATCTTGAACAAAGTCTTTTGCAAAAACAAAAACTTGAAACAATTGGGAAACTAACAAGCGGCATAGCTCACGATTTTAGTAATTTACTTTCGAGCATTTTTGGTAGCGTAAATATTTTAAAGAAAAAAATAGCGGGCAACAGTGATGCGCTGCGCTTGCTTGAAAATATTGAGCAATGTTCAATCCGTGCAAAGGAGTTAACTACAAATCTTCTAAGCTTTGGAAAGCCGACACCGAAACAGAAAGAATTTATTAAGCTGAATTTATTGTTGGGAGAAATATCAAAAATAATTTCGCAAACTTTTCCGGGCAACATAAAATTTAAGTCTGAAATTCAGGAAAATCTTCCCGAGGTCCTTGGCAACAGCACACAGATTTATCAAGTGATTTTGAATTTATGTGTTAACGCAAGAGATGCAATGTCAGATGGAGGCGCGTTGATAATAAATGCAACTCCAATCGAAATAAATGAAGAAGATAGATTGTCAAATTTTTTGCCGTTAGGAAAATTTATTAGAATTTCTGTAATTGATTCAGGCAAAGGAATTGAAAACGATAACTTGATAAAAATATTTGATCCTTATTTTTCTACAAAAGAAAAAAGTGGCTCGGGACTTGGGTTATACATTTCATACGGTATTATTAAAGCACACAAAGGACATATAGAAGTTTTTAGCGAAGTGGGAAGAGGGACAAAATTTGTAGTTTATATTCCACAATATGAAGCAGTGAATGTTTCTAAATCTAAGCAGGAAGAAAAAATTATTATCCTCGCTGATGATGAAGTAATGTTGCAAGATTTATTGGCGGAGTTGTTGGAGTCGGTTAATTATCAAGTGATAAAAGTTCAAAGTGGGGAAGAGGTAATTAAATTGATGACTGAAGAGATAAGAGGAGATCTTATCATCATTGATTTTAATATGCCGGGAATGAATGGAATTGAATGTTTGAAAAAATTGCAAGAATTAAAAATAAATTTGCCTGTAATTCTTTCCAGTGGAAGTATGAATATTGGGAGCAGATATGATTTGTCAAAAGTTAGAATCGATGCAATAATTAATAAGCCATATGATTTTGACTCAATGCTTGAAACGGTTAAACGACTTACTTAAAAATTTTTTTATTCGTTTGTTGTTGGATGCTGTCGATGTCAATCATTCTGATCTTTCCTAAATATTCTGAGGTCTTTGGAATCTCAATCGAATTAAGTTGATCAAGAATTTTTACAATATCATTCACTGCAGTTTCGATATATGTTAGCTTACTTTTTATTTCATTTCTGGAGATATCATCTTTATTTAGCAGCCGATTAATTCCGGTTAACGAGAGTTTAATTATTGTTAGCGGTTGTTTTATTTTATGATTTGCAGTAACAACGGTAGCGGCGAAGGTATCAATTTTTTCGGCTTCTATTAAAAGCTGTTTAGCCTCTCTGAATTTAATTGCAGAATTTATTCTTGCGAGTAACTCAATTTTGTTAAAAGGTTTTTTTATATAATCAATTGCACCCGCTTTTAATCCTTCTTCAGTCTCTTCTGCAGTAACTTTGGCACTTAGCAAAATAATTGGAATGTCAG
>PNNF01000067.1 GCA_013824085.1 Chlorobiaceae bacterium | reverse complement strand
TTCAGTTGAAAGTTGTCTTATGTGTGATTCAAGTGCTGCCTTTGCTGCCGATACTGCCCCGTAGTAAGGGATAACAGATTTACCACCAGAGCTTGTCATCCCAAAAATTCTTCCTTTGTTCATAAGCAAATTATTAGCTACCAAATCTTGAACCCAATAAACAAGCGAGTGCGCCATCACATCCAAAGTCATTTCAAGCTGTGCTTTAGTAATCCCTTGCTCACCAGCTTTTGAGATAAATGGTTTTAATGTGCCAAATGCAAGGGAGTGGAGCACAACTTTAATTTTTGGAATTCCTTCTTTGCGTCCAACAAGATCGTTCAGAATATCTTTTCTCTTTTGTTCATCAGCAGCATTGACATTATAAAAAATTGCATCAACTCCATAGCCACGAATTTGCTTAACAATTCTTTCAACATTGTGCATTGTAGCTTGTCTATCGAGATGTATTCCAATTATGCCATAACCATCTTTAGCCAACTGCAATGCAGTTGCTTCACCAAATCCTGAAGATGCTCCTAAAATAAAAGCATAAAATTTTTCATCTTGAGTATTACTCATTATTTTTCTTTTCTTTATTTATATGACAGAATCAATATTACAAAATTGTAACTTTACTAACAAATCGAGGTTTCCAATTTGTCTAAATATTTGAAGCTAATTTGATCGATTCAATTCCAACAATTTTGGAAATATCTTTTACAAATGCTTGGGTAATTTTTATTTTTATTTTATCGAGTTCAAAAAATTTTGCCCCATTATTTTCTTGAACGTATTGAATTATCACACTCAAATGCCCCGGATGTTTTAGCAAGACAGATTTTATCTCTTTGATAATTTCAGGAGTTGAATTTTGTTTCTCAATAAAAATTTTAAAATATTTTGCATATTTTTCTCTCAATGAATTTATTGGGATTACTTCTTCAACGTGCAATTTAACACCATCCCCAACGCTCTCGGGCTTTGCAACAATCATCACTGGATTTTCTTCGAGAACATGTTCCTTATATTTTTCATAAGCAGTAGCGAACATTATACATTCACAAAAACCTGATAAATCATTTAAGCTGAAGATTCCCATCGTTCTTCCCCTTATATCAATTTTTGTTTTTAGGTCGTTGATCACTCCAACCGCATAAACTTTCTCAATTTTATAATCTTCACCAATCTCTCCAAGCTTTATCGTCGCAAATGAATTATACTCCAACTCATATTTTTTTAATGGATGTGCAGTTAAATAAAATCCACTTACTTCCCTCTCCTTCGCTAATTTTTCAGAATCACTCCAGTCTTCTTTAATTGTTAATGGTGGCTCATCAAACGTTACGCCTTCAGTCTCAACTCCGAAGATGTTTTCCATATTTTTTTGCTTGAAGGAATTTAATTTTGCTCCAAAGTTTAACGCTTCTTCTACAGATGAGAGAAGTGATAATCTATTTTTGTTAATTGAATCAAAAGCACCTGAAAAAATTAAACCTTCAATTACTCGTTTGTTTACTAATCTTGTATCAACGTTAGAACAGAAATCAGACAATGAAGTAAAATTTCTTTGCAGCAAATTTCTTTTCTTTTTTATCTCTTCGACTGCACCAACACCAACATTTTTAATTGCAGAAAGTCCGAATCTAATTTTTTTATTTTCAACTGTAAAGTTAATTGAAGGGTTGTTAATGCTTGGTGGCAACACTTGAACTTTCGATTTTCTACAATCCTCTAAAAGCGAAGCAATTTTTTCTTTGGATTCAAATTCGTGTGTTAATGATGAAGCCATATACTCAGCGGTGTAATGAACTTTTAGATATGCAGTTTGATAACCAAGCACAGAATAAGCGACTGCGTGACTTTTATTAAATCCGTAGTTTGCAAATTTTTCCATCAACTCAAAAATTTCTGTAGCTTTTTTTTCAGGGATATTATTTTTTACAGCACCACTAATAAAATTAATTTTTTGTTCGTTCATAGTTGCAACATCTTTTTTGCCCATAGCTTTTCTAAGATTATCAGCTTCTGCTAAAGACATTCCCGCCACGCTACTCGCAATCTGAATCACTTGCTCCTGATAAACAATTATTCCATAAGTTTCTTTAAGAGACTCTTCCAAAACAGGATGGAGATATTCTATCTTTTTATATCCATATTTTCGATCGATAAAATCTTTTATAGAATCCATTGGACCAGGTCTATAAAGAGCGTTCATCGCTGCAAGATCAAGAATGGACGTTGGTTTTAATTTCTTTAAGTATTCACGCATCGGTGGAGATTCAAATTGAAATATTCCTGTCGTTTGTCCTCTACCAAAAAGATTATAAGTTTTTTCATCATCGAGTGGAATTTTTTCTATATCAATTTCTTTGTTATGAATTTCTCGAATCAACTTGATTGCATCACGAATAATAGAAAGCGTTCTAAGTCCCAAGAAGTCCATTTTTAAAATGCCAAAAGTTTCCAGATCATCTTTCGAGAACTGCGTAATAATTTCTTCTTCTGCAGTTGCTTTAGAAAGCGGAATATATTCACTAACTGCTTTCGGAGTAATAACAACGCCCGCTGCGTGCTTGCCCGAGTAACTTATCATTCCCTCAATAATTCTTGAATATACAAGCATCTCATTTATCTTCGGATCTTTCGAATTGTGCAAAGTTTTTAGTTCGGGCACTTCTTTTAATGCTTTATCAATTGAATAAACTTTTCCGAATTGGCTTGGAATATGTTTAGTAATCTCATTCACAGTTGGAATTGGAATATTTAAAACTCGCGACACACCTCTTATTACTGCTTTGGAAGCAAGTGTGTTAAAAGTAATAATTTGTTTTACATTTTGTTCGCCATATTTATCCCTGACATATTTTATTACTTCACCTCGCTGATCGTCAGCAAAATCAACGTCAATATCGGGCAATGATTTACGCGATGGATTTAAAAATCTTTCAAACAGTAGAGAATATTTAATTGGATCAATCGTTGTAATACTAAGAATAAAGGCTACAAGACTTCCTGCTACGCTTCCTCTTCCGGGACCAACAGGAATATTTTTTTCTTTTGCGGCGTTAATAAAATCTTGCACAACTAAAAAGTAACCAGAGAATCCCATCTCCTTTATTGTCTTCAATTCATATTCAAAGCGGTCAACATATTTTTGCGAAGGTGTAGGAAATTTTTCATTAAATTTTTCTCGCGATAATAAATCAAAAAAATCATCCAGATTTTTTGCAGTTGAATCGTCAGGTATTGGGAAATTAGGGAAATGATTTTCCTTTGAATCGAGATTTAAATCAATCTTGCTATCAATCTCAAGTGTATTTTCAATTGAGTTGTGGTACTTTCCAAATATCTTAATCATTTCTGCTTGCGACTTAAAATAAATTTGATCAGTTTTATAGCGGAGCTCTTTATAATTAAGTGATTCGCGCTTAGGAGAAAGATGAATAAAAACATTATGAGCGACTGCGTGCTCTTTTTTGATGTAATGACAATCATTAGTAGCAACAATTTTTAGATCTAACTCTTTTGCAAGTTTTGGAATTCCTTCGAGCAATGGTTGGTAACTTACAGTGTGATGATCTTGAATCTCGAGATAAAAATCATCTCCAAAAATATCTTTAAATTGTTTTGAAATTGATTTTGCTTTATCATAATTATTTGCTGAAAGAAATGGACCAACCAATCCGCCCAAGCAAGCAGTGGTGCAAATTAATCCTTCTGAATATTTTTGAATTAGATCGAAGTCAATGCGTGGCTTAGAATAGAATCCCTCTTCAAAACCGAGCGTTGATAATTTCATTAAATTTTTATAACCAACAAAATTTTTAGCGAGCAAAATTAAGTGATGATAATTTCGTTTCTTTTTTTTCGTGTAGGGATCTTCTTCCTTAGCTCTATCGAATCGAGTTCCATCAACAACAAAATAAGCTTCCATCCCAACAATAGGTTTTATTCCATTTTTTTTTGCTTCTTTATAAAATTCAGGAACTCCATACAAAACTCCATGATCTGTAAGAGCGACAGCGTGCATCCCATTCTCTTTGGCTGCATTTATCAGTCCTTCAACAGTGCAAGCACCATCTTGTAAGCTATAGTGTGTATGATTATGAAGATGTATATATTTTGACATATCGGGGTAATTACTTAAATGAATTATAGAAACAACTTAACTAAAATACGTGTGATAAAATTATTCTTGGGATAAAATTATTCAAAGTTTTTGTTAATCTAATTTTTGATTAAATTAAGGAAAATTCCAAAAACTCATGCAGTCCCGAAATTTTTCACGAATGATTTACCAAGACAACAAATCAGAAAAAATATTTTTTTGAAATGCCCTAATTTCAAATTCTCTATTTCACACCTGAGTCACCAAAGCCCGAAGTTCCTCTCGCAGTATCACCAAGTGAATCAGCTACAACTATTATTGCAGAATAAACTTTAGACAAAACTAATTGCGCAATACGATCGCCATTGTTTACAATAAAATCTTCTTCACCATGATTAATCAAAATAATTTTTATTTCGCCTCTGAAATCAGAATCAATTGTACCGGGTGAATTTACTAATCCAATACCATGCTTAATTGCTAAACCACTTCTGGGTCTAACTTGAATCTCAAAACCAATTGGAATTTCTACAGAAAGATTTGTTGGGACGAGAACGATTTTTCCTTTTTCAATTTTCATCGGCTCTTTTACTGTAGCTCTTATGTCAAGCCCTGCGCTTCCAGAAGTTTGGTAAGAAGGGAGCGAAACATCATGAAAATCGTCTGAAACTTTTTTAAATTTAATTTGAACTTCGTTCATCTTTTAAAATATCTCCTAATAAATTTTTCTTTTATAAAATTGATCTCATTTTTTGTTATCACTTTCAGAAAAAATAATAAGAATAAAAAAGAGAAAAATAAAATTGCTTTGTAATAAATTGTTAAGTATCCAATTGAATCCAAATAATAAAATGCTCCACCAACTAAAAATATTGAGAAGAAAATCTTAATTATTTTTTTTGTTTCGTATTGAATTGGATAATGTTTTTGTGCCACGTAAAAATATCCGACAGCCATTGTAACGTAACTGAGCAAGCTCGCAATTGCTGCACCAACTAAACTCAATGCTGGTATTAATAAATAATTTGCTGCAATGTTTACAGCCACTCCAATGAATGTAATCATCGGAACAGAAGAACTTTTTTCTGTAATGTATAAGCCCGCAGTAAAATTTATGTAGAGTCCGTTAAACAAGTAACTGAATAAAATTATTGGGACAATATTTAATCCTCCCCAATAAGCTTCACCTATAAGATGAAATCCGAAAAAATTAATTTTTACGAAGTCCTCAATGAAGAGCGAGAGAGCAACCAATATTACTGAGCCAACAATTGTGAAGAGTGTAAATATTTTTGAAAAAATTTCTTTCGCATTCGTCTCTTTAGAATTTTGCATAAAGAACGGCTGCCAAGCGTATTGAAACATCGATACGAAAAGCATCATGAAAATTCCGAGTTTATAATTTGCTTGAAAAATTCCGAGCGTTTCAATATTAGTGAGACTTTCTATTATTGGTCTATTCACAACTTGAATTAACATTGCTGCAATTCCTGCGGGCAAATATGGAAGTCCAAATTTCAACAAGCGCTTGAACAATGCGTAGTCAAATTGAAATTCGATATTTCGTATAATTATAGATGCGAGAATAAGTAGAGTTATAACTGACGCTATTAAGTTGCTGATAACAACTGATTCAATTCCCTCTTTAAAAACAAAAATTAAAATTACATTAACGAAAATGTTTGCAAAAATATTTAGCAATTTTATTGCTGTAAAAAGTTTTGCTTTTCTCTCTAATCGCAAGTAGATAAATGGAAGCACACACAACGCATCTAAAAAAAGTATCCCAATTACTATCGTTAAAAAATATTCATACTTTTCTGGAATACTTAGAAGTGACGCAATTTCATTCTGAAATAAAAATAAAAATAAACTAAAAATAATTCCTGTTACAAAAATTGAAACGAACGGCGTAGTAAAATTTATTTTCGGATTTTTAAACTCATCTGACTTTGCAAACTTGAGATATGACGAATCCATTCCATAGATAAAAAGAATATTTAGAATTGCAACTAACGCATAAATGTTTGCGATTATTCCATACTCTGCGGGAAGAAAAATATTTGTGTAAAGTGGAACTAAAAGAAAATTTAGAAATCGCCCCAACATCGTACTGATACCATAAATGGCAGTATCTTTTGTAAGTTGTTTTATTTTTTCAAACATGAAAAATCATTTCAACAATTTTATTTCTAATGAAATATCAAGTGCAATTACGCTGTGGGTTAAAGCTCCGACAGAAATAAAATCGACACCTGTTTCAGCGTAATTTTTTACCGTCTCAAAAGTAATTCCACCTGAAGATTCAATCAAACATTTTCCATTTATTAATGCTACTGCTTTACGAGTATCCTCAACAGAAAAATTATCGAGCATAATTATATCAGCATTACATTTTAATGCTTCTTCCAATTGGATAAAATTTTCAACTTCAATTTCGATTTTAATTTCTTTATTCAATTTTGATTTATACATTTCACATAATTTAATTGCATTCGCAACTGAGTCACTCGCCTGTAAATGATTGTCCTTAATTAAAAATTGATCGAACAAACCGAATCGATGATTAGCTCCGCCGCCAAGTTTGACAGCCATTTTATCGAGTAACCTAAATCCGGGAAGAGTTTTGCGAGTGTCAATAATTTTTGTTTTTGTATGACTGACTGCATCAACATATTTTTTTATTGTAGTAGCAATTCCACTCATTCGTTGCATAAAATTTAATGCTGTTCGTTCGCAAGTTAAAATTGATTTTGCTTTGCCAGTTACAGTTGCAACTAAAGTATTTGAATCGACTTTATCTCCATCACTAAAAATATTTTCAAATTCCAATGTTGGATCGAAAATTTCAAAAACACGTTTGGCGACTGACATTCCCGCAATTACTCCATTTTGCTTTACGTAAAAAAATCCTTCAGCAATTTGGTTTTCTGAAATAGTTGCTTCGGTTGTGATATCTGAATCGCCGATGTCTTCTCGTAAAGCTATTTCAATTAATTGGTCAATTTCTTTGATTATCATTTTGTAAAATAAGATTGAATTTTTTCTAAATAAATTTTTGGTGGTCTGATTACTTTTTTTGTCTCTCTGTTAAAAAAAACATGCTCAGTAAATCCTTCAGTTAAAAGTTTGCTATCCGATTTACGAAATATTTTATAATCGATTTTTAATTTTAAGTTTGGAATTTCTTTCTGAGTTGCTTCCACCAAAAGCAGGTCATCATAAACTGCGGGTTGAATAAATTTTATTCCCGCTTCAATAAGTGGAAGTTGAAAACCCATCTCCTCAAATGATTTATAAGTAAGTCCAAGGTTACGTAGTAAATCAGTTCTTCCTACTTCAAAATATTCAAAATATTTTCCGTTATAGACAATTTGCATTTGGTCAGTGTCGGCATATCTAACACGAATTTCAGTTTGGTGTTTGAGCATAAATTTTTTAGTCTGTAATTTTCAAAAAAAATAAATAAGATTGAATTTAATTCTTGGCAAATATAACTAATAGCGTTTTAATACTTTAATTGAGAAAAGAATTAACAAAAAATCTGTAAAAATAAAGAGAGAGTTGCAAATTAATAGCTTTTGTAAATTGCTCTGAGTTTCAAGTCGTGGAAGAGAATGAATTAAATCTAATTCAGTTTTTACCGAACTGTGGCTTCAATACGATTTGCTGCACAAATCACTCAGCCACCAATTTATGATACAATGTAATTCTAAAGCAAGATTTATCGTACGAAGAACCTCAGTGATTGAAGAAATTTATTTATCCAAAAATATTTATCTAACTTCCACCGAATGGCGTACCGAAAATTCCAACTGCAAGTTCTCCCCATACAAGAACAAATACAAAAAATAGAACAACACAAAAAGCAATTCTAAGTTTGGTTATTTTTATTTTTCTCAGAATGAATTCAAATGTAAGTCCTGCACTGAGTAGCAAAATACCAGCAATAATAAAGTCGGACAAAGTCCATTTCACTTCGTCAGAAAATAACATTACTATTAGTGGTATGAGTAATAGAATTGGGACTGCAAGAATAATTCCGAAAAGTCTTTTGTTTTGATTAATCATATATGTAAGCTTTTTTAATTTTTTATATTAAACGTATCTTATGCAAACTGACAGTCGTAATAAATTTTAAAACCTCAGCAAAAAATTTTCCGCCACATAATATTGTCAGCGAAACCTAGTAATGAATTTACAATTCATTTTAATGCTTGTCAATTGAGATTTATTGACTATTTATTTTTCTAAATAGAATTGTTAAAATTCTTGGTATTGTTGTTCTGTCGTCTTCATCAAAATATTCATTCAGCTTAATAAGTTCAAGTCCGTATTTTTCTCCCAGACTTGTGAAGTCTGATATATTATGTTTAAAACAAGGAACAATTTGTAATCCATCTACTGTTTCAAATCTAGCTTTTGTCCCAGAATATTGCTTGAATGGATGAAGTTCTCCGATATACAGATGTCCTCCTGCTTTAAGATTTTTATTTATCTGACTAAAAATATAATCAAGATTCTTAATGTGTTCTAGCACGAGACTAAATCCAACTAAATCATATTTCTTTGAAGTAAAAGTCCATTCTTCATTTATGTCGGCTAGTATAAATGTTACTTTATCGGAATCAATTTTCTGTTTGGCTTTGTTTAACATCTCTTCCGAAATATCAATCGCAAGAATTTCGTTTGCTCTTGTAATTAACCATTCAGTATTTTTCCTGTTCCACAACCTACTTCAAGACAAGAATCAATCCGTATTTTTTCAAGAGTTTCTCTAAATGAAATACTTTCGAGGTCTCTTGTCTTGTTTATGTTTGCATCATATTGGCTTGACCAAATATTATATGCTTCTCTTACGCTCATATTTTCTTTTTTTTTATGTAAAGCTAAATTGCCCGCTAACGGCTTTCGGAAAAAAAGTCGTATAAAAGTTTTCAATTTCATAGTGTGATGTAAAAAATGCTGACTCTTTTGGCTGCAAAGCGGTCGCTTGTGCGTTGGGGCAACCAAACAAATGTGATGTGGCTATTTCCATCTTATCTTTTCTTTTTTTTTGGAGCAAAAATTACTTTAACATTCTGTCGTTGGTTTGTCTTTTTACAATTTCCTCTAACAAAATAATTTACCGAAATGTTACTAAATTTAAGTAAAGAATTAAGCCTGTTTCGGAAGTACTTTCGTTAAGGAATAACGCTCCAGAAACTATACGGATTGTTAATCACAGCATGCAGATTGAGTTCCCAGGCTTCGCACCATGAGTCACTGTAAACTTCAAATAAAAAAATCTAATTTTTAGTAAGTTGCATTTTTATATTAACTATCGATTTCACCGATTAAACTTTATTAATGAAGAACCTCATTCAAAAAAAAATCAACTCGCATCGTTAAAATTTATTCTTCATAAACACCCAACTCACTAAATTTTTTAACACGATTTTTAATTAGTGTATTGGGTTTAATTTTTATTAGCAAACTTAATTCTTCCTTGATTACATTCTTTAATGTCAACGCTATCAAATTGTGATCTTTGTGGGAA
>PNNF01000066.1 GCA_013824085.1 Chlorobiaceae bacterium | reverse complement strand
GCAATAAAAACTTACTCAGAACTTATCTAGCAATCAGTTTTATATTTTTCTCAGTGCAATTTTTCTTTGTTTTTATGGAAGGAGAAGTTGCGAATTCACATGCGATATCGGCTCGATTTATCAAAGATAATTTTAGCGATACGACTCGTATAGGAGGTTTGCAAAGTGGAACGATAGGATATTTTAATAGTAACGTCTTTAACCTCGATGGGAAATTGGATCCAGAAGTATTACGATATTTAAAAAAAGATAAATTGCACGAGTTTGTCGATAAAAGAAAAATAGATGTCTTTATTGATTGGAGAGGATTAGAAAGAGCCTTTGATAGTACTTACTTCAAAAACAATTGGCAAGAGTTTAAAGGTGCAAAAATAAATAACGATACTAGCAGCTGTTTTGTACGAATAATAAAATAGAACTTTAGATTTATCATTTCTACAGAAAAAAACCTGTTCAATTTATTAACAAGAATTACAACTTTAGGTCGATTAAGAAACTGCAACTGTTTCCAAAAAAGTATCAGGGTTTTTTTGATAATAGTTAGAGATGACTTCTATAACTACAAAATCTTTATCACTACCGCTGTAATATCATCTCGTTGTTCACTTCCCTTCCTGAAATTTTCGAGATCTTCATTCAAAACTGAAAATATTTCTTCGGACGATTTTTCCTTGTTTGCTAACAAAATATTCTCAAGATTTTCATCTCCATAAAAATCATTTTTGTAGTTCTGCTCTTCAACAATTCCGTCTGAATATAAAAATATTAACTGTCCCGATTTTAATTTTATTTTTTTAATCTCAAGCACATTCCTAAATAAGCCTTTATTTTCCAAGCCCAAACCGATACCAGCAGGTTTTAATTTTTGCGAAGCTCCCTCTTCAACTATGATTAAAGGCATATGTCCGGCTCTACAAAAATGCAGCTCGCCAGTTGCAAAATCAAAATAACAAAGACTCAAAGTAACAAACCAATGTCTCTCCATCGACTCAAACAATTTTGAATTTATTTCAGAAAGAATTTCTTTTGGATTTTGATTTGTTAAAACATACATCCGTAGCAACGTTTGTAGCTTAGTCATATATAGCGAAGCAGAAATTCCTTTACCTGAAACATCACCAACAACGCAAAAATATTTTGACTCATCAATTTTAATAACGTCAAAATAATCTCCACCAACTTGTTTAGCGGGAATCATTCTGCCATAAATATCGACACCATTTATTTGTGGTAATTTATTAGGCAATAAATTTTGCTGAATCTTTCTTGCAACTTCCAATTCTTTTTCGAAAATTAATTTTTCAGATTCAGCTTCATACAAACGTGCATTCTCGATTGCGATTGCAGTTTGATGAGCAACAGCGTTAAGTAATTCTAAATCTTTTTCTGAAAAAACTGAACCAGAGTGTTTTAATCCCAACAAAAACATTCCAATTAATTTTTGTTTTACCATCAACGGAACAATTGAAAAAATTTCATTCTCGATTAGCTGTTCTTCGATATCAGGCAATACTTTAGAAAAATCTGACTGCTCAATTACTAATTTTTTATTTGTTAGAGTCTGTTCATTGAAATAATTTAATAGACTCGCTCCCAAATCAAATTCACTCTGATGGAAATAAATATTTTTCATCGATACTAAGTCAAGCTTATCGTTTTTATTTCTTAATAACATTCCAAATTTTTTTATTTTTAAGTCTTCGACAAATGTTGATTCTATTGAATGGATCACTCTTCGTAAATCAAAAGATGTTAAGGACGTAACTTCCTTACTCAACTTTACCAACAATGTTTGATAAGCAAATTCTTCGGGATAAAATCGTTTTGTTATCAATGTCTGAAATTTATCTTTTGTCGATTGAAGTATTAACGCAAATAAAATAAACACTAACGCTGAAACTATATTTTGATAATCCGCACCAAAGATTGCACCAACTGATTGCCCAATTCCATAAACTGTAAGTAAATAAATTATTGCAAGACTAATCGTAGCGGCACCATAAATAATCGTGTTGCGAATAACGATACTAACATCCATCAGTTGATATTTTAATATTGAGTAGCCAATAGAAATTGGAAGAAGTACGATTAACAAAATTGGAGCGTAATACTCTGGTGTATTAAAAATAATATCTCCAATAACAGGAGCGACAAAATTTACATAAAGCACTGCAGCTATTGTGATAAAAGAAAAAATTAATATGATGAAGATTGGTTTGCGTTCAATCTTATCTTTATTTCTGATGTAATTAATTATCAATAGAAAAATCGAAATGATAATTGCGATCATGAATAAAATATTACTTTGTCCTATCATAAAAAAAAGTACGCTTATGAAAGTTCTGCTTCTATTAAAAAGATTTCCGAGTTCAGGAATTGAAATCAGTATGAACAATATTAAAGCGGAGATGATAAGACTTGTCTTAAAATATTTTTTACTCGCGAACTTAAAAGGAATTGGAAAATTTGAAAAAAGTAAGACAAGAAGAATTGGCAAAAAGAAGACGGAAATAAAAACTAAAGACATATGTAAAGTTTGCAAATACCCAATTTCTTTAGCAATTAAATTTGGCAAGCTCAGATTAAACGATTGAGTTATTACAAGCAACATTCCCGACAAATAAAAATATTGCTGAATTTTTCCTTTCGGTTTTGCTGTTAACACTAAAAATCCAACTAAGAAAAAAAAGATAGCCATTAATGAACTAGCAATTTGATTTGGATTAATAAGTTTTTTTATTTTTACTTGTGTAAAGAAAAGTGAGTCTGCTCTTTGGATTTTATATTCTGCAAAATTTCCACCGAGCACTTCATTCAGTATTAACTGGGCTCCAATTGCATGTGGGAAATTTTTTCCATTAATCGATTTTAGAATATCTCCATTTCTTATTCCTGCTTGATATGCAACACCTTTAATTTTTACTTTATCAATCACAACAATGACGCTATCTTTATTGATTTTTGTATCGACCCACAAACACTCATCATTCGAGGAGGCATTTACAAAAATCACAAAATACAAACTTACAAAAGCAATAACTGCAAAAAATAATGAGATGATGTTAATAAGATTAATCCGATAAATCTCAAAAAAATATTTTAACTTCTTTAACATTAAAATACCTTCATAACGAGCAAAGTAATATCGTCTGATTGTGGTTGACCATTTGTGAAAACCTCAATACTATTTTTTATTTCGTTAATTACTTCAGTGGCAGTGTTGTGCGTGAGTGACAATAATATTTTTTCCAATTTTTCATCAGAAAATTCTTCATCATTTTTATTCTTGGCTTCTGTTACGCCATCAGTAAACAAGACTATCAAATCATTTTTTTTGAGTGTAATAGTTTCACTCACATAATGGAATTTTGTTTTCATAACTCCCAATAAAATTCCACCTTTATCAAGATATCTAATTTTATTATCTCTGATTAGCAATGGTGGATTATGTCCAGCGTTGACATACGTAAACATTTTACTTTCAATATCTAACTTAAACCAAAAGAAAGTAATAAACCTACCGTCGGAAGTATTTTCTGAGACGAGATCATTAATTAATTCAGTTGCTTGCTCAATACTTAAGTCCAATCGAGAAATTGATTTCAAGAACGCTTGAAGATTAGCCATCAACAACGATGCAGGAACGCCCTTACCACTTACATCCGCAATAGCACCAATGTAATTCTCGTCATCAATTTTTATTAAGTCGTAATAATCGCCACCGATTTGTCTTGATGAAATTGTTGAAGCATCAAATTCAAAATCTGATAATTGTGGCATCGATTTCGGTAGAAGATTTTTTTGAATCTCTTTAGCAAGTTCTAATTCTTCTTCCATCTTTTGTTTTTCTAATGCCTCTTTAAATAACCTTTTATTCTCCAATGAAATAATCGCAAGACTTCCAACAGAATTAATAAACTCAATATCTGGCCTAGTGTAAGAAAGTTTATTTATTCTACTCCCAAGTAAGAGCAGCCCTTTAGTAACGCCACGCAATTGCATAGGAACAATTAGCTCAAAATTGAAATTGGAAATTTTTTCATAATTTTTTTCTATCTCAATTTTATTTAAGTGTGTTGATAAATTTGATAAATCGTATTGCTTTAATGAATCAAGCAATTTATTTTTAGAAACCGTCGATTCAATTACTCGAAGTTTTTCTCCTTCAACAATAATGACTGCATAAGAAGAGACTAAGAATTGTCCCAACAAAGAATAAATTAAGAGCTTACTGATTCTTCCCTCTTCAGTCAAAAGTCCGAACTCTTTGCCTAGCTCAAACAGAGAGTTTAGACGATTAATTCTTGAATCTAAATCTCGATTAACTTTTTTTAGTTCATCTATAAATAAAGAGTTTTCAATGGCTGTTGCTGCTATGTTCAAAATAGTTTTTAAGAATTGGACTTCATCTTCTGAATAAGAATTTTTATTTATTTTTTCACCAAGTGCAATTATTCCAAGACAACGACTCGATGAAAATATTTTTTCTTTTAGAGTAAGATTATTTCTTGATAAAAATTCATGCAAATGGGTGTTTGTATCTAATTCATTTTCTTCAGTAATGTTTGGAAAATCTTTTGTCAGATTTGCATCAAGTCCCTTCATTGAAATTATTTCATACTTATCTTTTGGCTTGAGGATAATCATTCCTTTAGGAGTTAGAAATTTTCCCATCGTGCTAAACAATAAATTATTTAGTGTGAAGGTTAAGTCCAAGCTTGAGTTTACAACACTTGAGAACTCTACAAGTGCAGTTAAATTTCTTTTAAGTTTTGAAAATTCTGTATTATCCATAAAATTCAATTCAATTTCTTTGCTAGAATTAATTCATTATACTCACCTTTAATAGATTTATATTTTACTTCATCCATCAAAGACCTTATCAAATATAGTCCTAATCCACCTACTCTTTTTTGCTTAAAATAGATTTCCATATTTGGAGATTCAATTGCGTTTAGATTGAAACTATCTCCATAATCAACTAAAACAATTTTAATTTCATTTTTAGAGAAAAATAATTTTATAATAAAATCATTTTGAGGATTTGAGTGGTAAGCGTGCTTTATAATATTTGTGCAAGCTTCATCAACTGACAAAATTACATCCGCAATTATTTTTTCGGGAATATTGTTTTCAAGAGCAGCTGCTTGGATGAACTCTCTTATTTCACCTAAGTAATGAGTAGAACTTTTTACTTTAAGTTCAAAAATATTTTCGCTTGATGATTGCACGTTTACTCTTTTGGATTTTGAAATCTATTTATTGCATCACTTTCTTTCTCATATATTTCATAAAGCAATGGAAAACCTAAAAGATCAAAAATATTAAAAACATTTGGCTTCATTTCAACGAGCTTAATGTCCCCTTTGTTATCGCGTATCTTCTCTATGAACGCCATAAAGACACCCAGCCCAGCACTGCTTATGTATTTCAACTCCTGAAAATTCACAACAATTTTATATTTATTGCTTCCTATCAACTCCGAAAATGTGCTCTCTAGTTGAGGTGCTGTGTGTGCATCTAAATAACCATTCAGGTTTATTACTTGAACGTCCAAACGCTCACTTGCATTTGCACTAAATTCTGACATCTAATTTACTCCGTTAATTTTTTTAAATTTAATTACCAATAAAGTTATATCATCATGTTGACAACTGTCTTTCGAAAATTCCGAAATACTTTCAACAATTTTTTGATTAATAAAATCTACCTCTTCATTTCGATTCTCATAAATTATTTTTTTTAGACTTTCGATTCCATACTCTTCGTTAACTTTATTTTTTGCTTCTGTAACTCCGTCAGTGAATAAGACCAAAATATTTTCATCATTCATTTTCAATTTTATTTCCTCAATACTATCATCGAACAATGAAGTAAAATTTAGTCCCAAGCCAATTCCTTTTGGTTTTAGTTCATGAATTTCATCGTTATTGATAAGCAATGCTTGAGTATGTCCAGCACGCGTAATCAAGACAGTATTATTATTAAAATCAATTATACCAAAAATAGCAGTTACAAAATTTTTTCTTTCAAGAGATCTTTGCAGTAAGAGATTTGTCTTCATTAAAATCTCTTTTGGACTCTCAAAATATGCAACTAAAGATTGAAAAATTCCTCGCAACTCTGCCATAATAAATGCAGCAGAAATTCCTTTGCCTGATGCATCAGCAATAACAAAAGCCAATCTATTTTTACTTAGCTCAAAAAAATCATAATAATCTCCACCAACTTCATATGCCGGAATAAAAACCGCAGAGACTTCAAAGTTATTATTTTGCGGTAACTTGTTCGGGAGAATTTTTTTCTGCATCTCTCTTGCGACAGCTAATTCTCTTTCTAATCTTTCTATCTCAATTTTCTCTGATAAAAGTTTTGAGTTTTCAAATGAGATTGTGGCATAATCACTAAAAGTCTGAATAGAATTTTTGTCTTCCTCATCAAAAGGTAAATCATGATTTCTTGCAACAAATAAAAATCCAACAATTTTATTATGCATCTTAAATGGGGCAACTGCAACTGATTGAAAATTCTCAGTAGCTTGTTTTTGATTAGTTGAATTACTTAACTCCGTCAAAAATATTTCTTTTATTGTTTCTTCTGGCTTAATCGAAAAAACAAAATCACTTATCTTATTTGCATTTGTGAGAGTAATATTTTGTGGTGCAAAAAAATTCTTCTTATCGCCTTCAATCATTATTATCCAAGCAGAATTTGAATTGCTTATCTTCAAAGCTAACTCGGTGGTTGTCTCTGCTAATTCATTGAAGTTGAGCACTTGATTTATTAATTTACTAAAATACTGAAGTGAAGATATTTCTATCGTCTTCCTATCTATCGCCTCTGCAGTTGGTAGATGAAAAAGAGTTGTGACTAATAAAAATGTGAAATAAATTATTGCGTAGATGTTAATAAGAATTGCAAAGTATTGTGATGATGAAGAAAAGTTGTTTAGAATTTCTGAATAATTATCGGAGTATAAAAAAGCACCAAGATTAAGACTAATAAAAACAATCACTGCTACTGAAAGTAACAATAAATTTTTCTTCTGCGCTTTTGTAAGAAATGCTATCCAAGAAATATTTGCTGAACTGTATATCATCAGTAAAATAGCATTCGCAGTAAATACCATCTTCACAAAACTAAGATTTTCATATTGGTCAAGTATTGAAGCTAATGCAGCTAAGAGTAAAAATAGTACGAATGCATTAAAATATTTTTTTCCATTTTTTCTTTTTCCTTGAAAAAATAAATTTTTCAAAATAATAAAAATGTATGCACTACTTATTAATGAAATGAAATTAAGAAAATAAATTATCGAATACTCTATCCATGATTCAGGTTTGCTCAGATTAACATTGACTAACTCGAGCATTGGATTTAATGTAAATGCGAATGCCAACCAAATACCGAGCAAGATTACAAAATTATTTATTAAACTTAGTGGAGCTTTTTTCTTTATGTCTAATATTATCGAGAGATTTGCAATTATGAAGAAGAGAGTTAATGTTACAAAAAGTTCAATTAATAATTTAGGAAAAAAATCTGGATCAAATCCAAACGTCAAAAAGAGAAAGAGAATTCCAACTAAACCTAAAACTAAGAATTGAATTCTAATTCTGTTGATAATATCATTCGAAAGTTCAAACATTTATAAATTGATTTTTTAAGTTATTAAAATTAAAATCAAACAAGAAAAAAAGTATTACTCATTTGAAATTAATAGCTGTCTGAAAAAATTTATCAATTTCTTTTATGTGCGGTTATTTTCAGTGATAAAATATCTTTATTCACAATTAATAATCGCTTCAATAATTTCAAAGTTGATTTTTCATTGCCAAGATAAAGAATCTTTATTTATTCATTTATTTTCTGAAGACTCCGATCATTAATAAATTTATGAGATTTTTTTTATGAAATGACTTTGCCGAATCACCATTTATTAAGATTACACTTTAACAAGTAAAATTATTTCAACTACAACTAAAATATCTAATAAAAAGTTTATTGTATTTTTGACAAAAAAGTTAAATTTGTGATATTAAAACAAATAAGTAATTAATTCCAATAAATATTTAAGGAAAAGAGATGAAATTAAAAGTTGAAGAACAGTATGGTGCTGTAGTACTTGGGTTAAAAGGCAATCTTATGGGCGGAGCTGAAGCAACAGAATTTGGCGAAACTCTCCGCAAACTATTAGCCGATGGTAAAAAAAATCTTGTGCTAGATTTAGGCGAAGTCGCTTTCATGAACAGCTCTGGCTTAGGAATGATGATCAGTGGTTTGACGACTGTCAAAAAAGGTGAGGGCAGCTTAAAGCTTGCGCGAGTTACTGATAAAATTCAGAGTTTATTAGTGATCACAAAACTTATCACAATTTTTGAACACTACGAAACTGTTGAAGACGCTATCAAATCTTTTTCAAAATAAATTATTAAATAAAAAATAAAACTTAAAACTCCGCTAAACACGGAGTTTTATTTTGTCTATTAATTTTGGAGAGCTTATGAGTGTTACTGTGCTCGTTGGAAGTCAATGGGGAGATGAAGGCAAAGGAAAAATTGTTGATATCCTCAGTGAGGATTATCAAATAGTTGTGCGTTACCAAGGCGGCGCAAATGCTGGTCATACCGTCGAAGTTGGTGATCAAAAATATGTGCTTCACTTAATTCCAAGTGGTATTTTACGCGACGATGTAATTTGTATTGTTGGCAATGGCGTTGTCCTCGATCCTGAAGCGTTGTTAAAAGAGATTGATGTGCTTGCAAAAAATAATATCAATGTTGAAGGTCGTTTCTTTATCAGCGACCAGACTCATTTAATTATGCCTTATCATAAAATTTTCGACTCAATTCAAGAGAAAGAAAAAAAAATTGGAACTACTGGAAGAGGAATTGGTCCTTGTTACGTTGATAAATATTCTCGCAAAGGAATTAGATTTTGTGATCTCTTTGAGACTGAAACTTTAATAGCTAAAATTAAAGAAAACGTAAAAGAGAAAAATGTAATTCTTAAAAATATTTATGATCATCCCGGAATAAACGCTGAAGAGATTATCACTCAATATTTACAGTATCAGGAATTATTAAAGAGTTACAGAAAAGATGTGATTTCATTTTTAAGTGACTCGATTACTGCTGGTAAATCTGTTTTACTTGAAGGAGCGCAAGGAGCATTCCTTGATATTGATTTTGGAACTTATCCCTTTGTAACTTCTTCAAATCCAACAAGTGGCGGCGCTTGCACTGGCAGCGGAATTCCACCAACAAAAATTACAGACGTTATTGGAATTGTAAAAGCTTACACTACTCGAGTTGGAGAAGGTCCATTTCCAACTGAATTAATCAATGAGACCGGTGAAAAATTACGAAGCATTGGAAATGAGTTCGGAGCTACAACTGGAAGGGCGCGCAGATGCGGCTGGTATGACGCAACTCTCGTTAAACATTCTGTTACTGTCAATGGAATTGATTCAGTAGCAATTACAAAACTCGATGTGCTTGACTCATTTGAGGAGATAAATGTTTGTACTGCTTATCTTTTGAACGGAGAAAAAATTAATCACTTCCCTTCTACAATTGAAAATATTAAGAGTGTTATTCCAATTTATGAAACTCTCCCAGGTTGGAATCAAGACATTACAAAATGTAAATCATATTCTGAGTTACCAAAAAATACAGTTGATTATTTAAACTTTATTTCTGAAAAATCGGGATTCAAAGTAAAAATAATTTCAGTTGGACCGAGGAGAGACCAAACTTTTTTTGTTGACTAAAAAGAGTATTTCATTTAAATCTTTTATTCGTCAATTTATTTTTGAAATCTTTTGGAGTCTTAAATGCCGAAAATGTCAGGTGGTCCTGCGTCTGTCAACATAAAAATTTTTTTGATAATTATCGCTCTCTTCATTGTTGGTGG
>PNNF01000065.1 GCA_013824085.1 Chlorobiaceae bacterium | reverse complement strand
CCAAAAGTGGAACTGTATCTTGCATAAAGTCAATCAGACTCTGAAGTATTGGAACTACTTTTTGTCCATAGATAAAAAGAGTTTTTAGGTCTTCTAATTTTTCAAATATTTGTGACATTTTTTTTTGCTCGCTCATTTTTAAAACCTTATTTTATTCCAAGAATTTGATCGATCTTCTCTTTTAATGTTTGTGGGTTAAATGGTTTAACCACATAGTTATTAACTTTGGCTTGTAGTGCTTCAATAATATCTTCTTTGACGCCTCTTGTAGTTACCATAAGAATTGGAATCTTCGATAAATTTTCGTCAGCTCTAATTGCACGTGTTAGTTCCAATCCAGACATGACAGGCATATTCCAATCAGTAATCAGAAAATTTATTGATGGGTCTGCAGCAAGCTTCGCTAAAGCTTCTTTTCCATCTTGAGCTTCAACAAAACTCTCATAACCAATATTTTTTAATGAGTTAAGAACTATTCGTCTCATTGTAACTGAGTCATCACAAACTAAAAATTTTATCGACATTTTGCACCTATGTTAATTTAAATATTTTGATACTTCGTATTGAATTCTTTTCTGGTCAAATGGTTTTACCAAGTAAGAGTTTGCACCAACACTCATTCCCATTTTTATATCTTCCATATTTGAAAGTGAAGAAAGAATTATTATTGGGAGATCATCGTAATCATGATTTTTTCTTATTGATCTTATCAGCTCAAATCCATCTATGTTGGGCATATTTAAATCGGTAATAACAAGATCTATCTTACTTGATGACATTTTTTCGAGTGCATCTAAACCATCTGTGGCTGCTACTATATCGAATCCATTAATGGTTAGAGAAGTTGTTAAAAATTTTCTTATAGCTTGCGAATCGTCAGCTATTAAAATTACTCTTTTCATTCCGCCTACTCTTTTTTATATGATACTGTTTTAGGAAAACTTAACACTTTGAATGACTTTGTAATATTTTGCAAAGTTTCTGAATAACCGATAAACAAAACGCCGCTTTTATTCAAAGCGTTGTAAAGGCTATTAACAACTTTAACTTTTGAGTTTGTGTCAAAATAAATCAATACATTAGCACAAAATATTACATCGAAGTTACTCATCTGTTTCATCTCATTTTCATCATTCAAATTTAATAATCTAAATGATACATTCTTTTTTAAAGCTTGATTAATAACAAATCCTTCACTGGTTTGCTGAAAATATTTTTTGAAATAGTAAGAAGGCATGTTACGAACAGAATACTCTTTATAAATTCCTTTTTTGGCTGTGTCGATTACTTTTTGACTAATGTCAGTTCCAACAATTTCAAATTCAATATTGGGATATTTCGGTTTTACTAGATCGTTAATAACCATTGCAATTGAATATGCTTCTTCACCTGAAGATGATGCGGCGCTCCAAATTCTTATCTTGTTTTTACCCAGCTTTTCTTTTATTGAAATAACTTCTGGAAAAATATTAGTTACTAGTACATCTAATTGTGGCTGGTTTCTGAAAAAAAATGTCTCATTAATTGTAATTACTTCATATAAAAAAGTTTCTTCTTTTCTTCCGTTAGAATTATATTTTACATACTTAAGATATTCGTCATAGGTACTAAGATTTAAAAAATTTATTCTTTTTAGTAAACGACTTTCGAGGAGATATTTTTTATTGTCCTGAAAGTAAATCCCAGTTTTGTCATAAATAAATTGCCTCCAAGAAGAGAATTCTTCACTTTTCATCTCAATGGCTTGTGTAGATGATTTTAATATATTGGGGGCCAACGGTAAAACTGTTGTTCCTAAAGTAAAATTCATTCTGGACTTGTCTCCGGTTTATTAATTATTTGTTTCCAATATTTCGGTCACCTTTTCTCTTACCATTTCATCGGGGTCGTCTGCTAATTTTTGTAAAAGAGCTGCAGATTCTTCATCAATATAGCTTCCTAAAATTTCTACAAGCCGTAACCGATTCCAAAAACTATCATCGTACATCATTTTATCGATGTAGAGCAAAGCTGTTTCTCTACTCAAGACAAAAAGCATTTCCATAGCAACTCTTCTGATCTCTTCGTCACTGTTATCTAAGCAATTTGAGAAGGCATTGCAAATATTCCGAATTTCGATATTCGATAAAAAACTTGGTAAGGAAGGATCATTCACAAATAATTCTCGAGTTAAATAAACCAAACTCTTTAGATTTTTAGGATTCTTGCTAATTAGCTCTGGAATTTTTGTAAAGATTAAAGTCGAATGCTCAAATAATTTTCCTTTCAACTCTTCGTCAAGTTCCGCATCTTCACCCAAAACATTGAGAGAGGCTATAATCACATCACGATCATCAAACGCAAAAATCAATCTTGCAGCGTCTTTTTTATATTCGCTTCCGCCGTGATTCAACGTCTTCATAACTGCATTTTTCATCTTCTCGTCGAAAGGAATATCATAACCTAACTTATCTTTTAATTTTCTTAGGGAACTAATTGCAGGCCAAATTAGGGGTTCTTTTAATTGGGTTACTTCTGAGAGTAAAAAGAAAAAAGTTTTTTCATCTCCAATTACTCCAAGACACTCAAGCATTAAAAACTTCGTTAACTCATCTTCATCGGAATATCTGGTTTGAATAAAATCTAAAACTTTTGGTGAACCAATTTTTAAAAGAGCATCAATAATACCCGCTTTATAAACTTCATTCTTATCATAAAACTCAATGAGCACATCTACATAATCATCGCTTGCAAAATTTCCGAGTGTTTCGAAGCAAGCCAAAATTACATTTTCATTCTCTGATTTGTGTAAAACTTTTAATATCGCTTCTGTTGCAGAAGTATCTTTTATCAAACCTAACAAATCGATAATAAATTTCTGGTCATCTGCATTTGAACTAGGAAGATGGTTTACCAAAGCTCTGGTTGCTTTCTCTCCCAAATTAACCAATATTTCTCCACTCAAATTTCTTACATAAATTTCTTTGGATGAAATAAGCATTGATAATATTGAGGGTGTTAACGGGTTGTCTGACGATGAAAGCATTACAGCAGATTTATTTCTAACTGCTAAATCATCATGCATTAATAATGATGCAATAAATTTAACTTCATCATCATTAATTTCTTTTCCGTGAAAACTTTCTAAAAAATCTAATTTCTCTTCGGGAGAATAATTTTCAAATTGTATTTTATCTATCATAAATTTATTAGTTTTCTTTAATTAATATCAATTTTAGTGCCGTATTAGGAAGTATTAATTCTTTAGAATTATCGAACCAAAAGAAAATTAGCTGAGGAATATTAACCAATTGGTTTTTTCTTCTGAAAAATCAACCTGTTAAATGAATTAATGCCCTATATCTAAATAGTTAAGAATCTAAAAAAAATATATTAGACGGTTTCGAGTTCTTTATTACTCACTAATCTTTCCAAATCAAGAAGAATCAACAATCTATCTTCCAATTTCCCAACCGCAGTTATGTAGTCTGAATCGATGCCATTAACAATTGATGGAGGCGGCTCGGTAATATTTTTTGGAATCCTTAAAACTTCCCTCACTGAATCAACGATAAATCCGATTGTCTTTCCTTCAAGCTCAACAACAATTATTCTTGTATCTTTGTCGTGCTGCTTGCTTTGCATCCCTAATCTTTTTCGTAAATCAATAATCGGGATAATTCTTCCGCGCAAATTAATAACGCCACTAATATAGTCGGGTGAATTTGGAACTTGAGTTATGTTAATCATTCTGTTGATTTCTTGAACTTTCAGAATATCGACACCAAATTCTTCCTCGCCAATATTAAAGCTTACTATTTGTAGTAATTCGTTTACTGAGTTTTCTACATTTTGTTGACTCATTTTTTTTTACCTCAAAAGAAATATTAATAATTATTGTCATTAACAAGTTTACCATTTGAACGAATAGCAAGATGACTTAAATCATCAGACAATTTAAATTTTCCAACTAACTGAGCTAAATTCGTTGTCATACTATTTAACTCATCAGCCGTATTAGCAATTTGATTTATCCCAGAAGAGGATTCTTTAGTAACAGTAGAAATAGATTCAAGATTTTTGCTAATTTGTTCTGCTGCAGAAGCTTGTTGCTCACTTGCTGCTGCTACCTGAGTTGCAGTGTCTGATACTTGGTTAGCGCCTGCAATAATTTCCTGCAAAACTCCACCAGCTTTTACGGCTAACATTTTTCCCTTTTCAACTTCATCGGTTCCTTTTTTCATTGAGTCAACTGCGGAGGAAGTATCTTTTTGAATCTGCTTAATCATTGTAGCAATTTCTTTTGTAGCTTTGGTGGTTCTTTCGGCTAATTTCCTAACTTCGTCTGCCACAACTGCAAAGCCTCTTCCTTGTTCACCAGCACGAGCCGCTTCAATTGCAGCGTTGAGTGCCAACAAGTTCGTTTGGTCAGCAATTCCGTCAATCACAAGAACGATTTCTCCAATTTTGTCGCTACTCTCTCCAAGAGCAAAAACGGTTTGTGCAGAATCAGAAACTACATCTGCAATCTTCCCCATACCCTGAATTGTGGCTTCTACAACAAGTCCACCTTCTTTTGCTTTGTCTCCCGCCATTTTTGCGGTTTGAGCTGCGTAAGAAGCATTTTTTGTATTTTCTAAAATTGTTTTTGTCATCTGTTCTACTGAACTCGCAATTTCTTCAGCTTGAGTTACTTGCTCCATTGCTCCCGCAGCCATCTCTTCTGTTGATGAGGAAATTTGTTCTGCAGATGAAACAGTTGACTTTACTCCTATATTCACTTGCCCAATAATATCTTTTAGCGAATCGTTTAATTTATTAATGCTGTCTGCAATCTCCTTCAAATCTCCTTTAAATCTACCATCTACTTTCGCTGTTAAATCTCCTTCAGACATAATTTCAAGAACCTTGGAACACTCTTGAAGCGGAATAACAATTCCATCTAAAGTATTATTTACGCCGAGAATAATTTTCTTAAAATCATTATTAAACGCTCCAGCATTGCCTCGAACGGTAAGATGACCCTCAGAAGCAGCATCTGTTAAAGTAGTCATTTCTGATATTACTGATTTGAAAGTCTCAACAACTCGATTGAAGTGATGAGCTAATTCATCATATTCAGATGCTGGTTGAACATTCTCGAAAATTCCATTTGAAAATTTTTCAGCTACTTTTATTTTTTCTAATTGTGCATCGCGTAAACCGATGAGCATTTTTTGCATCTCACCAAATTCATCTTGATAATTCAAATTTAATTCGACATCATATTTACCAATAGCATAAGACTTCAACGCATTCATAAAAAGTTTTAACGGTTTTACAATTTTGGGTACGACATAAAAACAACTTATCCCAAAAGCAATTGCACCCAAAAACATTCCAATAATTATTAAAGCAATTGTGCGACTTGTAGAACTAATTATTGATGCACTTAATTCATTAACGTTTTTTTCGAGGTTATCATTTACAATTGCAAATTTTTCATCTAAACTCTTTGAAATTTCTTCACCTGATGTTGAGCTGATATATGTTGCAGTTTCGTAATCTTGCATAATTCCTGCACTAACTACAGCGTCTATAACAACATTCCGATATTCGTCCCAACTCTTTTTAGCACCAGCAATTTTTTCCTCAGAACTTAAATCAAATTCTTTAAAAGTCAGATAAGCAAATAATGAATCGATTTCAGATTTCTGATAATTGATAAACTTCATGTTTTCAGCAGCACTTGAAGCAAAATCAGGAATTGAAAATTTGAGAAGAGTGAATTGAATTTCTTTAAAATTACCGTAGAGCTCTTGCATCCGTTTCTGCGGTTCTATAAAATCATTAATCAGTGCTTTTTCTTTTTTTTCAATCTCTTTGAATCCCCAAAATGCAGCAAGCGTAATTAATGTTGAAATTGCAGCAATAAAAAAGACACTAAGCTGAATTTTGTGAATCAACTTCAACTTGATTCGAAATTTCATTGTTGATCCTTCTAGTTATTCAAACTTAAATTGAAATGCCAAAGAAAGTTTTGATTTAACAGGAACACCTTCATTTTCGGCCGGAGTAAATTTATGATTTTTAACTGCTTCAACAACTTCTTCGTCACATCCGCCGCCAATACCTCTAACAACCTTTACATCATCTACTCCACCTTTTTCATTGATTAGTACCAAAACAATTACACGTCCTTGAATTTTTAATTGTTTTGCTGCTGGGGGATATTCAATTTTTTTCTTTATTGCGTCAATTCCACCAACTGGCGCAGCCATTTTTTCAGCAACCACAACATACTGATCTTCTTGAAGCGTAATTTTACTGTACACTTGAGGTGAAAAAAATATGAATGTGGCTATTAGTAAGCCAAACATTTTTAATAAATAACCCATAAGTATCTCCAAGGTTTTATAGTTATATGAACTATCGAAGATTTTGTTAAAAAGTTTAGTTTTTAAAAATCATAAGCAAGCTAATTTCTAAATAAAACTCTGTTTGTTTTTCTGCTAAAAAAACTATTCAATTATATTTCATTTTACACTGAAATTATTCGGCTCGAGACTTTATAATTTCTGAATTAATAAGAAAAAAAACAGTGCCTCTTAATTTCCTATCAACAATCTTTGTCTATAGAAATTAATCGATATTTTTTCAATTTAGTTTAGACGGAATTGAAATGGCATAGAAAGTTTTGATTTTACAGGAACACCTTTATCTTCAGCAGGTGTAAATTTGTGTCCTCTTACAACTCGAACAACCTCTTCGTCGCATCCGCCACCAATACCTCTAACAACTCTTACATCGTCAACACCACCTTTTTCATCGATGAGTACCAATACAATTACGCGTCCCTCAATTTTTAATTGCTTTGCAGCGTTAGGATAATTGATTTTTTTCATAATTGCATCAAGCCCGCCGATAGGAGCAGCCATCTTCTCGGCAACTAATAAATATTCTTCCCCTCCAGTTTGTTTTTGGTTTGCGTTTACTTCAGTTGCAGAAAAAATCACAACAGTCATTAATAAAGAAAATATTTTATAAATGTAATTCACGTTATTCTCCAGATTTTTTTATTTTTAATTATCGAAGTTTCAACTAATTGGTTAAGTTTTTACTTCACATTTTTTGTTTTGAAAAATTAAATGGGTTGGCAAATTTGCCAATATGGCAATTAAAAATTTGATCTCCACGCCCTTAACTTGAGGCTAACTAATATCCTACTTCTGGCTTGACAAAAATTTTGATAATATTCAGAAACTTTTCTTTGTCGAAAGGTTTTTCGATATACTCATCAAATCCCATTTTAAGAAAATTCTGACGATCACCAATTAAAGCATATCCAGTTACTGCTACAATCGGGATTAAAGATAATTTTAATTCTTTCTTCATCTCCTTTAGCAAATCTATTCCAGATTTTTTCCCTTGTCCCAAATGGATATCCATCAGCACTAAGTCTATCTCTTCACTATTTAGCAATCTCAGACAAACATCTGCATCTGGCGCATGATAAACATCTGAAAAATCTTTTAAGTAATATTTACAAACACTAAAGTTGATATAGTTATCTTCGACTACCAGAATTTTAGGTTTTGAGTTGGTTGTTTGTTTTTTTTGATTATAAAATTTTTTCTCCTCTACTTGCTCCCCGCCATTGACTAATGGGAACGAAAGAATGAATGACGAACCTTTGCCCAATTCGCTTTTTAGATTGATGTGACCGCCAAGCTTGTTAACAATTTTTTTTGCAATAGAAAGCCCAATTCCAGTTCCTTCAAAATTACGAGAGGTTCCTTCGCTTGCTTGTCTAAATTCTGCAAATATTTTATTTAAGTGCTCTTCTGATATTCCGATTCCTGTATCAGTAATTTCAATTATCGCATTTTTGGGATCGCTATAAACAGAGATTTCTACTTTCCCTTTATTCGTAAACTTAATAGCGTTGTCAACAATATGTTCAACAGCTTTCATCAAATAATTTTCGTCGATGTTTACGATTAATTTTTCTCCACTACTTGAAAAATTAAAACCAAGCTGTTTTTCGGACGTAAAAACTTTGAATGCAGTTGACTGCAACAACAAGACTTCTGATATGTCTGAATTCTTAAGAGCGAGTGGAAAATTTTCTGCTTCCAAATGTGAATAATCGATTAACGAGTTTAATGTTCTCATCAGTCTTCTTGAAGAGTGAAGAACTTTTTTTAACATCTCTGAATGCGTAGGCTCAACTACTTCTTCAAGTAAAATATTTGTATAACCAAAAATTCCTACAAGCGGAGTTCTATACTCGTGGCTGATATTATTAATGATATTTAATTTTAATTGGTTGGCTTCTTCTGCAGTATCAAGAGCAGCTTTTAACTCTTCTTCTAATTTTTTTTCTTTAGTAATATCTCTTTTTATTCCTAAGAAATTTGTTATCTCCCCTTTCTCATTTTTTATTGGAGAGATTATTGAATATTCCCAGAACAGCTCACCATTCTTTTTTCTATTCAGGAGTTCAACCTTAAATTCTTCGCCCGAGAGCAAAGTCTCCCACATCAAAGAATATACACTTTGCTTCGTAAATCCTGATTTCATAATACTTGGACTTTTCCCAATTAATTCATCATATTCATAACCAGATAGCGTTATAAATGTTGGGTTAACGTAAAGAATAGTGCCATTAATATCTGTAAGTACAATTGAGTCCGTTGATCTTTCAACCACTGTTAACAATACTTTTGATTGATCATTTAAATTTTTAAAAATTTCATTCACCTATAAACACTCTAACTAAATGCCCGTAATATATTTTTAGTCATCAAATACACTTAATAAAATCCTTTATCTCCGTCAAATAAAAATAGGCTATTTAATCCCATTTTATATAAACAATATTCTAATTTTTTTAGAGTAGAAAATAGAATAATTTTTATATTAAAAAAAGTTATACTGGAAATTGCACAAACCTCAATTGGTTTCGTAGTAAATTTTTCATCGACTCAGCAAATTATCAGCAGGGACATAATATTTTTTCAGAGTAGATTTAGTATTTTTTTTACCAATACTTCGCCATTTTTATTAGAGTTAAGTCTGATATTTTTTTTCTGTTACTAAAATACAAAATTTTATTTTAAGTTATTGTTATCAGAAGATTAATTTTTTTTCATCTGTATCTATTTCTAAATGATTATAGAGGAATTTTTTTTTATATCATTATTTCATGAAATTTAAAATAGCCTTAACAAAATTATTTTGTAATGTCTATATCATAATCTCACAAACTCAAAAATATTTTGTCCCGAGTAATTTTTAGATAATTATTGTTTCTATTTTTTCTTAACTTTTTTTTGAAATTTTTCGATAATCCCAATACTTAGTTAATTAAAGGATAATGCAAGAATCATACACAGATATCACAAATGAAATTTCAAAAGACGAGTTGTATTTTAAACTTCGTTCATTAGGAAAAGATTATTTCCAAAATGAATTTTTGAAATCTAAAGAACAGTTTCGAGTGCTTAAAGATTACTCCAAACTGTATAGCTATAATTTGCCAAATGCTTTTAATGAGTTTTATATAAACTATGATGAGATTGGCCAGTATTTAACACTTGATATTCCATTCTTAAAGCAACTCGATGATTACTACAAACAAAGGATAACAAGAGTTAGTAGCGTCACTGGTGAAGGAAACATTAAAGATATTTTCACCAAATGGGCTTTAACACAGAACAAGCGTGAAAAAAATTATCACTCAAGAGTTTGTTATTCAGCTATTGAAAAAGAGACTAATCGACTGAACATAAATAATCTTTTTTACATTGCCGCAATTGTTGTCTCAAACAAAGAGATGTTTAGTTATGAAAAAGCAATTGAGTGTTTAACTAAGGTAAATGAATTAGTTCCTGCCTTAAAACTTGATGATCCAATCAAACAAGAAATTTATTATTACAGTTATCTTTTCTCGGGAATGATTTTACAGAACAACAATAGATTTGAAGAGTCCAATAAGGCTCTTTATGACTCTCTTCAGTTCAGACCACAAGGAATTAATTCGAGATTTTATTTAGCGATAAATGAAATTGCATTAGATCATATGGAAACTGCAAGATATTTGATTAAAGATATTATCATTAACGATATACAGAAAGCCGAATATTCTTTAAGCATTAATCATTTTGGTTTATTTAATTACTTTATAAAAAATTTAACGCTCTATAATTTTTTTCACATAAAAGAATTTTCTCTCTTATCAAATTATTTTCACGAATTAATCGAAGAAGTATTTGATGTAAACAAAATCGAATACGACTCTATAAAAAAAGTTTCTACTGTTATGAAAGAATTACCTTATCATGATTCTTTATCTGATGAGTCTATGAAAATGAAAACATTCTTGAATTATTTCGCAAAGTATTTTGAAAATTCAAAAAACAGAATGGCTTTATTGTTAGGGAAAAAAATTAATGAAAAAATTGATTCGTTGGTTGAGTCTTTAATAAAAAGTTACTCTGACATTCTCGAAAGAAATACAATTGAATCTCTTGAGATTTTCGATTTTCAAGAATCAAAGCTGAGTGAAATAATAAACCATCTTGCTATCGAGCTTGAAAAAACCAAATCTATATCTACAGAAAAGGCTACACAAAGTAGAGAGAGAATAGAAAATCTTTATACTGAAGAATATAAAAATGTTGAGAAGCAACTGAACAATTTATC
>PNNF01000064.1 GCA_013824085.1 Chlorobiaceae bacterium | reverse complement strand
ACAAATTGTAGATGCTCATGAAAATATAGAGTCAGGTGATTCATTCTAGATTAATTAACAATACGGGAGGTTATATTTGTCATATGAAAAATAATATTAATGTAGCTGTTGATATTGGAAACACGAGGTTAAAACTTGGAGTATTTGAAGGAGTACAACCCTTGAAATTGCAAATATTCGAAATGAAGGACCTCAAAAAAGAATTTGAAACACCCTCTGGATTTAAGGAATGGTTTATAGAGGTTTTTCAGAAATTTGATATACGACCGGAACAATTGGCGTTTAGCATATCTGGGATTGTAGATCATGAAAAGAACACTCTGGTAAAAAGCAATATCTTGGGAAAGAAATTCGATGGGTGTAATTTTGCTACTCTCTTCTGGCCGATACGGACACATCTTTACAACGATGGCGTTTCGTCTTCATTATCATATCTCTATTCTGCAGAAAAGGAGAATCTACCCTTCCCATGCCTTTGCATATCTCTTGGTACCGGTGTTGCAATATCAGTCATTGACTGTACTAGCCCAAATAATTATGCAATTTATAGTTTTGAATATTGGGGAAGTAAAATAAAAATCCATACTAGAGACGGATTCATCCCGCTTTTGGAGGCGCTAGGAGCAAAAGCTCTAAGGGAAAAAATGAGAGAGCCAGACAGTTACACTTTTCGAGTTATAAGAGCAATACATGCTATTTTAATTGAATATAAAGGACGCTTCAATTGGCAACCAACAGCATTATTGATTAATGGTGGGGGAGTAGCAAATATTGATTTTGGCAGAATTGAAAAAACTTTTAGCCAGATTATATTTTGTTATTCAAAAGATGATAATGAACAAATTACAAATACCTTACTGGGAGTATTGCGGTATCCAAGGCACGGAACTATACTAAATTTTTATAATGAATTGTAAAAACAATATGCCAAGTCTTGTTGTGATTAGTTCAGTAAGTCTAGATTATACAAAGCCAGACAGCAATTCATATTTATAAATAATTATCGGCAACTCCGTTTTAAGGTTATATAAAAATGAAGATGCTAATAATATTTTTATTTATTTCTTTCAATATATTAATGGCTCAATGGTTTATTCAGAACATTCCAAATTTTCAAGAACAAATTATGTCTGTTTTTTTGTTGATTCATCAAAAGACTGGCAGCTGGTGAGAATGGTAAAATATTTTCAACTATGTTTGCGTTTTGATCCCAACCCTGGTAAAAAATCAATAAATTATTTTGAACAATCCTTGAAAAAGTCCTATCAAAGAATTTTCATTTTTCATAATTAAATAATTTTGTTCGATGTTTCCTAAAAAAACTTCGAAGCCAAGATTTTCATAAAATTGCTTTGAGGAGTTAATATCTTTTAAAATTAGATTTACTGAAAATCCTCCTAATTTCAATTTTGCACTTTGCAAAATTTGTGTTCAATTGTTTGAATAAACTTAAATATAAATTTCTGATACTCAAATTAGATTTTGAACACCGGAAAAATTGTTTGAACTCAATCTGTGAAGAATCTGTGCTATCTATCTCTTGTATTTTTTATTAATTATTTACTCAAACAAAAATTCAGATTCACATTTATCTTTTGCTATCTGATAAACATAAATATTATTTTATCACGATACAATTATTCTCATATCAACAATTTTTGATTTCCCTTTTTCCGCTTTTACTATCAAAGGATTAATATCAAACTCTTCAACTTCAGGAAATTTTGTCATTAACTCCGAACAAGTAAGAAGTATTTCAGTCAATGATTTTATCGCGATTTTCTTGTCGCCACGAAATCCATTTAGCATTGGATAAATTTTTGAATTAATTATCAACTTTTCCGCTTCTGCTATGTTAATTGGAGCGAGTGCAAAATTGTTGTCTTTAATTAACTCTACTAACTTCCCACCTGAACCAAACATAACTAGTGGACCAAAATTTGAATCACGAAGTCCGCCAATGATTACTTCAATTCCACCTTCAACAAATTCTTGAACTAAATACATTACACCTTTACTCGAATATTTTTTCTGTTTCAGATTTTGCTGCAACTGAGTGAAAGCTACTTTTAACTCTTTCAGATTTTTTATGTTTACGATTACTCCACCTACATCAGATTTGTGAACAATTTCAGTAGATTCAACTTTTAGCACTACAGGAAATTGTATTGATTTAATTTTCTTTTCAGCTTCACCAAAATTTTTTACGATAATACCTTTAGCAATCGGTAATTTTAGTTTATTGCAAATGGAATTTATTTCTGTTTGCTGTAGAATATTGTTTTTCTTGCTGTTAAATATTTTTTGAATACTTACTCTTTCACTTTCTTTTATTCTCTCAGACTGTTCAGATTTCACTAAATATTTTTCTATTTGATTTTTTCTTTCCCAGAGATGCTTCAATATTTTAGGAATAATTTCAAGCGACTTATAAATGATTGTATCTTTGTTTTCACTTTCGTTCCATCTTTCCCAAAATTGTGGAAGGGGAAACGCTGCCAATAAAACTGGGTTTTTACTCTTCTTTTGAACTGAGGAAAGTTCAGTTAAAACATCGAATGAATTCACCATAACTGGTTCAACAAAAATTATGATTAGCGAATCGACATTTTCATCATCGAGAAGAATTTCAGCAGCAGTTTTATAAATTTGGGAAGTTGCACCGGGCAACATATCAATAGGATTTCCAAAACTTGCTTCGGGTAATAAAATTTCTCGCAATCTTTTTTCAGTTTCACTACTAAGCGAAGATAACTTTAGATTATTTCTTTCGAGTTCATCGACTAATAAAATTCCAGGTCCACCAGCGTTAGTTAGCACTGCAACTCTATTTCCATTTGGCAAAGAAAATTTTTGTAATGCTGAAGCAGTTTCAAACATCTCTTCAATCGTCTCAACACGAATTACACCAGATTGATTTAGAGCAGTATCGACAATCTTATCTGATGATGCAAGTGCACCAGTATGCGAAATTGCTGCTTTCAAACCCGCTTCTGAACGCGCAGATTTTAAGACTAATACGGGTTTGATCGGAGTTATCCGTTTTGCTAAATCGAAAAATTTTCTTCCATCTTCGAACGACTCAAGATACATCGTTATTACTTCAATATTTTTATCCGCTCCCCAAAATTCTAATAAATCGTTTTCGTTCACATCAGCCTTGTTCCCAACGCTTACAAATTGTCCAAACGAAAATCCAGTTTGAGAAATTGTATTTAGAACAGCAGCACCAAGTGCACCACTTTGGGACAGAAAAACCGTTTTGGAAAATTTTGGAAGTTCAGCCGCAAAAGTAGCATTTAATTTTATTGAGTTGTCTGTATTGATTAATCCCATACAATTTGGGCCAATAATTCTGACTTTATTTTTCAATGCAATTTTAACAAGTTCAGTTTCTAATTCCGCACCTTCGTTTCCGACTTCCTTAAATCCCGCGGTTATGACAATTACATTTTTAATTCCTTTAGCTACACATTCTTGAAATCCTTTCAGCACAAATTTTTTAGGAAGAAGAATTATTGCAAGATCGATTTCAGTTTCTACGCTTTCCAAATTGGGATTGCACGCCACTCCAAGTATTTCTTTTGCATTTGGATTTACGACAAAAATTTTTCCTTGGTATCCAAATCTTAAAATGCTCTTTAGAATTTCGTAACCAATCGAGCCTTCTGTAGATGAAGCGCCAACAAGAACTAAACTTTTTGGTTGGAAAAATTTTCTTAAAGTTGCATCATTTTTTTTCATATCGTTATTTTTCTATTTGATGAATCTAAAGTTATTTCAATTAAAGTAAATATTTTGATTAGAGTTAAAACTAATTTAGAAATTTTAAAAACTATTTCTGAAAAGTTAATCAGACCGAATTAAAAAAAATTATTTTTAGATCAAATCTTGATATAAAATATTGAATACTTTTTGTGAAAAAAAATTTTCAAGTAATAATTTATCATCGGAGTTATTTGTTCGGATTGTTTTTTCATCACAAATAATTCTAAAGAAAATTGTAATTTTGAATAGCTGATTAATCATAATTAGTCAATTTCATTTATTGAAAAAAATAATATCTATTGTTCATTGCAAAATGGAAATAAACTTACTTGTGTGATGAAAAAAATTGAGATTAAAACTTGAGGGAACAGTATGAGTAAATTTACACTTGTAGAAAAAAAATTCGGTGAGTTTGACTCTTTCATAATTGAAAATTCAAAAACTGGCGAGCGAATCAGCCTTACAAAATATGGGGCAAATCTATTAAGCTACGAAGTACCAATTCATAATGAGTTGTTTGATATTTTAGATGGCTTTAATTCTCCTGAAGAAATTATTGCTGCACGAGGTGCAAGAAATTATATTATGGCGCCATTCGCAAATAGAGTTAAAGATGGTCTTTATAATTTTAACTATAACGCACATCAACTAAAACCAATACCACCACGCTCGCAAGTGATTCATGGATTTGCAGCATATCAAGAGTTTAACATAAAAGATGTTGTAAATAATTCTAATTGCATTTTAATTGAGTTTGAATCCCAACCCATTTCAAGCAGTCAATACAGTGGCTATCCGTTTGATATTCAGATACGTGTCACTTATAAATTATTCGATAAAAAAATTGAAATAACTGTCTCAGGAATTAACAACGGAAAAGAACCTGCTCCCTTCTGGAGTGGATGGCATCCTTATTTTAAGACCAATAAAAAAGGAATTGAGAATTTAATTCTAACTATACCGGCAGAAAAAATTATTTTAGTTGATAGAGAATTCATTCCGCTCGAAGGTGAAGCAGCTTTCGGTGATATAGAAAAATATCCAAATAAAAATTTCTCTCTCTTAGTGCACGAAGATAAAAAAAGAATTGGCGGAAGAAAGTTAAATGATTGCTACGCAGATTTTCAACGTGACTTAACAGGTTTAATAAGAGCAAATATTTTTGATGACACCAATGGATTGAGCATAGATGTTTTTCAATCTGAAGGATATTTGCTTGCATTTACTGGCGAAGGACTAATACGCGATCCAAGAAAATCAATTGCACTTGAACCGATGCAATGTATGACTAATGCTTATAACAGAGAAGAGTTTATCAAAAAAATTACACTTAGACCAAAAGGAGTTTCTACATTTTCATTTGGTGTAGAGTGGGAAGTAGATTAATTAAATTGGAATTTTTGATCTGATATTTTAGATAAATTTTTTCAGACATTTAGAAAAATTTATTTCTTTTGCTGGCTGAATAATTCTAATTTTTATTTTAGAAATTTTGTCAGGAGAAGGTTCGCTATTGATTTTACAGCTTCCTCACAACCACGAATTAGAATTTATATTTTGGGATTTAATTTTTTACCAAATCAATTGGTATTTAATAAGTAGAATTTGGTTCGTTAATTTTTTTGTTTTTGGTGTGACTCATATTTTATTAGGGAGAAATTCTTAAAATTCAATATTATATTTATGCTTTATGAGTTCAATAATTTGATTCATAAAATATTTTGCATTAATTATTTGTTCCTCCGCCTCAGCTTTACTTGCTATGTAAAAATCTTTATAATCACTTTCAACTCTGATATAAAAAGCTTTTGTTAAAATCTCCTTCACTTTTTCGTCGAGAAATCCAGTTTTAATAAACTCTTGATTGAATAAAGCGATTCAACCGGAATGTTTTTTGCTGTCTAATTTTCTCATCACCAATAGTGCTCTCGCTGAATGAAAAATTGAATAGTATGAGCTACTAAGTGAGGATTTAATAATTCCCTTCTCCAACAAATATATTGCCGCTTCTAATTCTTCTCTTCCTTTTTCTATTCGATACTTAGCTAGTTCCACAGTCTGTTCATCCATAAATGACAGTCCCCTCTTTGACCAAGTTAATAAGAAAAGGAGAATGATTTTTATATCTTTCTACAAAGCTTTCTTTCTCAATTATTATTGAAAGCAAAATAGATTCTTTATCAAGATAATAATTTGTTAGCGCTATACTTTTTTCTTTATACATTTCAAGATTTTCATCATTAACAATTACCATTATATCGATATCCGATTCATCAGTATTATCGCCACGCAAATAAGATCCGTATAGAATAATCTTAACAAGTTTTTCACCAAACAATTCTCTTATCCGCTTTTCTATTTCGGGTAAAATTAAATTTAGTTTTTCATTTTCTGTTTTCATCATAAATTTTTTAATCTGTTTCAAAAAAATTAAGGCAAATTGATAAACCAAGTAATTTTTGATTTCATCTACCTAAAGATGATTTTCTTACTTTTCAAAGATACTGAAATATTAATGGTCGTAACGCAGAACTTATGGATGAGCTTTCAATTTATTACTGACAATTGATTTAACAATATTTAGATAAATAATTTTTTGAGGAGTAAAATAAAATTTTAAATAGCTTCCGTGAAGACCAAATTTTGTGCTAATCAAAAATCTAAAAAAAATCTTGCCACGAATGCACAAATAATCTATTCAAACTTCTTTCACCTTAAAGTCTTTTTAACTTTGTGAGCTAATCAAAAAAAAATTCTAAAAAAAAAACTTGTGTCCAAGACTTAAAGACAAGTGCAAAGTATTCATTACACTCATATTTTTTTCAATACGTTCATTTGCGCCTTTGCGACTTCGCGCGAACATTTTCTCGCAGAGACGCCGAGTCACCAAGTTTTTTTCCGCCAAGAGACGACGGCACTAAAAAAAGTAATCTCTATTGCAATGTCTAATTATTTTAAAAAATTACTTTTTCTTAGACTTGACACGTAAGAAGAAAATGTCTATTTTAGCACTCGTGAATTAAGAGTGCTAATAATTTTCAAAAAATAAAACAAACGGAGGTTCAAATGTCCAAAATTAATCTTCAGCCACTACATGATAGAGTGATAGTAAAAGCTGCAGAAGCGGAAGAAAAAACCAAAGGTGGAATCATTCTTCCTGATACAGTTAAAGAAAAACCAATTGAAGGAACTGTGCAAGCAGTTGGTACCGGTAAAGTTACTGAAGGTGGTAAAGTGTTACCCCTAACCGTAAAAGTCGGCGACAAAGTTCTCTATGGAAAATATAGCGGAACTGAAATTACCGTAAGTGGTGTCGAATATTTAATAATGCGCGAAAGCGACATTTTTGCAATAATTAATTAAAGGAGAAATTTAATATGTCAGCTAAATTAATTGAATATGATAGTGATGCGCGTGCTAAATTAAAACGTGGCGTCGATAAATTGGCAAACGCTGTTAAAGTTACATTAGGACCAAAAGGAAGAAATGTAATTATCGAAAAGAAATTTGGTGCACCTACTGTTACAAAAGATGGTGTTACTGTAGCAAAAGAAATTGAATTGGATGATCCTGTAGAAAATATGGGAGCTCAAATGGTGCGTGAAGTTGCTTCTAAAACAAGTGATGTTGCAGGTGACGGAACAACTACCGCTACTGTTTTAGCTCAAGCAATCTATCGTGAAGGTCTAAAAAATGTTACTGCTGGTGCTAATCCAATGGACTTAAAAAGAGGTATTGATTTAGCAGTTACAAAAGTTACTGCTTACTTAAAATCTATCAGCAAACAAGTTGAAGGACGAAAAGAAATTGCTCAAGTTGGTTCAATCTCTGCTAACAATGATAAAACTATTGGCGATTTGATTGCAGACGCAATGGAAAAAGTTGGTAAAGATGGAGTTATCACTGTAGAAGAAAGCAAATCTGCTGATACTACTCTTGATGTAGTTGAAGGTATGCAATTTGACAGAGGTTATATCTCTCCTTATTTTGTTACCGATGCTGAAACTATGGAAGCTGTTCTTGAAGATCCTTTCATTTTGATTCACGACAAAAAAATTGGATCGATGAAAGACCTACTCCCTGTACTTGAAAAAGTTGCTCAACAAGGAAAAGCTTTAGTAATTATTTCTGAAGATTTAGAAGGCGAAGCTCTTGCTACTTTAGTAGTTAACAAATTAAGAGGAACCTTAAAAGTTGCTGCTTGTAAAGCTCCTGGATTTGGTGATAGAAGAAAAGCTATGTTAGAAGATATTGCAGTTCTAACAGATGGAACAGTTATCTCTGAAGAACGTGGTTTCAAACTTGAAAATGCTACTATCTCTTACCTCGGTAGAGCGAAAAAAGTTGTGCTTGATAAAGATAATACTGTGATTGTTGAAGGCGCTGGCAAGACAGAAGAAATCAAAAAGAGAATTAATGAAATTAAAGCTCAAATTGAAAAAACTACTTCTGACTATGATAAAGAAAAACTTCAAGAAAGACTTGCTAAACTTTCGGGAGGAGTTGCTGTACTCAAAATTGGTGCTTCAACTGAAGTAGAAATGAAAGAAAAGAAAGCAAGAGTAGAAGATGCATTGCACGCTACAAGAGCAGCTGTTGAAGAAGGAATCGTACCAGGTGGTGGAGTTTCTTTCATCAGAGCTATTTCTGCTTTAGCTGATCTAAAAACTGAAAACGAAGATCAACAAGTTGGAGTTCAAATTATTACCAAAGCTTTAGAAGAACCACTTCGTCAAATAGTGAATAATGCTGGATTAGAAGGCTCAGTAGTTCTACAAAAAGTTAAAGAAGGTAAAGATGATTATGGATTCAATGCTGCAACTGAAGTCTATGAAAATTTGATTCAAGCTGGAGTTATTGACCCAACAAAAGTTACGAGAACTGCATTAGAAAATGCTGCATCAGTTGCATCGTTATTGATTACGACTGAAGCTGTTGTTTATGAGCCAAAAGATAAAGAAAAATCTTCTTCTATGCCTAATCCAGGAATGGGTGGCATGGGTGGTATGGACGGAATGTATTAATAGTTCTCGTTCCCATTTTCTTAAAAAGGCGAAGCTTAAGCTTCGCCTTTTTTTTTATTTCAATAATCTAAATATTTTGAGAATATATCTTTCTTGAAAAATTATTAAGTTAGCTACGTTACAATTGATAGATGCCAATTCTTTAGTGAGTCGGCATTAAACTCGCACTCCGTTACTACAATCTGGTTTAGGCGCTGGATATATATGTTTTAAGAAACGTATTTACTTGAGCTAAAGTAAATGAAGAAAAAAATAAAATTATAAATACTACCTTTTTCATTTAATTTTCTCCTTTAAAATTTATAACCTATGCCTATTTCAGGAACTAAAAACAAAGGCCCAATAAAATTTTTATTATCGCTTTCTTTAATGTATCCAATACCATTCCTTACAAATAAATTTATACCACTTCTAAAGATAAAATTGGCTTCACTATCTAACCAATAACATCTTCCAGTATACCTTGTCCAGAAATGAGGATAGTCAACTATGGCTGTATTAAAACCAACATTAAGGCTAAATTTTATAGGTTTTTCTTCTGCATTTTCTTCAATCAATGAATAGAAAATGCCGATTTTAAAATATCCCTTAAATACATAATTTGTTGGTAAAATGGAAAAAGATAAACCGTATTTATCTATTATTTTGTAAGTAAGTCCGATACTTATTAGAAAAGGACCAGATACGCTTAATTGTGCATTAAATCTGTTTAAATAAAATGCATTGCTTGTACAGGTATCAGAATCTACTTGTGAATAAACAGTAGATATCCAAAAGATATGGAAGATTATAGTAAATAAATATTTTCTTATCATATTAACCTCGTTTAATTAATATTTTAACAAATTTTTTTATCCTATTTCAAATAAAACCACTTGTATAAAAATATTTCCGTTTTTTCAACACCGTTACCTTTTCTCTTGTGAGTAAGTATAACGTACTTGCCGATAAGCGTCGCCCCAGAACAGCAATGTCGCATAATAAACAACTGCCAATAATTATAAAAACATTTATTTAACAGAACTACTTCACAAAGCAACAACACACGAAAGTACACTTCCAACAATTTTGAAAATGCTGAGTGCGAATACGGCGGTCGGGTTGCGGCGCTGGTTAGGCATTTACTTAGAATAAACTTATTAAAAATAATATGTAATTAATAAATTTAGTTCCGAAGTTTTAAACTCTACCCACTCATAGGTACGTGATGAATTTGTGAATTCTCCTTTTTTTGGTACTGGTGTTAAACCATAGTTGTAAATTGTCTTAATACCAAATTTTTGTTGCAAAATGTTTACTACATATTCTAATCCGACACCAACTGCAAACTGAAAACGATTCATTTCTTTTGTAACATCTCGTGATTCCAAACCAAAAGCAGTTGAGAAACTTGGTAATTTTGTTTTGCTACTTAATACATATGATGGCTCAACATTTAGAAATGCATAAGTATTTATAAAATCGATATTATAATTTATTTGCAGAGGAACGGAAACTAGATAATTATCAAAAGTAGCTAAAGAGCCATTTCCATAACCAAAGGGTGACATATCTATATATCTGCTAAGATTATAGTATCTCAATCCAGCCTTAAAAGAAAAATTATCGAACGAGGCAAATTTATAATATAAACCAGCAGTTATTTGAGGTCGGAATTCTGTTTTAATTTCATTCAAGTCAGTAATTTTAAAATCAAACCAAGATCGATTTAAACCAACTTCAGCTTGAAATAGTTTTTCTTGTGGAAAAACTGTTGATGTGATAAATAGGACAACTAACACTGATAGTACTTTCATTTTACTACTCCTTCATTTAGTGAGTATAGTATAAATAATTTCATAAGATTTCCCTTATTGATGGCCTTACAACGTTGTGCTTAGCCCGCCACCCAGAACAAGGAAGCCAAGC
>PNNF01000063.1 GCA_013824085.1 Chlorobiaceae bacterium | reverse complement strand
ATTTTTATATTCATTTTTTTCTTTATCCCTCTTCAGTTCATAAAGTCGTTTGTACCTTTGTTGAAAATAGGGTACAATGAGGGATATAGGGATCACACCATAATAAAAAAAATCATACCTCCCTCGCACCATAAGCAAACTTTAAATTCATGAATGTTTAAAAAATGGAAGATCAATCAACAACTTTTTCTTATGCAAAGCTCGATAAAATTCAAAGTCAAATCGAAGATTTACAAAACCAAAAAGAAAAAATGATTCTTCATCTTGAAAAAAATTTCATTGATTATTTAAAAAATAAAAATGCTTTTTCGCATCATCTTGAAACCCTTATGGGTGCAATGGATGAAATTCTAGAATCTCTTCAAACACAAAATCCATCACATGATCAAGCACAATTGCATCAAAGGTGGCAAAAAAGAGGATCTCAAATTTTAAAAATGAAGAAAACAAAAAAAGAAAAATCATCTCAAACTAAATCAGAAAAAATGCAAAAATCATAATGGCGGGTTTAAAATATGCACGGCAATCATTCAAAATTAACCCCATCTCAACTCCTTGTTTTTAAAAAATTAAATCAATGTTTATCCAAAAAAAACACTTCACAAGAAGTCATACATGATGAAAAAAAATGGATTCGTAACTCCTATGCATCATGGCAAAAGTTGTTAGGTTTATATTCAACCAAAACAATTCAGCGTGCATTTTCAAAACTGGAAGAACTCAATCTTGTGCAATCAAGAACGTTTGAAGATGGAAAAAACCTCAAAGGCGGAGAATAAGTTAAATATTACACCATCAACCCAGATCAACCCCATGAAAAAAATATCTCCTCTTTTTAAAAAAAATAAACGCAAATTATGTCAAAAATTAGGTTAGACGATGATGAAAGAATCACCTCACAAAAATCAAAAAGCAACTTCTTCAGATGAAGAATTGTATCAAAAATATAATCCTCAACTTCTCAAAATCACCCAAGAAATTAATCGTCTGCATTCACAAAAAGCGGCCCTTCTTCATAAACAAAAAATCAAAACTGAAAAAGCTCGAAAAGCAAGAACACGATCCCTCATCAAACTAGGAGGTCTTGAATGTGTGGCTCGTTTAGATGAGTTGTGTAATATTGAACTTGGGAAAGATCTTCAAACCAAAGAAACCATGAAAGAAAATGTAGAACTACTTTTAGGCCTTCTGATAATATCACAGAACAACTACCCCACCCTCTTCCTGATTCTTTAAAACAATCTTTGATCCATAAAGGTAAACGTGCTTTAAACATGCATCTAGCGCAGCATCCGGCATCGTCAAGTTGTTTGATGAGGATTCTAAAATAGGAGGATGTCTGCCTATTTTAAAAGCAATGAAGGTATGAATGGATAAGCTCCTCCCAAACATAAAAGGCATTCATCAACTTTAATTTATAATTTTGAGCTGTATTTTTATAACGATCCACTTTGAATAGATTTAAAATTTTACCCATGGAATCTAGGAATTGCTGAGTGAGAGATGGCTTTTTAAATTTCCGGAATTGTCGCTCTTTTTCACGTGTGGCTTGGTGACTATTTTCACATCTATTATTCAATCTCTTATGGGCCCGATGTTTGGTTTTAGGAAGCAAAATACGTTTTGCTTTGCTATAGCTTTTCAATTTATCCGTAACTAGAACACGGGGGATTTGACAATAATGCGTCAGAAGACGTTTGAAGAAACGTATGGCTGCTTTAGCATTTCTCATTTTTTGAAGCAAAATATCCAGTTCAATTCCGTCTTTGTCAACAGCCCTCCAAAGCCAAAAAGCTTCTCCTTTGATTTTAATATGCATCTCATCCATATGAATCGTATCCAACTTTTTGAACCCTTTGCGTCTTTGTATTCCTTTGGCCAAAAGACTTCCAAGTTTTTGATTCCAAAATCGAATAGTTTCTTGAGCTCACGTCGATTCCTCTTTCTAAAAGAAGTTCTTGAATATCTCTTAAACTAAGTTTGAATCGATGGTAGAGAAATACGGTGTAGCCAATAATCGCTTTGGGATAACGGTATCCATGGTAATGATCTGACATGTGAAATGTTTGAAATTTTAATTTCTAAATAAATCAGAGTTCTAATTTATTAGAGATAGGATGTCAACAACTTGATGGTGCCGTTAATCATTATTTGATCATTTCTGTTTTGCTCTACGGCACAAGGTAATTTCGGAGGCTTGACCAAAGTAGGCTCATATAACAAACGAATTGATGTAACAAAACAAAAAACTAAAACTTTTAGTAATGCAAAAACTCTGATGATATGCAGGATGCTTTTAAGTTTACGGTGTTATTCCAATAGTAAACAATCATAAATCCTGCTGCACGAATTTCTATATCAATTTCATCTAAAATTTTTCGTATTTCTGTATTTTTTTCTGATGCCTTATGCATCACATCATATCTCATTTGATTAAATTCTTTAATAAAACGCTGTGGGCGATGATCGAGCTCTCTAACAATATATCCCCAAGGACCACCTTGGCCATAATTATTGGTAAACACAGATTCTAAAATTTTTAAAACCTCCGTATTGTTAGCTGGAAAAGAGTTTTCAAAAAATTCTTTTTCCATAAGTTGTTGAATCACATTATCATGATCTTGGTTGAAAGATTTATAAGCTGAGAATTTACTTTCTAAGAAATCAATTCTCTTTTCAATTTCTTCAGGCGTTCTATGATCAACAAGGGGTACTTCACTTTTTTTTAAAACCTTCTAAGCCCTCATCTTTTTTTAAGGTATGTTCTCTTTGATGTGGTAAGTTAGGATGATCATTTTCTCTATTCATGGCACCCATACTCCATGCCTAACTAGATGCCCCTAAAAATAATGTACAAAAAGTTTTGATCATATGATTTCTTTGAATTTTAATATTACTTAAATTAATAGTATCATTTTTTTTTCAATATTATATAAAAGCTCTTGTTATCATTTATACCATAAATACAGCAAGAATTAAGAATCAAAAGATCTGAAAAAAGGGTCTTTTAAGAAACGCTCCGATATGTCTCATTCAAATAAAAGGTGACCATAAATATTTCAGCTCAGTACGGATGTTATGAAAAATTCTGCCTGTATATAAAATTATTTTAAAACTGAACTACCTATGATTTTTCAATCATCATGCTTCCAAAATTCGATAAAAATATATTTTTTTATCAACTTGAACACCTACAAAAAATTCTTCTGTATTGTCCATTTTAAAAAAATAATAATGAGTGTTTTTTTCTTTTTGAGAAGATATGAGTACTAATCTTTTTTTATTAAGTGGTTCTTCAGAAGACTTGACCATTAAAGAATTGTTTAACTTTAATTGGCTTAATAAAGTCAGATCACATTCCCAAACATGAGATGTATACAAAATTTTGTAATCTTTGTTGTTGTATTCTAAAGTATTATCAAAATTTGTTGATATTCCGTCTCTGTCCCATTTGATACATCCATAAAGATTAGGACATAAAAAAGGAATTTCATTGTCATCTGTTTGTAAAAGTATTTGCTTTTCATCTACAATCGCAATAATATCAATTCCAGACTTTAATGGGGTATATTTTTCCACAAAAATATTTTGTGGCTTTAAAGGAAAATAATTCTGTTTTAAATTTTCAATAAGTTCATAGGATGGATGACCATGCCCTACCTCCATCTCCTGCTGCAATCCCAAAAATATCGGGCTGGAAAAACATCAAACCTGCTGCAGAGCTATTATTTCGTGAACCATGGTGTGGAAGGATAAATGTAATAAGATGATCAGAAGAAAAATTTAAAAGAGACCTGAAATCTTTCCTTCTATATTCATTATAAATACGTTGAAACGTAGAAAGCTGGGATCTGTCGCATGTTAAAATTTTAGATAATTTTCATACAAAAATGTTAGTCTTCAAAATAAAAAAACTTATCAAGGCTAGATTTTTAGTTTTTCATAACATTAATATAACATACAATTACGTTTATTAAAAATTTGCGACATATCCTTTGCTCCACGTATAATCATCATTTCCTCAAGCTCACGATAGCTTAGCGAAAAACGACATTTCTTGTAGCAAAATAACAGAATGACACTGGGTGTTGAACAAAAACCTTTGAAATGTTTGAAAAGGTCACTTGAAATATAGGGAATCAATCACTCCTGCTTTTCTCGGCAGAATAACAGAGATTTTTTAAAGGAGATCAATAGCTGCGACAGTATCATCAAAATTAGTACTGTTCATTAAAACACTATGCTTATCAAGAATACTTGTAAAGAACAGAATATCTACATTTTTTTTATGCATTTGATTCTCTTTTAAAAGAGGACAAATCTTTGAACACCAAATGGAATATTCTTCACCTTTTCTTTGTACAATATATTTTCGTATATTTAAATATTGAATAAAAAAATCCTCTACTTCATCTTGTTTTGAATCAGAGACAAGATAATTTTTCTCTTCATTTAAAATAGTTTGATCTAATTTTTGTACAAACCCATTATCTTCTATTTGCAATCTTTCATACTCCTCTATTAAGAAATAATCTAGACAGCATGATTTGTTTTGTGTTAATAAAGAATAACTCTCTTCATTCTTTTCTATGACTGTTTCTGCACAATCTACAGATGATGCCAATAATGGAATTTCATTCATCACACAAATATCGTCCACGAGTCCTTTTAAGTGAAGATCAAAACGATTTTTAATGCTGTTTTTAATAAAAGAATTTTCAACACACAAAACATATTTTTTTTGATCATTTAAAATCAATCTAGCCTTTGAAAACCAACTAATGTAAGCCCCTTCTCCCACTTTTTGTAAAATCGATTGACGAAAATTTAAAGCTTCTTTAATCATTAATTCTTGAGTAAAACCATCCATCAAAGCATCTTGATTTAAATCACAGACAAGTGGACGTTCTTGATTTTGATCTAAATTTTTAAAGGGTTGAGGTGACCTGTCTCCTAATCCATACAAAACCCCATCAATAACTTTTTGTAAATTAGAAAACTTTAAAATCCAAGTGAGACTTACTTTGAAAGATGTTTTTTCACCCATCAAAAAAGAACTGGTAGTGACTTTGGTACAGAAACGTTTCCAAATATCCACATCGTTTGAAAAATATTGACTTAAAGCTTGATGCAAATAAGCTTGTTCTCGTTTGGAAATTTCATTTAAAACAAGAATCTCTTCCTTCCCTTCAACAACAAGATTCCAAATTTGTTTCATGGAAACAATTTTTTGAATTTGATCTTCTTCAAATCTTTCTAATTTAAACTTTCCATCCTGTTGTGTTGTTGAGGTGTTTGAGACAGAGTAATTTTTTTTAAGAGATTTTTTTAATTTTGAAGTTTTATATGATAGATGGGGGTGCTCATTTTGGATACCCTCCCTGCTCTCTTTTTTTACTTTAAGATCATTTATTTCTAAGCCTTTTGAAGTGTGTATAAGATTTTCTAGGACTTCAAAATTAAGTGTGAAATATTTAACTTGCTCACCTCCACAAAATCTCTTTCCTTCTTTAAAAGTACGTGAACTAATTAAATTTTCTTGTTCAAGTTTGCTTAATGCCCTTCGTATAGTTGATTTTGAATATATCTCAATTTTTTTTTGCCAAGAAGAGTATGAGTTTCTTACCCATTGTTTGTTTCCGTATGAAAAACCATATCTGGGGTCTTTTTTGTTTAACCAAGAAAAAAGCTTGCAAAGAATGATTTTTTGACATTGATTGAGATTTTTATTGGTATTCACAAATCTGTAAAAACACAAATTTAGATCTATATCTATATTAAGTTTGTTTGTATGTTTTTTTATCTCTGACACAAAAAAGCTCTTAAAATTGTAAAATGAATAACTATTTAGAATTTCTCATATTGATTGTTTTTTGTCAAGATTGCAAAATCTGTGAATTAATGAAAATGTTGTTCTTGAGCAACATGTTGCCAAAAAAGCACTTTTGTGTGAATTTATCAAATTTACTTGTTGGAATAAACTTGTTAGATTTAACATAGGATTTTTATATATATACAAAATGAGCTTCTATTTTAATCAAGCGACTATATCTCAGCTTATTCAAACTTCTCCCAATACTGTATCTAGGACTATAGCAACCCTTCAAGTTGAGCCTATTACTTCAGAATTTAATCACAAGAAATATTCAGTTGAAAAAACTCGCCTAATAACCGATGTCTTGTATGCCTCAAATCATAAGCCAATCAAAAAAAAAGTTCATGTTTTTTACAATTTCAAAGGTGGAACCGGTAAAACAAGTTTGTGTTATCAGGCTATTACACATTTGGCTATTTTGGGATACAAAGTGCTCGCTTTAGATTTGGACCCACAAGGCCATTTATCTAATATTATGGGAATTCCTGAAGATTGGAATGGAGAAACTATCTATGATGTTATTGTGAATGGGTATCCTTTAGAGGACGCCATTAAAAATGTTTTTCCAGGAGTTGATTTGTTGCCTGCCAACATTTCAATGACACGCATAGAGGTTCCTTTAAGTAGTAAGACTAAAAGAGAAGAAAAATTAAAAAGTGTTTTGGAACCTCTCCTCTCCCATTACGATTTTGTGATTATAGATACTAACCCAACTATTAGCACTCTAAATATGAATGCACTTGTTGCAAGTGATCATGTTAATATAGTTTGTGAAACACAACCCTTCAGTTTATCTGGTTTGCGAGTTCTTGTCGATCAAATGTTAAGTTTTTACGGTGATATGGGTGTTTCTCCTTGTTATTGTATCATTCCTAATAAGTATGAAATTAAAACTGCAATTGCACAGGAAGTACTGGGGGCACTGAGAGCAGAATATGGTTCGCAGGTTTTTAGCGCAGTGGTGAGAAAGTCAGAAGATATTAATGCTTCATCAAAGAAAAAACTTCCTGTTTCAGCTTTTTGTAAAACAAAAGCACCTGCCTTTGAGGATGTTATGGATTTAGTTCATGAGTTAGTTAAAATAAGCATTAAATAAATAAAAAAAAGGAGATATCGCGACCGCGATAAAATTATATGAAATTAGAAAGCGCTAAAACGAGAGATGATTCGATTTTAAATAAGCAAAATTCATCTTTATCAAACAGGGTTAGCTCCTTTACAGAGGGAAGCCGTAATGAAATAACATATCTTAGTCCGAATGTCCTAAGGCCTTACAAAAATCAAGCCCGTGTAATTTTTGATGATGATGAAATTATTAATTTGGCTGATACTATAAAAACACACGGAATAAGACAGCCCTTGACTGTTTTGAGAGTTTCTGACGATCCTGTTCTGTTTGAGATTGTGAGTGGAGAGCGCAGAGTGCGTGCTGCAAAACTTGTTGGTCTTACCTCTGTTCCTTGTATTATTATAGACGATAAGAGTAAAGCTGATGAGATTGCACTTATTGAAAATATACAAAGACAAGATCTTCATCCTCTTGAATTAGCCAGATCTTTGAAACTATTGTTGGTTAACAGTCCTGACATGTCTCAGCTTCAAATTGGTAAAAAAATTGGGCTACTTCAATCCCAGATCTCCGAACTTCTTAAACTTTTAGAGTTATCAGATAGAGTTCAATCCTTGGTCTTGGAGAAAAATTATCGCGGACGCGATAATTTTAGAGAACTTCTAAAAGCTAAAACAGAAAAAGAAAAAATTGATTTAATTGAAAAATATAAAATTTTTCAAGAAAGTGAAATAAAAGGTTTGTCTGAAAAGACAAGCACAAAAAAAACAATTATTAAGATTGTGCATTGCTATGATTCTATAAAAATTGAGGGTTCAGGGTTGAAAAAACTCAATAAAGAGGATTGTTTGTCTCTGTTAGTAGAGCTTGAAAAGTTAAAAGAAGATATTAATAAAATGCTTTAATGGCATAATAGGTATAATCAAAGAGAATGTAGCTGCAATGTTGCTTAGTGGAGAACAGATAAAATTAGTTAAAATTTTATCTGTTAATTGTTTGGTTTCAAAAAGTTCAAGCTTTAGTACTTAGAGATATTTGCATGTGCCAGCATTATATACGTATATCTATCACCAATATTGATAGATATACGTATATAAAAATATGATGCGGGAGTGGATAATTCAAGCCTTATTGTCTACCAGCAAAATATTTGAGAAAATAAACGTAAATTCTAGAATTATTATTAAAATAAGAAATGGCACGAGGGTAGGGGGCGTCTTTTATAATAAATTAAGGAAATTAAAACAATTCTAAAAAATCAAACTATTTAAAAGAACGTGCCAAGTGACTGGTTTTATGGCTTCCAAACTTTACCCTAAAATATGTGTATAGTTATTTATAATGATGACTTTGCAAAACACATCCAAATCTGGCAACGTCGAGTTATCACCCTGTTGATAATTTTTCTTTTATTTTTTTTAAGATTTCATCAAAATCATATTTTTCAATATTTGAATATTTATGCTTTAAGACGGAATCTGCGTCTTCCGTTTTTAATAATGATAATCTATAATCTTTCATCATATTAAAACCAACTGAAGTTGATTGAATTTTCAAAGTAGAAGATAATTTTTCTCTACACGTAATTTCTCTCAAGTACTCTTGTATAGGGAAAGAACCTGGCCTTAATTCACGACCGTTAATTTGTTTAAGAACGTTAAATAACTTTAGAGATGAATGTCTGAATGATGGAATATCAGCCATCAAATACTCTCTTATATCAAGAACCATAAGGCCTTCCTCTATTGGAGGATTTTGTTCATTTTGTGTCCATATTTTTAACAAATCATCCATACCATTTACAGCATCATCAATATTAATACAAAAACTATGATATCTCATCAATTCTTCGATATAGCTTGCTAAATCTTTATTATCCCACAACTCCATATCCATTTGTTCATACACTTCAGACATATAGGCATATGTTGTAGATTGGGGCTGATCTAAAAGGAGATGTGCGTGTTTCAAAAGATAAAGAAAATATTCTTTTTGATCTAACCCGTTCAAATAATTTACATCTAGAGATGGGAATGGAACGTCGTTAAATGATGGGATAAAATAGAATTTTGAATGAATATTTTTTTTCTTTCCTTTTGACTTAACAAAGTGTTTGGAAGATGTATGCAGAAGATCATCAGATGTAAAACTATTAGCCAAACAAAAAATCCTATCCCAATTCTCATCTACCAAGTCGATACTTTTAAAACCACTTATTTCTCCATAAGAATGTTCATTATCTAGGACAAGACTCATTTTTTCAACGTGGTTTTCCATATAACTCTTCACTCTTTCAGGAAAAGAGCTTCTCATCATTAAAGTGTCTCTCGACATAAGAGCTGTAGAAAGAGACACCAAAGTATTTTGTCTATTTTGAGAGCACAAAAACAACCAAGAAGAAAATCCAGTTTGTTCTAAAAATCTAACTTGTTCTATTTGATCATCTTCTAAAAAAGCTTTCATAAAATTAAGTAACAGAAAATTATGATTAATTATTTTTTTAAAAGCAGTAGGCATGCACATGGAAGCATAATATCCCATTGAAGTAATATCTTGAGACAAATTTTTCTCATTAATAAACTGCATACTTATATCGTCTATTGGTAATTTACTTGGGCTAGCTTCAGTAACAGAAGAAGGGTTCAATATAGTACTGTTTGGATAGTCCCCAAACTTAAAAGTCACTTCCTTCCTCTCAGATGCATATAATCTTGATGCTACAGGAAGAATTTTAACAGTGCATTTTTCTAAATGCATCGATGATGATAAATAGAAAGCTGACAACATGATAGAACTTATTGAATTCATAACGAATACTCTTAATTTTTTAAAAACTAACATAATACAATATTATTGTTGTCTCAAAGTTAATTCTCCCTATCTTTTTCAACTTCTATAAATAATAACCCTGTGATATTTACGTATAAAGGGGGAGTTTGCGGGAAAGTGCTGGGAACTACGTTAAGGCACTTTGAGATGTTTTCATGTAGGTAAATAAAGTTCTTCTAGAAAATCCAAACAGTTCACAAATCTGATGAGCAGATTTATCTGAATTTAGATAAAGAATACGTGCTTGTTCAAGTTTATCTGGATCAGTTTTGGGACGACCACCAGATTTTCCACGAGCTTTAGCAGCCGTACGGCCAGCTTCAGCACGCTCTGCTTTGATTTCTAGTTCCATTTGTGAAATGACTCCCATAATAGATAAGAAAGCTCTCCCTGTTGCGGTTGATGTATCTATATTTTCACGCAAAGATTTTAGTTCTACTTGACGTTTTTTTAATTCTTCTACTATTTCTAACAAATGAGAGAGAGATCTAGACATACGACTTAATTCAGAAATAACGAGTATGTCTCCATTTCGTATATAGTTCATTAAATCATTCCAACCAGGACGCTCTTTAGTTGTACCACTGATTTTATCTGAAAATATTTTTTCACATCCTACTTGTTTCAAGTTGTCTATTTGAGCATCTAGATTTTGAGAGATGGAGCTTACTCGAGCGTATCCGATTAAATGTGTCATGATAAGTGCAAAAAGATAAATAGCGTAATATTTACGCACGTTGTTTATTGCTAAGGTTATAGCACTATTCTTTTGTATCTTTCAAGTCATTTAGGGTATAAATATCAACTAGTGCAAAAAGTATACTTTTTGCACCACAATAACCCTGGAGAAATAATTTATGGCACATCGTCCAATTTTAAATGATAAACAAAGGAATACATTATTGAATCTTCCAACAAGAGAAAACGAGTTACTTCAATATTATGTCTTTAGCTATGAAGATCTTTCTCATATCAATACAAAAAGAAAAGAGTCTAACCGTCTTGGTTTTGCTTTACAGTTATGCGCTTTTCGGTATCCTGGACGCCTCTTGCAAAAAAATGAGACCATTCCACAATCAACATTGATGTTTCTTGCCTCACAGCTTGGTATATCTGATGATAAACTTGACACTTATGGGATACGATCTGAAACTCGATATGAACATTCATCGGAGTTACAACGTATTTATGGATTCAAAATTTTCCAGGAAGCAGATGAAGAAAGTTTTTTAAATTGGTTAGTACAACAGGCTATTGAGACACGAAACAACGCAGAATTAGCTACATTATTTGTCCAGGAATGCCGA
>PNNF01000062.1 GCA_013824085.1 Chlorobiaceae bacterium | reverse complement strand
CCTTTTTGGCCAAGCGTCACTAAAATGTCATCACCGTTCATAAAATTTCCAAGTAGTATTTCTTGCGAAAGTGGATTAATTAAATTTCTTTGAATAGTTCGCTTCAAAGGTCTTGCTCCAAAAGTTACATCATAGCCAAGTTCAGCGAGCCAATCTTTTGCTTCATCATCAACAGTTATATTAATCTCTTTTTGAAGTAACATTTTTTTAACGTGCAAAATTTGAATATCAACAATTTTTCTGATTTCAACTTTGCTTAATGGTTTAAATAAAACAATGTCATCTATTCTATTTAAGAATTCAGGGCGAATAGTTTTTTTCAACAATTCGCTTAATCGTACTCTTAGTTCATCAAAAATTTGTTCAATATTTTCTACATTAACATTACTTAAATATTCTTGAATAATATGAGAGCCAATATTGGATGTCATGATTATAATTGTATTCTTAAAATTTACAGTGCGACCTTGATTATCAGTTAATCTGCCATCATCAAGCACTTGAAGTAAAATATTAAAAACATCGGGATGTGCTTTTTCAATTTCGTCTAGTAAAACTACGGAGTAAGGTTTTCTTCTAACAGCTTCAGTTAATTGTCCTCCTTCTTCATAGCCAACATAACCGGGAGGAGCACCAATTAATCTACTGACAGAAAATTTTTCCATATATTCTGACATATCAATTCTGATTAGAGCGTGGTCATCGTCAAAAAGAAATCCTGCTAAGGTTCTGGCTAATTCAGTTTTTCCAACACCTGTAGTTCCCATAAAAATAAATGAACCGATAGGTCGATTAGCATCTTGCAGACCAGCTCGAGAGCGTCTAATGGAGTTTGCGACAGCAATCACTGCATCATCTTGTCCAATAACACTTTTGTGAAGTTCATCTTCAAGTCGCAACAATTTAATTTTTTCACTTTCTAACATTCTTGTTAAAGGAATGCCAGTCCACTTAGCAACTATTTCTGCAACGTCTTCAGAATCAACTTCTTCTTTCAGCATTTTTTTTGTCAATTGTAAGTTTGCGAGATTTTGAGTTTCCGAATTCAATTTTTTTTCCAGCGAAACAATTTTTCCGTAACGTATTTCAGCGACTTTTCCCAAATCACCTTCGCGTTCATATCTCTCGGAATCTACTTTTGCATTTTCAATTTCAGTTTTTGTTTTTCTAATTTCTTGAATCTTTTCTTTCTCATTATTCCAGTGTAATCTAAATTTATTTCTTTCATCATTCAGCTCAGCAAGATCTTTTTCTAATTCAAGTAATCGTTTTTCGGAAGCGTCATCTTTTTCTTTTTTTAGAGCTTCGCGTTCGATTTCAAGTTGCTTTATTTTTCTTTCAATTGAGTCAAGTTCTTCGGGCATCGAATTAATTTCTATTCTAAGTTTAGAAGCAGCTTCGTCAATTAGATCAATTGCTTTGTCAGGCAAAAATCGATCTGCGATGTAACGTTTTGAAAGTTGAACTGCTGCGATTATTGCGCCGTCAGTTATTCTAACGCCATGATGAACTTCGTATCTTTCTTTAAGTCCTCTAAGAATTGAGATAGCATCTTCTTCGTTTGGTTCATCAACAACAACGGGTTGAAATCTTCTTTCGAGTGCTGCATCTTTTTCAATATATTTTTTATATTCATTAAGAGTAGTTGCACCAATACAATGCAGTTCGCCTCTTGCAAGTGCTGGTTTTAAAATATTTGCTGCATCCATTGCTCCTTCTGATGCGCCTGCACCAACTAAAGTATGAAGCTCATCGATAAAAAGAATTACTTCTCCATTTGCTTCTTGAACTTCTTTGATTACAGATTTCATACGCTCTTCAAACTGACCGCGGTATTGAGTTCCTGCAATCAACGCGCCCATATCCAGAGCCACTATTCTTTTGGTCTTAAGATTTTCGGGAACATCACCATTTACAATTCTGTGAGCAAGTCCTTCGGCGATAGCAGTTTTTCCAACACCGGGCTCGCCAATTAAAACAGGATTATTTTTTGTCCTGCGTGAGAGAACTTGCAACACTCTTCTTATTTCTTCATCTCTTCCAATTACGGGATCGAGTTTTCCATTCTTTACTAAATCATTTAAGTTTCTTCCAAATTTTTTTAAAGAGCGATAAGTATCTTCCGCATTTTGTGAAGTAACTCTTTGTGAACCGCGAACATCTTTCAACGCAAGTAAAATCGTTTCGTATTTAATTCCACTATCTCTTAATAACTGTCCCGCTTTGCCTTCAAATTTTGATAACGCAAGTAGAAGATGATCAGTCGAAATAAATTCATCTTTTAGATTTTTTGCTTCTTGTGCAGCTTGGTCAAAAAACTTTGAGAACGCTTGCGATAATTGTTGATTGCCGATGCTGGTGCCAGAAACTTTAGGCAATTTTTCGAGAAGTTCGTTTACTCTAATTTGTAGCAGTCCAACATTTCCGCCTGTCTTTTCAATAATAGTTGAAACGATATTTTCTTTTTCTTCTATTAATGAGGCAAGTAAATGTTCGGGTTCGAGCATTTGATTCTGATAATTTTGAGCAATCTCAATAGCGTTCTGAATTGCTTCTTGTGCTTTTATTGTAAATTTATTTTGATCAAAAGCCATATTGTCTCCATTCATTAACATAAATTTAATGCTACAAAAATAATTAAACTGATTAACTTTGCTAAGAGTTAAACTTTATCATTAGATAATCATCTTTTTTTTTCTATATTTAATATAAATTTTTTAATCATAAGATTGCGGGATATAAGTGACTGAAACAAAGTATTTCAATCCTAAAGAAGCGAATAGAACTTTGCCACTTGTGCGTAAAATTGTGGAAGACATTTTATTTGAGGGAAGAGAGATAAAACTTATTGCTAAAGTTTTTGATGGAAATTTAAATGATAATCCTGAAGTGAGAGCAAGGGTGGACGTTATTCAGGGCTACTTGGATGAGCTTCATGAAATCGGTTGTTACTATAAAGATTTTGCATACAATGTTGGCTTGGTCGATTTCCCCGCGATAATTGATGGCGAAGAAGTTTTGCTTTGCTGGCGAAGTGATGAAGTTTCGATTCGTTATTATCATCATATTGATGCAGGTTATAAAGGGAGAAAATTAATTCCTGCTGAGTATCTCGATTAATTGACACATATAAAATTAAGCTGATGAATTTTTCTGAACAAAATTAATTTATGAAATCAAAATTTGATCTTCTTGTTTTTGATCTTGATGGCACGCTTACTGATTCAAGTCATACAATTCATAAAACTGCTCTAAAAACTTTTGAAAAATTTGGGATGAATGTTATTCTTCCTAAAGTAGAATTAGACGAAAGAATTGGAGAACATTTTAAGGATATCTTTGATGACCTAAAAATCAGAGTTGACGATATAGAAAATTTTATTGAAGTTTATAAATCGATCTATTTCGATTTCATTGATGATACAATACTTTATCCAGATGTTATTTCTACTTTAGAAAAAATAAAAACTAACGGAAATAGAATTTCACTTCTAACAACTAAAGCTCAAGACCAAGCAGAAGATATTTTAGAACACTTTCATTTGACAAAATATTTCGATTTAATAATGGGAAGAAGAAAAGGATTTGAACACAAGCCCTCACCGCAACCGTTGTTATTTATTATGAATGAATTGAAAAGTGAAAAAGAAAAAACATTGATGATTGGTGATTCTGAATTGGATATACGCTGCGGTGCAAGTGCAGGTTCAAAAACTTGTGGAGTAACTTATGGTTATAGATCAGAAGAAAAATTGCAAAATGAAAAACCTGATTATTTGATAAACTCGATTGAAAAAATTATTCAGATTCTTTAAGTAGTTCTTTCATTTTGTTTTCTGTCAAACGAAACATTTTCCATTCCGTCATTTCAGTTGCACCAATTTTGTTGTAGAAGTTCAATGCAGGTTCATTCCAATCTAACACAGCCCATTCCATTCGACCGCAATTTTTATCGATTGCATATTGCATTAAATATGTAAAAAGTATTTTCCCGATTCCGAGTTTTCTAAATTCAGGCAGGACAAAAATATCTTCGAGATAAAGTCCACGCTTACCAACGAATGTTGAAAAATTAAAAAAATAAACTGCGTAAGCGATTGGTTCATTGTTCTGATAAGCAAAAACAACTTCTGCGTTTGCTCTTTCACCGAACAACGATTTTCGCAACGATTCTTCAGTAGCAATAACTTCGTGCGAAAGTTTTTCATACTCAGCAATTTTTTTTATGAATGAAAGTATAAGCGGAATATCATTCTTTGTTGCTCTTACGATTTTTAATTCATTGTTCATTTTGAAAACTTTCTCTTTCTTTATTCACAACTAAAATATATTTAACGCTTCGGATATTTTGAGTTAATGTAAAATTTACGAAAAATATTTTTTACATTATCTCGAAAAAAAAGTTGCTGAAAAAAATATTTCTCAACTCTTCAGCAACTTTAGAATAAAAATTATGAGCGGATAATTTTTAAAAGCTCATCTGTTTTTTGTTTCATCAATTCGATATCATTTCTACTTTCGACATTCAAGCGTAATATTGGCTCTGTGTTAGACATTCTTAAGTTGAATCTCCAATCATCAAACTCAATACTAATTCCGTCGAGCGTCTCTTTTTTACCCGATTTATAAATCTCTTCGATCTCCTTTATTTTAGCGGGTGGATCGCTGATTGTAGAATTAATTTCACCTGAACATGGAAATTCTTTCATCATCTGTTCAACAAGTTGCGAGAGAGTTTTCTTCTCTTCAGACATTAATTGTAGAATTAACAAAAATGGAATCACGCCACTGTCGGAGTAAGCATTATCACGGAAATAATGATGAGCTGACATTTCGCCCCCATAAATAGCATTCACTTCTCTCATCTTTTCTTTAATAAATGCGTGTCCGCTTTTTGATTGCACAGCCGTTCCACCACTTTCTTCAACTATTTTTAGAGTGTTCCAAGTCAAGCGTGGGTCGTGAATAATTTTTTCACCTTTATTTTTTTTCAAAATAGATTTTGCTAACAAACCAACGATATAATAACCTTCGATAAAATTTCCATATTCATCAAAGAAGAAACATCTATCATAATCGCCATCCCAAGCAACACCAAGATCAGCTTTGTGCTCTTTAATCAAATCAATGGTCGATGTTCGATTCTCCTCAATCATTGGATTCGGAACACCATTTGGAAAAGTTGAGTCAGGTGTAAAAAATTGTTTTATCATTTTAATTGGTAAAACGGGTTCAAGTTCGTCTAATATTGGACCAATACATCCATTGCCTGCATTACAAACTACTTTTAATTGGGTAATTTTTTTTACATCATAAAATTGATTCAAGTTTGCAAGAAATTCTTTTGAAATATCTTTTTTTGTTAGAGTTCCTTTTTTCTCAGATGTTTGCGGAAGATTATTCTCAACAATAAATTTTTCTATTTCATTCAATCCCGAATCATAACTAATCGGAACCGAATTTTTTTTCACGAATTTCATTCCATTATATTCAGGAGGATTATGGCTTGCAGTAATCATAATACCGCCATCAGTTCCAAGAAATGAAGTTCCGAAGTAGATCATTTCTGTTCCGCACAAGCCAATATCAATCACATCAACGCCGAGGTCTAAAAATCCATTCGTTAAAGATTCCATAATTAATTTGGAATGACTTCTAACATCGTAACCAAGAACGACAGATTTGCAATCGGTAAGTTTCGTAAAACCTTTAGCAATTTTATAAGACAATTCAGAATTTAGTTCAGAAGGAACTTTGCCTCGAATATCATAAGCCTTAAAGCAAGCAATTTTTGACATAACACCTCAAAAAAAATTATTAATAACTCAAAGTTAAGAGTAAATACAATTGGTATAAAAATTTTTCAATAGTTTTTTTTAAGATTGAGATTTATGTTTGTGCAAAAAAAAGGAAAGATTATCGAAAACATAATTACCCCCCAATTTCATTTTGCTAAATGTAATCATACGAATTGTAAAAATATTTATTTAAGCACTGGAGCAGAACATGCTGACGAACTTGGTATGTTGTGCCCAAACTGCCGGGATAAATCCGAACGCAACCATGTTGTTCAATGTTCTTCTTGTGGTACGGTTTTAAATTTTGTGCTTACAGGCAAAAAGGAAAAAAGAATAGTTTTCACAATTGAAAAATGTTTTCATTGTGGAGGGACCGTAGAAGATGAGTGGGAGATAGAGGCAGTTTACCAACCGTCTCACCTTGTTTAGTATCTAAACAAATTTCCATTCATCACAAATTTCTTGCCGACCTAAGGCAAAGTAGTTAATTTCCATAAAAAATTTGTAACAATAACTTGAGGCAATCTATGATTAATTTTTTCAAAAAGTTGACAATGTTTTCATTCGTCTTTGTCGCTTTATTTTCGTTCGGCTGTTCGTCATCTAAGCATCTTCATAAAGAAAAATGTGACGATAAAGGTTCACCTAAAGTTTCCGCTGAAGGCTGGCTGAATCTTGATACAGTAAAAGCAGGTAGATTTGACACTGGTAAAATGTGGACTTTCGATTTTCCACCAACTGAATATTTTAAAGAAGCTTATAATTTTGCACCTACAGAAGAATGGTATAACAAAGTTAGAATGTCCGCTTTAAGATATGCGAATTATTGCTCTGCATCTTTTGTTTCGGAAGATGGTTTGGTTATGACTAATCATCACTGCGCAAGACAAAGCATAACTGAAGTAACTCGTGAAGGCGAAGATTTGCACAGAGATGGCTTCAATGCAGAAACTTTGGAAGATGAAAGAAAAGTTCCGGGTTTGTTCGTTGATCAATTAGTTTTGATTAAAGACGTAACTGCTGAAGTGCAAAAATCTATTGACGCAGGAACTTCTGATTCTGCAAAAGTTGCAAACAGACAAAAAACTTTTACTGATTTACAAAAAAAATATAAAGATGAAACAGGATTAGAAATTCAAGTTATTACTTTTTACAGAGGCGGAAAATATTCCCTCTATGGTTTCAAAAGATTTACTGATGTTCGTCTTGTCTTTGCACCTGAAACTCAGTTAGGTTTCTTCGGTGGAGATCCTGATAATTTTACCTATCCAAGATATAATCTTGATTATACTTTTTTAAGAGTTTATGATGAAAATGGAAAACCATTAAAAACTGAAAACTTCTTCAAATGGTCACCAAACGGTGCTGTGGCTGAAGAACCCGTCTTCGTTGTTGGAAATCCTGGAACAACAAATAGACTCCACACAATGGCACAATTAGAATATCAAAGAGATATTCAATATCCATACACAATGGAATTGCTTAATGGAATGGTAAATGTTTTTGGAACTTATATCAAAAACAATCCTGACAAAGCGTATGAAATGCAAGACAGATTTTTCTCTTTTCAAAATTCACAAAAAGCTTTTAAAGGAATTTTAGAAGGCTTAAGAAATCCATTCTTGATGGCTAAGAAACAAGATTTTGAAAATACTTTCAAAGCAAAAATTATGGCTGAGCCAGCATTGGCTACAAAGTATGGGCACTTGTGGGAAAAAATTGAAGGAACCAGAAGTGAAGTTAAGCAAGTAGCTTATCAAAGCAATGCTTATAACTTAAATCCAAATATGTCTTCAAGCTATTTCTTAATGGCAAAACAATTAATTGATCATGCTAACAATGTGAAAAAATCTGGTGCTGCTGATATTAATCTCGATACAGTTGCAACAAAAATATTCCCAGAAACTTTTGACAAAATGATGAGTGATTTAATGCTCGAATTAAATCTTCACTTATTTACTTTTGCTCTTGGTAAAGAACATGAACAATTAAAAATGTTGACAGGCGGCAATACTGGTGCTGCTGCTCTTAAGCATGCTTTGAGCAAAACAGTTTTAACTTCTAGAGCACAAATTAAAGCATTGCTTGAAAAAGGACCAGATGCTATTCTTGGCTCAAACGATCCTTTCATAAAATGGGTAATGTTCGCTGAACCTAAAGGAAAAGAACTCTCTGCAAAAATTAGAGAGATTACAAATCGTGAAGCGGATTTTGTTCAGTTGCTTGGCAGAGCGGTTTATGATGTTTACGGAACTACAATTCCTCCCGATGCAACATTCTCATTAAGAATTGCTGATGGAGTTGTTAGAGGATTTGACTACAACGGAACAAGAGCTCCTGCAGTTACAACTTTTTATGGATTGTATGATAGATTTTATTCACACGACAAACAATTTCCTTGGAACTTGCCAGAAAGATGGTTAGATCCACCAGCAGAATTTGAATTACATGTTCCTATGAATTTTGTTTCAACCAATGATATTATTGGTGGAAATTCTGGAAGCCCCGTAATCAATAAAAATGCGGAAATCGTTGGGCTTGCTTTCGACGGAAATATTGAAAGTTTACCCGGACAATTTATTTTTGACACTACTGCTAATAGAACTGTATCTGTTCATTCTGCAGGAATGTTGGAATCATTGCAAGATATGTACAAAGCTGTCCGTATCAGTGAAGAATTAAAGAACGGTAGAATTACTAAGTAAATATTCTCCATTATTTTTAGGGCTTAACGATAAAGTAAAAAACTGAGTTGTTAAGCCCTTTTTTTTTGAGATTTTTTTTGCCGCATTATCAGTTTGGAAAAATTTTCTTGTTCATCTTTGGTCAATAGAAATAAGTATCCGATTAGAAAAGCAATTTTAATTTCATTGTAAATGATTGGAGATAAATTTAATTTCCCACTTTCAAAATAAAAATTTGAGGTAGTTATGAAAAAAACAATTCTTCTATTACTCGTTGGAAATAGAAAAGAAGATGCAGTTAAAGTTCAACAAATTTTAACAAGTTGGGGATGTTTAATTAAAACGAGATTAGGAATTCATGATGGGGTTTTAGAAAATTGTTCAGATACTGGTTTGTTGATATTAGAACTTGTTGGCACCAATGAACAAAATCAAGAAATTGCTCGCAAACTTTCTTTATTGCCGGGCGTTTCATCTAAGCTAGTTGATTTACAAGTTGATTAGTAGATAATATTTTTTCATTTTTTTAGAATGTTTTTACAGTTAATAAAATTAGAATTATTCTTCTCTGATTTGTTTCTCAGTTAATAAAAAAAATAAAGGAGTGTTATGATCAATAAAATTAAACTTTCATTTCTTTTCATCTTTATCTTCTCTGTTGCAATTATTGCTCAGCAGAAAGTATTGAACGAATACAATATTTTCGATTTAAAAAACGTATCAGAATCTACAATATCTTCTGATGGAAAATTTGTTGCTTATACGGTTTCAGTAAATCGCTCATTCACCGATGACAAATTTGGAAATAATTATTCAGAACTTCATGTTTATGATATTGCCAAGAAAGAGTCAAAAGGAATTGCTACGGGGAAAATAAATATTTCACAAATTCAATGGCATCCGAAAGAAAATAAAATATTCTTCAGAGCAACTTTGGACGAAAATAAAATACCACAAGTTTATCAAACTGGTATCGAGAAATTTGAGCCAACAGTATTAACAACTGCTCCAAGAGGAATTAATAATTATCAGATTTGTCCAACAGGCACAAAAATATTTTTTGTATCTAATGAAACAAAAGACGAACGAAAAAATGAATTGAAGAAAAAAGGTTTTGATGCTGAAATCTATGAAGAAGATTTCGATCACCTTACTCTCTACTATCAAGACTTAAACTCTAAAGAAATTAAAAAAATAACAGATGACGTTACCGTATTTGAGTTTCGTGTTAGTCCCGATGGAAAAAAAATATTAGCACAAATTGCAGATAAAAATCTTGTTGACTACTCGATGATGTTCAAAGAACTTTATGTTATTGATGTAGCAACTGCAAAATCACAGATGATTCTGGATGTCGCAGGAAAAATTTCTGATATGGCTTGGAGTCCTGATGCGAAGAACATAACATTTGTTGCTGCTGCTGATACATTTGATTCAGTCAGCGGATCGCTTTTTATTATTTCTTCAGACAATAAAAAAACATGGAGAGAAATAAGAAATTATACTAAAGGATTTATCGGCTCGGTTAAAGATGTTGCCTGGCTGGCAAGTGATGTTGTTTTATTTTATTCAGAGGAAGGTGTTTATCACACAATCAGAACACAAAAAATTAATGGCGACAAGAGTGAAATTCTTTTGCAACCAGGAAAAGTTATAATTACTTCAATGGATTTTCTTGGCGATAATATTATTTTATCTGCTAACACTAAAGCACATCCAAATGAAATTTATCATTTCCAAATTACAAACAAGAAACTTGATCGACTCACAAATGTTAATCCTTGGCTTTCTGAAGTTCGTCTTGCTAAGCAAGAAAAAATTGTTTATAAAGCACGCGATGGTTTAGAAATTGAGGCTGTGCTTTTTTATCCGCTTGATTTTGTTGAAGGTAAACGATATCCAATGATCGCGAGTATTCACGGAGGTCCTGAAGCTTGTTTCAGCGATGGTTGGAATACTAATTATGGAAACTGGGGACAAATAGCAGCTGCACAAGGATATTTTGTTTTTCTTCCAAACTATAGAGCTAGTTCGGGTAGAGGAGTAGAATTTTCTATGATGGGAAGAGAAGATTTAGTTGGAGGCGAGTTTGAAGATGTATTAGACGGAATTGATTATTTGGTAAACAAAGGTTGGGTAGATAAGAACAGAGTTGGTATTGGTGGCGGATCTTATGGCGGATATTTTTCAGCTTGGGGCGCAACCCGACACACTGAGCGATTTGCAGCAGCAGTTACTTTTGTAGGAGTTTCTAATCAGATTTCAAAAGCAAACACAACTGATATTCCTTGGGAAGATTATTTTGTCCATTGGGGAAAATGGCCTCACGAAGATTTTATGGATTACTTGAATAGAAGTCCGATTGCATTTTCTCATCAAAGCAAAACGCCAACATTAATTTTGCATGGCAAAGAAGATCCGCGTGTTCATCCTGCGCAAAGTTTAGAACTTTACAGAACATTAAAACTTCATAGCGAAGCTCCTGTTCGTTTAGTTCTTTATCCTGGTGAAGGACATGGTAACAGAAAAAATACTTCTCGCCTTGATTATGTAGTTAGAACTATGGAGTGGTTCAACTTTTACTTAAAAGGCAATAATGACAGAAACACTATGCCAGATAAATATCTTAATTTTGAATTTAATTGAGAGATTAGTTCTCTAATGAGAGTCCGCTGCATTGATAATGTGTAGCGGACTTTTTTTTTGCACCTCGAAAAACTAATTTATGTTTTGTTGTTTTCTGAGTAAATCAGCGGCAAATATTTATCCTGCAGATTTTAGGATTGATGATTGATGAT
>PNNF01000061.1 GCA_013824085.1 Chlorobiaceae bacterium | reverse complement strand
CCAATAAACAATTGCGAATTGATTGAAGTTGATTCTTTCTTAAGTTCATCTACTTTTGTTGAATTAATCAAACGAACAAATACAGATTACGCCGCATTCATTAAACAAGACACACTCATCGATTTGGGACAATTTGCACTCGAAAGATTTATAGATGTTGCGGAGTCCACAAATGCAGGATTAGTTTATTCCGATTACTATGAAATAAAAGATGGAACTCGCTTCCCTCTTCCTGTAATCGATTATCAAACAGGTGCATTAAGAGATGATTTTAATTTTGGCTACTTGATGTTGTTTAGGAATGATGTTTTACAAAATGTTAAATCATTACTTGAAAAAAATAATTATCAAAATGCAGGTCTTTATGATCTTCGTCTAAAAATTTCTCAACATTCTCCACTCGTTCACATAAGCGAATTTCTTTATACATCAATTGAAACTGATGTCAGAAAATCTGGTGAAAAATTGTTTGACTATGTTGACCCTCGCAACCGTGCGGTGCAAATTGAAATGGAAGAAGCAGCTACAGAGCACTTAAAAGAGATTGGCGCATATCTTGAACCGAATTTTACAAAAGTAAATTTTGATGAAACTAAATTTGAAGTAGAAGCATCAGTAATTATTCCCGTTAAGAATAGAGTAAAAACTATTTCTGATGCAGTCACATCAGTATTAAAACAAAAAACAAATTTTAAGTTTAACTTATTCATTGTAGATAATTATTCTGATGATGGCACAACTGAAAAAATTAAAGAGTTCAATGATTCGAGAATTATTCACTTGATACCTGAGAGAAAAGATCTTGGTATTGGTGGCTGTTGGAACGAAGCTGCTCATCATTCAAGTTGCGGAAAATTTTCTGTTCAACTCGATAGCGATGATTTATATTCAGATGAAAATACGCTTCAAAAAATTGTCGATACTTTTTATAACGAAAATTGCGCAATGGTTGTTGGAACATATCAGATGACAAATTTTAAGTTGGAAGAAATTCCGCCGGGAATTATTGATCACAAAGAATGGACTTGGGACAACGGAAGAAATAATGCGTTGAGAATAAATGGACTTGGCGCACCGCGTGCATTCTACACACCTGTTCTTCGAGAAATAAAAATTCCAAACGTAAGTTATGGCGAAGATTATGCGCTCGGACTTGCTATCTCACGGAATTATCAAATCGGAAGAATATACGAACCAGTTTATCTCTGTAGAAGATGGGAAGGCAACACTGACGCTTCATTAAACATCGTTCAACAGAATAACCACAATTATTATAAGGACAAAATTAGGACTTATGAATTGATGGCTCGACTCAAAAAAAATGGAAAGTTGAAATAATTTTTGATGAGTGCTTTTAATTTTTCTGATTTAGCAAAAAATCTTCTTTTAAAACAAAAAGAAAATTGGGAACAGTGCAATAATGGTTATGACTCTTTAAACTCTGTTCAGGATAAAATTTTTTCGTTTGATTCTTTCACGATCAAAGTTCAGTTTAATCCGGGCAGAATAGTTTCAACTGCTGCAAAAGTTGATACGAAATCGATTAGCGAAAGACGATGTTTTTTGTGTCGAGAAAATTTACCTCAGCAGCAAAATTCAATTGAATACATCGATAATTTTTTAATACTTTGTAATCCGTTCCCAATTTTTCCTGAACACTTTACTCTTCCTTCAATTGAGCATACTCAACAGAATATTAAGAACTCATTTTCAGTTTTTCTGGATTTCACAAAAGATTTATCAAAGTATTATTCTGTTTTTTATAATGGTCCAAAATGCGGTGCATCGGCTCCAGACCACTTGCACTTTCAAGCGGGATCAAAATATTTTATGACAATTGAGAAAGAATTTGAGTCAGTTAAAGCTGCACACGGAAAGAAAATCTTTGAAGCGTCTGACGTTGAAGTGAACTCAATTGATGATGGTTTAAGAAAATTTATTTCGATTGAAGGAACGAGCAAAAAAACTTTAGAAAATGTTTTTGAAAAATTTTTTAATTGTTACTCAATTTTTAATTATTCAGAACCTGAACCGATGCTGAACATTATTGGTTTCTACGAAAATGAAACTTGGAGAATAATTATTTTCTTGCGAGCTAAACATCGTCCTTCACATTTTTTTGCGGAAGGTGACAAACAGATAATTCTGAGTCCTGCTTCAGTAGATGTTGGTGGTGTATGTATAACACCACTTGAAAAAGATTTTGAAAAAATTACACAGGATCATCTGCGCGAAATATTTTGGGAAATATTTTTAACAAAAGAAGAGTCTAATCTCTTTGCGAAAAAATTAGTTAGTGCACTTCAATCTTGATCCATAAGGTCGGAGATGAATCTTGAGTTTTCTGAATCAGAATAAGAAATAATAATTTTTATTATTGCCGTCAAAGGAACTGCGAGTAACATTCCGACTATTCCCCAGACGTATCCCCAAATCAAAACTGAAAGCAAAATAACAATTGGATTTAAGTTCAATCTTTTTCCAATAATGTGTGGCTCGATAATATTAAAGAATATTGTTTGAATTACTGCCATCACCGCAACGACAATAAAAAAGTATCCCAATTGTTCGTGCTGAATTAACGCCATCAATGCTGGTAACACTAACGCAACTGCAGAACCTATCGATGGAATGAAGTTTAAAAAGAAAGTGAACAAACCCCAAATAATTGGGAAATCTATTTTGAGCAATACCAATGCAAGCGCAACGAATAGACCAGCGACAAGATTAATTGCAATTTTTGCAACAATATATTTTTGTATCTGATAAGTAATTTCTTTAACGGTGTTTTCTAATTTCGATCTACTATCCTTAAGGAAACTGTCATACTGATTCTGAAATTTTGCTTTTTCCTCTATAGAAAGATTAGGCTGCAAAATATTGTTCTCTAATTTTTTTAACGCTTCAGTATCGTCTTTTACTAATCTGCTTCTGAAAGCACTCAATATTGCGTCATGTCCACCTACAATAAAAACAAAAAAGAAAAGAATAAACAGAATACTACCGAGTAGATCAAAAACAGTTGGAAGAAATCCGCCTGCAAGTTCTTTGTAGTCAAGCTTAGCAATTATTGTTTGAAGCGAGAAAGTTCTGAAGTAAGGATCAGTAATTCCAAATGAAACTGCAGAGGTTCTTACTATTTGATTTAATTTATTGAAGTAAGAATCTATTTCATTTGTGAATTGCATTATGGAATCGACAAAAAATCTTCCAATCCCAAATGAGATAAAACCAATAATCACAATGTTAATGATAATAATTGCAGCAATTGGAATTTTCCATTTTTTGAATTGATCATTCAGAGGAGAAAAAAGAAAAAACAATAAATAGGCAACAACAAACGGAATGAAAATATGGTGAAGTTCTTTTAACACAATAAAGATAAATATTGTAGCTAAAATAATTATTGAAAATCGTATTAACGGATCAACAAAAATTTTATTTTTCATCCCTAAACTCTTATCTATATTTTTAAATGATATTAAATATTTTTCTTACTAAAAATAAAAATTAATGAATAATAATTTTCATCAAATTAGAATTGGCACTTGCAGTTGGAAATATGAATCTTGGCAAGGATTAATTTATTCTAACTCAAAAGAGATTAATTATTTATCAGAATATTCTTCACAATTCAACACAGTTGAAATTGATCAATGGTTTTGGTCATTGCATTCAAAGGACAAAATCACACTTCCGAAACAGAAAGATGTTGAAACATACTTTAATTCCGTTCCTGAAGATTTTAAGTTCACGATAAAAATTCCAAATTCAATAACGCTAACACATTTTTACAAAGATAGTAAAAACGAAAAACATATAAGCAATCCGAATTTTCTTTCACCTGAGCTCTATGAATTATTTCTTGAAAAAATTTCCTTGATGAAAAAAAAGGTTGGAATGTTAATGTTTCAATTTGAATATCTCAATAAAGATAAAATGAGTTCTCAATTAGAATTTATTGATCGCTTTGAAAATTTTTTAACGCAGATTAATCGAGAGCTTGAAATTGGAATTGAAATTCGTAATCCAAATTATTTAAATCAAAACTATTTTGAATTTTTAAAACGGAACAACGTTCATCACGTTTATTTACAAGGTTATTATATGCCTTCCATATTCGATGTTGGAAAAGAGCAGATAAAATTTTTAACTGATTTTGCTGTAATTCGACTTCATGGAACTGACAGAAATAAAATCGAAGAACTGACAAATAATAATTGGAACAAAATTGTTGTGCCACGTGATGAAGAATTATCTCGCGTTGCAAAAATGATAAAATATTTTTTCGCGAAGAAAGTTAATCTTTACGTCAATGTAAATAATCATTACGAAGGCTCTGCTCCGCTTACGATAAACAAAATAAAAAAACTACTTACTGCTGAGTAAAATAAAATTAATGCTCACAAAATTCAGTCAATACACCAAAGGTTGACTTCGGATGCAGAAATGCTATGTTTAAACCTTCAGCGCCTTTTCGCGGCAACTTGTCAATTAACTGCACGCCTTTCTCTTCAACTTCCTTTAGGGAGTTTCCAATATCATCAACTGCAAATGCAATGTGATGAACGCCTTCTCCTTTCTTCTCAATAAATTTTCCGATAGGCCCATCGGGAGAAGTTGATTCAAGTAATTCAATTTTTGTTTCACCTACTTTGAAAAACGCAGTCTTTACTTTTTGATCCGCAACTTCTTCAATTGCATAGCACTTTAATCCTAAAACTTCTTCATAATATTTAATTGCTGACTCAAGATTTTTTACTGCAATTCCAATATGTTCAATATTATTAAGTCTCATTTATTCCTCTAAAAAATTTTTTCTAATTAATTAAATAATTACTCGTTCTTTATATTCTCCAAAAACTTCTCTCATCGTATTGCAAATCTCACCAACGCTTGAATAGACTTTGACAGCATCAATAATGAACGGCATTAAATTACTCTCTCCTTCAGCTGCAAATTTTAACTCTGCAAGTTTTTCTTTAACTAATTCGTTATTTCTTTCATTTTTAATTTTAGCCAAGAACTTAATTTGTTCTTCCTGAACTCTAATATCAATGCGTAGAAGTTCTTTTGGCATTCCCTCTTTTACTTTAAATTTATTTACCCCAACAATAATTCTTTCTTTAGCTTCGAGTTGTTTTTCAAATTTATAGGCAGCATTTTGAATTTCTGATTGCATAAATCCTTCGCTAATTGCCTCAACCACTCCGCCGAGTGAATCTATTTTGTTAATATACTCGACCGCTTCTTTTTCAATTTGTGTTGTCATCGATTCAACAAAGTAAGCACCAGCAAGTGGATCAATCGTATTTGTAATTCCACTTTCGTGTGCAACTATTTGTTGAGTACGCAGAGCAATCATTACAGATTCTTCTGTCGGTAATGCGAGTGCTTCATCTCGTGAATTTGTATGCAAAGATTGAGTTCCGCCAAGCACAGCTGCTAGCGTTTGAATAGTAACTCTAACAATATTGTTATCAACTTGTTGTGCAGTTAAAGTTGAACCAGCAGTTTGTGTATGAAATCTTAACATCATTGAACGTGGATCTTTTGCTTTAAATCTTTCCTTCATAATCTTTGCCCAGAGTCTTCTCGCCGCTCTATATTTTGCAACCTCTTCGAGCAAGTCGTTATGTGCATTAAAAAAGAATGAAAGTCTTCCTGCGAATTTGTCTATATCAAGACCAGCTTTGATTGCTGCTTCTACATATGCAATTCCATTCGCGAGAGTAAAACCCACTTCTTGCGCCGCCGTTGAACCAGCTTCTCTTATGTGATAACCAGAGATTGAAATTGTATTCCACTTTGAAACTTCTTTTGAACAGAACTCAAAAATATTTGTAATCAAACGCATCGAAGGTTTTGGAGGATAAATGTATGTGCCCCGAGCAATATATTCTTTTAATATATCATTCTGAATTGTTCCACTTATTTTATCTCTCGTTATTCCTTGTTTCTCTGCGACTGCAATGTAGAGTGCAAGCAGTACTGATGCGGGTGCGTTGATTGTCATAGAAGTAGAAACTTTATCGAGTGGAATTTTATCAAACAAAATTTCCATATCAGCAAGAGTATCGATTGCAACTCCAACTTTTCCAACTTCTCCAGAAGAAATTTGGTCATCGCTATCATATCCAATTTGTGTTGGTAAATCAAAAGCCACTGAAAGTCCCATTTGTCCTTGATCGAGTAGATATCGATAACGTTCATTCGATTCTTTCGCTGTACCAAAGCCAGCGTATTGCCTCATCGTCCAAAATTTACCGCGGTACATTGTTGGTTGAACTCCACGGGTGAAAGGAAATTCGCCTGGGAAACTTAAATCGTTTAAGTAATTTAATTCACTGATATTGGTTGGAGTGTAAAGTTCATTTACTGGGACAAAAGAAATTGTAGTAAATTCTTTTTCTCGTTCGGGATTTTTTTCTTTGAATTTATTTAAAGTTTTTTCTTCCCATTGTTTATAAGCAGATTGTATTTTTTCTTTTAGATCATTCGACTCAAACATTGAAACCTCTAATTTGAAATATTAATTACAATTTTAATTTGATTTTATAGTTACTAAAATCAAGGAATAAAAAAATATTTTATTCACACATCAAAAATATCAAAGTATTTATTAGCTTTTTTAAGAAATTTTCTACAATTTAGAAAAAATAAAATTTTCTTTGGAAATATTTAAGAATGTCTTAAATTTGTTTTCGATATTTTTTTTAACACAAAAATATTCTGATTTTTTGATTCCGCGATAGCTCAATGGTAGATCCCGATGAATCGGGATGTTAACCGCAGAAACGTTTATTGATTTTTTGATTCCGCGATAGCTCAATGGTAGAGCATGCGGCTGTTAACCGCAGGGTTGTAGGTTCGAGTCCTACTCGCGGAGCTGCAAAAAAGCCTCATTTTATATGAGGCTTTTTTATTTTTATGAAACATTATATTTACATTCTCAAATCTCTTTCGGCTGATAAATTTTATATCGGCTATTCCCAAAATCCAGCCAAGCGATTATTATTTCATAACACGATTGATAAGGGCTTTACTGCAAGGTTTAGACCTTGGGAAATTATTTTTACTCAAGAATTTAGTACAAAACAGGAAGCACTTTTTGCTGAGAGAAAAATCAAAAATTGGAAAAGTAAGGAAATGATAAATTTACTTATTGAAGGAATAATTAATATATAATCTTTAGGGTTGTATCCCGAAGGCTTTCGGGACTACTTGCGGAGCTGCAAAAAAGCCTCATTTTATATGAGGCTTTTTTATTTTTATGAAACATTATATTTACATTCTCAAATCTCTTTCGGCTGTTAAATTTTATATCGGCTATTCCCAAAATCCAGCCAAGCGATTATTATTTCATAACACGATTGAAAAAGTTTATTAAAAAATAATCTAAGGATGATACTATTCAATTGAAAGTCCAATTTGTGATGTGATTTGTTTTATTCGTTATTAATCCTGATATTTGGAAAATTATTACAAATATAGGCGTTAAAATGGTTTTGGAAATTCGTTTATCTAATTTTTTTTCAATAAAAGAGGAAATTGTACTCGATCTTCGAGCTGCAAATATTCAATCAAAACAGTCAAAGGAATTGGGAGATAATATCTTTGAATATGAGGATATGAAAATCCTCAAAACAGTGGCTCTGTATGGAGCGAACGCATCTGGGAAATCTAATATCATAAAAGCAATTCGTTTTTGTGTGATGATGGTACTCAATTCTCACCTCCACAATGTTGACGCTAATTTCAATTTTATTCCCTTTAAGTTTGATAGCTACTCAGAAAAATCGAGTAAATTTTTTTTGCGCTTCGTTCATAAAAATATTGAATATGAATATTCATTTGAGTTAACTAGAGAAGAAATTGTTAAAGAAACTCTCTATTATTTTCCGAAAGGAAGGATTAAAAAAATATTTGTACGAGATGAATTACTAGGTAGTACCAAAAAGGATAAATATAGTTTTGGAAATCAAATCAACCGGCCTTTTGATGTTGCAGAAAGCACCTCAACGAAAACACTTTTTATTTCACGAGCAAGTCAAATGGATAGAGAAGTGGCGAAAGAGATTTTCACATTTTTCAATGAGTACTTTATACTTGGTTTGCTACTACCACATAATATTAAAATTGATTATTTTTTTTCAAACTTCAAAAATGAATTGCTTGAGGCATTACAAATTGCAGACAGCGATATAATTGATTTAACTATTGAGAAAGATTTTGTACCAGTTGCAAAAGTTGATTTAAAACAAGGTGACGACAAAAAAGTTTATACTAGTTATAGTGAAAATATAGAGGAGACTGTAACGATATTCAGTTTTCATAAAAAAGATGTTTCGAAAAAATTTGATTTTTTTCAAGAAGAATCCGCCGGCACTATAAAATTATTTTTAGCTTTGTTAACAATTTTAGATGTAGCAAAACAAAATAAGATTCTATTGATTGATGAACTAGAAGGAAATTTACATCCTTATATCGTTGAGTTTATTTTAAAATTATTCCATAAAAGCAAAGCCGCACAATTGATTTACACTACTCACAATACTAATTTATTAGACCTAAAAAAATTGCGAAAAGACCAAATCAACTTTTGCAATAAAAAAGAAGATGGTTCAACTGAAGTCTATTCTTTGTATGATTATAGTGACTTCAGAGAAACGATGGATGTAGAGAAAGCGTATTTGCAAGGAAGATTTGATGCTGTCCCCTATTTAAATGATTCTGATGATAACATAAAGCGATTAGTCAATGGCTAGAAAACGATTCGAAAAACCAAGAAGAAAATTAAAACCACTTTACATTGTTTTCTGCGAAGGTGAGACGGAAGCAGCTTATATTATTTGATTAAAACAAAAATATCGTATCCCTATTGAAATAAAAACAAAAGTAACTGGACAAAATATTTCAAATAAATATATTGAAGGTCATACAAAACAAATTCGCAATGGCATTACTTCGAAACTTGATAAATCTTTTTTAATTTATGATTATGAGTCTTCTGAGTTCTTAGATCGCTTAAAAAAAATTACCAAAGGATTTATTCTACTATCAAATCCAAATATAGAATTATGGTTTTTACTTCACTATCGAGAACAACGAGCAAGCATCAACGGACAAAATTGTATAAGGGACTTGAAAGTAAATAATACAAATTATGAAAAAGGGAAACTCAATAAGCAGCTCAAAGAAAAGCTCAATGAACAAATAATGATTGCAGTAGAGAGAGCTAAAGCTCTTACTGAATTTAAAAATCCTTCATCAACAGTTTATAAATTGATAGAATTACTTGAATTCGAGAGTAAACAACTATCATAGAATAAATATTAGGAAAATTTTTCACAGCGCAATTGTAAAAATTTTGTGAGCATTAGAATTCGATAAAATATTTTTCATAAAGATTAATATCACTCAACAAAAAAAATCACTCATTAAATAATATTGAGTTTCAATTAATTAATTTATTTTTGTGAATGAAGCTGCAAAGTTTAATAAAGCTTTTATTAAAAATGGTTTGACAGTTTGTAATTACTCTATTCATAAAATCAAATTGAGATTGAGATGAAAATCAAAATTTTTGTAATTGTTATTCTGCTCGCTTTCAGTTCATTATATTCGCAATCATCATTTTTATCGTATAACGATCTTTCACAATATGCTCGAACTTCGCCGGGTGCAATGAAGTTTGGTTTATATGGATTTGATAATCCCGCACTTCTAAATTACGTTAATGATTTTGATGCTCTCTTTTTGTGGTCTTCAGCAAATGATAAAATTTCTAACTTTGACAACTCAGCAATTTTTATTGGAATGAAAAATTTTGGACTCGGAGTTGTTCAACAAAAAATTGGCGCTGCGTTAATAGCTGATTATAGAGTGGCTTCATCTTTTGGAAATCGGAATTTAAGTGTTGGAGTTGCCTATGGCTGGTCAACGGGTGATAAACATTTAATAAGTAGATCAAATGTCTTCACGTTGGGTGCACTCTATAGACCCAGCAATATTTTTTCTATTGGTGTAGTTGGAACTTCAACATCTAAATTTGATGAGCACGAATCAATTATTGAATTGGCAGTGCGACCTTTTGGAAATGAGAAGCTCGCAATTTTTTCTGATTATCTCTTCAATGAAAATTATGAAGAAGCACCTTGGAGCGTTGGCGTTGCTGTAGAAGCTCTTCCTGGTGTAAGACTTACAACTCGCTATTTTAATACGCAATCGCTAAACTTTGGCGTAGAACTAAGCTTAGGAAATTTTGGATTTACTACTCAGAGTAATTTTGATAATAATCAAAAACTTCTCAACAATACTTATGGAATTAGACTCGGAGCTTATGATAGAAATATTTTATCAAAATTAGTTACCGAAAAAAATCATGTAAAAATTGATTTGAAAGGTGAAATAAAATATCAAAGATTCCAATTGTTTGATGATTCCAAAACTTTAATCACCTTGTTGCAACAACTTGATGCAATAAAAAATGACCCCGACATTGAAGGAATAGAAATTAATACATCGGGAATAGCAACGTCACGAGTGATGCTTTGGGAAATAAGAACTAAACTGCAAGAGTTAAAAGATAACGGAAAAAAAATTGTTATCTACATCGACAATGCGAATATTGATTTATATCATTTCGCATCCGTTGCTACTAAAATTATTATGGATCCTTTGGGAATGTTGACACTCGAAGGATTTATTATGGGGAAAACTTTTTACAAAAACACTCTCGAAAAAATTGGAATTGGTTTTGATGAATGGAGATTCTTTGAATATAAATCTGCACTCGAAACTTTTTCTCGCGAAACAATGTCTGATAGAGATCGTCAGCAAAGACAAGGATTAATTGACGATTCATACGAACTTGTAAAATCTGAAATTACTTCGAGCAGAAATATTAGTACTGAAAAATTTGAGGATATCGTAAATAATGAAGTCGTGCTTCTTGCAGCTGATGCATTAAAGAAGGGTTTGGTTGACTCACTTGGTCGCTGGTATGATAAAAATTTAGATCTTGATAATTCAATACTGAGAAAAAGAAATTATGTGAGCATGAATGATCTCGAAAAATTTAAATTACCAACTGACAATTATTGGGGAGAAAAACCGGCGATAGCCATTGTTTATGCCTTAGGAGTCTGTGCAATGGATGAAGGAATTTCAGCACGAACATTGGTAAACGATATTGAAGCTGCTGCAAAAAATCAAAATGTCAAAGCAATTATTTTACGCGTTGACTCACCTGGTGGTGATGCACTTGCGAGTGATGTTATAGCAGAAGCATTGAAGCAAGTTAAAGGGAAAAAACCGATAATTGTTTCTCAAGGCTCTGTTGCTGCCTCCGGTGGTTATTGGCTCTCTATGTATGGTGACACAATTATTGCAGCGCCTAATACTGTTACTGGCTCAATAGGCGTTATTGGTGGTTGGTACTATAATAAAAACTTGAAAGAAGATTTAGGATTCACTACTGATTACGTTAAGCTCGGTAACCATGCAGACCTTGGCTTTGGGATGACATTACCTCTACTAAACATTACTATTCCGGATAGAAATTTGACTGAAGAAGAAAGAAGTAAAATGGAAAATCTTCTAAGAAAAATGTACGATGGTTTTCTTGATAAAGTTTCTCTGGGCAGAGGCAAAGCAAAGGAAGATGTTGCGAAAATTGCCGAAGGAAAAGTTTGGTCGGGAACTGATGCATTGCAAATTGGATTGATAGATAAAATCGGCGGACTCGAAACTGCAATTAATATTGCTAAAGAAAAAATTGGCATTAAGGATGATAATTTTCAAATTCTTCAATATCCAAAAATGCCTTTGATTAACTTTGGTTCAATCATTCCAATGCCCTTCTCTATTATGAGTGAGAGTAATAGCGAATTAGATCAATTGAAATTTAGATTTAAGAAAAATGGTGATCCTTTGCTGATGACTCCATTGGATTTGCTCAGCGAAGATTTTTTAAATGTAGAAGCGAGATAAAA
>PNNF01000060.1 GCA_013824085.1 Chlorobiaceae bacterium | reverse complement strand
TTTTATTTCATTAGCACCCTTATCTTTAGGGTGTCGCTTATAGTTGTAAAGGATAAATCTTCTTATCCAGTTTGAATAAGCAGTTTCTGTATTTCGGCTGTAGTGTTTCGTTCTTAGTCCTTCAAAACTTTATCCAAAAGCAAGGCTTTGGTCAGAAATTTTTACCTTGTATCAAATTTTATCTCTTTTAAACTTAATTCAAAAACAAAATAAAGTCAAGTATTTTTTTATTTATTAAAAATATTTTTTTACTTAAACTGTAGAAAAATCTCTTCAGCTCTAATTCTGACTATGAAATTATTAAGTTGTAGTTTCGTGTATCTATTTCACTTTGAGAGGCTAAATCTATGGGTTGGGATTTAGATGAATAATTCGAAGTCTCATTTTTAGTAAATTTTTCTAGTCAGAAACATTTCTCGACATAATTTCAATTTTCAATAATTGATTATAGGAAAATAATTTTTTGAAATTCAGTATAAATTAATAAGCTTCGGAGAGACATTTCTCGGAATTCATTTTAATAAATTTAAAGAAACAAACTTAGATTAAAGTTTAATTGTTTATGAAGTAGAATGAATTTATATTTTAATCTAAATAAAAAATAATTTTTGATGCGTCCGACAATTGCTGAAATAAATCTTTCTAATCTAAAATACAACTATAAAAACATTAGGAAAAAAAATTCTAACGTTGGAGTTATAGCTGTTGTTAAAGCTGATGCATATGGTCACGGTGCAATTCAAGTAGCAAAAACATTGAATGAAACTGATACTCCTCCAGAATATTTGGGAGTTGCCTTTGATAACGAAGCAATTGAATTAATAAATAACGGAATCAAGAATCAAATTATTTTATTTGAACCTCTCTCAGAGTTTAATATCAAAAATGTTCTTCGATATAAATTAATTCCAACTCTTTTTACTCAACAACATTTAGAATTATTAAAAAAATATTCTAGAAAAAAGATAAAAATTCAGATTGATGTTGACACGGGAATGGGGAGACTTGGAGTGCCAAGAGAAGATGCTTTCGATTTTATTTTGAAAGCCGCTAATCAAAAAAATATTATTATAGATGGAATCTATACACACTTTTCAACCTCCGATGAAAAAAATAAAAATTATGCTAATGAACAGTTGAGTCGATTTATCTCCTTGATTGAAAAATTAAAAATGAATGGAATTAATTTTGGTAAAGCTCACGCAGCCAACAGCGGAGCTATATTAGATATGCCTGAAAGTTATTTTGACTTAATTCGTCCCGGTGTTTCTCTATATGGAAATTATCCTTCAACTGAAACTTCTGAATCAATAAAACTAAAACCAGTTATGAAAATTGTCTCTGCAGTTTCAACAATTCGTTGGTTTGAAGCAGGAGACTACGTTAGCTACGGTAGAAGATTTCAAGTAAAAAAACGTACACAAATTGTTTCTGTCCCGATGGGATACGCCGATGGATACTCAAGAGGATTGACGAACAAAGCAAGAGCAATAATAAAAAATAAATTTTATCCGCAAGTTGGAACGGTTACAATGGATAGAATTATGTTTGATGTTGGCGAAGATAAAATTAAGTTGGGTGACAAAGTTGTCCTTTTAGGTAAAGAGAAAAGGAAAGAAATTAGTAATTTTGAGTGGTGTGAAATTTTAAAAACAATTCCGTATGAAATTACTTGCAATATTTCAAAAAGAGTTCCAAGAGTTTATGTGAGATAAATGGAAATAGAAAAACAATATATGCTTCAATGCATCAGTGTTGCAGCCAATAATCTAAGATTAAGCACTGAGAAAATTGAAATACTCGCATTACTTCGTGAAGCAATTTCAAAATCAAATAAATTAGAGGATGATATTCGTAATATGAAAAAAGTTACGGAGTTTTCTAAAATAGCAATTAGATTTTGGGATATTTATATTTTTATTACACAGAACAAAATTGATTTCCAAAAATTGAGCGAAAAATTTAAAGAGCATTCTCAATTACTTGTCAAGGACTTAAACATTCTCGTCGAAAATAATAATCTATCAACATTTAAAATTGCGTTACAAAAACTCCAATCTTTTAATAACACAAAAACAGAAGTTGTAGAGTTTCAAATAAAATCGAAAGAACTCGGAGATCATCTTTTTGTAAAAGCAGAAAATGAAAGAATGAAAGAGAACTTGATTTTAGAGGATGAAAAGGATGATGATGAAATTTATTTTCAGAACTTTGAAGCTACAATAATGAAACCAATAAAAGATTTTGATATTCTTTTGAAGAAACTTCAGAGCGATACGAAAAATGTTGCAGAGCTTGACTCTTATCTTCAAATCATGAAAGTGAATACAAAAATTTCCGAAAAATTTGGAACTGAAATTATTACATCAATGCATAAAATTATTTACAACTCTTTGATGATGATTAAACTTGGAGATAGCAAGCCCGACAAAGAAACGATTGACTCAATAAGAGCTTGTCTGATTGTTATTGTTGCACTCGTCAGAAATAAAGAAGTTGATATAAAAAATTATTTAAACAGAGCAGAAGAATTTGGAAAGAAAATTAAATCATACTTAAAATAGGGTACTTTGATGCAACTATATGCTGTAATTATGGCAGGAGGAATTGGTTCACGATTCTGGCCACGCAGTAGGGAAAAATCTCCCAAACAATTATTAAAAATATTCAATGATTCTACAATGATTCAAGACACTGTAGATAGATTAAAAGGATTGATTGACGATGATAAAATTTTTATTATCACGAATAAACTCCATCGAGAAGAGATCTTAAATCAATTACCAAATCTAAAAGCCGAGAACATAATCGCAGAACCGTTTGGTAGAAATACTGCACCTTGTATTGGGTTAGCAGCCTTGTTAACAAAGCATCAAAACAATGAAGCGTTAACAGTTGTATTACCCGCAGATCATATCATTCAAGAAAAAGAAATTTTTCAAAATACTTTATTGAGAGCTGCTGAGTATGCTAATCAATCAAAAGGTTTAGTTACTATTGGAATTCAACCTACACGTCCTGAAACAGGTTATGGTTACATTCAAATAGAAGATGAAGTGAATGATAATATTTTTAAAGTTCATACATTTGCAGAAAAACCAAATTACTCAACTGCGTTAAAATTTCTTGAGTCTGGTGATTTCTTTTGGAACAGCGGAATGTTTATTTGGAGATCAGATGTAATACTCGAAGAAATAAAAAAATATATTCCCGATCTTTATACAGAATTAATCGAACTGAAATCTGTTTTATTCACTGATAAGTTTGATAAAAAATTATTGGATGTCTATGGCAAAATCAAAGGAATCTCGATCGACTATGGAGTGATGGAAAAATCTCGAAAAGTTTTTCTCACAAAAGGTGCTTTCAGTTGGAGCGATGTTGGTAGCTGGGAAGAAGTTTATAATTTGACAGAAAAAGATGAAGATGGAAATTCTCTAATTGGTGAAGTCTATACAGACATGACAAATGATTCTTATATCTATTCTCCCGATAAATTTACTGCAGTCATTGGGTTAGAAAACGTCGTTGTTATTAATACTGATGATGCGTTGCTTGTCTGTAGAAGAGATCAGTCGCAAGAAGTAAAAAAAGTAATCGATTATATTAAACTAAAAAAACAAAATAAATATCTGTGACAAAGAAAAAAATTTATACCGAAGCGGACATTATTTCTCTCAACAAAAGAGGAATAAAAGAAATTCATCTGAGTAAAAATGATCTGGTTACACCGTTAGCAAGAGACAGAGCCAAATTATTTTCAATCGATTTGTTAGATGCAGAAAAATTAATTATCAAAACTCAAGAGACAAATAAAGAGTTCGATAAGAAGAGAACGTGTGCAATTGGCTCAGACCACACTGGTTACAAAATGAAAAATATTGTAATAGAATTTTTGCGGAGTAAAAATATTTCTACAATTGATCTCGGAACAAAAGATGAACAGTCTTGTGACTATCCAGATTTTGCGTATGCTGTTGCAAAAAAAGTTAAAGATAGGGAAGTTTGCTTTGGAGTTTTATTAGACGCTACTGGCATCCCATCTGCAATCACCGCAAACAAATTGATTGGAATACGCGCTGCTACTTGTTACAATGAATTTTCTGCAAAGAGTGCAAGGGAGCACAACAACGCAAACATTATTGTGATGGGCGCAAAAACACTGGGCGAAGAGACAATAAAATCAATTCTTGATGCTTGGCTGAATACTAATTTTGGCGGTGAAAGACATCAAAGAAGACTCGACAAAATATCTGCAATTGAAAAATTAAACTTAAAATAGAATGAAAAATTTATGAAAACTTTTTTTCTCCTCACATTATTTTTTTTTAGTATCCCAACTTTTTCACAAGTTCAAAGAACTGATGGATTAATTGAGATAACAAAAAATTTAACAGGCGAATTTGCTTACCCAAAATTTTCGAACGATGGCAATAAAATATTTTTTTCAACACCAAATTTTAAAGGCATTTATCAATTCGATTTGGTAACAAATAAATTAGATCGCTTAACATACGATGATGGTGCGGGATACGAATTTATTCTCTCAAATGATAACGGAACTATTTTTTTTCGTAATAATCGATTCATCAATAATTTAAAATTCTCTTCTTTGATTTCTTTAAATTTAAAAACACGCAAAAAAAATGTTATTGAATCTGATAAGCGCGAACTATATCCACCAATACTACTAAAAAATGGGAACATAGCGTATGTTTTAGAATCAAAAGTCTTTACGCTTGACAGAAACTTAAAAAAACGATTAGCAAAAGATGGAACGCAAGATGTGTTCGTCTTTTTGCGTGACTCAAAAATTGTATTGTTAATTAACGGAGTTGAGCGTCTATTAACGCCCAATGGAGAAGGACATTATATTTGGCCTTCATTGTCTTCTGATAAAACTCAACTGCTTTTTACTCACGCGGGAGTTGGTACTTTTATCACTGACTTAAATGGAAAAATTATTTCTAATTTAGGTTATGCAAACTATCCACGCTGGTCACCCGATGGAAATTGGGTTTTGTATATGAATGATAAGGATGATGGAAAGCATCTTCTTTCATCGGATATTTGGGCGATTTCAGTAGCGGATAAAAGACGAATTCAATTAACAGATACAAAAGATCAAATTGAAATGTTTGCTGATTGGTCACCCGATGGAAAAAAAATTGTTTATAATACAAACGACGGAAAAATATTTCTCTTGAACATTGAAAATATGTTGGGAGTAAAATAATCATGAAAAAAAATTATTTGATACTCTGCTTAGTACTAATCATAACATTCCCAATTTATTCCCAAAACTTTACTGGAATAAGAATTTGTATAAATCCCGGACACGGTGGAAATGATGCAAACGATAGATTTATTGCTGCTACAGGTTATTGGGAGTCCGAAGGAAATTTAGTAAAAGGTTTAGCACTCCGAGATTTACTCGTGCCGCTCGGAGCAACAATTGTAATGACTCGCACACTCAACAGAACGGAAGATGATTTACCACTTTCGCAAATTGTATCAATCGCAAACGCAAACAATGTCGATTTTATGCACTCAATTCATAGTAACGCGTTTAATGGAATTGCAAATTATACATTACTACTTTTTAGAGGACATGATAACACGCCCGAACAACCAAGAGCAAAAGAGATGGGCGCCATTATGGCTAGCGAAATGTTTATTACCAATAGAACAACAGGTCAGCACAATCGAGGTGATTTTACATTCTACGGAAATACTTCAGGACTTGGAGTATTGCGTGGATTAACAATGCCCGGAACTTTATCTGAAGGTTCTTTTCATGACTACATTCCAGAATCTTTTCGATTGCGAAATACAGTTTACTTAGAGAATGAAGCTTGGGCTATGTTCCGATCTTTTGTTAGATTTTTTAATTTGACTCCCTCAACTTTAGGAATTGTTGCAGGAGTTTTAAGAGATCCGAGTAAGTTAGTTACATATTATTCAACTCCATCTACGAATGATCGCTTTCTTCCTCTAAACAATATTCAAGTTACTTTAAATCCTGGAAATCGTGTTTATAATGGCGACACTTTTACAAACGGATTTTTTATGTTCGATAGTATAACTCCTGGGAACTACAGATTGATATTTCAAAGAGATGCTTATTTGACTGATTCCGTAAATGTTACTGTAACTGCAAATCAAATTACATTCGCTGATCGGTTTTTATTATTTGACACAACTGCTGCTCCAACTATAATTGATTTTTCTCCCGTTCATCGACCCGACAGTGTAAAAACAGTTTCGCGAATTGTATTGAGATTTAGTTTGCCAATGCGTAGAGCAGAGACTCAAGCGGCATTCTCAACCTCTCCACCATCGCAAGGAACTTTCGTTTGGAGTGGTGAAGATCAAATTTTAACTTACACTCCATTTCCGCCTTATGAACGAGCAACACAATACACAGTTACTCTTTCATCGCAAGCAAAATCAATTTGGAATATATCACCTGCTCAAAATTTTTCTTTTAGCTTCATTACTAAAAATAGAAATAGAATTTTATTAGAGAGAAGTTTCCCTTTAGCAAATGCTCGAGATATTAGCACAACTGTTCAATTTAAGTTGACATTTGATGCACCAATTTTTCAAGGTTCACTTGCAGGAAACGTAAATCTATTTGATGCTTCAGGAACAAGAATTAGTGTAAAGAATGTTCGAAATTTAGTTGAATCAGGGAAGGGGGTTCTATATTTTGAACCATTCACTTCGCTCTTAAATAATTCAAATTATCGTTTAGCACTTGGTGGAAGAATTACTGATATCGATTCGATTCCTATGGTAGATTCAGTTTCAATTCCATTCACTACCGAAAGGAATGATTATATCGCAGGAAATATTTTAGATAATTTTGAAGATGTTCGCAATTGGACTCAACCAAATCAGAATGCAACTACAACAGGTGTTGATACAAATATTACAAAATTTGATATTGCACTTGATCGATATTTTTCTGGCTCTGCTTCAGGAAGAATAACTTATCAATTCACTCAAGCAAATAATGGAATTGTCAGAGTATTTAATAGCGCAGGCATAAACACTGGCTCTAATGATGCTTCGTTAATTGGGATTAGAGTTTTCGGAGATCTTAGTAATAATCTTTTAGAACTTTGGTACACTCATAGTGGAAATCAAAATGCTATTTTATTTTTAGATACGCTCAATTGGAGTGGCTGGAAATTGAAAAGATTTTCGCTTAATCAAATTCCAGGAAGTGGGAATAGAATCTTGAATAGTATTGTCATACGCCAAAATCCAAATGGTGCTAGAACTGGTTCTATAAATTTAGATGATTACCAAAACAATATTTCGGTCTCAATTAAGGATGAAAATGTCACTGAAATTTCTTCATTTTATTTGAGTCAAAATTATCCAAATCCTTTTAATCCAACTACTGTGATAAATTATCATATTCCTGTTGCGAGTTTTGTAACATTAAAAATTTATGATGTACTCGGAAATGAAGTTGCGACTTTAGTCAATGAACATCATACAATAGGGAAGTATACTTCAATTTTTTCAGCTAATAAACTTGCAAGCGGTGTTTACATTTATCGACTCCAAGCTGGTGAATTTTCATTGAGCAGAAAACTTTTATTGATGAAGTAGTGCAAAGAGTCAAAAAAATATCTTAAGGAAAACTTAATGAGATATATTGTTCTCTTATTATTAATAGTTTTGCTATTCTTTGTGAATACTTTGTATGCGCAGAATGTTTCCGAGAGATACACAACTTCAATCAATGGAACTATTGAAAACATTGAACGAAATCAATTTGCTAAAGTCACATCTGAAAATAAAAAATATTGGGCGACTTACGACATAGTTGCAGTTACAGATGCAATGCGTGAATTGTCTAATCTAAAATTTTATGAAAATAATAGTTTACTCTTCACTCTTGAAAAAATTCCGGGAAGTGATTTAGAAATTTCTAATTCCGGAAAAATTATTTTTTATGATTACTCAGAACATTTCATCGGTAAATTAAAAATTCATGTCTATTCCAAAACAGGAAATTTTCTTTTCTCCAAAGAATTCGCTGGAGCAACGCTTTTCGGTTTTTCTCCATCAGGCGAATTAATGGGAATTAGAACTCCTGAAGGAATCTCAATCATAACACTTGTTTCAGGCAATAGCCACACGATTGAAAAAGGATTGCATTTTTCTTTTGATGAGAATGATGAATTGATTTCTGTCGCACCAGAAGAAAAAATATTAATCTATAAAAATTCTAAATTGCTTCATACAATTCACACGGGACTACAATTTCCGCGTAGAACAATGATCTCTGAAGAAAATAATTTTTTTGCTGTAATTGACAAATTCAATTTACAAGTTTATTCATTGAGTGATTTCGCCCTTATTTTTCAAGATAAAATTGGTGGTGATAGATCTTTTCGTGACTTAAAAATAGTTGAGAATAAAATTATTGCAGGAATTCATAAAAGAAATTCTGAAGAGTCAACAGGAATTTTAAAAGTTTATAATTTAGAAGGCAATAGTTTAGAAGAGAAAAAAGGAGCAACAAAAGAACTTCAAGTTTTTGAAAAAGTAAATTTTGGAAAAATAAATCAATTTGGATATGAACCAATTCCTTGGCCATTTTTTCCTTTCGATAGTATGCGAACCGCATGGAATCACTACGAACAGCATATGGGAACAGGTGGAGCAAATTCGTATCTTCATCAAGGACTCGATTTAATTACTCCGATGGGAGAACCAACTTACTCAGTAATAAATGGTTATGTTAAATGTATGCTTACGTTTGGTGGTGCTCATTATTGGAGAATTGCAGTAAGTAAAATCCAATCGTCGGGCTGGTCTGACGGCTGGCTCTCAGCTCACTTGATAGAAAATACAATTCAGTTTGATGTCGGTGATACTGTAAACGTTCACGATTATCTTGGTGATATAATTCAATGGAGTGGAAATTGGGGACACATACATTTTGTTGAAATAAGAGATTTGGGCTTAATCTGGCTTTACACTGACAATGAATGGGGAATTAATTTTAATCCCGCCTTGGCGTTAACTCCATACAATGATATTTTTCCACCTGAGATTTTTCCAGTTTTCCCTGCGTCTAAATTTGGTTTTGCGATAAATGAAACAGCAACTTATTTGAGACGCGATAGTCTTTTTGGTAATATCGACATTATTGTTAAAGTAGTTGATTATATTGGACTTTCTGAATGGCAACAGCCCGCATTTTCAACTTGGTACACAATCAAAAGAATTTCTGATGGTGTAATCATCAAGCCCAGAACGCTTGGACATATTCTAAATCATAAATATACTTTTTACAATAGCAATAGTTATGTTCCATTTGCGGGCGTTATTTTTCAACGTGATAATACTCTTTTACCATCGAGTTGGATGTCAACTGAAAGAAGATTTTTTCACAGCTTAACCAATAGCAACGGAGATTCATTAGTCGAACTTTCTGAAAAAGCTCTCGCGTTTAACACTAATAACTTTGTCGATGGAAATTACAGAATCATTGTTGAAGTCTTTGATGCAGTTGGTAATTCTGATATTGATAGTCTTGATGTAATATTTAGAAATGGCAATACTTCGGTTGAAGAAACTGAGAGAGAAAAAATTTATACTTTTGGATTGGAACAAAATTATCCAAATCCATTCAACTCAAGCACTGTAATAAATTATCATATTCCCGTTGCGAGTTTTGTAACATTAAAAATTTATGATGTACTCGGAAATGAAGTAATAAAATTAGTTGAACAAGAAAAATCTTTTGGCAATTACACTGTAAACTTCGATGCAAATAATTTAGCATCTGGTATTTATTATTACAAACTCGTGGCTCATTCATTTAGTATTGGCGTAGCTCACGATTTTATCGAAACAAAAAAAATGTTGTTGATCAAATAGCTTTCTGATGTTTCAATATTTATAGAAAATTTTTTCAAGTATTTTGAGTGAAGCGAATCAAATTGATTCTAAAGAATTTGATCATCTTATTATTCTTCTTTAAATGGAGATCGAGTGCTTTCAGAAGTAGAGTTACAGCTGGATTGATTTTACAGAAGTCGCTTTTAACAGTAATAAAAAAATGAAAAAAAGTTTCATTCTGATTTTCGTGAAATAATTGTTGTTATTATTAAATAATGTTTCTAAGTTTGTACTTAAGAAAATAACTCTTCGGGTAATACCCGCCTTGATGCTGATATAAAGCATCTATGAAATTTGAATAAACCGTTTTTTGTTTTGAAAAAAATCTTTAAACATTATTAGTTTTATTTATTTTTATCTTTCACATAAATCCATTGAATAAATAAAAGTTAAGGCAGATAAATTGTTCATCACTGATGCAATAGTTGAAAACAAGACTGAATTGGAAAACCAAATATTCCTACTTAAACTCTATTCTCCTGAAATTAGTAGAAATATAAAACCGGGTCAATTCATTAATATCAGAGCGAGTGAAAATAATTTTCCACTTTTAAGAAGACCATTTAGTGTTTGCGATGTGGAAGGCGATTATTTTTTTGTGATGTTTAAAATTTATGGAGAAGGAACTCTCTATATTTCAAGAAAACAGAATGGCGAAAAAATAAATGTTTTAGGTCCGCTCGGAAATGGATTTAATCTAAACGATAATTCTAAAACTGCTCTGTTGGTTGCAGGAGGAATGGGCTCAGCTCCATTTTCATTTCTTACAAAAATTTTTAGTGATAAAAAAGAAATTCATACTTTCATCGGCGGCAGATCATCCCACGATGTAATTCAATATGGATTAAAAAATATATACATTTCTACTGACGACGGCTCGTTGGGATTTAAAGGAAATGTGATTGAGTTGTTAAAAAATAAAATTAATAATTTTGATAAATCGGAATTAAAAATTTTCGCCTGCGGTCCAACTCCAATGTTGAAAGCATTAAAAGAATTTGCACTCAACGAAAAAATTGAGTGTGAAGTATCGACCGAGTGTGGAATGGCTTGTGGATTTGGAATTTGTCAAGGCTGCCCAATTCAATCAGCGAATGACGAAAATAAATTTTTATTAGTTTGTAAAGATGGTCCGGTATTTAACGTTAAGGATATAATTATTTAAAGATGAAAAATCTTTCAGTAAAAATTGGTGATTTAGTTTTCAGAAATCCTATCTTGTTAGCTTCAGGAACTGTTGGTTATGGAAATGAAATTTCTGAGTTTACAGATTTAAATAAAATTGGTGGGATAGTTACAAAATCATTGAGCTTAAAACCAAGAAAAGGAAATCCACCTCCGCGAGTTGTTGAAACAGCTTCAGGAATGCTGAACGCAATTGGTTTAGCTAATGTTGGAGTTGAAGAATTTGCGAAGAACAAAATTCCTTATCTAAAAAAATATGATACTCATCTTATTTGTAACATTGCAGCAAGTTCAGTTGAAGAATATGTTGAGTGTACAAAAATTTTAACTGGCGAAGAAAAAATTTCTGCATTTGAAATAAATGTTTCTTGTCCAAATGTTAAAGATGGCGGTTTAGAATTTGGAAACAATTTGTCTGCAGTTGCAAAAATTACTGAAAGCGTAAAAGCAGTTACAAATAAACCTATCATCATAAAATTATCTCCTAACGTCGCAAAAATTTCTGAGTTTGCGAAGGTTGTTAAAGATTCTGGTGGTGACGCAGTAAGTGCAATAAATACTTTGGTTGGGACGGCATTCAATATTAGAACGCGAAAACCAAAATTGTTTAACGTGAGAGGTGGGCTGTCAGGACCAGCAATAAAGCCCGTTGCACTCGCTAAGGTTTTGGAAATCAGAAGTAAAGTTGATATCCCAATAATTGGTATTGGAGGAATTACTTCTTGGCAGGACGTAATCGAATTTATGATTGTTGGAGCAACTGCGGTTCAACTCGGAACAATTAATTTCATCAATCCAAAAGCTTCAGAATTAATGATAAAAGAGTTGGAACAATTTTTAATCGAGGAAAATTTTAACAATATTTCAGAATTAATTGGGTCTTATATAATTTGAATAACACAATTGAAATAAAAAAAACTCTTGAGAAACTTTTTAATCTTCAGATGTATGGAGTAAAATTAGGATTAGAAAATATTCAAAAATTTTTAGAATATCTTGATAATCCGCAAAAGCATCTGAAGTGTTTTCATATTGCTGGCTCAAATGGAAAAGGGAGTACTTCTTCATTTATTGCAAGTATCTTGATGGAAGCAAAATATAAAACCGGACTTTACACATCTCCACATTTCGTAAGATTTAATGAACGTATCCGAATTAATGGTATTGAAATAAATGATTCATACATTGTAGATTTCTATGAAGAAAATGAAAATTTTATAAATGAACATAAACTGACTTTTTTTGAAGTTACAACTGCTTTAGCATTTCAATATTTTTATGATCACTCGGTTGATTTTGCCGTAATCGAAACAGGTTTGGGTGGCAGACTAGATGCAACAAATGTGCTTAATCCATTGGCTGCAATAATTACTTCAGTTAGTTTAGAGCATATGAATGTGCTTGGTGATACAATAGAAAAAATTGCAAAAGAAAAAGCGGGCATTATTAAACGAGATTCAAAAGTTTTTGTAAGCACTTTGCACGAGGATGCTTTGGAAGTGATGAGAGAAAGATGTAAGAACAAAGAGTGCGAATTATTTGAATT
>PNNF01000059.1 GCA_013824085.1 Chlorobiaceae bacterium | reverse complement strand
GGATCTGATTATATTCGTGTTCCTCTTTGGTTACAATAATTAAACATCTACGATGTTTTCATTATCTTTTATTGTCGGCAAAATCTATACTTGACTAAGCGCCTATCCTCGTAGAGGATAAATTATTGTAGAAAAGAAAATCCCCGAAAATTAAAATCCTCGTAGAGGATTAATAAAAAATATCTAACCAATTGCTCCGGCTTTTAGGCCGTGGATAAAGGATGAAATAAGTCTCTTCGGTTTCAACCGAATTGTTTTTGGCTAAAGCCGGGTTGTCTTGCTATTAATTATTCCACGCGATAAATCACGTGGCAATTGTTTTTTTTACATAATTAAAAACCGGAGACGATTCCTCCGAACGCTTTCGGAGCAGAGTGACAATTTTTTTTAAAAGAAAAATAGTCTGATATTTAATCATCCCAACTTTAAGCGAAACTGTTTTTTTCATAACTTGCAGGTCATAAAAAAATAATTTAAAATGATAAAGTGGTTAAAGCCCTCACTCGCGATTTTTATTTCATTAGTCATCCTTATTTTAATTGGTGGTGCAATTCTCTATCGGATGCTACTCTCATCAGTTCCTGATTATGATGGTGAAATCGAATCGAACAAAATTAAAAACAACATCGAGATTTATAGAGACAGCACAGGAATCCCATATATTCTTGCTCAAGATGAGGATGATGCAGTATTTGCGCTGGGTTATTTACATGCACAAGAGAGACTTTTTCAAATGGATTTAGTTCGTCGAAGTGCTGAAGGAAAACTTAGTGAAATATTAGGTGAAGAAACAATTCCTTTTGACAAGATGTTTTTGACTGTTGGAATAAAAAAAATCTCTGAAAATATTTATAACAATTCAGATGAAAAGCTGAAAAAATTATTGATAAGTTATTCAAACGGAGTGAACCAATTTATAAATGAAAAAAACAAAAAACTTCCGATTGAGTTTGATGTTCTAAATTATGAGCCGGAAGAATGGAAGCCAGTCCACAGCATAATGATTATGCGTATGATGGCGTGGATTCTAAATCTTAGTTGGTGGGTTGATATCAGTTATACAAATCTTGTACAAAAACTTGGGGAAGAGAAAGCAAGAGAACTCCTTCCTAATTATGAAGAAAATGCACCAACAATTATTCCGTCTGAAATAAAAAATTATCAAACACTCTCCGCGTCATTTATAAACACAGATAGAAATTTTAGAAAATTTATTGGCTTTGTAGGTAATCATATTGGCTCAAACAATTGGGTTGTTAGCGGAGAAAAATCAGTTACAGGAAAACCAATAATTGCAAATGATCCGCATCTTGCTAATCAAGCACCAACATACTGGTATGCCGCAGTTATTCGATCTAATAATTTAAATGTTGAAGGCGCAACATTACCGGGCACTCCATTTGTTGTGATTGGGAAAAATCAAAATATTTCATGGACTCTGACAAATGTAATGGCTGATGATGCTGATTTTTATGTCGAAGAAATTGATGAGACGAAAAAAAAATATTCCTTAAATGGTGAGTGGAAAAATTTAATAATAAAAAAAGATACAATAAAAATTAGAGACAAAGAGCCTCAAATAATTGAGATAAAATCTACTCACAGAGGACCAATAATTTCAGATGTCCACACGTTTAATCTTTTATTTCCCGATACAAAAACAGCTGACGTATCAATCAGTATGCGTTGGGTTGGAGCTGAGGTTACAAAAGATGCGTATGGAATTTATTTGGTGAACAGAGCAGAGAATTGGGAAGAATTTAAAACTGGTGTTTCATATTTTAAAGTGCCCGGACAAAATTTTACTTACGCGGATAATAAAGGAAACATCGGTTACATCTGTGCGGCGTATCTCCCAATTAGGGAAAATGTAAGTTCGACTTTTGTTTATGATGGCTCTACTGATAAATATGATTGGAAAGGCTTTGTTCCATTTGCAGAGATGCCAAAACTTTTTAATCCACCACAAAATTTTATAGCTTCAGCAAATAATAAAACAGTCAGGGATTTCAAGTATCATATTTCAAATCTTTGGGAGCCACCATCTCGAATAATTAGAATCAAAGAACTTCTCACAAAGAAGGAAAAACATTCTGTAGCTGATTACATGAAATATCAAAATGATTTTGTTTCACCTTTCGCAAGAGAATTAAAAATTTATCTCCTCGATGCATTTAAAGATGTAAAAGTAAAAGATAAAAATCTGGAGACAACATTAGAATTGCTTCGGACTTGGGATGGAAATTTTTCTCCACAAAATCAAACTCCAACAATTTTTTCTTTTTTCTTTATGAACTTTCTTCGCAATACTCTACTTGATGATCTTGGGCAAGAATTGTTCAATGAATATTGTTTTACTGCAAACGTTCCATACAGAGTGATGATGAGATTGACGAAAGAAAATAATGTAACAATCTTTGATGATATAAAAACTCCAGTGATAGAGACACGCGATTTTATAATTAGAAAAAGTTTAGTAGAGGCTCTGTCTGAGTTAGAAAAAAATTATGGAACGGAAATAGCATTGTGGCAGTGGGGAAGAACTCACAAAGGGAGTTTCAAACATTTTTTTTCAGACAACTCAAAATTGATTGACAACATTGTAAACATTGGTCCATTTGAAATTGGTGGAAATGGAACAACGGTCTTCAACACTGAATATACATTCTACGAGTATGACGGTCCATTGAAAAAATTAAAGACAAATAAATTTGAAAACATACTTGGTCCATCGATGCGTTTCATTTATGATTTTAGTAAGCCAAATGAATTTTATTTCATTTTACCGACTGGACAATCAGGAAATATTTTTAGTAAACATTATTCAGACCAGCATAAATTATGGCTTGAAGGGAAGTACTTGAAAGTAAGAACTGATTTGGAATCGATAAAACAGAATAAATATTTGCTGAGAATAATCGCGAAACACTAAGTCTGTACTATGATTTTTAATGATTCATTTGATTTTTATGATTAAAACAGAATGCAAATTTCGGAGTTAACTTCAAGAATAATCAAATGTCTGTACTATGATTTTTAATGATTCATTTGATTTTTATGATTAAAACAGAATGCAAATACTCGGAATTAACTTTAAGAATTGTAGATTGTTTCATAATTTTAAGTGATTGATTAAATTTTTATGATAAAAGAAGAATACAAATACTCGGAATTAACTTCAAGAATTATCAAATGTTCTATGACCGTTCATAGTGCTTTGGGCAACGGCTTTCAAGAAGTTATTTATCAAAGGGCTTTAGAAATTGAACTGAGAGATTCAGGCTTAGAATTTAAAAGAGAATTTGAAATGCCTATATTTTATAAAGAGCATCATATAGGCACTAGACGTGTCGATTTTTTGGTAGAAGGTGTTATCTCTGTAGAATTAAAAGCTGTTTCCAAACTCGATGATGGTAATTTTGCACAGGCTATAAATTATTTGGAAGCCTATAATCTTGAGATTGGTTTGCTTATTAATTTTGGAGAGACAAGTTTAATCTTCAAAAGACTGAAAAATAAAAAATTCAAACAAATGTAATGAATCAAATTCATCAAACTCATCAAGCAATTAAAATGAATCAAACTCATTAAGCAAATCATATTAATCATACTAATCAAACAAATCAGAGTAAAGACAATGAGTTATCCTGCAATATTTTATTCACGTTTTGTTACAAATCTTTTTTTTTGAGGTAGATTTTTTTTACATTTAATAATCAAATTAAATATTAAAAGTATTTAGACTTAATCTTAATAAATTACAATTTGTAACTAAAAGGTAACAATGAAAAATTTCTTGCTAAATAAAAAATGGCTCATTTTAATTTTTGTCGTTTTAACAATCGCTGTTTTAACAACTTTTTTACCAACAGATAAAGAAGAAGTAGTTTATGTTTATACTGCTCGTCATTATGGAATAGAACCGGTCTTTATCGAATTTACAAACGAAACAGGAATTGTAGTTAAACATACAACTGCAAGTGATGCTGCATTACGAGAACGAATAAAAGCAGAAGGTCGTCATACAAACGCTGACGTTTACATAACTGTTGACGCAGGAAATTTATGGCTGGCAGTAAAAGATGGTCTGCTGCGAACTATAGAAAGTTCAGTTGTAGAAAAAAATATTCCAGCTAACTTACGCGATCCCGAAAACCAATGGTTTGCATTAACAGAACGTGTACGAACAATTCTTTATCACCCCGACAGAGTCAGTCCTGAAGAACTCTCAACTTATGAAGCACTCGCCGATCCGAAATGGTATGGACGATTATTAATGCGTCCTGCGACTCATCCTTACACACAATCACTCGTTGCAAGTTTAATTGTAGCCCATGGCGAAGAAGAATCTGAAAAAATTGTTCGTGGTTGGGTGGCGAATAATCCAACTTTAATTGACAGCGATACTCGAATACTGGAAACACTTGCTGCAGGTAAAGGTGATGTGGCAATTGCAAATCATTATTATTTGGGGCGACTTCTTGAGAGCAATCCCGAATTTCCTGTTAGAATATTTTGGGCTAATCAAAATGTTGGCGAAAGAGGTGCGCACGTAAATATAACAGGTGTTGGTGTAACGAAATATTCAAAAAATTATCAAAACGCAATTCGGTTTGTTGAGTGGTTAAGTAGTCCGCGTGGACAAAAATTGTTTGCTGATTCAAATCACGAATTTCCAGCAAATCCAACAGTTGAACCACATTCAATTATTGCGGGATTCGGATCTTTCGTTCGCGATCCAATTAATTTAACCGAGTATGGAAGGTTACAGGGAGCCGCTGTAAAATTACTGAATAGAGTGGGATATAGGTAAAGTTCTTTGAAGTCAAGTTCAAATGGATTTATTAAATCTAACAGATACTTAAACTGGTTACCAACTTTGCCGCTGGTTCCATTTTTAGTCGCACTCTTTGTGGTGTTGCCTGTAATAGTTGTTGCCTCATCACTTTTTACTCCTAATCGTGAAATTTGGGAGCATTTATGGAGCACAATTTTACCTGAAATGACTCGCAATTCAATTATGCTTGTGGTTGGCGTTGGATTTGGGACTTTGATACTTGGCGTCAGTTTGGCTTGGTTAGTTACTGCTTATAATTTTCCGGGACGCAATACATTTGAGTGGCTTTTGATTTTACCAATGGCTATTCCAACTTACATTTTGGGCTTTGTTTATATGGCGACATTCGATTTTGCCGGACCAGTTCAAACTTTTTTGCGATCTCATTTCGACAATCTTGCTTGGTTCCCTGAAATTCGTTCAGGTGGTGGTGCAATTTTAGTTATGACTTTAGTTTTGTATCCGTATGTTTATCTTTTGGCAAAAGCGGGATTTCAAGAACAATCTCAAAACTATATCGATTCAGCCCGAACAATGGGTTACCGTCCGTTAAAAATTTTTTTCAAGTTGGCATTGCCATTAGCCCGACCATCAATTGCTGCGGGTGTACTTTTAGCAATTATGGAAGCTCTTACAGATTTCGCAACAGTTCGATTTTTTAATTTTCCAACTTTTTCAGATGGAATTTTGCGCATCTGGCATGGTTTGATGGACCTCCCCGCTGCTTCAGAACTTGCCGGACTCGTAGCTATTTTTGCTTTGATATTAATTTTAGGCGAACAAACATTACGTGGTCGCTCTCGTTTTTTTCAGTCAACAGGAAAAGCACAAGGTATTTCAAAAATTTCCTTAAATGGTTTTAAGGCTTGGATAGCAACACTTGTTTGCTCACTTGTAATTATCATTTCTTTTTTTTTACCAGTCGCTCAACTTTTTTCTTGGACACTCTTAGAATTAGGAAATTTAGATGCAAATGTTTTTGCAGTTTATACTGAGTTTGCGTTCAACAGTATTAAACTTTCATTTCTCGCTGCAATTTTTGCTACTGCCATCGGATTAATACTTGCAAGTGCAATCAGATCAAGCAAAAGCAAATTTGGATTTTTTCTTGGGAAATTGGCGACAATCGGATATGCGATACCGGGTGCTGTAATTGGAGTTGGAATTATCTTGCTCCTCTCTTTCATCGACCATTCATTGAACGAAGTTTACATTTGGTTGGGAGGAACAGCTATTGGACTTGTTTTTACTGGCTCACTAATTGGTTTAATTTATGCTTACATTGTTCGTTTTATGGCGGTAAGTTTTAATAGTGTCGATTCAAGTTTGCAAAAGATAAAACCGAACGTAACATCGGCAGCAAGAGTGCTTGGTGCAAATCAATGGCGAGTAACTTGGCAAATTCACCTACCACTTATTACTCCCGGAATATTTGTCGGTTTCATAATGGTTTTTGTAGATGTGATGAAGGAATTACCCGTAACTGCAATGCTACGTCCTTTTGGTTACGACACACTTGCAGTCTGGGTTTGGCAGATGGCGGCAGAATCAATCTGGACGGGTGCAGCTCTCCCCGCCCTTGCAATTGTAGCAACAGGATTGTTACCAGTTTATATTTTAACTCGAGTTTTTTCTAGTAGTAAATCGTAAAGGTTTGATAAATGTTTTTTAATAATTCTAACTCAAATAATAATTCGCACAAAAAAAATTCTTCGTTTGTTTTGATGAGCAACATTTCAAAGTCATTTAATAAAACTCAAGCAGTGAGCAATTTGAATTTAGAAATTTATGAAAAAGAATTTCTTTCGTTACTCGGTCCCTCAGGCAGCGGTAAAACTACAATCTTAAGATTGCTTGCCGGTTTAGAACGCCCAAATGAAGGATGTATTTCAATTGATGGACTGAAAGTTGCGTCACATAGTAATTGGATTCCTCCCGAACAAAGAGGCGTCGGAGTTGTATTTCAAGATTATGCATTATTCCCACACTTAACCGTCTTTAAAAATATCGCTTTTGGATTAAAGGAACTGAACAAAAAAGAGATTGATGCAAAAGTAAAAGAGATGCTAGAATTAGTTGGGCTGTCCGATTTGGGCAAACGTTATCCTCATGAACTTTCTGGCGGACAACAACAAAGAATTGCTCTGGCTCGGGCACTCGCTCCCGCTCCAAAAGTTATGCTCCTCGATGAACCATTTTCAAATCTTGATGCTGATTTGCGATTCGAAATTAGAACTGAGACTAAAAGAATTTTGCAAAAAAAAGGGACAACTACAATTCTCGTTACTCACGACCAAGAAGAAGCATTCTCACTTTCAGACAGAGTTGGAGTATTGAACAATGGGACAATCATACAAGTTGATACACCAATTAATTTATTTCACAAACCTGTAAGTCGTTTCGTCGCAAATTTTGTTGGAAGAGCTGATTATGTTAGTGGTAAAATTCAGGCAAGCAACGTCCTTTCAGAATTCGGTACTTTTGAATTCAACCATATTCCGACTAACGATTTTCACAACAATATCATGTGTGAATGTGGCGACCCTTTGACTGATGTTGACTTGATGATTAGACCTGATGATGTAATTTTTGTTGATGACTCTGAAGGCGATTGCACAATAATTGATTCACAATTTCTTGGCGGTAAAATAATTTACAACATTCAGCTTCCAAGTAGAGTTACAATTCGTTCAACAATGTCTTCAACAATCGTATATCCCAAAGGAACAGTTGGGAGAATAAAATTTGATTCAAACAATATTGTCTATTTCCCAAAGAGTAGTGAAAAAGCTATAGATTTGTTTAAGAAAAATTAATTTCAATTGATTAACTCAAAAAACTTCTGCTTCTTATAAACATTTCTAAAATGGGCTAAAATTATTTTTGATTTTATTTTCGAATCTCAAATTTTTATCTACTCAGCAATAAAATTTTAGTTCACGAATTTTAAGAACGATCATATTATTTTATTTGTTAAAAAACTTATTAATACTCATAAAAACAATATTTCCTTTTCCGCTACAAAAAAAATTGTTGCAGATGTAATATTCCTTTTACAATTTAATACTGATTTGATAAATATTTAATCGGACCACTACGGGGACAAAAATCTGGGCGCTACTGCTTCACTTGATTTTATTTAGTTGAGCGATTTTAATAATAGAAAATAGATTCAATTTAAAAATTATTCACGACGGGTATTGAATTTTTTTTAATTTTTCAATCACATGTTGTCGAGTAAAATTTCGTAATTGATAAAAGAAATTTTTTAAAAGGTGTTCCCTCTTATTTTGTAGAAAGATATAGATTCAGAATTTTCCGAAATATTTAATTGTTTTGAAGATATGATTTGCATCTGATAAATGAAAAAATAATTTTTTTATTCGGTACTAGTTTTTCTGTTATAAACTTTAGTGAAGACTAATTTGAAGAAATGAATGAGTATGAACCTGCACGCATATTTCTTTCCTAATTAATAATTAAGTGCAACACTTTAATATTTAGGAGGTTCAATATGAAAGCACTCGTTTATCACGGTCCAGGTAAAATTGCTCTAGAGGATAAACCGAAACCCACTCTTCTCTCCTCAACAGATGCAATCGTGAAAATTACGAAGACAACAATTTGCGGAACTGATTTGCATATTCTTAAAGGAGATGTGCCGACAGTTTCATCGGGGCGAATACTTGGGCATGAAGGGGCCCCTTGGTGCAATTAAAGCTATTGCTCGTAAGATTGCCGTTATTTTCTATAATGTCATGACAAAAGGAATTGAGTTTGTTGAAGAAGGTATCAAACTATACGAACAAAAAATCAAGAACGACAAATAAAATATTTACATAAACGAGCGCACCGTTTTGGACTTACTCTAATCTCTCAAGTGGAGTGAGTTCATTAGCAGCAATGGTTAAACTTACTCTCACAACTATGATAAGACTTTGCTAAAATTTATTTCTTGGTTGAAGAAAAACTCTGTCTAAATAATTCAAATGACAACCACCAATCAAGAGAATTTATTAAAGAAGTATCCCCTTTATAATATGATTCTACAATCTTTTTAATTTTTGTGTAATCATAATATGAGGTTTCTTTAACATCTCTAGAATTTAGCATGTCATAAACATATTCTTTCAGACTATTTAATAACGTATGAGAATTATTTTCATGGTATTTATTTAATTTCAATTTTTCTTTAACTACTCCATACAGTCTTGATTGCAAAGAATTTAGAAAATATGGATGAACACTTTTACCTTTAGCAAGACTGAATTTTTCCAAAATAGGAGCGTTATTTTTTATGATTTTTCGAAATAGTTTTCCATTTTGTCTTAAATGAATTGGCATATTTAATAAATTCTTCATCAAACTTGGTTGGATAAATGGCATAACACTTATCAAATAATTATCGAGCCTACTTTGTTCATGTGAATAATAATTTATCAATCGTGTTTTTATTGCAAAAAGGTCTAACCAGTTCACAATAGAATCAATTTCAATTTTTGGCAGTTTTGTGAATAATTCATTTAGTTGAATGTCAATTCCTATCATCATTTGCTCAAAAACTTCAGTAGTAAAAATATCTGCTCTCTTTAACATCAAATAAGGAATTATTTTTGTTGTATTCCTTTCCAATAAAGCATTTTTCCCTTGTAGAAATAACTTGTAAAAAAATTCTCTGCGCCAAATTTCTCCAAAACCTCCATCAATTAACACAGCACTTTTATCATTAATAAAAGAATAATTCTGCAATTGAAGAAAAGAAGATGCCGCATTATTAACAAGTGTAGCACTTGTATATCTACTGATTTCTTCAATACATATATCCGCGGGCGGTATTGTTGCATTGAATTGCTCATGTTGAATAGTAAGTTTATCAGTAATTTCTTGCGCAATAATACTATCCGGATGTGTTGGATTTCCAAATGTATGCGTATCAAAAGCTAAATCATTGTTCTGTAACAGAAAAGAAAGAATAACTCTTGAATCCATACCACCGGAAAGGCTTAGGGATAAATGTTTTTCTTTGGGCAAGTTTATATTAATTAGAGAATTCAATTTTGAAGAAAATTCTTCAATGCCAAATTGTTCTGTTATATTTGATGGTAACCAATTATAATCTGAATATTCTACTAATAAATTTTGATTTAAGGATATTATTACACTTTTACCAGCTACAACTCTGTGTATATTCTTGAATATACTTTTGTCAGAAATTTGATTAAATAATAACCAGCGACTAGCAAACTCAGAAAAATCAATTTCTATATTAATCAACCGCGATAGCCAAATAACATTAGTTGAAAAAAAAACAATGTTTTTATTTTGTGCAAAATAAAGATCTCGTAAACCTAATACATCTGAATAAAAGGAGAACGAATTACCATTCCATTCAATAATAATAAAATGTCCATCTAAATTTTTTATAATCTCCCTTCTATTATCTCTTTCAAGAATTTTTTCCCACTCCTCTTTCTGAAGAAGATTTGTAGTATCTCCATTATTTTGAAGACCGATTCCTACAACTACCCACCCTTTGTTATCATCGTTTTTATCTTTATGAAAATATAAATTTTCTGATAAACTACCGGCATAAAGTTTTATTTTATCAGTTTCATATTTATAGTCAAATTTTTCCTCGAAAGATGATAAGATCATATCACTCTCAAATCGTTCAGTAGAAATTGCTCCTATTATCCAACTCATATTTACTCATAATTTTAAAAAGTATATTATTTATTACTAATTGTAACCCAACTATAAGTCAGGTTACAATTAGTTGAACCAAAAATTAAAATATTTATATATTTAACGAGTCAAAATCAATTTATTTGTTTGCGAAAATTCACCTGAATTTATTCTGTAAAAATATATTCCGCTAGCCAAATTTTCAGCATTAAAATCAATAGTATATTTACCTGCCTGCTTAATTTCTTCGACCAATGTCCTAATTTCGCGTCCAAGAATATCATAGACTTTTAATTGAACAAAACCAGGCTTTGGTATTGAATATACTATTTTTGTTGATGGATTAAAAGGATTGGGATAATTGCCCAACTCATATTTTATAATATCCGAATCTGCTGTTATTGAATCTGTTGTTTTATTTAATATTTGAGTTAGTGAAATATCATCCCAATTTAATATTTGAGTTAGTGAAATATCATCCCAATACCCATTACTTACATGATACCAAGCTGAATAAAGAAGGATTCTTAAATATCTAGTATTTGCAGGTGCAGTTTTTTGCAAAGATACATTTTGCCAAGAGCTTTGAGGACTTTGGTTATTATAGTAATAGGAAATCTCATTATAGTTTTGATCAAGGAAATGCATTCGGAGGGCTTGATAACCAGAATTTAATAGTAAATATCCTGAAGCCTTATATGTATTACCCGGTAAAGCATCCACTATTATTGATGCCCACTTTGATGCTCCTGTATTATTATCAACTATATGAACAGAATTAGTGCCATTGCGTGAATTATTATCAACTATTTCTACACCAGTGCCATCCCAACTCCATAATTCCCAATTAATTATATCATCTTCAAAACCAGAATTTACTAATGTTAAGTTAGCGGTATGTGGGCCATTATTTCTGAACAACATGAATTTACTCCAATTCAACATCATTCCATCTGTGTACCATTCAGCTTGTCCCCAACCTGTACTTGCTCTTGAGCCAGATTCCATATGGTCTGCTAAACTGTTTATTAATGTTTCAAGCCTTGTAATATCTTGCGGGTTTAAAACTTTTGCTCTTAGTAATGCTAAATATGCATCGATAACTGTTGATAAGCCATGTGGTGCACTAAGTGTGTTTGTAATTAAATTCTCTCCTGATTGATAAAGATCCTGAGTGAAAGAGCTAAAATATCCTCTCCGCTGATTACCTGAATTTGTTTGTTCTTGTAGATTAATTAGGTAGTTGGTTCCATTTATTATTGCAGTAATAAGATTATTTTTAAAGACTCTAAATCCTACTCCATTTCTGATTGTTGTTGTGCCAGGGAGAACGTGTTGATTAGTAACATCAAGTATTTTTATAAGAGATTTTACGGTTGGAGAATTATATCCAACTGAACGCATTGCTGAATAACCATCATAAATTGTTGGAGGAGTATCTACCCCTGGAGGAAGAGGATTTGTAGGAGAATAATCGTACCAATACCAACCACCATCTTCCCAAGTATTACCGGGACCAGTTTTTAAGGAAATATCAAATGGGTCGCGTGCATCAGTATAATTTTGCCATGCTATTATTTCTTCTGCAATTTGAAAACCTCTATCCAAATATTCCTGATTGCCAGTTATGCTATATATATATCCTAATGTCCATAAAGGTCTTGCATGATGATTAACATTTGAATAAAATCTGAATGGATCACCAGGCCATTGATGAGGATATGTTGGATTGTCAAGAATCCAGTCTGCAAGATCAATGGCTGCATTTCGATAAATAATGTTTCCGGTTGTTAGGAATAATTCAACAAAAGCAACTCCGGTTTGACCTGATGCAAAATTATCATCATTTGTTGGATCACTGGGGGCAAAAGCAACTCCACCCCCTGGTGTTTGGCTTTGCATACAGAGCAAAAATTCAGCTCCTCTAATTGCTCTATCTAAATATTGAGCTCGCCAAGTTGCATTTGTTTCAACTCTTGCAGCACGGGCATATGCAATTACTATATTAGCAGTATACTGTGTCCTATTTCGCATCGGATCAGCGGGATACTGATTATCTCTATACATTAACATTGGATTACTCCAAGTAATACCATAATTTGATTGTATCCAAGTGTTATTTCTTAAAAATGCTGAAATATCATTACTATACTCATTAAATTCTGTACGAGCTTGATCAAAACTTATTACTCTTGTATTTGGTACTAATATTGGGTCTATTTGTTGAGCTAATAATACACCGAAAGTAATGTTTGTAAGAAAATAAATAGTTATTATTTTTTTCATTATAATTTCTCCATTAATTTGTTTGACATAAAATTTTTAAATTAAGAGATGCTTTATATAAAAGAAGATGGGAAGAAGTTTTTAGTCTGTGTATTAGTTTTTGCCGCCATACTTGATCTCTTAGTAAGTATAACGGCTGTTATGTTTAAATACAAGCGCCGAGTTAATTATTATTTATAGATTTCCATTCCCGTTTTGGTTTACCAAAACGAATTGTTAATTATTAAATTTCTCAACACTCAAAGTGACGAAGTTCTT
>PNNF01000058.1 GCA_013824085.1 Chlorobiaceae bacterium | reverse complement strand
TAAACAAGCTTTAAAAGCCCCATCCCAAGCATCTTCCTCCACACAACAACATAAAACATCTTCAAGGTCATCCAGTCATGTTACAGGATATGATTTGTATCATTCATTAGGCGTTTTAGGTGAAGAGTTAGATATTGATGATCCATCGTTGATCATGCCAGAATTCATGAAAGATAACTTTTTGAGGGAGGATGACGTCAACCCTTATAGGGGTTATCCTGCATCATTTGAGCGCGATCTTTCACCTAAATCTTTGGGATTATATCAAGAATTTGAAAGAGCTTCACAAAATTTTGAAACCCTTAAAAAAGAAGGCAAACCGTGCAGAATTGCTAACTATAAACGAATTTTAGCCGAACATGCCTTTTTGACCAATGAATCAGGATCTCAGCTGTTTCATGCCATCAAAGATGGAGTGGTTGAATCGGCCGAATGGGCTAAAATTCATCCTTTTCAAGCAGCGTATGCAGGTGGTGAATATGCTCCTGTGGTAGGAGGTGTCTTGACAGGTGGACGCAATGTTTATGAGGTTGCGTTTCATAAAAAACCCCTAGCTTAAAGAAAAACGGAATTTCATGTAGACGAACAACATAATGACGTTTGGGGATGAACAAAAGTTTTTAAAATATTTGAGAAAATCAGCAGAAATCTGAGGCATACGCTTTTCCTATTTTAAGCATAGGATAGTAATATTTTGGAGTGAAGGCAACAGATGCGACAGAACCATTAAAACTCGTATTTAAGATTTTTCATTTAACTTAATCAGTTTCATCTGCAACATCCACGCCAATTTGTTCTGCATCGTAAAATAATTGAGTAAGATCATCAATTTGTACCATATAGTAATATTTATCATTCTCGCGAATAATTCCTTCTCCTATTTCTTCCAGTGCTGATTTATTTATGCCAGATAAGTGCTTTGAGTCTACACTTCTAATCTTAAAATTTACATTATACGAATCTATACGCTCTCTTCCATTATTTGATTGTGTAATTTCAACGATATTTGTGAAATCTCCCCATATACCTTCATTGTCAAATTTTATTGTTCCATGAACATTTGTAGACATTAGAGGAATTCTTTGCTCATCTAAATTTGATATACATCCAATTTTTGTATTACCTTTTCTTGGATATGAAATTGCCAAAAGACCTGGTTCAGAAATAGCAAATTTTGAAAAAAAATTCTTTGAAATTAACCCCAATTCAACAGCATTTTTATAAGCATCAACCGTCAAATTATTAGGGTGACCATGCTGAACCCCATTACCTGCCGATATAACACATAATTCTGGATTAAACATTTCTAACATTTTTCTTGAAATGTTACCAGAAGATCCATGATGAGGAACAATTAGCACATTGGTTGACGAATTTAAATCTGTTTGTACATTGGGATTATTTAAAATATTTAGATATTGAAAAGTTTCATCATGTGCGTCACCAGTGCAGATAAATTTCATTTTTAGTCCAGGCATGTTAAAAGATAAAATGGCACTCTGACTGTTGATGTCATCAAAACGTTGGTTCATGAGATGTATATATATGCATCTCATGAATTGATCATACGGATAATCTTCACTAGTGGTTTCTTTTAATTCTTCTTTAAATTTAGAATATGAATTTGAATTTCTGATTTGAAGGATTAGTTCTTCTAAATTACCAAAAAAAGGTACTGTATGATTGTTAGGATAATTGTAAGATTTAAAATCTTTAAGCTTTTCTCCAAACTTTTCTTTAAACTGAGTATCATCCATTAATTTATTATGATAAAAAATGTGGTGAAGTAATTCATAATGCAACGCTGGTTCATTGCATGATGCATCATTTTTTTTACTAATATAATTAAAATAATGAGGAAAATAAACATCTGTTTTATCTCGTTTAAATAGACGCCTAATGAAATCAATGTGGCCTGGTAGTACTTTTTTGTTCCTGTTTTCTTCTTCTATTTTTTCTTCCTTGTTTAACCAATCACCACATAAAAAAACCGTCACTGGAAGATTATCAGGAAGGGCTCCTTTTATAGCCGATCCATGAGATGGAGAAATTAATTTATCATAATGGTCTGCATCGGGATGAGAAATAAAGATAAACAAATGTTTTAATTTATGCTCTTCTATAACTTGACGAATGTTATCTCTTGCTTCATTTGAAGTATTTTCTCCATTACTAAAGTCACCTTCTGATCCTTGAGATTCCACATGATCTTTTTTATCAAAACGAGTATTTGCTATATTTTTTAAATTTTCCGCAGTAAGTGAGTGAAATTCCTCCTTTCTGTTTAGCCTATTCCTTCCGGTGAAAAGATTATTTATTTCTAGATTTTCAATATTTCTTTTTGCAAACTTCACTTTACCAGATGATAGTGCTCTTAATTTATGATGAATTAGCTGTGATGAAGATCCGCAATCATATAGTACTCCCAATTTTCCATACACAGCTAACTGTGAGTTACCTTGCCCCATATTAAACACATAGAAAACCTCATTTCCATAAAGAGGTCGATATGGAAGATAAATACAGATAGAAAAAAAAATCAAATACTTTAGTTTACTAACATTCATTCAGAGCACATAAAATTACAAAGCATAATATTTATTGTAATTTTAATCAGTCCAGCTGTAAATCTAATGTTCTCCACAAGCCCATCAATAAAGAAATTTATATTATTTATATGTTGGGTATAGTTATTTCTTAAAACTCTTTAATAAAACAAATTGTATCAAATCTAATTCTGTTAAAAATAAATTTTGATCAATATTATATTGATTTAAAAGGATTGTGTTTTCTTCTACATATCTAATTAAATTTTCTAAATCATTGAAAAAAGCGATTGGATCTTTTTGAGCTTGCCTAACTAATTCACTATTACTTCTATTTAATTTTTTTAATGCATCATTTGCATCTGGTGACAAAATCTTGTCTTTTTGATCCATCGCATCCATAAGAGTATTAATCAGATTCTTATGATCACTCCAGAAAGATTCAACTGTATGATACTTCTTTTCTAGCTGACGTCCTTCTGTACCATCTAAACGCAATTCAAGCCATGAAGCATAAACATTTGACGACATCATCATAATCAATAAGCTTAAAATTATTTTCATCATCTTATTCCTTGATTTTTTTTACTTATTTATATACTAACAATTTTAACAACAATTGTCTGTAATTTTTATTCTATTGAAATATAAATTTTTATATATTAAAAACAGTTTTTGAATAACGATGTGAATTTGCGAATTAAATGTCGTATATATTTTTACATTATTTGTCGCTTGCAATTCCCAAGGTAAATTTTTTGTCTAATTAGACATACGTCTAACTTGTCGTTTTTTGTGAAGATTATAAACTAAGGAATTGCTGACATGAGTTTGCACAAAAGTGTCAAATATAAATGTCAAACAGCAAAAAGTAAAATATAAGCTTATTACTTGACAATTCCTTGCCAACAGTCCATCTTTTGTACAGAGCAAAAAAACAATACAGATAATATGAAAATTGGATATGCCCGCGTTTCAACAAAACATCAGCGGGAATCACTCGACCAGCAAATAGTTATTCTAAAAAAAGCAGGTTGCGAGGAAATATTTTCTGAAATGATGAGTGGCGCCAATGCCAAGAGACCAGAGCTTACAAAATTACTTAAACATATAAAACCAGGTCATACTTTGGTGATTACATCCATTGATAGATTGGGCAGAAGCTTAAAAGATTTAATCGATATCATTGCTAACCTCAAAAATAGATCCATTGTTTTTCAAACCTTAAAAGAACAAATGGACACCAGTACACCAACAGGAATGTTGATGTTTAATATGATGGGATCAATTGCTGAATTTGAAAGAAGTCTTATCAATAGAAGAATATATGATGGTGTACAACGTGCGAAACAACAAGGAAAATTTAAAGGTCGGCGTCATTCTGTTGATGAAAAAATTAGAAAAGATTATGTCAAAATGATGAACAGTGGTGATTATCCCATATCCTACGTATCAAAAATGGCAAAGGTAAGCAGGCAAACTCTGTATAACTGGAAAGCTGAACTCGCAATTTGAATTTATGGCATTAAATGTACTTGATAAATTTACACTTATTGGGGAAACTTTTATTCTTGAATAGACAATTTCTTTTGAGTTATAACTTGACTTTTAAATATTCTCATTATTTATATATAGTCAGATCAAAAAAGGTAAACAAAAACATGAAAAAACACTTATTATTTTTATCCATTCTTTTTTCCTTTCATGCGATAAGCTATTCAGCTGAAAGAGACTTCTTCCTTAGTTCACCAGAAGAACATTCAGAGTTTATTAGAAAGGCTTTAACAACAGCACAGAAAAGTGTAGTGATTGTTTCTCCTTTTATAAGCGAACACCGATTAAAGGATACTTCTTATAATAATTTTGATGGGTTGAGTGGCTATATGCAAAAAGCTCTCAACAAAGGAGTTAAAATATATGTGTATACGGATAAAAAGTTAGATGAGGGTAAATCATATGCTGAAAATGGCAGAAATTTGCTTCATTCTTTAGGGGTATCCCTTAAGATGGTAGATAGAATTCATACTAAAAATATATTTATAGACAACGATTGTTCTACAGTAGGATCATTTAATTGGTTATCTGCTGAAACTAATTCTACAAGCGATTTTTGTCGATTTGAAACCACATCAATACATTATGACGATCAAGCAAAACATATAAGAACAACTATTATGGGGGAATTGATAAATCTCGAAATAAAGGAGATTCCTATTTCTCGTTGTTTAACACTTTCAAATATAGACAAACACATAGTATGCATTACTCGACTAAACCAAGAATGTTCAACAAAACAGGCAAAATCTGCTTTGAAAAAACTATTAACGGATATGGATCCAAACAAATGCATACATATTTTGGAAATTTTATATTCTTATGAGCCTCAACCTACCAAATTAGTCTGTTATATGGCTGATCATTTAATAACGTTAAGTGATGGTGCGAATGCAACCTCTATAGCACGTTTCATTGAAGCTCTTTCAGATAGTGGTCAAATTTCTAGAGGAATTAGTTTAATTGAAAAACTTTACGTCATGGGTTATCAAACTAAACTTGATATGATGAAACGTTCTAACACTCAAGAACTGTTAAGAAATGTATTATACCTTTTAGACGAAAAAGAACTTTGGAATGTCATTGAAGATCTACATTCTCGAGAAGATAAACCAAAAGAATTATTGATTTATTTAATTAATCATTTAACAAGAATGTTTGACATTGGTGCATTAAAAGTTGCCGAATGTATAGAGATTTTAATTGAACTCAAAGAAAAAACGAGGGCTGAAGAACTAATAAAAAGTCTGCTTTCTTGTGATAGGTCTAATAAATATGACAATTATGATAATTTTGACTATATATATAGTTGTTTAGATGGAATTGGTTTACCCGAAATTGCTGTACAATTTGAGACATATATGCATACAGGAAAAAAATCAAAAAAACGTCTAGAAACTGAATTAAAGCAGTGCTTTGAAAAATTAAATATAACATAACGATCCTCCATACAAAAACCGGAAGTTTGTAGCAAAGTAATGAGAAAACTACATTAAGGTGTCTTGCAGAAGAACCCCTGTGCAACAAGAAATAACCAAATAGGGGCAACGCTGGGAAACGAAGAATTGCTTAAGCTCATGGAAAAGATAACTTACAGAAGGCTTGATTTATAAAATTTTAAGCAAGTTATTTTAGAAGAAGACGAAAGCTCTCTAAAAAGCACATCACTATAATTTAGCTTTGTTTACTCTCTCGTTGCTGGCCTCATAAGGGGGTCGTCAAGTTGTTAACACTAAAAACGGTATCTCGACTATTTGGATTCAACAGATCCGACAGAACCTTTAAAACTGATGAAACCGTTAATAAAAAACAATTTGACTTTATTGTTTATTGTGATATATTTACATCAAATATGTATTATGAAATAAAAAATATTATGATTACATTCTATTATTTGGAGAATATTTGTGACTCATTCAATTAACACGTCTTCCCTTGTCAAAAAATTGAGAAAAATTGCTGCATACTCGGTTATTCTGAGTCAGCTTCTTGCATCAACTCAGCATCTTGTTGCGATGGAACTTTTATCTCAATCTGCATCTCCACGAAAAGTTTATCCTGAAAAAAGTATGGTTCAGTCTGATGGTGCTGTAAGGCAAAATCACACACAAACAGGCCTTCAGGTTCCTCAGGCAACTGCACCATTTTTTCATGAGAATGATATTGATAGAGAAATTTCGGCAGGTGCGAATATTGAAGGAGTAGAACACAATCAAAAATCGAGTGATAGTAAAGGAATCATCAAACATTTATTTCAATCACCTAGCAAAATTCGTCCTGCTCCAGAATCTGAAGAATTACCTATTGCTGACGATGAATCCATAAATTCTAGTGATCAACCTTCTATTGCTGAGGAAATAGTTTATGATGAAAGCACAGTACATCACGCTCCTGTATTAGAAGAACTACCAATTGCTGAAAACGAAAACACAGTACATCCAACTCGTGGAACTGACATACGACCAATTTCGGATGATGAATCCGTAGATTCAATAGATGAACGACATTGCAGTGAAGCCGATCTTAAAAGATTTAATACTTATCTAGACAACAATTTAAGATATGATTTTTCCACCAAAGATTATGCATTGTTTGCTGGCGTTCTCATCGGTACTGCCTTATTGGGGTATGGTTGTGGTTTTGATAATATGGGAGAAATCTTTGCTGAAGCAAGAATGTGGATTGATAACGTATTTCTAACCTTTTCTCAAACGGTTGAGGGTTATCGTTTTACTTATATGAATCAAGAAAACGACAATTTCTTTAACGAAATGGAAAAACTTCAAAAAATTAATAGTTATCTTTTTCTAACTCCGTATGTTGCAACACGTCTTTATGCTATGACCACCTACGTTGATTCTTGTGTTTCCACGTATTTACCTACAGTTCATACGAACCGAGCCCTTAAAGGTTTACTGTATACAGGTGCTATACTCGGTGGAGCCAACGCAGGCGGATCTTTAGCCTCTCAATATTATTCGAACAATATTGCTTTTGCTGAAGATTCAAACGACTTTGCAAGAATTTTAACTCCTTATATTCTAACCTTTTATTGCCTAGATGCTATTTTAACCTATGGACTTTTTGTTCAAAACAAAGTGATTCCTGAAATGGTTAAATACAGAGAACCTAAAGAAGATCATATCTACCGTAAAAAATTAAGTTCAAAATTAGAAAACACTAAAGAAGTTTTAGCTTCCATGAATGATGAAGAAATTCTGACATTAGATTTAAATCCTACTATTGATGTTGAAAGTCAAAATGATTTAGGTGTAAAAAAATTACAGAATTTACTGGATTTGTCTCATAAAAATGTGCAGCACCGTCGTTATTCGATGAATCCTGCTCAACCAAAAGAGCTGCATGGATCTATTATAGGTTTTTTAAAAAGCAAATGGCATTACCTTTTAGGTACAGCGATCGTTGGTGCAGGTAGTTTCCTTACGTATAAAACTAATTATACTAATGCGACCTCATTTTTAAATACAAAATTTTCATGGAATTTTCAACCGGATCAATTTTCTTCCATGGGAGATGCAGCTTACCAATCTTTTAGCTTAGCTCAATATAATGTTTGGCAGCAAGATACACAGAATATAGAAATTTATAATGGTAATGGTACAGATTGGTGTTCCTCATGCTTTGATAGTGCCAAGTTTACGATAGGCAATCAAGCAGAAGGTGGAGAGTTATATTTTGAAAACTGTCCAGGAGTTTCTTTTACTCAAGGTCTCACAGCTAATCCTGGAGATCTGGAGTACGGTGAAATCTGTTATACGTGGTTTAATTTTTTTGATCATTGGTTAGCTTCTCATGCTGGTATTGAAACAGATGATTATTATGCACCTTTAGAAACTAATTCCCATTTAGATCCTACAAAATATGGTTTCGCTAATTTCTTAGCGGTGTGTGGCACTGTGGCCAGTGGCATTTTTGCGATTAAAGCGTTAGATGAAAGTTTCAAACGTATCCATGATTCATTTTCATCAACACCACAAGATATCTTGCCCGGCAAAAAAAACAAACTTGTAAATGCAGTGGTTCTTCCACTTTCTATGATTCAAGCATTAAACCGTTCTGCCGGAAATGCCATGTTAGCTTGGGTTTTGATGCAAGAATATAACGTTCATCCAGTCCTACAATGGTCTGTTGTTGGATCAAGCATGTTGACATCATCAATGACTTATTTTATGAACTTTGACGATGCATACAGTCAATTACCAGGTAACTTAGCAGCTATATATACTCAAGGGAAAAATGTTGTTTTCTCAAAACTAAATGCCGATTACATGTGTACGGAAAGTGCTTTCGTGAAATGTGAAAATTTAATTAAACAAGCCAATACAATGCAAGATGCTATTGCAGTGGCAAATATAGATGCCTTGAAAGAGAATTTAATATAAAAAAAAGAGGGGAGTAAATCCCCTCTTTTTTTTTTAGACTAGTCAGATTTTATCTCTTAATCTTTCCTTTTCCACCGACAGCATGGACTGGATTGAATGAAGCATCAATTAGGGTTATTGTTCCGCACAAGAAAAGTGCTGCCACAAAGAACTTTGCAATTTTTCCTATATTCATAACATCTCCTGTTTGTAAGAATTGAGCATTCTTGTTCATTCTACTTATCCCTCATCTGAAGGCTAAGTTTTACAAGTTTATCACACATAAAATATAATGTCAAGTAAAAAAGATTGAATATTACTTCTTTTTTTGTTATTTATATTTGTTTTAATAATATTAATAATATATAAACAAAATAAGATTAATATCCTTCTAGAAAATAGAATCATGCCCATTTTTAAATGAAGAAATCAACTGCTGCATATAAATATGAATTAGATAAACATCTTTTTAAAGAAATTGAATATTTGTATCATTTTCAAAATTCAGAAAAAGAGCAAGATATTAAAGTTATGATTCAATGGATTGAGCAATTTACTCATTACTTTAATCATTCTTGTTTTACATCTATTACTATGGCCCATTTTTTTGATGTTTTACATACCATAGAAGAAAAACACCCAAAGATAAAAAAAGAGTTAGACCTCTATTTTTTTGATTACCCCAATATTAGTCATGCGTTACTTGAAAAATCATATGAACTCTTAATGTCAGCTAAAATAAGAGAGCTTACTCATATTTTAGCAGGGGTAATGATATCTCGAAGATTTACCGTTCCAGACGAATGGATGAGACGTTGGTTTGAAAGCTCTCAAAACCAGTTAGTTTCTGCTAATTATTTAGATTTAAGTATGATAATTTCTGTATTATTTAACGAGTACAAAAAGCCACCACAGGATTGGGTTGATAGATGGGTCATTCAGTGTGAACTTCATATTTTTGATTTTCATCAAAATCCTTTTTCTTTTTTGCTCATTTTAGCAACTATAATAAGGCTATCATTGAATGTACAGTCTAGCTTTAAAGATCTACTTTTTGAAAATTCTATCATTTACATGAGTCAATTTTCTCAATCTCAGGCTATTTTTTTCATGAGCCGTAGTTTTAAATTGAAAGAAATAAACCATAGAAAAAATGGCATTCGTAACTGGTTTATTTGTACAGAAAAGATTATAAGAGATGAACCTGAAAAATATCTTAAAGATATTTGTATAGCTTTTGCAAACAGTCAAAAATTGGAAGATGGTGCTCCACAGGATTGGATTGATTTATGTGTTCAAACGTTTATTTCTTACTTTAAAAATTTATCAGTAAAAGATATCGGGAACTGTTTATATGCAATGGCTTTAATGCAAATAGATCCTCAGAAAATAATGTCTTTTTTAATACAATGTAAAAACGTAATAAATGAAAATTTTGAGGTAAAACTTTTGGAAAATAATACTTATACAGACATATCACATTTTGTAATTTCTCAGTATTATTTTAAAAAACATAACTTTGATTTAGGGATAAAAACAGAAAAACTCGAAAGTTTTTTAAAATTGAACAAGAGGATAAGAATAATCAACAAATCTGAAGAGATTGTCCTAGACGCTTTGAAACAATTCAAAGAATTAGATGTAACTGCAGAATATTGGATACCAGAAATTGCTGATAGCGTTGATTTTTCCATTAAAACGCAGAAGGGATTAAAATTAATTGAATTTGATGGCCCATCCCATGAAATTAATGGGAAACTTTCTTGTCTTACAAAATTAAAGACCTATCTTCTAAAAAGTTATGGTTATGATTTATTGCGGATTCATTATAAAGATTTAGAAAAAATCAATGATATTTTAAAAGATAATATATTGCCAGCTGACAAACCATAGTGTTTATTATTGTTTCCTTTTTCAAAATTTTTTAGAAACTGAAAGAGATTTTCATTTTTACTTCCCTGAACAAAAATCGTAAAAATCAGAGGAAGTAACTTAAAAAATCTATATATAATGTCCAAAAATCAAAAGCGAAAAATAATTTGGTCTGCAACATTTTTTCTAATAACATCTATGTCAAATTCTTATTCAATGGAAGAGAAATTTGAAATTATTCCTGAAGAAGATCACGTTAATTATGAAAAATTGTATTCCTTTTCTTATTTGAAAGAAGCTGATAATCCACATCTTTCGCCATCTTTAAGAAATGAAGTTGTTAAAAATTCAACGAAATATAATACATATCCTTTTGATCTTCCTCGAGATAATGTTCAAAAAACAACTATCTGTTTTAGAAATAAAGACGGATCTAGACCTCAAGATTTAATTTTAGATCATGAATTGGTGGAAAAAGTATGCGATTTAGGTCATATTATTGTTGAAGGAAACGTTGATCTCTTACCTTTATCTTTGTTGAAGTGGGGTGTATTTGATCTCCATTTTTGGGGAGAAGGAGCTTTACAAAGTTTACGCTCATTTAATACGGTTTTAAACCATTGGATTCACGATGGATGTACTCTTTGTCAAGGAATAGATATAGTTATTCCTAAAATCATCGATCAAAAGACTGAATTATTAGATATTGTGCGATCTATTCTTTGTCAGAGTGAATCTTTAAAAACTTTATCTATTCGGTTTGCTGGCTTTACAACAGAAGATTGTAATCAACTTTTTAGAACACTAATTTCATTTAATCATCAACTTCAAACGCTTGTTTTGTCATTTAACGATTTAGATAGTGAAGTTTTATTAGAAAGTGGATGTATCTCTGAGTTTTTTAGAGATTTTATCCATTTTCCTAATTTAAGGTTTGTGGATATTCGAGGTAATAATTTTGATGGTGCTTTCCCTGAATATTTATCAAATGCCATTCAAAACAGAGTTCTTTCTACACCCCTTACTGAAGAAGAAAAAAGAGCTTTTCCATTTTTGAGAATAGGAATTTCTGGAGTCAATGAAATTTTATCAAATGATGTTGGAGTGATTAATAACGAACAATATTTCCCAATGGAAGGAAAATTAACCCCATGGCAAATTAATATATATTCTGAAACAAAAATCAGAGATAAATTTAAGAGAATTTTTCATCACCTCAAACCTGAATATGCGCTCAATAAAGAATTTTTTATTCCGTATCATGAAGAACAAGCATTGCCTTATGCGGATATAGCTGACCAGTTGCTGATGATTCGTTATGGACATATGCCTATTGAAATGTTTGACTTATATGGATTTAAATTTAAACATTCATCGTATCCAGAACCTAATTATAACGCTTTTATCTTGTGGTTACTATCTGTCCATATTCAAGATCGTTCACATCTTGTATATTATGGTATTTCTGAAAATAATGATGATTTTTTTCATCGTTTAATTCTTTCTTTTTTAAGATCAACGCAAATTGATGAATGTTCTTTCCATCATTGTTTTGGTTAATTTTATCATATTATTAAATTGTTAATGATTATTTTTAATAATATTTATTATTTTGATTTAATTAAATAAATATCTATGAATAAAAAAATAGCCATAAATTTATGGGCCATATTATTAATTGTTACATACTCATTAATTTGTCCTACACATTCAAATCCTTCCATTTCACCACAAGAATTGTGGGAACAAGGTGTGAATGAAGGTAAGTTATTAAAATTAGAAAAAAGTCTAAAAGAAGGTTTTAGACCTGTTCAGTAAACAATTAATGATACTTTTAAATTTTTGGTTAAGCGTAAAAAACGTAACATTATCACATGGTTATTATCAAGTCCTTACGGAATCCTTCGCCCTAATCAATTTGGTATCAGTTTAGCTTTTGAATCTGCTGCTAAAAATAATCATCGTGATATCATGGAATGGTTGCTAACACGAACAGCAGGAATTCCTTTACCTAATCAAGAAAGTGTGTGTTCGGCTTTTTCAAAAGCAGCTGAAAATAATCATCGTGGCATCATGGAATGGTTATTAACACAGCCAGAAGGCCTTCCTTTACCTAATCAAAGCACTATCAATTTCATATATATAAATCTTTGTGCGCAGCAACCACGAACACCTGAAACAGAAAATATTTTAAGAATCATGGATCCCCTTGTTCCTGAGCAAGAAAGAATCAATCAAGGGCGTGCACCAAGACAAATTGTAAGAGATCAAGGTATGTCTGGTGAAATTCATGGCTATTCTAATACCATGGTTCCAGGGTTTTGTGATTCAGGTCGCACTTCACCTTCTGAAAATCAAAGATTGTTTGATTTAGTTTTGAACCAAATAGAAACACGTATACAAGGATTCCCCCGTAATGATATTGATACCATTTTAACAAGGTTGTCTGCTATTGATCGTATATATGTAGGTCAACCAGAACAATTAAATATAGCCCAACAAGCTTTAGCTTACGGATTAGATGAGGCTGCTCATTTCCATCTACAAAAAGTGCTAACTTTTTTAGATACCCTTTCACCCCATGCCTTTGATTTATGGTTTAAAGGTTTTATGGATGAATCCATTACGGCTTATATCAACAGTCAACATAAACTCAGCTGTGCGAAAGGAATTCAAGAGCGTATTTTAACAGGTCTTCGTGGTGTGGATCCTGGGCTGGGTCAAATCTTTAAACACGCAGAAGCCCCTTTGTTGAT
>PNNF01000057.1 GCA_013824085.1 Chlorobiaceae bacterium | reverse complement strand
CGTTTTTTTTAGCATTTATTCTGCAAGTTTTTTAATGCAATTTATTTAAATCATGTATTATTTCTAAACTATTTTTTATCTATTTACTCGCTTTTTACTTTATTTTTTACACTTTTTATAGTTTTTAAGGGGTAACTTATTAATAGAACAACTTTGAACAACAAACTAACAACGGAATAACCAAACCAAAAATATTAGAAAACCCAAATGCGAAAAGGCGGTCGGGTTGATTGGCTGGTTATACCTTTACTCAACTTTTGTATCAACAATTACTGTTTCTATCTTATCTTTAGAGGATTTCCAAATTAGAACGGATGAGCTAATATCTTCAGGTTTTTTAATATTAGCATCTACTGCTAATTCTTTCCTTTCTTGAACTTCGTTCTTTAGAGAACGAGAAAATAGATTTTTATCAAACCAATTCATTTCATCAACACAATTTTTTGCGTGCTCTGTTAATTCATTTATATAGATAAGTGGATTTACATAACTTATAGCATTGGACATTTCAGTTTTTATATCTTTCATTCTCTTTGAAACATTAAATGGATTGTGTTCCAAGTCGTGGCTTAACCAAGCGTGGGAAGAAAGCAGTGAAGCTTTGGCAGCAGAAGTTAAAATTCTTGCATCTAAAAGGAATTCAGTTGTTTCTTCCTTTAAAATTTGATTAGCTGAATAAGCACCTTTCTTACCCTTAGAATGAACAATTATTTGTTTTGACATTTCATCAAATCTCTGTACCATAAATCTTTGTTCAGCTAATGCGGTTTGAATATCTCGGTCTGCTAAAGACAAGCGAATAATCATATCTTGAGAAAATTTACCGGAAAGTTTGAATTGCATACTAATATCTTCTAGTGTAGCAATTGCAGCAGAAAGTTCAGCCATTGTGCGTACTTGTTTGCGTAATGCAAGTTTTTCGATGCCCCTATTAACTTGTTCAAGTTTTGTATTTATTTTTGCTAAGTGACTAACACCAGCTAAAGCATTCATAATTTGCCATACGATCATAGGAGTAACTATTTTAGCGGCAGAGACAGGATTAAATCTTAATTGTCCGGCAATTTGTTTAGACTGTGTTGATACAACATTCCCAGTCATAAGATTTGATGATTTCATAATACTTAATGAGCCCGAAGATAAACCTTGAGAAATAGTTGGTGAGGCGATAACTTGTACAAGTCTACCAGATTGAACAGTTGCATTAATAATACTTGATGAGCTAGCAATTTGATCAAATAAAAGTTCAGAAACAGAACCATTATGAAATAGCCCATCTGTATCAGATATGTAGTAGTTCTTCTTTACATTCTCTTTTGTTTCATCAGTATGAATTACAATTGCTCCATTTTCATTCCCATCTTCACTTTGAAGTTGAATAAATTGTGATGGCTCTAATCTATCACCAGGATCACCAATTGATTTTAACCATTCCAGAAATCTCATATTTTCTCCTAAAGGTATAACTATTACTTATACTGCACTGAATTATTAGTTATAGAACGTAGATATGCGTGCAGTTGCATATATACGTTACACCAGTTTGAATAAGCAGTTTCTGTCTTTCGGCTGTAGTGTTCCGTACTTAGTTCACTCCTAACTTTATCCAAAAGCAAGGCTTTGGTCAAAAATTTTTACCTTGTATCAAATTTTAACTCTTTTAAACTTAATTCAAAAACAAAATAAAGTCAAGTATTTTGTTAATTACACTCAAAGAGCAACTAACTTTTGCAACTAATCTTTATAACCATAAAAATACCGAATGCGAAAACAGCGGGCGGGTTCAGGCATTGGTTAGGCAATTACTTTATAACTCTAGAAATAAACTCAATAAATTTATTCTCCGCTTTATAAATTACAACGCTATCAACTGTCACATACTCAAGTTTTGGCGATGTTTCCACTCCAACAACAGTATTACTTTTTGCAAGAATCTTATAATATTTATTTCTTGTAGAATACCATACATAAACTGAATCATTATGTTGAGATATTTGTTTTATTACGTTAGGTTTTCGATTATAGCTTCCAAAAGAAACAAACATATTAAGCTTAATTGAATCAATTAAAGATGTGTCATTTTCAATAGTGTAAGGAACATTTTCTTTTATTTTTGAAGTAATCCCTAGTTGTTCTAGTATTATAATAGCGGAATCAGGACTGAAATTCAAAACAACTTCATCGTTAAATGATCCTTCAAAATATTCACCAAAACCATCAATATCTTTTGAACAAGCTGAAAAGAATAATGAAATCACTGCAAAGAATATCGTTGCTAATTTTTTATATACTTTCATATTTACCTCAAAACTTTATTAAAATATTTATTAAACAGAACTACTTTGCAAAGCAACTTTACACGGAAAAACCAAGACAAAAATTTTAAAACAGCCAAATCCGAAAGAAGGCGTCCGCCTGATGGCGCGTTAGGCATTAACATAGCTTCACTTTTTCAAGGATTGTTCAAAAATAATATTTTGACTTTTTACCAGGTTGGGATCAAAACGCAAACATAGTTGAAAATTTTGATGACATTAAAAAAAAATAAAAATTTAGTTCTCGACACTGAAGCAAATGAAATTACTTCTAGTCCAGAAAGTATTATATTAACAGATCCTGATGGAAATGTTATTCTTATTGATTAACATGTTTAACGATTTTCAACAAATTAATTTGTGTTTTATGAAAACTAAAAAAGAGATTGCATTACAATTCTTGAATCTTGCGGCTAAAGGAGATGCACGAGAAGGATTTGAACTCTTTGCTGGAAAAAATTTTATTCACCATAATGTCTTTTTCAAAGGTGATGCAGAGTCATTGATAAAAGCCATTGAAAAAAATGCTCAAGAAAATCCAAATAAAATTTTTGAAGTCAAACGCGTCCTACAAGATGGAGATTTGGTCGCTGTCCATTCATTTGCAAAACAAAATCCAAATGATTTAGGTGTTGCTTTGATTCATATTTTCCGATTCGAAGATGACAAAATTGTTGAAGTGTGGGATTTTGGGCAAGCAGTACCTTTGGAAATGAAAAATGAAAATGGAATGTTTTAAGTCATTATAACGACTATTAACATTTAGGAAACAAAAAAATGTTAGAGAAAAAAATTACGCAAACGGACAAAAAATCTTCGAACTAAAAGGGAACAGACTGACTTATTTTTATAAAAATGGAATCCTAAAAGCAGAAGGAATTTCTGAGAAAGAACATAATAGAATTTCAAGTTTTTTTTTGGGAATATAAAAAAACAAATAAAAAAAATGAGAACGACTGAAGCAAAAAAAACTAAAAATATTTTTTACAAAATTTCATTTTTCTTATTATCTTAAAAATACAATTAACAATACTCTTCGGTCTTAATTATTTTTTCTGTTATTTCATTTATGATGTAACACTATTTTTTCAGAAAGGAAAATGTTATGAACCAAAAAAAAATCTCTGGTGATGTTTATTCTCCATCTCAACAAGTTATCGATAAAGCTCACGTTAAAGATTGGAATAAATTGAATAACTCTGCATTTGAAAATTATTTAGATTTCTGGGAGAAAGAAGCTAATGAACTTCATTGGTTTAAGAAATGGGATAAAGTGCTTGATGACTCCAACAAACCTTTCTTTAAATGGTTCACTAATGCCGAAGTAAATATTGTCTATAACTGTCTTGATCGACACTGCGAAACTCCAAGAAGAAATAAATTGGCTTTGCTTTGGGAAGGTGAGAAAGGGGAATTCAGAGGCTTCTCTTATTTTGCACTCAAACGCGAAACTTGTAGAACTGCAAATGTACTTAAAAGTCTTGGTGTAAAAAAAGGTGATCGCGTAACAATTTATATGGGACGCATTCCTGAATTGTTAATCTCAATGTTGGCTTGTGCAAGAATTGGTGCAATCCATTCGGTTGTTTATGGCGGATTCACAGTCGAAGCACTTCACGAACGCTTAGAAGATAGTCAATCGAAAGTATTGATTGTTGCTGATGGGTCATATCAACGTGGAAAAATTGTTCCGCTAAAATCAATTGCAGACGAAGCACTTCAACGCGCCGCTACAGTTGAAAGTGTGTTGGTTGTTAAGCGAACAGGCGAGCCAATCAATATGGAGCCGGGCAGAGATATGTGGCTTCATGAATTATTAGCTCTACCAATTGCAAATTCAACTTGCTCAATAGAAATTATGGATGCAGAAGATCCACTCTTTATGCTTTATACTTCGGGCACAACAGGAAAACCAAAAGCAATTCTGCATACTCACGGCGGCTATATGGTTGGGACTTATTCAACATTAAAATATGTTTTTGATATTCACGATGAAGATCGTTATTGGTGTGCTGCGGATCCAGGTTGGATTACGGGACACAGCTATATTGTTTACGGACCACTATTGAATGGGGCAACATCTTTTATGTATGAAGGAGCGCCGACATTTCCGTATCCAAATAGATGGTGGCAAATGATAGAAAAATATGGTATCAATATTCTCTACACCGCTCCAACTGCGATTAGAGGATTGATGAGGTTCGGAGAAGCTTGGCCAAATAGACACGACTTGAGTTCTCTCCGATTGCTTGGTTCGGTTGGTGAGCCGATTAATCCTGAAGCATGGAAATGGTATCATCGAGTAATTGGAAAAGATAAATGTCCAATAATGGATACGTGGTGGCAAACAGAAACAGGAATGTTTATGATTACTCCAATGCCTTGCGTTGACTTAAAACCCGGTTCAGCAACTCGTCCTTTCCCCGGTATTGAAATGGATATTCTCAATGAACAAGGAGAATCAGTAAAGCCAAATGAGGTTGGAAATCTTGTAATCAAAACTCCTTGGCCTTCAATTATGCGGACAATTTATAATGATCCCGATCGCTTCGTTCAACAATATTGGAGCAAGTATCCCGGAATGTATTTGACGGGTGACTCAGCTCGGAGAGATGAAGATGGATATATTTGGGTAATTGGAAGAGTGGATGATGTGATAAAAGTTTCTGGTTACAGACTTGGAACGGCAGAAGTTGAAAGTGCGTTAGTTAGTCATCCCGCAGTAGCAGAAGCTGCCGCAATCGGTCTGCCACACGATATCAAAGGAAATGCGATTTACACTTATGTTATTTTAAAATCTAGTGTAGTTAAACATGATAAACTCATCGAAGAACTTCGTCAACATGTTTCGCATGAATTAGGTCCTATTGCGAAACCCGAACATATAGAATTTGTCGAGTCGCTTCCCAAAACTCGAAGTGGAAAAATAATGAGGCGAGTCTTGCGTGCAAGAGCGTTGGGTGAAGAATTAAAAGATTTAAGCACGTTAGAAGAATAAATTAAAAGCAGTTTAAAGCATCATTAAACTTTAGTTTAGTAATGAATATTTTTTCGGTCAGGTAAGTCATAAGAAAAATGATTTATCTGATCGATTATTTTTTATAACACTTCCAGAAGCTCATCACAATTTGTATGGTTGAGTAAATCGAAACCACATTCAAAAAAAATATATTTTGTAAAGAAAAAAAATATTATATTTTTGAAATTAATAATGCTATTAAATAGAACTATTAATGAAACGAAAAAAAATAATTGAGAAAAATTTAGAGCAAACTATTCTTGATGTTGCAGAAAAACTTTTCATGGAAAAAGGATATGCAATGACATCAACAATTGAGATTGCAAAATCAGTTGGATGCAACCAAGCATTAGTTCATTATTACTTCCGCACTAAGGAGAGATTGTTTGAAGCTGTCTTTGAAAAAAAAATAAAATTGTTTGTATTGAATTTATTAAAAATTGAAGAAGAAAATCTTTCATTCGAAGAAAAACTGAGACGTAAAATAGAATCTCACTTCGAAATTTTTCAAGCGAATCCGAAACTCCCTTTTTTGCTCTTCAATGAATTGATAACAAATCCAAATAGACTTGCAACATTGGTACATAAGTTAGAAGACTTGCCCAAAGCAGCAATAAATGTATTTCAAAAAGAGTTAAATCAAGAAATTAAAAAAGGGAATATTAGAAAAGTAACTTTACTTGATTTATGGATTACACTGATTTCATTAAATGTAACTCTCTTTCTCTCAAGTCCAATATTGAAAATCGTAGCGAAAATGTCCGATAAAGAATTTGAAAAATTTGTTCAACATCGGAAAAAAGAAAACGTGAGAATAATTTTAAATAGTTTGAAACCATAACTCTATGAAAAAAAATATAATTGAAGTCGCAACAAATTTTAAATTTATAAGAGAAAAAATTATGTGTAATAAATTTTATAAAATTTTGCTTTTTGGAATGTCCATTATTTTGTTTGCATCTTGCGATAGTAAGAAAGAGATTGCTGATGCTTCTGGAACTTTTGAAGCAACAGAAATAATAGTCTCCTCCGAAACAGTTGGAAATATTGTGAGGTTAAATATTTCGGAAGGAGAAATTTTACAGAAGGATCAGATAGTCGGTTTAATAGATACTGTCCAGTTGTATCTGAAAAAATTACAATTGGAAGCGAGCTTAAAAACTGCAGTGAGCCGCAAGCCCAATATTCATAAGCAAATTGCCGCTATTGAACATCAGATTGAAACTGCAAAGTTTGAAAAAAAACGAATTGAAAATTTAGCTCTAACAAATGCAGTTAATCAAAAACAACTTGACGATATTAATGCGAATATTGCTTTACTCGAGAAACAGTTGATTGCACAAAAATCTTCTCTTGAAATTACGAACGAAGTGATTGAAGGGGAGAGTAGAGGAATTAAAATTCAGATTGATCAAATAAAAGATCAATTACAAAAATGCAAAATCACAAGTCCAATTACAGGAACAGTTCTTGTTCAATATTCACAAGCCGGAGAGCTTGCAACAGTTGGGAAACCACTTTTTAAAATTGCAAACACTGATGAAATTTTTCTTCGTGCTTATGTTACATCAAGTCAGTTGACTAAAATCAAACTAAACCAGAATGTAAAAGTTTTTGCAGATTTTGGAGAAAAAGAATCGAGGCAATATGATGGAATAGTTACATGGATTTCGAGCAAATCAGAATTTACACCAAAGACGATTCAGACCAGAGATGAACGAGCAAATTTAGTTTACGCAATAAAAATAGCTGTTAAGAATGATGGCTATTTGAAAATTGGAATGTATGGAAGTTTAATTTTTTCAAATTGATGAAATCAATAACTGCCGAAAATATTAAAAGAAATTATGGAAAAGTTGAAGCTTTAATCGACATAAGTTTTGATGTGAACAAAGGGGAAATATTTGGTATTATTGGTCCCGATGGCGCAGGCAAAACAACTTTGTTCCGCATCCTTACAACATTGCTTCTACCTGATTCTGGCTCTGCTACTGTTGATGGTTTTGATGTTATTAAAGATTACAAAAGCATTCGCAAAAATGTTGGATACATGCCCGGACGATTTTCTCTTTATCAAGATTTAACAGTCGAAGAAAATCTAAAAATTTTTGCTTCAGTTTTTGAGACCACGCTTGAAGAAAATTATCACATCATCAAAGATATCTATCAACATATTGAGCCATTCAATAAACGAAGAGCTGCGGCACTCTCAGGAGGAATGAAACAAAAATTAGCATTGTGCTGCGCATTGATACACAAGCCTTCGGTGCTGTTTCTCGATGAGCCAACAACCGGAATTGATCCCGTATCACGCAAAGAATTGTGGGTGATGTTGAAAAATCTTAAACAACTTGGAATAACAATTTTGGTTTCAACTCCGTATATGGATGAAGCAAGCTTGTGTGATAGAATTGCATTAATACAAAAAGGAAAATTCTTAAACATTGATTCGCCAAAAAATATTGTTGAACAATTTCAAAAAAAAATGTGGGGAATAAAAAGTAAAAATATGTCAAAACTATTAAACGATTTGCGGGCGAATCCTGAAGTGAATACTTGTTATGCCTTTGGCGAAACTCATCATGTTACTTTGTTGAATGAAAAATTTACAATCGATAATGTTAAAAAATACATTGAGAATAAAGGACACAATGATGTTTCAATAACAGAGATAGCGCCGACAATTGAAGATTGTTTTATTGAATTGGCGAAAGAAAAATAAAGATGAAAGTAATTTCTGCAAATAATTTAACTAAAACATTTGGAGATTTTATTGCTGTGGACAATATCTCTTTCGATGTTTCCAAAGGCGAAATATTTGGGTTCCTAGGTGCTAATGGTGCTGGAAAAACTACCGCAATAAAAATGCTGTGTGGATTAAGTAAGCCAACTTCAGGCAAAGGATTTGTCGCAGGTTTTGATGTTGAAAAAGAATCTGAACAAGTGAAAAAAAATATCGGATATATGAGCCAGAAATTTGCTTTGTATGAAGACTTAAAAGTTTGGGAAAACATTCGACTCTATGCTGGAATTTATGGAGTTCCTGAAAAAGAAATTTCATCAAAGACTGATTTGCTATTAGAGAGCATCGGATTTCAGAAAGAAAAAAATACTCTTGTCAAATCACTACCGTTAGGATGGAAACAAAAACTCGCATTTTCAGTTTCAATAATTCACGAACCAAAAATTGTTTTTCTCGATGAACCAACAGGTGGAGTCGATCCTTTAGCTCGTCGTAAATTTTGGGAATTGATTTATCAAGCAGCCGACAAAGGCATAACAGTATTCGTTACAACGCACTATATGGATGAAGCCGAATATTGCAACAGAGTAACGATTATGGTAGATGGAAAAATTGAAGCGTTAGACACTCCACAAAATTTAAAAACTGAGTTCAATCAAAATAGTATGGATGGCGTGTTTCATCAGTTAGCAAGAAAATCAATTAGAAAAGCCGATTAGTATGAAGCAGTTTTTAATTTTTACAAAAAAAGAATTTTATCATATTTTCCGTGATCGCTGGACTACATTGATTTTATTGGTCTTACCAATCTTGATGATAATTCTTTTTGGATTTGGAATTACAACAGAAATAAAGAATACAAAATTTGCAGTTTACGATCCATCACGAGATGTGGCATCTCAAGGAATAATAAATAAATTTTCTACAAGTGAATATTTTACTCTCAGCGAATATTTGGATAGTCCTGAACAAATCGAAAAACTTTTTCAAAAAGGAAAAATTGGTTTAGTAATTGTCTTTAGTGAAAAATTTCATGAAAATATTTTGCACACGGGCGAAGCTCAAGTTCAACTAATATTAGATGGAACAGATCCTAACACTGCATTGACGCTAACAAACTACGCAACGCAGATAATAAACTTATATCAACAGGAACAAAAAGAATCGAAAAATATTTTATATCAAATTAAATCTGAGATAAAATTACTCTACAATCCAACATTGAAAGGCGAGTATAATACAGTGCCCGGTGTAATGGGAATGGTGCTGATGTTAATTTGTGCAATGATGACATCAGTTTCAATTGCAAGAGAAAAAGAACTTGGCACAATGGAAGTGTTGTTAGTCTCACCAATGAAGCCAATAATAATTATTCTCTCGAAAGTAGTTCCATACTTTTTTTTATCGTTAATTAATTTAACAACGATTCTTCTTCTATCAGTCTTTGTTTTGAAAGTTCCAATTGTTGGAAGTCTGTGGCTATTAATTTTTGTCTCACTAATTTTTATTTTCGTTGCACTTGCATTGGGACTACTAATTTCTTCGGTAGTTGAAAAACAGATGGTCGCACTTCTTATTTCAGGAATGGCTTTGATGATGCCGATAATTTTACTCTCTGGACTAATGTTTCCAATAGAAAATATGCCGATAGTATTGCAATGGATTTCAAATATTATTCCCGCAAAGTGGTTCATCATTGCTGTAAAAAACGTTATGATTAAAGGGCTTGGTATTGCTTCGATAATAAACGAGATAATAATCTTAACATCTATGGCGGTGATTTTAACAGCGATAAGTTTGAAAAAATTTAAAACAAGATTGGAATGAGTATGCTAAAATTTCTATTAGAAAAAGAGTTTAAGCAATTCTTCCGAAATCGTTTCCTTCCAAGATTAGTAGTAATATTTCCATTCGTGGCATTATTAATTTTTCCATTGGTAGCAAACTTTGAAATAAAAAATATTAATCTCAGCATTATTGACAATGACAAAAGTAGCTACTCACAAAGCTTAATTCAGAAGATTCAATCATCAGGTTACTTTCGCATTACTGATGTTTCGGAAACTTATGACGGTGCACTAAAAAATATTGAAATAAACGAAGCTGATATCATAATCGAAATTCCAAACAATTTTGAAAAAGATTTAGTAAATGAAAAATTTGCACGAGTCATGATTTCTGCAAATGCAGTGAGTGGGGTGAAGGCGGGATTAGGCGGATCATATTTAGCAAATATCTTAAATGATTACAGCAGTGTTGTGCGAGAAAAATGGATTGATCAGAGTAAAAATAAAATTTCAATTCCACATTTAGAGATCGTTCCACAATTTAGATTCAATCCAACTCTTGAATATAAAATTTTTATGATTCCCGCTTTGATGGTTATGGTATTGTCGATGATCTGCGGATTTCTTCCAGCACTGAATATTGTTGGTGAAAAAGAAAACGGAACAATTGAACAGATGAATGTAACTCCTGTAAAAAAGTTCACACTTATTTTATCAAAATTAATTCCTTATTGGATAATAGGATTTGTCGTACTCACTATCTGTTTTGGTGTTGCTCGAGTTGTGTATGGATTAATTCCTGTCGGAAGCATCTTAACAATTTATTTATGTGCATCAGTGTTTGTGCTTGCCTATTCGGGCTTTGGACTTGTAATTTCTAACTACGCTAAAACTGTGCAACAAGCAATGTTCATGATGTTTTTCTTCGTAATGACTTTTGTATTTATGAGTGGACTTTACACACCCGTTGCGAACATGCCCGAGTGGGCACAGCTCTTAAGCAATTACAGTCCGTTGAAATATATTATTCAAGTGTTGCGATTAGTTTATCTTAAAGGAAGTGGAATAACTGACTTGCTCATTCCATTTTTGGCGCTCTGTGGGTTCGCTCTGTTTTTTAATTCTTGGGCAATTTATAGTTACAGAAAAAATAGTTGAACTCAAAAAATTTTATTTATTGCAAGCTCTGTCAGGTTATTAAATGCTCTCCATCTCCCAAAAAAAATTATTACTCCTCTCCAAAATAATCTAAATCGATTTTCATTATATCACCTTGAAATAATTTATGCTATTCGATTTTATGTAGCATCGATTTGTGCTTTAGGAATACATTTTAGAACCTCTTCCATTAATACTTTTTCTTCTTCTAGATCAAAGTCAGCTTGAAGTCCTAACCAAAACTTTGCAGAATTTCCAAAATACTTCGAGATTCTTAGAGCAGAATCTGCGGTAATCCTTCGTTTGCAATTAATGATTTGAGAGACTCTGGTTTGCGGTATTCCCAAATCCTTAGCCAATTGATATTGAGAAATGGAGAAAGGTTTAAGAAATTCTTCCTTTAGAACTTCTCCTGGATGTATGTTTTTTAATTTTTTCATTTTAGTGATAATCTATTATTTCAACTTCAAAAGCGTTATCATTTTTCCATTGAAAAATGATCCTCCATTTGTCATTAATTCTTATGCTATAGAATCCAGAAAAATTGCCGCTTAACTTCTCAAGTCGATTAGAAGGTGGAATTTTTAAGTCAGCAATGTTCGTTGAGTTGTTTAGCATTCTTAATTTTCTTCTACTAATTTCTTGAATTTCAATTGGAATCACTTTCACTCGCTCGCCATTCCAAATTTTTTCAGTTTGCTTACTTCCAAATGAAATAATCATGTTTTAAGAGTTATTGTATTACTAACGCCAAAGGTAAGTAATTGATTATATTTTTACAAACAACTTTTAAAGAAGTTCGTCAATCCTCCCTTTGCCACACTTCTTGATGAGTTAATGGATTTTCCGATTTAGTAAGAATTCTTCCGCGAAATCTAAAAATGAATATGCTATAATATTTCATCTGATTGATAAAAAAAGTAAGAACATTGAGGATAACAAGTTTATTCGTAAAAACGATATTCTACTTTAAACTGTTTTCAACTTTAAATATTTTTCAAAAGGCTCAAAATCTTTATCGTTATGAAGCAATGTTAAATTATTCTCAATACAAAATGTAACTTTGCTTGCGCATAACGTTTAGGCAAAACGCCGTTGCGGACCGCCACTTATCGAACGACCGAAAAACTGTGGCGGGACTCAATGGAGCGAGCTCATTTCAAATAGCCAAACATTGTGTTTCGTTGGCCTATGCAGAGAGCGAGCGAGAGTCGCGAAGGGTGGGCTTCAATCCTTATCATTTATGTCCCTCCACATAAACACTAACCACATTCGCTTCAAGGGATTCACTCTCTCCTAAACCATCTAAAATAGCTTTGCCTATTGGATCTTTTGTATTCGGATCTATGCAAACGGAAGACCCATTTATTGTAATTTTTACTTCCTTTAATCCAGATGCTTCGACAATTTTTTTATACTCATCAACAAGTATCGCTCCTCCAACACAACCCACATAGGCTTCAATGCTCTCCTGAATTTTCTGAGGAAGCTCTTTTTTAAGGGCAATTTCAGAGATAGCTACTCTACCACCAGACTTTAACACCCTATAAATCTCCTGAAAGACTCTCAGCTTTTCAGCCGACAAATTGATGACACAATTACTTATAACTACATCAACCGATTTATCTCCCACAGGTAAATTTTCAATCTCGCCAAATCTAAACTCAACATTTTCAACTCCGTTCTTTTTTGCGTTGTCTCTTGCCTTCTCAATCATTTCTGGCGTCATATCAACTCCGATGACTTTACCGTTTGGGCCAACATTGGTTGCAGCTAGAAAGCAATCAAATCCGGCACCTGAACCAAGGTCAAGCACAACCTCGCCTTCTTTTAGGCTGGCTAAGGCTGTTGGATTCCCACAACTGAGAGCCAAGTTAGCCTCATCTGGTATAGCTTTAAGTTCTTCTTCGGAATAGCCAATAGATTTAGCAAATTGTCTGGTGTCTGGTCCACAAGTACCACACCCACAGCCTTCTTGCTTTTGGGCAATCTTGCCGTAGGCTTCTCTTACGATTTTTTTTATTTTCTTTTTGTCCATCTTATTGCCTCCTTATTGTTATTACATAACCAAATTATAAAACTTTTTGAAAGCCCGCCCCCGAAGC
>PNNF01000056.1 GCA_013824085.1 Chlorobiaceae bacterium | reverse complement strand
CATCTCTGGATTACAGCGACATTTAGATAATTAATTGTTTTCATCGTAAATAATATTTTATAAATCTTCTACGAAGATTGAAAACATTGGTTACTAATTTTTCTACAATAATTTATCATCTACGATGATAGTATTTAAGGTGATGTTATTTTTTTCAATCAAAACCTCGAAGAGGTTTAATTATTGTAACAAAAACTTGCCACCGCTGAACCAGCTCCTCGTAGAGGAGCAATAATTACTCTGTAATTCTGAAAAAGTAGGATTGACTGAAACTAAATAGGATTGAAGGATTGATAAAAGTTAAAAAGAATTGAAGTGAGACTATAAAATAAAAACCCACCAATCGAATGTTGGGCAAGTTCGTAATTTTACAGAAACTAAAAAGATGATTTTGCTGAGATAATTTTTTTATGAGTGTTAAGTTTTCGTAAGAGGATTTCGTTGAGGTTGAAATTTTTCAACCCCAATAAAAACCAAGCGGAATTTATTTAAGAAATTACTAAACTAAACAGTTCTCGAGTAACGAGCGTTATCTTCGTTTCTTTCAATGTAACCATCAAAGTTAATGACTATGTTACGAATCAAGAGCCGCCCCATTTCATGTAAAATTATTTTATCGTCAGTTATTTCGATTAAATTATCTTCTTGAAATTCTTTCAGACCCATCAAACCATTGGCAAAATATTCTTTGAAGTTGAGCTTAAATTTGTTCTCTACATCAGAAAATGTTAGTTCAAAGTCACACATAATTTTCATTATTACATATCGCCTTAATTGGTCATCTTCAGTCAAGCTATAACCTTTTGCAATTGGTAAAGTTTCTTTGTCTAGTGAATTATAATATTCTTTTTCTGTTTTAAGATTTTGTGCATAGACATTTTGGAGCTGACTTATAGCCGTTATACCGAACGCATAAAGATCTGTTCCCGCATTAGTACTATATCCTTGAAAATTTCTATAAAGTTTTTTTTCTTTGAGAGCAATAGCCATTTCATCATCTGGTTTTGCGAAGTGGTCCATCCCAATAAAAACATAGCCCGCAGCAGTAAGTTTTTCAATAGTCATTTTTAAGATTTGAAGTTTTTCTTCTGCAATTGGCAAATCTTCAGGTCTAATCAATGCCATATGTTTTTTCATCCAAGGAACGTGAGCATAATTAAAGACTGCGATTCTATCGGGCGAAATGTCAATAATTTTATCGACCGTATGTTCAAAAGATTTTACAGATTGAAAAGGTAAACCATAAATCAAATCAAGATTAATACTTTGAAATCCTAACTCTCTAATCCACGTTACAGTTTGCCGAGTCATCTGTTCCGGTTGAATTCTATTAGTTGCTTTTTGAACTTTTTCGTTAAAGTCCTGAACTCCCATACTGATGCGATTGAATCCATTATTTTTGAGTGCTTCAAGATGAGCACGAGTTAAACCGCGTGGGTCAATCTCACAACCATTTTCAGAATTTTCATGAAATGAAAAACATTGATTAGTATAAGACGCAAGCTCATCAATTTCATCGGGATTAAGATGAGTTGGTGTGCCGCCGCCCCAATGTAGCTGAACAACTTTTCTTTCGGGCAACAAATAACTTCTAACGAGATCGATTTCTTTTTTTAAGTAAGATACATATTCTTTAACTCGGTCTCTGTTGCGAGTAATTATCATGTTGCAACCGCAGAAATAACAAAGAGTATCGCAGTATGGAAGATGGAAATAAAGAGATAAGTCGGGAAGATTTTCGCCGTAATTAGTTCTCAAAATTTCATCGAGGAAATTACTACTCGTAAATTTTTCATTGAATTGTGGCGCCGTTGGATAGCTTGTGTACCGCGGACCTGGTCTATCATATTTCTTAAATTTCGTGATGTCGATGTTAAACATGTTTTACTCTTTGATGAATCTTTTTTTAATAGTTCTATGAAAATAAAATTACACACTACTAATGAAATTTTTTGCTCTCTTCTTTAACACAACTCACAAGATATTTTGCTTTCTCTGGATCTATGTCGGGCAAAATTCCGTGTCCCAAATTAAAAATATGTCCGCTACCTTCTCCAAAAGATTTTAAAGTATTAATTACTTCGTCTTTTATTTTAGATTTTGGTCCATAAAGAACAGTTGGGTCAAGATTTCCTTGTAGAGCAACATCTTTTCCAATTTCATCTCTAACATTTTTTAAACTCATAGTCCAATCAAGCCCAATAACATCGGCACCGCACTTGGAAAGTTTTTTAGTCTTATAATGGACGCCTTTTGCGAAAACAATAACGGGCTCATCTTTTCGTTTTATTTCAGAAATAATTTTAGAAATATAATAAAGTGAAAATTCTTCAAAATCGTTTGGTGAAAGAATACCTCCCCAAGTATCAAAAATTTGAACAGCGTCAGCACCCGCTTCAATCTTGGCTGAAAGATAGATCGCAATTATTGAAGATAATTTTTCCAATAAGTTGTGTGCCAATTTTGGGTTATTGTAAATCAATCTTTTTATTTCAGAAAAACTTTTGCTTCCTTTTCCTTCGACCATATAAGTTAATAAAGTCCAAGGTGAGCCACTAAATCCAATTAATGGAACGCGCGAGTTTAATTCTTTTTTTGTAAGCGATACCGCATCGAGAACATATTTTAATTCTTTTGTTGGGTCAAATATTTTCAAATCTTTAGCATCGTTTTCGTTTCTGATTGGATGATGAAAAATTGGTCCTTTTCCTTCGTGCATTTCGAGGTGCATTCCCATTGCTTCGGGAACTATGAGAATGTCAGAAAAAATTATTGCGGCATCTGTTCCAATAATATCGATAGGTTGGATTGTTACTTCAGCAGCCAGCTCGGGTGTTTTGCACATTGTTAAAAAATCTGATTTTTTCCTCACGGCTCTGTATTCTGGCAAGTAACGACCAGCTTGTCGCATAATCCAAATTGGTGTTCGTTCAATTTTTTTTCTTTTGCATGCTCTTAAAAATAAATCATTTTTTAGCTTCGTCAACTTTAGCTCCATAAATATTTGTAATTGAAATTTATAAAATTATTTTTTTTCTTCATCAAAATTGATAATCCCTTTTGCGAGAGATTCTAAATTATACTCATCCGGTACGAAATGAACTTTAATCTTGTAATTTTCGATTGCTGATTTAGTTGTTGGTCCAATTGCAGCAATCTTATAATTCATAAAAAATTTTTCTGGATTTCTAATCTCAATTATTTTTAGAAAATTTTCAAATGTTGAAGGACTTGTGAAAGCGAACCAATCGATTTTAGTTTCTTTCAAAATATTTTTATTTGAATCTATTGTTTCCAAATCTGGCAGCGTAACATCATAAATTGGGAATTCAATAATTCTAAACTCTAATTCTTTTAATGCAGTTATTAATTCATCTCTACCTATTGCGGAGCGAGGGATGACAACTGTTTTTTTACTTTTCTGATTTTGAAACAACTCGTAAAAAATTCCTTTTGCAGTTGCTTCTGTAGGAATTAAATCAACCTTAAAATTATGTTCACCACAAACAGCCGCTGTTTTTTTTCCGATGGCAATTGTTATAAATAAATTATTATCAAACTGAAAATTTTCTTTTTTAATAAATTCAGAAAAATAAATTACAGATTGAGCAGAAGAAAAAATCAAAAAATCGAAATGTGTTTTTTCTCTAAAAAAAGTTTTTATTATTTCATCAACATTTATTGCAGCAAATTTAATTGTTGGAAATGGAATTACATTTATCCCAAGCTCGTCAAATATTTTTATCGACGCATCAATTTGTTCAACAGACCGCGTAAGCACAAGGTTAATTTTTGGTTTAGCTAATTGCATCTAATTAAAAAACATTCCATTCATTATACTCAAGCACTTCACCGTTCGAGGGAGCAATGATCATCTCTTTTCCGCTTCCTCTATATCCGTGAGAACCTTCTCCTTCGGAAAGTGTATTAAGAATGTGCCAAACATAGCGTTGCCACTTAGCATTCCACATAAAACCAACCTTCCATTCTTTAATGCCGGGCTCTAATTTATTTTCTTTGGCAATTTCTCTTGCTGCGGCTTCATCAATTTCAAAATTTACAGAATTTGGATTTTCTAAAACAGATGGAATTCCTACAATATCTTTTGTCGAAATAATATTTCCTGTTGAGTCGATTGAAAAAGTGATTAACTCATCTACAAAAGATTTTTCTTTCATTTTAAATTCATACACCAACAAAAATTCATTGCCGAGCGATTGAGAACGAATCGGATCAAACTTTATGTATGAATCGAAAAAATTTTTTCCTGTGTAAGAAATAATAAATTCATCCGCACTTACTTTAACAGTGGCAGGTAATTTTATTTCTTCTGCGCCGCAAGTTCTACAAGTGCAAGAATAAAAATAAAACGCACAGAGGAGAAGAATAAAAGATGGAAAAATCTTTTTCATTTTAGTCTAACAGTTTTATAAATTTCATCAAGAATTACTTTCGCACCTGCTTTAAGCAAGTCTTTGGCTAACATCTTCCCAAGCTCTTTTGCTTTGTCTTTACTTCCTCTAATTTTTTTTCTGAAAGAGAGTGCTCCGTCAAGAGATGTAACAATTCCATCGAGATAAAGTCCGTTTGATTTTACTTCAGCGAAAGCACCAATTGGCACTTGGCAACCACCTTCGAGTTCTTTTAATAAAGAGCGTTCAGCGGTTACAGCAAAAAAAGTATTTTCATCGTGAATAGATTTTAATATTTCGTGAGCAACATTGTTCTCTTCATGAATTTCAATTCCGAGTGCACCTTGTCCAACAGCAGGAAGAATTTCATCTTTGCTGATGATTGAAGAGATATATTTTTTTAATCCAAGTCGCTCAACACCAGCACGAGCAAGAATAATTGCATCCCAGTCAGATTCAAGAAATTTCTGAATTCTTGAAGGAACATTTCCACGCAACTCAACAACTTTAATATCAGGCCTGATGTGTAGCAATTGACTTCTTCTTCTCAATGAACCTGTTGCAACAACTGCATTGTCGGGAAGATCATAAATTGTCATTCCTTTTTTTCTTGCGATTAAAACATCCTCAACATCATGTCGCTTTGAAACTGCAGAGAGTTTTAATCCTTTTGGAATTTCGGTTTGCAAATCTTTTAAGCTATGAACTGCAATATCAATTTTTTTTGATAAGAGAGCGACTTCCAATTCTTTTGTGAACAAACCTTTATCTCCAATCTTTGACAAAGGGACATCCAGAATTTTGTCGCCTTTTGTTTTTATAATTTTTATTTCGACGGAGATATTTTTATTACTTTTTTCAAGCAATTTTTTTACGTGATTGGATTGCCAAAGAGCAAGTTCGCTACCGCGTGAACCTATTGTAATTTTTGTTTTCATGTTTATAATTTTTTTTCTAATTGTAAATTATTTTGTTTCTTCTTCCGATTTATCTAAACCAAACATATCTCTAACCAAAGCAATTTTCAGCATCACTTCGGGAGAATCTGTTCCAAGCTCTGAAACTTTTTTTAGTCCCGTTGTTGGATGATGTAAAAGTTTATTGATAATTCTTTTTGTAACCAAGTCTAACTTCTCAACATCTTCAGAAGAGAATTTATTTTTATATTTATCGACTTCACTAATTCTAACTTCTTCAAATAAATCGCGCAATGATTTTATTGTTGGAGCAATTTCAAGAGAATTAAACCAGCTAAAAAAGCTAATCAATTCTTCCATAATAATTTGTTGAACTTTAGGAATTTCGTCTTTTCGTTTTTTTAGATTTTGATCAACAATAATACTCAATGAATCGATGTCGTGATAAAAAACATTATCGATATTTTTTGAGTTAGGATCAATATCGCGAGGAATAGCAATATCCATCAATACCGTAGCGGCGAAGCCACGTTTTTTCATCATCACTTTTACTTCGTCTTTAGACAAAATATAATCTTTTGCAGATGTAGCACTAATGATAATATCAAACTCGTGCAACGATTCTTTGAAGTTTGCGAAAGGAAGAATTTTTGCGTGAACTTCTTCAGCTAACTTTTCAGCTTTTTCAAAAGTTCTATTTGTAATTGTTAGCTTCCCGATTCCTTTGTCGCGTAGATGTTTTGTTGCAATCTCGCCTGTTTCACCAACGCCAATAACAAGAGCAGATTTTTTAGAGAGATTAGAAAATATTTTTTCAATCAATTGAACTGCTGCATAACTTACTGTAATTGCACCTTCGCTAATTAGAGTTTCAGTCTTTGCGCGCTTCCCAACTTTCATAGCGTGGTCAAAAACTCGTTTAAGTAAAAATCCAACAAAACCTTTCTCTTCAGCGATTGAAAAAGATTCTTTTACTTGTCCCAAAATTTGATTGTCACCAACCAACAGAGAGTCAATGCCCGCTGTTACACGGAATAAATGATTCAACGCACTACACGAAAAAAATTTCTGAAAATTTTCATCGGTAATTTCGACGACAGCTTTTTTCTCCAACAAAAAATTAGTGAGGTGCAAATAATTTAATTCTGATTTTATTGGAATGCCATAGATTTCTGTTCTATTGCATGTCGAAAGAATGAAGCCTTCGCTAAAATAATTTTCTTTCAACTCGTCGAGAAATTTTTTTATCTCATCGTTGTTTAGATGAACAGCTTCTCTCTTGTCAACAGAAGCTGTATGATGATTTAATGAAATTGCTAAGAGATTCATTATTAATAAAAAGAGTGAAAACTTGTTGCAATAAAATTTGTTACAATTGTTGAAGTAAGCGCAATTAAAAATCCAACAATCGACAAAGTAACTACACGACGCCCTTGCCACTGCCCACTAATCTTTAACGCAATACCGACTCCATACATTAACCAAACAATTGTCGTAGTAATTAATTTTGGGTCTAAATAAGAAAATTTAGGAAACGCAATCGGAAGCCATATTACGCCCGTTGCAATTGCAACCGACAAAAGTATAAACCCAATTACTGCAGAATAAAAACTAAGTTTTTCTAAAATTTCAAGATTTGGTAATCGATTAAAGATTAATCCAAATTTATTTAACTTCAACTCTTTGTATAGCATTAAATATAAAAAACCATAAACAGCCGATAGCGTTATGCCCGAGTATCCAAGCATTGCAGCGAGGACATGAAACCCAAGTAAATTACTTCTTAACTCTTCTCTAACTTCGTAAAGATCTCTAATAAATATAGTGGAGATAATCTGAAAAACCATCGAGATAAAAATTATGAACAATCCTGTTCCTCGCACATCTGTAACAAGTTCCAAAATGAAATAAGAAAAACTTATTGCAAATGCAATTAGTGTAAATATCTCAAAAACATTTGTGATTGGTGGATGATCAAACGCAATGGTTCTAATTATTAAATAAAACACATGAAAAACTAATGTCAAAAAAAGAAAAAGTCTTTTAACATTAGAAAGTCTGGGATGACCTTTAACAAAGTCATATGTATAAATTCCGAAACTAAGTAAATATAGAATCGGAAGGAGTACGTTTGAAACGTGAATTGTTTCTACCATTAATCTTCCAAAAAATTTGAAGCAAATTTATCTAAACTTCTCCAGTCTTACAATGCAGAATCTTAATCTCTAAAATTGTAAATTGCAAATGTAAATCAATTAATTATGGAGAAGATATGAACTATCTCGTTTTATTACGTCACGGCGAATCGCAATGGAATCTTGAAAATCGTTTTACGGGCTGGGTTGATGTTGACATTTCCGAGCGTGGAGAAAAAGAAGCGATAGAAGCTGGCAATTTGTTAAAAGAAAAAAATTTTAAGTTCGATCATTTATTTACTTCAGTTCTTAAAAGAGCAATTCGTACAGCCGATATAGTTTTTTCTGTTGCGGGCTATGAAGAAATTCCTACTGCAAGAGACAAAGCTTTGAATGAACGACATTACGGCGCACTACAAGGATTGAACAAAGCAGAGACTGCAAAAAAATATGGTGATGAACAAGTTCATCTTTGGCGAAGAAGTTATGACATCCCGCCTCCGAAAGATGTAACTGAATTAAATCCCGATGGTTTTAGTGAAAGCTTAAAAGATACTGCAGCTCGCACAATTCCATACTACACTGAAAATATTGAACAACTTGTAAAAGCAGGAAAAAATATTTTGATTACTGCACACGGAAATTCTTTACGTTCACTTGTTATGTATCTTGATAATCTTTCTAAAGAACAAGTTCTCGAGTTAACAATTCCAACAGGAGCTCCACTCGTTTATGAATTTGAAAATGGAAAAATTATCAGAAAATATTATTTGAAGTAGAAATCCCGTTCATATTAATTTTTAGGGCGGAAGCAATTTCGTCCTAAAAAATTTTCTCAAGCTTCTCTCTTGTTCGTCACATTATCCAATTCGATTTTTACTTATCTTTAATTATAAAATAATTTTTATTAGGACTATTATGAAAAAATTTTTTCTTTTCTCATTTCTCGTAGCTTTTGTTTTCACTTCGCTTCTTTTCGCTTCAGATAAAAAATTCGGAAAAAAATTAACGCTCAAGGAAACAACTAAAATTTCTGACATACTTGAAAATCCAGAAAGTTATTTAGGAAAAAAAGTTTTAGTTAAAGGCGAGATAATTGATGTGTGCGAAAATGCTGGATGCTGGATGAATATCTCAAGTGGCTCAGCAGATCAATTTATAAAAATAAAAGTTAAAGATGGCGAAATCGTTTTTCCCGTTGAGGCAAAAGGAAAGACTGCATTAGCCGAAGGCGAAGTTTATAAAATTGAATTAGACCACGAAGCAGCAATAAAATATTTTCAACACTTCGCTGAAGATGCAGGAAAAGAGTTTGATCCAAAAACGATAACTGGTCCCGTTACAATTTATCAGATAAAAGGTTTTGGAGCAGTAATTAAAAATTTTAAGTAACTGAATAAATTAATATTAACCTGTTTATTTTATCTCTTCGTTTCTTTGTAGAAATTTTTCTTTATAATTTGATTCAGGAGATTAGCCACGAATGCACGAATAAAAATAATTAAAAATTTCTCAGTAAGATTTAAAATGAAAAACAAAAAGAGTAATAAATTAATTCACGAAAAAAGTCCATACTTATTGCAACATGCTTATAATCCCGTTGACTGGCACGCTTGGAACAATGATGCGTTTGAAGAAGCACGAAAAAATAACAAACCAATTTTCTTATCGATTGGCTACTCAACTTGTCATTGGTGTCACGTTATGGAGCATGAATCTTTTGAAGATGAAGAAGTCGCAAAGTTGATGAATGAAACTTTTGTGAATATAAAAGTTGATAGAGAAGAACGTCCCGATATTGATGGAATTTATATGTCCGTTTGTCAAGAGCTTACGGGAAGCGGTGGTTGGCCACTTTCAATAATTATGACAGCAGATAAAAAACCATTCTTTGCAGGAACATATTTTCCAAAAGAAAAGAGACACGGAAGAATGGGTATGCTCGACCTGATTCCTAAGGTCAGTGAATTGTGGAAAACAAAAGAAGCTGAGTTAATAAATTCTGCTGAACAAATTACGCAAGCAATTCAACACGCCTCAAAAACTTCACTCGATAATGAACTGACAGCAGAAACTCTCGAGCTTGCTTTCAAACAATTTGTGGAAAGATACGATGAGCAATTTGGTGGATTCGGAAACGCACCCAAATTTCCAAGTCCGCATAATCTTACTTTTTTATTGAGATATTGGAACAGAACGGGGGACACAAATGCAAAAGCGATTGTAGAAAAAACTTTGTTTGAAATGCGTCAAGGTGGAATTTATGATCAAATTGGTTTTGGCTTTCACCGATATTCAACCGATAAAAAATGGTTGCTACCACACTTTGAAAAAATGTTGTATGACCAAGCCACACTTATGATTGCTTATTCTGAATTGTATCAATCCTCAAAAAATCAGGAAATAAAAAAGACAGTATCTGAAATAGGAGAGTTTGTTCTTCGTGATTTGACATCGCCACAAGGTGCTTTTTATTCCGCTCTTGATGCTGATAGCGATGGTGAAGAAGGGAAATTCTATTTCTGGAAAGTAGATGAAATAAAAAAATTACTAAAAAATGATGCTCAATTATTTATAGAAATTTTTAATCTAAAAGAAGAAGGAAATTTTTTCGACCCGATGAATGGCGGCTATACAACAGAAAATATTTTTCACCTTCAAGAGACGATAGAAGATTATGCAAATAGAAATAATTTATCCGTTAGCGAAGTAAATGAAAAAATTAACTTAGGAAGAAAAATTCTTTTTGAGGAAAGAGAAAAAAGAGTTCATCCGTTTAAAGATGATAAAGTCTTGACCGATTGGAATGGCTTGATGATTGGTGCTTTTGCAATTGCAGCACAATCAACGAATGAATCAAAATTTATTGGCGCAGCAAAAAATTCTTTATCCTTCATAAAAAAATATTTAATAAAAGAAGATGGAAAACTACTTCATAGATATCGAGATGGTGAAGCCGCTATTGACGCAACGCTTGAAGATTACGCATTTCTGATTTTCGGATTGATAGAACTTTATCAAACTTCATTTGAGCAGAGCGACTTAGCATTAGCATTAAACCTAAACGAAATCGTTATTCAACATTTTTGGGATGCCGAGAATGGAGCATTTTATTTTACTTCTGATGATGCCGAAGAGATGATAATTCGACAAAAAGAAATTTACGATGGCGCCATTCCTTCGGGAAATTCAATGATGATGTTAAACTTAATTCGCCTTGCTCACCTAACAGGAAGAATTGATTACAAAGAAAAAGCATCAGTTATTAGACGAGCATTTTATAATAATGTTAAATCATCTCCATCTGCATATTCACAACTGATGAATGGAATAATTTTTCTTTACTCGGAGTCTGTTGAAATAGTTGTGGTTGGTAAAAAAGAAAACGCCGATACAATTGAAATCTTAAAAACATTGCACGGATTATTTTTACCAAACAAAGTTATTCTTCTTAAAGAAGGAAATGAGTTGGATGAAATTGCTCCGTTCACAAAAGAGATGAAAATGGAAAAGGGTAAAACGACTATTTATGTTTGCAAAAATTATAGTTGCAATTTGCCTGTGAACACTATTGACGAAATGCTTCACTTGATAAAATAAAAAAATATTTCTCTTTGTTGATTTTGTGTCTTAGAGTTTTTGTTGCAGCGCATCTTTTGTTATGAGGAAAATTCAAGACAGAAGATTCAAATTCATGAAGTGTAAAAAAAATGAGAGTGATTAGAATTCAAATTTAGTAATTGGCAAATAAATACTTTGGACTGATGAATAATTTTTTCTGCGAGTAAATTTGTTGTTTATTTTTTTAAAAATTATTCAACTTTAAAAATATCATCAAGAATTTGTAGCAAATCATTTTTGCCAAAAGGTTTTGGTAAAAAATAATTAAATCCAGCCGAAATAAAATCTTGTTTATCTTTTACTCGTGCATAAGATGTTGAAGCAATAAAAGGTTTATCTTCATAGCCCGGAATTTTTCTCATCGCTGTAAGAGTATTAATTCCTTCAAGTTCTTGTCCAAGACTCATGTCAATCAAAACAATTCTATAATCATTTTGGTTTGCGAATTCAATAGCTTCTTCTGAGGTAGAGGCAATATCAACGATATATTTTTTATTTGTAAAAAGTTGGGCATCATTTTTATTTATTTTTTCGCCTTCAAGTAAAAGCACTTTTGGTTTCTGTTCGTCGAAAATAAAATTGGGTTCATTTGTAGTAATTGTTGCAAAAATATTTTCTTCTGAATCATATTGTTTCGCAGGAAGATAGACAGTAAATGTAGTTCCCTTTTTTACTTCGCTACTCACTTCAATTTTTCCACCAAGCTCTTTAATAAATTTTTTAGTTACAGATAAACCAAGCCCAATGCCTTCGTGGCTTCTTTCTAAACCTTCGCTCACTTGTCTAAATTCTTCAAATATCAGATTTATTTTATCTGCAGCAATTCCAATTCCAGAATCCTTTACCTCAATAATAGCGTAGATCCTATCTTCAATTGTTGTTGAGTTTAGACGAATCAAAACTTCACCGGAAAGCGTAAATTTTATAGCATTACTAATAAGGTGATATAAGATTTGTTTAAGTGCTCTTTCATCTGCAAAAACTGTAATATTTTCATCCACAAAATCTAATTTGAAGGATAAGTTTTTTTCAATCAAGCTTGGATAAAAAAGTTTTTGTAACACTAAGACAATTTCACTTACTCTAATTTCTTTCTTCTCATATTCGGATCTGCTTGCATCAAAGTTTGTTAAATCTAAAACAGAGTTCACAGTATCAAGTAGTCTATTCCCACTTTTATGGATTGAGTTAGCCATCTCGATGAGTTCAGGATTTTCAATTTCTCCCATAATAAGTTCAGAGTAACCGAGAATTCCAATTAAAGGAGTTCGGAGTTCGTGACTAATATTTGCAAGGAAATTTGTCTTCAAACGATTCATCACTTCGGCTCTCTCTTTTTGACGAATCAGTTCTTTCTCCATTTTTTTTCGCTCGGTTATATCTTCACCAACTGCGAGATAGTTAGTGATTTCTCCTTTCGCATTAAATATTGGAGAGACAGATGAAAGAACCCAATACAATTGTCCATCTTTTTTTTTGTTTAGCAACTCGCCCGTCCAAGTATTTCCAGATTTCACTGTTTCCCACAAAGCAATATATTCTTTCTCTGTTTTTTCCGAGCCTTGAGAAAAACTTAATTGTTTCCCAAAAACTTCATGAAAAGTAAAACCTGAAATAGCTTCGAATTTTGGATTCACAAAAATTATGTTCGAATTAATGTCAGTAATAATAATTTGTGCAGGGCTTTGTAAAACTGCTGTTGACAATTGTCTTAACTGTTCTTCTGATTTGCGTCGCTCAGTAATATCTTCAAACATGTTTATAGTAAAGTTGGGTTGTTCTAATGCATTCTTCAATACAGACACAGTTAATCTAACCCAAAAAATTTCTCCTGAGTTTCTCTTAAATCTTTTTTCAACTTGATAATGATTAAGTTTTCCTTCGATTAGATTAATATAATTTCCCCAATCAAGTGCGAAATCATCTTGATAAGAAATTGCAGAAATATTTAATTGAGAGATGTCAGAAATTTCATAGCCAAACATTTTTGCAAAGGCGCGATTAGTTTGAACGAGGTTTCCCGAAAGGTCTATCATTGCAATTCCAAGAGCAGACTCTGAAAAGATAGCACGAAATCTTTCATTGA
>PNNF01000055.1 GCA_013824085.1 Chlorobiaceae bacterium | reverse complement strand
CCATTAAAAGTAAACACTTGTTTGTATAATTGATGATAATATATGCTTTCAAAATTTATTATGAGCACTCATTCTAGTTCTTTACTATTAAGCATTAAGAAAGATATAAACATGAAATTGGAGAGCGAGATTTTATGAAAAAAAAAATACTATTTTTAGTTAATCACGAAATTGTCATATATAACTTTAGAAAAGAGCTCGTAGAGGAATTATTGTCTAAAAATTATGAGGTATACATATCTTCTCCTAGTGGCGAAAAGATAGATGAACTAAAGCGTATGGGATGTATCCATTTGGAAACAAACTTATCAAGGCACGGGAAAAATCCGTTACAAGATCTTAAGCTTTTAATGCACTATATGAGATTGATGAAGGAAAATAAACCTGATTTGATTTTAACGTACACTATTAAACCGAATATTTACGGTTCGTTAGCTGCAAAATTTTCAAGAACTCCATGCATATCTAATATAACAGGATTAGGAACAGCGTTAGAAAATGTTGGGATTTTGCAAATGGTTACTAGAATTTTGTATAAACTTTCGAGTAACCGAGTGAATAAAATTTACTTTCAAAACGAAGAAAATATGAATTTTTTTTTAAAACACAAAATATTGAAAAGTAGTTATAAGTTGATTCCGGGTTCTGGAGTTAATATATCTCATTTTAAGCATTATCCCTATCCTTCAGAGGACGACGGAATAGAATTTGCCTTTATTTCTAGAATAATGAAGGAAAAAGGTATAGAGGAATATTTAAGTGCGGCAAAAGAAATAAAACTAATCTATCCAAATACACAGTTTCATGTATGTGGTTTTTGCGAACAAAGATACGAAGAGACTTTAAGAAATGCAGAAAAAGCTGGACTAATTAATTATCATGGTATGTTAAAAGACATTAGAGAGATAACTAAACGCGTTCATTGCATAGTTCACCCATCGTATTACCCTGAAGGAATGTCGAATGTTTTACTTGAGGGTGGGGCTTCAGGAAGAGCGATAATTACTACTACTAGAAGTGGTTGTAGAGAGACAGTTGATAATGAAATTAACGGTTATCTAGTTGAACCTAAAAATACAGTGGAATTGGTTGAAGCGATAAAAAAATTTATGAATTTAACATCTGAAGAGAGGCTAACTATGGGAAATAAATCGAGAAATAAAATGGTGAGTGAATTTAATAGGAATATCATTATTGAGGAGTACTTAAAAGAAATTAATGAAATTATCATATGAGTAAACAGACGTAAGTACAAAACCAGTTACAAAGGAGACATTTTAATTGAATAAAGGCACAATTGTGTATTTGGGTGGCTTTGAGCTACCTGACAAAAATGCGGCAGCACACAGAGTGATGAGTAATGCAAAAATACTGAAACACTTAGGGTATAACGTAGTTTTTGTGGATGTTGATAAAGACTTAGAATATAAAAAATCAGTATATCAAGTGAAAAATCTTGAGGATTTCACCGTCTGGTCACAACCTTACCCAAAAACTCACTATCAATGGCTTCATTATCTTAGAGATATTAGTATCGTAAAAAAAATAGAAAAAAATTACCCGAATATTAAAATGGTAATTTGTTATAACTACCCCTCTATAGCGCTTCGGAAAATTCAGAAGTATTTTAGTAATAAGAATGTAAAAGTCGTATCTGACTGCACAGAATGGTATGACACTAGCGGTATGAATCTACTATCAAAAATGATCAAAGGTCTAGATTCGTTTTACAGAATGAGGATTTTGCAAAAAAAAGTAGATGGAATTATAGTAATTAGTAATTTATTAGACAATTATTATATGGGTCATACTAAAACATTATTATTACCCCCTTTGGTTGATGTAAGAGAAAGTAAATGGAAAATCAATTACGCTTTGAATGGTGAAGAAATAAATTTTGTTTATGCGGGGAGCCCTTCTAGAAACAAGGATAAACTCAATGAAATTATCAAGATTTTAGCGAAATTTATTGATAAAAATTTTAAGTTTAAAATAGTAGGGATAACTAAAGAAGAGTATTTATTGAAAAATCAAAACCATGAATTATTACTTAAGAACATGAAAGAAAAAATTGTTTTTATAGGAAGAGTATCTCATCAAGAAAGCATAAGGATAGTAAAAGAGTCAGATTTCTCCGTTTTTTATCGTGAAAGCAATCGAATGACGAATGCGGGGTTCCCTACTAAGTTTGTAGAAAGTATAAGTTGCGGTATACCTGTAATTTCTACAGATACAAGTGACCTAAAGGAATATATTATTGATGGAGAAAATGGTTATCTAACTAAAAATAATAATATAAAGGAATTACAGAATATTTTTGATGTTATATTTCGTTTAAAACGAGAGCATGTGAATAAAATGAAAGAACTTACACAAAAATCTAATTTCTTTTCACATGATAACTATATAAGCGAAATGGATCAATTTTTAGATGAAATTCAGAATAATATAGAGTGAATATTGCATACGCAATTAAAGGAGAAGAATATGTTTAAAAACAAAACTTTATTAATCACTGGTGGAACAGGATCTTTTGGGAATGCGGTAATGGAACGATTTTTAGAAACGGATATCAAAGAAATCAGAATTTTCTCACGAGATGAAAAAAAACAAGAAGATATGCGTAAGAAATACCAAAACGATAAACTGAAATTTTATATTGGTGATGTCAGAGATACTAACAGTGTGAAAAATTCTATGTACGGTGTAGATTATGTTTTTCATGCTGCCGCACTCAAACAAGTTCCTTCATGTGAGTTTTTCCCACTAGAGGCTGTCAAAACGAATGTTTTAGGAACGGAAAATGTCTTAAATGCTGCAATTGACATAGGGGTAAAAAAAGTTATTTGTCTTTCTACCGACAAAGCTGCCTATCCGATTAATGCAATGGGAATTTCAAAAGCTATGATGGAAAAAGTATTTGTAGCTAAAGCAAGAACAATCGATTCTGATAAAACATTAATTTGTGGTACACGATACGGAAATGTCATGGCATCACGAGGATCCGTAATACCGTTATTTATCGAACAAATAAAATCTGGTAACCCATTGACCGTCACAGATCCTAATATGACTCGCTTCCTGATGAGTTTAGAAGAAGCAGTGGAATTAGTGATTTTTGCGTTCAATAATGCATCAGCTGGAGATATTATGGTTCAGAAATCACCAGCTTCTACTGTCGGTGATTTAGCCGTTGCATTAAAAGAACTCTTCGAAGTCGATAACGAAATTAAGATTATTGGAACAAGACATGGAGAGAAATCATTTGAGACATTGTTGACAAGAGAAGAACATATTGTATCAGAGGATATGGGTGACTTCTATAGAGTTGCAGCAGATACTCGAGACTTAAATTACGATAAGTATTTTAGTGAGGGTGATGAGCAATTAACTAAAGAAACAGAGTATAACTCTAATAATACAGAAAGACTAAGTGTTCCTCAAATTAAAGATCGTTTATTAAAGCTTGAGTTTGTTCGTAATGAACTTGAAAAATGGGTACGATCATGAATATTTTAATAACAGGTTATACAGGGTTTATAGGTAAGAATTTAGTTAGTCATTTAAAGGCTACAACTTCTCACAATCTATTTTTGTGCGACCGTAAAACTAGTGAAGCTGAATTAGAATACTATTGTGAGAACGCTGATTTTGTTTACCATTTAGCGGGAGTTAATCGACCTTTAGAAGAAGACGACTTTGAAAAAGGAAATACTGATTTTACAAGAACATTAATCCATAAGATTGAGAAAAGTAACAATAAAGTTCCGGTGATGATGTCCTCCTCGATTCAAGCAAGTCTAAATAATCCTTATGGAAATAGTAAAAAAGCTGGAGAAAATCTTTTATTTAAATATGGGCATGATAATAATGTGTCAGTAATGGTGTTCCGTTTTCCAAATGTCTTTGGAAAATGGAGTCGACCTAATTATAATAGCGCAGTAGCAACATTTTGTTTTAATATTTCTCGTGATTTGCCTATCAAAATTAATAACCCTTTAACGCAGTTAAACTTAGTTTATATTGATGATGTTGTCCATACACTTACAGACTTGTTGGAAAATCCAAATCAATATAAAACTAATAGCCAATATTTTTCTATTCCTACTTCTTATAACGTTGAGTTAGGGGAAATGGTGGAACTATTATATTCTTTTAAAAAAATAAGAGAGGATTTATCTTTGCCGAACTTAGATGATGATTTTTCGAAGAAACTTTATAGCACTTATTTAAGCTTTTTGCCTGAAAATAATTTTTCTTATACGCTTAAAATGAATGAAGATGAAAGAGGATCGTTTACGGAATTCATTCGTACTAAAAATAAGGGGCAAGTGTCAGTAAATATTTCAAAGCCAGGTATAAAAAAAGGAGAGCATTGGCACCACACTAAAAATGAAAAGTTTTTAGTGGTGAGCGGAGAAGGGGTTATTCGTTTTAGAAGGATAGATTCGTCTCAAGTGATTGAATATTACGTAACTGGAGAAAAACTAGAAGTTGTAGATATTCCCCCAGGCTATACTCATAACATTGAAAACGTAGGCAAGGTAGATTTAGTTACTGTAATGTGGGTAAATGAGTCCTACAATCCTAACCAACCAGATACATATTTTTCGGAGGTTTAATAATGAAAAAAATTAAAATTATGACCATTGTAGGAACTCGACCTGAAATTATAAGATTATCTTCAGTTATTCAAAAATTAGAATCGTCAAATTCGGTTCAACATATTTTGGTCCATACAGGGCAAAACTATGATTATGAATTGAATGAAGTTTTTTTTGAAGACTTTAAATTACGAAAACCTGATTATTTTTTAAATGCAGCAACTGGAAATGCTGTTGAGACGATAGGTAATATACTTATTTCAATAGATCCAATTCTAAATACTGAAAAACCTGAAGCGATTTTAGTTTTAGGTGATACTAATAGTTGCCTTTGCGCATTAGCTGCAAAACGTAGAAAAATTCCGATTTTTCATATGGAAGCTGGTAATCGTTGTTTTGATCAACGAGTTCCTGAGGAAACTAATAGAAAAATAGTCGATCATATTTCTGATATAAATTTAACTTATAGTGATATTGCACGTGAATATTTATTACGTGAAGGTTTGCCTGCAGATCGAGTTATAAAGACAGGAAGCCCGATGTATGAAGTATTAAATGATAAAAAAGAAGATATTGAAAACTCTAATGTTTTAGAACGTTTAAACTTAAAAAGAAATCAATATTTTTTAGTATCTAGTCATCGTGATGAGAATATAAATATTGAATCCAATTTTCTGAAAATAGTTGAAATTTTAAATTCAATTGCTGAGGAATATGATATTCCGGTTATTGTAAGTACGCATCCCCGTACTCAGAAAATGATTAATAATAAGAAAGTTGTGTTTAATAAAAATATACAATTAATTAAACCATTAAATTTTAGTGACTATAATAAGCTACAAATTAATGCGAAAGTTGTGTTAAGCGATAGTGGTACTATTAGTGAAGAAACTTCAATTCTAGGGCTAAAAAGTTTAAATATTCGTGAGGCTCATGAACGTCCAGAAGCTATGGAAGAAGGAGCTACAATGATGGTGGGGCTTAACACAGATAGAATTTTGCAAGCGATACAAATCTTAGAGGAAGAGATAGTTCCTCCTAAAGTTGTTAGTGATTATAGTAAAACTAATGTATCTGAAAAGGTATTAAAAATTATTACTTCTTACATTGATTACGTAAATCGAGTTGTGTGGCAAAAATCTTAAGAATAATTATTATGAGAGGGTTTTACCTATGAAGAAAATTATGATTTCGTTTCGAGAAGGCGGGGAAAATGGAGGACCATATAATAGTCACAAAAGAATAATGGAAAGCAAATTGAAAGAAAAATACAATTTCGTTCCTCTAAATGTAAAAAAAGGAAGGCTCGGATTGATAAACCCTTCTTTGACTTGGTCTATAATCAGACAAATCAAAACTGAAAAACCTGATATTATACATTATACTGGTTTAGAATTGATAGGCTTTCATATCTCGTTAGCGTGTAAGATTATAAATTTTAAAAATACTGTTTTGGCAATACATGGAAGTAGTTTGGAGTCTACTTCGTATTCTCAATCTAAATTTAAAATTAATATATTGAAGATTTTAGAAAAGTTGACCATATCATTTTCTAGTAAGATCTATTGTGTTAGCGAATATGTTAATAGTTGGCCCGCTTTGAACAGTTTAGAAAAAAATTATGGAGTAATATATAATATTGTAAACAATTCTAATGAAAATAACTCACTTCTTTCTAAAAATTCAAAACAATCAGAAGAGATTTCAGTGATCTCTACAGGGAGAGTTGAGGTCGAAAAGGGCTTTCAAGATTTAGAGAAAATTATTAAAGAATCGAATTCGATTCATGGAATTAAATTTTATATAATAGGTGACGGGAATTATTTGGAAATAATGAAACGGAATCTAGATGAAGAAATCAAAAAAGGAAAAGTTGAATTTCTAGGATACATGAAAGATGTAAATCCGTTTCTAGCCTTTGGGGATGTTTTCATAATGCCAAGTCATCATGAAACATTTTGTATGTCACTTGCGGAAGCAAGATCTTACAATATGATTTTGTTAGGAAGTAAAATAGGTGGAATTCCCGAAATCATTGAAGATGGTGTAAATGGACACACATATGACGTAGGCGACTGGAAATCTTACGTTTCATTTCTGGAATCTGTAACTGAAAATAAATCTTTATATAATTCCTGGAAGTCAAAAGTTCTAAAAGTAGAACATGAAAAATTTCATACCAATGATATATTGTATAAGTTAAATGATTTATATGATTCGTTTTTTAAACTGGAAAATAAAAAACGAAAGTAGATTTTCTGATGTAACTGAACAAGAAAGGAAAATTTATGAATAGACTAAAAGATATATCTTTATTTATAGCATTATTTTTAAATGTTTATTTAGTAAATGAATCTGCTCCCATGATGTTAAACTTAGATAAAACATCATTTTCAATTGTTTTAGTTGGTATTACATTTTTAATTTCCTTTCTTGTATTCTTTCTCGGAATAAATAAAAATATAAATTTAAAACTTTTACTATTTTTTATTTTTTTAAGTGGTAGCGGTTTAATATCTATTATCTATAACCAAGATTATTCCATTGAGAATTTTTACTTTATATTTGCAATCTCTTCAGCGTTTTTTTTAACTTCAGTTATTAATCAAAATCAGCTTTATCGATATTATATTAAAATTATGATGTTTATAAGCGTTTATTCACTACTCGCAACGTATATATTATTACCTCTTCAAATGAACAGTGTAATTAATTGGTTCTCTACGTATGAAAGTTATTTAGGAACACCATTTTTAAATATGGTTTTTACGTATTCGGTAGCTTGGGAAGGCGTCATTAGAAATCAAGGGATCTTTAGAGAACCTGGAGTATTTCAATTTTATTTACTAATAGCTTTAATGATTGAGTTGTTTTATTTTAAAGCTATAAGGAAAAATATTATATTTATATTTTCCGTTACAATACTTTCTACGTTCTCGACGGTAGGTATTATATGTTATTTGATTTTAATATCACTCAAATTTAACAGAAGAAATATAACAAATATTTTTAAATTTAGACAAAATAAATATTTGATTTCTATAGTAATACTAATTGTTATAGTATTACAAAATTCATCTGTAAGTTTATTAGTTAAGAGAGCTTTTGAAAAATTATTTGGCGAAGGAGAAAATGTTTCTAGTGTGGTACGAGTTGAAAGTATTTTGAATAATTTAGAAGCTTCGATAATTAGTCCTATTTTTGGAAATGGTTTCGTTAACGGCTTTAAATACATTCAAAATAACTTAATAGAATATGCTGGAAATGACATAACAGGAACAAATTTTTCCTATATTATGGCCTTGGGGATTATTAGTGGTCTACTGATTCTATTTATGATGTTACAATTCACTCAATCGATTAATGGTAAAAATGCAAAATCAATTATACTTTTGTTTATATTATTATTGTCATTAAATACACAAAATTTAGTATATAGTTCTATGTTGTGGATCTTTTTATTTTCAAGTTATACGAGAAGTGATGAAGTTAAGTGTAAAGGAGTAGCGTATGACAATATCACATCGTTCGAAAAATATTAAGTATGTTGCTTTTTATGACGTCCATAGTTCTGAGGAGAAAAGAAATGTAAAGGCGTCAGCTATCAATAAAATTGATTATATTTCAAATGTTCTTATAGAAGTAGGTTACTGTGTCGAAATTATTTCACCCAGCTGGACTACAATAGAAGAAAAATGTGAGTTCGATGAGACTAGAATTGAATTAGGTTTTAACAAGAATCTTACTAAATTGCCTACAAGAAGTTTTGGGGGTAAATTGAAAAATAAAGCGAAAATGCTGTCATCAATGATTCACTTAACAAAATATTTGATGAAGAATTTAAATAATGACGATGTTTTACTAATCTATCACTCTAACATTCTTTATCCTGCCATTAAATTCGTTAAAATTTTCAAAGGGAATGAAATATGTTTAGAGATTGAAGAGATTTATCAAGATGCGCAGAATAACCCTCCATTACTCAAATTTTTTGAAAACAAACTAATTGAATTAGGAGATAATTTTATTTTATCTACGCATAGACTTATCGAAAAGCTTCCACAAAAAAATAATCAAGACAGTGTCGTTGTAATTGAGGGGGCTTATAAACCCTACAATCAGATCACAAAACCGTCTATCAATGTACTTAATAATTTTTCGAAAGATAAAATTCATGTAGTATACGCAGGAACGTTTGATATTCGAAAGAAGGGCGTATTGATGGCTATTAATGCCGCTAAAAATCTATCTTCAGACTATCACTTTCACATCATTGGATTTGGATCGGAGGAAGAAATTGAAAACGTAAAAAATGAAATAATAAATTATCAAGGGATGGCTCAATTAACTTACGATGGATTTTATAGTGGTATCGAATATCAAGATTTTTTAAGTATGTGTGATATTGGAGTAAGTACTCAAGAAATTGAAGGTGAGTACAACAACTCTTCATTTCCATCAAAAATCTTGTCTTATATGGCATGTGGATTGACAGTGGTTTCTGGAAAAATCGAATCGGTTTTTTATTCGAGGATAGGAGATGAAATAACGTATTATGACACGAATGAACCTACAGATATAGCAGATGCGATTATGAGAGTTCCTAAAAATATGAAAAATAACAATATTAAAACAAAATTATTAGGCTATGACCTAGACATAAAACGAGAATTAAATAGGATGTTACAAGAATGAGTGATCAAAGTTTACAAAAAAAATATAATCATATTCTATTCTTTAATATTATATATTCTTTCCTTATTAAAGGTGGATCTGTAGTTATTTCTTTATTGTCTTTTCCTATGTACATGAAATATTTTGAAAACTCCAACGTTTTAGGCTTATGGTTCACAATGTTGTCAGTACTATCATGGTTGTTAACTTTTGATTTAGGACTCGGAAATGGATTGAGAAATAGGTTGGTTTTTTCATTAGCTGAAAATAAAGTTGAAAAATCGAAGACATATATATCTACTTCGTATTTTCTTATCAGTATTATAGGTATTGGTCTTCTAACGATTTGTATAGTTTTTGCATCTTTTGTTAATTGGAATGATTTCTTCAATGTTTCAGAAGAAATGGTTTCACAAACTACTTTATTGATAGTTGTTAATATAATTTTAATATCTATTTTTATTCAATTAATATTAAAAATTATCAATTCTATTCTTTATGCCATTCAAAAATCATCAATTAACAATTTAATAACTTTAATCTCAAGTATAATAATTTTTGTGTACTTATTTTATAGTATAGAATCGGGAAATAAAAATAATATTTTAGAGTTAGCAATTGTTTATGCCATAGCGGTTAATTTGCCTTTATTAGTCACTACATCCGTTGTTTTTGGTATGACTGATTTTAAAAAGAAACGCCCAAGTATTAGCTATGTAAATTTTAAGGTTGCAAAAGATGTTCTAGGAATTGGACTAGCATTTTTTTGGGTGCAAATCGTTTTTATGCTTTTGACAACCACGAATGAATTTTTAATTAGTAAATTATCTTCACCTGAAGATGTAGTGGATTTTCAAGTTTATTTTAGATTTTTTTCTTTGTTCGGAATTTTATTTACTTTGGCTTTAACTCCGTTGTGGTCTCTCATCACTCAAGCTATTGCTGAGAAGAATGATCAGTGGGTAAAAAAAGTATATAAAAAAATAAGTGTACTTGCTTTTTTTACTTTTTTAGTTCAATTACTGTCTATTTTATTTATACAAAAAATTATTGATTTATGGCTACGTAATGAATCCATTTTGATAGATCCTTTTTATGCATTGGTTTTTACAGGTTTAAGTTCTTTGTTAATTTGGAATGCGGTCATATCAACAATTTCTAACGGGCTTGGAATGGTAAAATCGCAAAGTTATTTGTTGACAATAGGTCTTCTGATAAAAATTCCTGCATCATTCTATTGTGTAATGTGGTTAAATTCCTGGATTGGAGTAATTGTAGCATCTTGTATTGGATTATTGCCTTACTGTGTGATACAACCGCTATTTATAAAAAAAATGATTAATAACTTTTGAGAATTATTAATCATTTGGAGGGAGCATACTATGCCTGTGGGACTGATTAACAACATGTACGAGGACAGGGTGATTAAAAATATATTAATTACAGGTGTATCCGGTTTTGTGGGTTTCCATCTTGCGAATAAACTTTTAAGTCAAGGTCATGCAATTTATGGAATTGATAATTTGAATGGCTATTATGAAACTGAACTGAAATTAAATCGATTAAACCTACTTGAAGCTTTTCCAAATTTCAAATTTTATAATGTTGATATAAAAAATAATGATTTGATAGATAACATATTTAAATTAAATGAAATTAATTATGTTATAAATCTTGCTGCTCAAGCTGGTGTTCGATATTCGATTGAAAACCCTCAAGCATACATGGATTCAAATATGCAAGGATTCCTAAACATTTTAGAAGCATGCAGAAATAATCCAGTTGAACATTTAATCTATGCGTCATCGAGTTCCGTGTATGGTGGTAATAAAGTCGCTCCTTTCTCCACGAACCATAATGTAGACCATCCCGTTAGTCTATACGCTGCGACAAAAAAGTCGAACGAGCTAATGGCTCATACTTACAGCCATCTCTATGGGATTCCCACAACTGGTCTGCGATTCTTTACTGTTTATGGTCCTTGGGGACGTCCAGACATGGCTTACTTCTCCTTCACGAAAGATATTATCGAAGGGAATCCGATTAAAGTATTTAATCACGGGAAAATGGAGCGCGATTTCACTTATATCGATGACATCGTAGAAGGTATTATTAAGCTGATTCCTAAAGCGCCAAAAGCTAATCCGGAATGGGATGAAGTAACTGATTCAACAAGTGAAAGTTTTGCACCTTACAAAATCTACAATATCGGAAATAATAACCCGGTGTCATTGATGCAGTTCATTAATACACTTGAACAAAAGATTGGTAAGGAAGCTGTAAAAGTATACATGGACATGCAACCAGGTGATGTTCATCGTACTTATGCGGATGTAACCGACCTTGTGCGTGACATTGAATTTCAACCAAACACGTCAATCGACGAAGGTCTAGGTAAGTTTGTAGATTGGTATAAAGAATACTATAACGTAGAACTTTAAATACAGAATCAGGGGGAACATCATGCGAGTTACTGTAGCCGGTACTGGCTATGTCGGTCTTTCAATGGCAGTTCTGCTTGCACAACATAATGACGTGATTGCATTGGACATCATGAAAGACAAAGTCGACATGATTAACGCGAAACAGTCTCCAATCGTTGACGCAGAAATCGAAGACTTTTTGCAGAATAAAGAATTGAATTTAGTTGCGACAACAGATAACCTGACAGCATTCAAAGATGCAGAGTATGTCGTTATCGCAACTCCTACAGATTATGATCCAGTACGTAACTACTTCAATACGCGTACAGTTGAGAGCGTCATCGCAACGGTTTTAGCAATCAATCCAGATGCCATCATGGTGATTAAATCAACTGTTCCAGTTGGATATACGGATGAAGTCAAAGCGAAGTTTGATACAGAAAACATCATCTTCTCACCAGAATTCTTGCGTGAAGGTCAAGCGCTGCACGATAATCTTTATCCATCACGTATCGTCGTTGGTGAGCAATCAGAGCGTGCCGAAGTGTTCGCGAATTTGTTAAAAGATGCAGCAATCAAAGAAGACATCCAAGTATTGTTAACTGACCCAACTGAAGCGGAAGCCATCAAACTGTTCTCGAATACTTATTTGGCGATGCGTGTTGCGTTCTTTAACGAACTCGATACATATGCTGAAGTTCGTGGCCTTGACTCTAAACAGATCATTGAAGGTGTAGGGCTCGATCCACGCATCGGCTCACACTATAATAACCCGTCATTCGGTTATGGTGGTTACTGCTTGCCGAAAGATACGAAACAGCTCCTCGCGAATTATGAGGATGTGCCGAACAATATCATCGGGGCAATTGTCGATGCTAACCGGACACGTAAAGATTTTGTCGCAGAGTCGATTTTGAAGCAAAACCCGAAGCGTGTCGGCGTCTATCGTTTGACGATGAAGACAGATTCGGACAACTTCAGAGCCTCATCAATTCAAGGGATTATGAAGCGCATCAAAGCGAAGGGTGTCGAGGTCGTCATCTATGAGCCGGTTCTAAAAGAAGACTCGTTCTACAACTCACCTGTCATCAAAGACTTTGAAACGTTCAAACAGACGGCTGACGTTATCGTCACGAATCGATTGCATCCTGAACTTGAGGATGTGGCAGATAAAGTCTATACACGAGATTTGTACAGTCGCGATTGAATTAGAATCGACATGGAACCTTTTAGGGTCCACGTCGATTTTGTATAACAAACCTGTCTAGTCTACTAGTTATCTTTTTTTTAGATTGACGCTACTTTATTGATTGTCCCGAAAATATGACACGATATGGTAAAATCAATTCAGTTCATGACAAATTTTAAATAGTAGCCAATAAAAAGAATAGTCTTATGTTTTACGTTCATAAAGGAGTGTAGTAGTGAAAAAACTATTAATCACAGGTGCAAACAGCTATGTAGGAAACGCATTTAAACAATGGGTTGAAGCACGATATACAGACCTCATCCAAGTTGAAACGGTCGGAATGCGCAACGGAGAGTGGAAGGATTACTCGTTTGAAGGGTATGATGCCATCTTACATGCAGCGGGGATTGCGCACGTGTCGACCGATAAAAGTATGGAAGACCTATATTATCGCGTGAATACAGACTTGACGGCTGAAGTCGCCATGAAGGCAAAAAAATCAGGCGTGAAACAGTTTATCTTTCTCAGCAGCATGATAGTGTATGGGGACGCGACGAATGCGCGTTTAATCACCTCTGATACGATACCAAAGCCGACAAACTTTTATGGGGACAGTAAGTTG
>PNNF01000054.1 GCA_013824085.1 Chlorobiaceae bacterium | reverse complement strand
CTATTAACAGACCCCGATCAATACATCACGAAAACTGGAAAGTTTCTTCGCAAGACGAGCCTTGACGAGTTGCCACAAATCATTAACATCTTAAAAGGCGAAATGGCTGTGATTGGTCCTCGCCCAGCACTTTGGAACCAATACGATCTGATAGCAGAGCGTGAAAAATATGGCGCGAATGATGTATTGCCAGGTCTTACGGGATGGGCACAAATTAATGGGCGTGATGAATTGCCTATAGAAATTAAGGCTAAATTAGATGGTTACTATATTCAAAAATTATCATTTTGGATGGATGTGCGTTGTTTTATAAGAACGCTCTTAAGTATTGTGAAAAGTGATGGAGTTATTGAAGGTGGAACAGGATCGATGATTAAAGAAATTGCTCCAACAACGGAGAGAAAGCAATGAAGAAGGTATTAATTACAGGAGAAAACAGCTATATAGGATTATCTTTTATCGAATGGGTGAAAAATAATCATTTAAAAAACTATAGCGTTGATACCATTAGTCTTCGAGACAGAACTTGGGAGACTAAAGACTTTTCTACGTATGATACGGTCATTCACCTTGCTGCTATCGTGCACTCTCCTTTGACTCCAAGCTCATTATACTATGAAGTAAATCGGGATTTGACAGTCGAGTTAGCAAAGAAAGTTAAGGAGCAAGGTGTAAAACACTTTATTTTTTTCAGTTCATTGAGCGTCTATGGACTACGTAATGGTGAAATTAATCAATTCACAAAACCACTACCTTTAGATGATTATGGTAAATCAAAATTTGAAGCTGAACAGGAACTGACGGAACTAGAGACTCAAACTTTCAAATTATCTATTGTGAGACCACCTATAGTGTATGGTCCACGTTGTCCAGGGAATTTTTCGAGATTGTTGAGATTGTTTTATTATTTACCGATATTACCTAAATTAAATAATAAGAGAAGCATGATATTCATAGATAATTTATCTGACTTTTTACATGTGATGATTCAACATCAAATTACTGGTACGTATATTCCTCAAAATGAGAAGTATGTCTCTACTATTTCGATTTTTAGAGAATTTCGTAAATCAAAAGGGAAAATTACTATACTCACACCTTTACTTTTACCTAGTTCACTGATTAAAAAAAATTCAATACTAAATAAACTATTTAGTGACTTGACTGTTGATAAGAACATGTCAGCATTACCTACAACTTATCAAAAAGTTTCATTTGAAGAATCAATTATTATTTCTGGAGAGGCATATATAAACAATGGACAATAAAAGTGTAATTATATTGTGCCAATATTTTTATCCCGAATATATTTCGTCTGCGGAACTTCCATATCAAACAGCAATGGATCTTAGTGCAAATAATATGAAGATTGAAGTATTGTGCGGTTATCCTTATGAATATTTGAAAAAGGATAAAGAAATTAAATTAAAAGAGCAGCTTAATTCGAATCTTAAAATAAATCGTATAAAATATAGCAAATTCAAAAAAACTAATGCTATAGGTCGGTTGTTAAATTACTTTTCGTTCACATTTTTTTCTTTATTAAATGTGAGTGCTTTTAAAAATAAAGATGTATGTATTGTATACTCTAATCCCCCTATAATCACTATAGTTCCATACATCGCTAAGAAAATTTACGGAACTAAAATCATTTTTGTGAGTTATGATATTTATCCAGAAATTGCTGTGGCAACAAATGTTATAAAAAATAGTAGTCTAATAACTAAAATAATGAACGGAATTAATAAGATTGTTTTTCCATCCTTTGATAGAGTTATAGCACTGTCGTCAGAAATGAAAATACTTTTAGAAACATCAAGGAACATTTCTTCATCTAAGATAGAAATTATTCCTAATTGGTATGATAATTCTAGAGTGGATTATTCGGCGATATCAAGAAAAAATCGTGATGAAGGACCATTCACAATTTCATATTTTGGGAATATGGGAACAGCACAAGACATGGAAACAATTAAAAGAACAATTATGTATTTTAAAAATAATGATGATTATTCTTTTATGCTTGTTGGACATGGGAACAAAAAGCAAGAATTAAGGTTGTATTTTGAACAACATAAAGTTTTCAATGTGAAAGTTTTAGATTTCTTACAAGGAAATGAGTTAAATGAAAAACTTAGTGTAAGCGACGTTTTTTTAGTTTCTTTAAATCGAAATTTATCAGGCTTAGCTGTTCCTAGCAAAACCTATACCTATTTAGCAATGGGGAAACCAGTGATGACGATTATGGAAAAGAGTATAGATATAGCAAAAGAGTTAAAATTATTTAAAGCAGGCTTCACTGTAGAAAATTCAGACTCGAAACAATTGAATGAGTACATTCATTTGCTCCGTAATGATAAAGAACTACACAAGAAAATGTCTGAAAATGCATTTAGATTGTACGAAGCGAAATATACTAGAACAATAGCGACGGAAAAATATAAAAAAATTATTGAAGAAATGTGAGGTTGAAATAATTTGTTTACTAATAAAGTATTATTGATTACCGGTGGGACCGGATCGTTTGGAAATGCGGTAATGGAGCGATTTTTGGATACAGATATTAAAGAAATTCGTATTTTCTCACGTGATGAGAAAAAGCAAGAAGATATGCGAAAGAAGTATCAAAATAACAAATTGAAATTTTACATTGGAGATGTTCGTGATCAGAATAGTGTGAAAAATGCGATGTATGGTGTGGATTATGTTTTTCATGCAGCTGCTTTAAAACAAGTACCGTCATGTGAATTTTTCCCGTTAGAAGCAGTAAAAACAAATGTACTTGGGACTGAGAATGTTTTAAATGCTGCTATTGAGATTGGTGTAAAAAAAGTAATCTGCCTCTCAACCGATAAAGCAGCGTACCCAATCAACGCGATGGGGATTTCAAAGGCGATGATGGAAAAAGTCTTTGTTGCAAAAGCACGTACAATTGATTCGTCACAAACATTAATTTGTGGAACTCGTTACGGTAACGTTATGGCTTCTCGTGGATCGGTTATTCCTTTATTTATTGATCAAATTAAAAAAGGTGAACCATTGACAGTCACAGACCCAAATATGACTCGATTCTTGATGAGCTTAGAAGAAGCGGTAGAACTTGTCGTATTTGCATTCAATAATGCAGTAGCCGGTGATATTATGGTTCAAAAATCTCCAGCTTCGACAGTCGGTGATTTAGCGATCGCTTTAAAAGAACTTTTCGAAACAGATAATGAAATTAAAGTAATCGGTACACGTCATGGTGAAAAGTCGTTTGAGACATTGTTGACGCGTGAAGAGCATATTGTCGCAGAAGATATGGGTGATTTTTATCGAGTTCCAGCTGATACTCGCGATTTAAACTATGATAAGTATTTTAGTGAAGGTGATCAACAATTGACCAAAGAAGGCGAATACAATTCAAATAATACGGAACGTTTGTCGATTGAACAAATCAAACAACGTTTATTAACACTGGATTATGTGAGAACTGAACTTGAGAAGCGAGTAAAAGCATGAAGATTCTCATAACAGGAGCAAACGGCTTTGTTGGTAAGAATCTTGTAGCGGAGTTGAAAAACCAAGGATACAATGATTTGTTTCTTTGTGATCGAAATACGACAAATACTGAACTAAAGCGGTATGCATTAGAAGTAGACTTTGTTTATCATCTTGCAGGTGTAAACCGGCCTAAAGAAGAATCGGAGTTTGTAACTGGAAATATCGAATTTACAGAGGGATTATTGGAGCTACTGAGTAATAATCCAAATACTCCACCAGTAATGTTTGCTTCCTCAACTCAAGCTGAACTATTTAATCCTTACGGAGAGAGTAAAAAAAACGCCGAGTCTTTAATATGTTCATATGGAGAAAATAATCAAACTCCCGTTATGATTTATCGTTTCCCAAATTTATTTGGGAAGTGGAGTAAGCCGAACTATAATAGTGTGATTGCAACATTCTGTCATAATATTTCTCGAGATGTTCCTGTCCAAGTGAATAATGAGAAAACGGAGTTGACAATTGCATATATTGATGATGTGGTAAAAGAACTTATCGGTTTGCTAAAGGTGTCTAGTATTAATCCTAGTGAGTTGTTTTATGAAGTTACGCCTGTTTATAAAATTCAGTTAGGAGAATTGAAAGGGCTAATAACATCATTTAAAGAATCGAGAAGTAATTTGACAGTTCCGCAGTTAAGTAACAGCTTGATAAAAAAAATGTACAGCACATATTTAAGTTATTTACCTGAGGATGATTTTTCATACAAATTAACTATGCATGAAGACGATAGAGGGTCTTTCACCGAATTCATCCGAACGTGTGATCGAGGACAAATGTCTGTTAATATTTCTAAACCCGGAATTACTAAGGGAAATCATTGGCATCATACGAAGAATGAAAAATTTCTGGTAGTAAGTGGTCAAGGGGTCATTCGTTTTAGAAAAGTTAATTCCGATAACATAATTGAGTACATTGTGAGTGGTGAGAAACTGGAAGTGGTGGATATTCCTGTAGGCTATACGCACAATATAGAAAACTTAGGGGAATCAGATATGGTGACGCTTATGTGGGTGAACGAACCTTTTGATTCAAATAGTCCAGATACATATTATATGGAGGTTTAATTAATTGATGAAAAAATTAAAAGTAATGACTATTGTTGGTACTCGTCCTGAGATTATTCGTTTATCTGCGACTATTAATCGATTAGAAGAGTCTGAAGCAATTGATCATGTATTAGTTCATACAGGACAAAATTATGATTATGAATTAAATGAAGTCTTTTTTGAAGACTTTAATCTTCGAAAACCAGATTATTTTTTAAATGCAGCCAATGGAACTGCCACAGAAACAATTGGGCACATTTTGATTGCTATTGATCCGATTTTGGAAAAAGAAAATCCAGAGGCAGTATTAATCCTCGGAGACACCAATAGTTGTTTATGTGCAATTGCAGCTAAAAAACGAAAAATTCCTATTTTTCATATGGAAGCTGGAAACCGTTGCTTTGATCAACGTGTTCCGGAAGAGACCAATCGTAAGATTGTGGATCATATATCTGATATTAATTTAACTTATAGTAGCATTGCTCGCGAGTATTTGTTAAAAGAAGGTTTACCAGCAGATCGCGTTATAAAAACTGGGAGTCCTATGCTTGAAGTCATAAAATCTAAGGAAAAAGATATCAAAAATTCACTAATTATAGAAAAATTAGGATTGGAAAAGGGAAAATATTTTGTGGTTTCTGCTCATCGAGAAGAAAATATAAATTCGGAGAAGAATTTTAATGACTTGATTGAGAGTATTAATGAAATTGCTATGAAATATAGTTTTCCGGTTATTGTAAGTGCTCATCCTCGAACAAGAATAATGATTAATAAGTCTGATGTGATCTTGAATCCGTTAGTTAAAGTAATGAAACCGATGGGGTTTAATGACTATGTTAAATTACAGAAGTGTGCGAAAGCTGTCTTGAGTGATAGTGGAACAATTAGTGAAGAATCTTCAATTTTAAATTTAAAGGCTATTAATATTAGAGAAGCTCATGAAAGACCAGAAGCAATGGAGGAAACTTCTGTAATGATGTTAGGGCTAGATAAAAATAGAATTTTGCAAGGCCTAGAGATTTTAGAAAGCCAGACAGACACCACTCTAAAAATAGTTAACGATTATAATAATACTAACGTTTCGGAGAAGGTATTAAGGATTATTATTTCTTATGTGGATTACATTAATAAAACGGTGTGGAAAAAATGAAAGTAGTAAAGAATTATCTTTTTTTAGGATTTGCATTGCCAGATCAAATAATGAAAAAAGTTTTTGAAGAGGACTCATTTCCACAAGTTCAAACACATAACTTTAATTGGAATATTATAAAAGGAATTGAAAGGGATGCTGAAATCCAATTTACTTATATATCCTCAAGACCAGTTACTGAATTTCCAAGTTTCCCTTACAAGATTATAAAAAGTAAAGTGTGGAGTGAAAGGGTTGGAGATAAAAAAATTGAAATTCAAGAAATACCTTTTATTAATAAAGGTATTTCCAAAATATTCTCAAAGCTTATTTCATCTTTTTATTATTCCATGAAAAACTTTTCTTTAAAACCTAATAAAGCGGGTATAATTGTTTACTCAGTCCACATACCTTATATGATTGTTGGACTAATGATTTCAAAGATTTATAAAATTCCACTCATATCTATTTGGACAGATCCACCTGCAGTTGTTAGGGAAAATGAGAGTTATTTCAAGAAAAAAATTAGAATTATTGAGCTTAAAATAGCAAAATATTTGATGAAAAAGTCTTCGAAAGTAATTTCTTTGACTAAATATCTAGCTAGAGATTTTGCGCCTAATATACCCTACCTTGTAATAGAAGGTATAATTAATATCGAGGAAGCTAATGAATGGGATGTTAAAATAACAAATAAACCAAGAACAGTGACCAAATTTATTTATACGGGTTCTCTAGAAAAAAAATATGGTATTCAAAACATTGTTGAAAGTTTTGAAATCTTAAACAGAGATGATATTTTGTTAGAGATATATGGTCGAGGAGATTTTGAAAATGATTTAATCTCAAGAATAAAAGGAAATAAAAACATTATATACAAAGGCTATGTCTTTAGAGAAGAGATTTTAAAAATTCAAAGAGGAGCTGATTATTTAATAAATGCTAGAAACAGTAAAGATGAGTTTGTTAAATATTCATTTCCATCCAAAACTCTAGAGTATATGCTTTCGGGAACGCCTTTGATTACTACAATGTTGCCAGGTATACCTGATGAATATCGTGAATATGTGATATTGATTGAAAATAATAGACCTGAAACAATTGCAAATAAAATTAACGAGATTTTGAATTCTCAAAATCTTAAAAATAACGAACTAGGAATAAAAGCTAGAACATTTGCTAAAACTAAAAATTATCTGAATCAAGGCGATAAGATACTTGAATTTATAAAATTTTAAGTATCTCATTTTACAAGCAATCAATTGATTAAGTTCAACATAATTTTATGGATTTACTCGAATTATTTAAGGGGAGGCTAATCAGTGAAAAAAGAAATTTTAATGGTTCACCACTATGGTGGAATTGGTGGAGGAACTATTAGTTTTATTGATCTCATAGAAAGCATGGATTTAGAGAACTATAATTTAACAGTATTAATACCAATTAGTTCACCGTTTTTAAAAAAATATTTGATTAAAAATAAAAATATCACAATTTTAGAAGTGGACTATATTCCTACATTGCCTTTTTACAGTGGGGGACCAAAATATATATTTTCATTTAATAATTTGAAAAATTATTTTCTGATTAGTAAATTAAAATCTAAAATCACCAAAATCATAGTTGATTCAAATCCAGATATCTTATTAGTAAACTCTATGACTCTTTCTTGGTTAGCCCTAATGATCAAAGAAAAAAATCTAAAAACTATTTGTTTCAACAGAGAAACTTATATAGAGTCAAAATTAGGAATTCGTAAAATGATTATCCAAAAACTGTTATCATACTTCGACAAAGTAATATTCATATCTCAATACGATCTTAAAAAATCTTACCGAGTTAAATCAAATAAAAGTGTGATATACGACAAAGTGTCCACATTTATAAGTGATAAAGAAAATGTTCTGAAAACCAAAAATAACAATGACAATATTAATTACATTTTATATTTAGGTGGACATAATAAGATAAAGGGCCCATTAGTAGTCTATAAATTAGCAAAAAAAATAAAGGAGAATACAAAGATTCTATTTGTTGGTAAAGAAAAAAATTATCTAGACAAATTGAAGTTTAATTATAAAAAAATATGGGATTTCAACAACATCATCACTTTATATCTTTTCATAAATAAAAGTAAAATAAAAGATAAAATTATATTTGAAGAATCAAATTTCAACTTAGAAAATCTGTTTTTAAAGTCCAAAATAATTATTTTTCCTTCTATTCATCCACATCAAGCTAGGCCAATATATGAGGCTGGATTATATAGTTGTGTACCAATTGTAACTAACTTCGAAAATACTAATGAATTTGTAAAACATAATCAAAGTGGATTCACATTTGAAAAGAACAATGTTAACGAATTGTACAATCAAATCGAGTATGTACTTGATCCACGGAATGAAAATCATGTTAATTCAATTATTAAAAATAATAAAATTAAAATGAGTAAAAATCATCATATTAAGTTGCTACCGTTTGAAATAAAAAAAATATTAAATGATTTTGACATTTTAAAGGAAGAAGAGTGTGTAAAAGTATGAAAAAAGTTATTATAGTAAGTTTTTTTAAAAGTGATAATCTTGGTGATTTGAAAATCGCAAATGAAATTACTAAATTAGTTGAAAATAGAGAATTAAAGTATGTAAAGTATGACTTTCTAGAAGTAGAGAAATTATCTGGGGAATTCGATTTATATGAAGAAAAATCAAGTGAAATTTTGCTGCGAAATGGTAGAATAAAAAAAATTCTGAAAGAAATTTTTTCGAAAATAATATCTAAAAAGTATTTAATGACTAAAAAACAAAATTTCAAAAAATTTGAAGAAGAGCTGAAAAATGTTGATGGCGTGATTATAGGCGGAGGAAATATGTTTATGGATATTTCTCCAGTATGGCCAATGCTAATAAACGAGTATGTGAAATTGGCAAAAAAGCAAAATAAAAAAGTAGTAGTAACATCGGTAGGAGTAGGGCCAGTTAAATATAAATATAACCAAAAAATTATTAGAAGCATAGTAAAAAAAACGGATTATTTCTCAGTACGAGATGAAAAATCACTTGAAGAAATTACTTACATTATTAAAGATCAAAATATGAAAATTAAGACGACTCGGGATCCTGTTTTTATGCTTGCTAAAAATTCATCTTATGCTAATTTTTCTAATGTAGTAGGAGTTTCCGTTCTTGGTCATACATGTTTTGATAATGAAGAATTATTCGATACATATATTAAACAGATATTACAATTAATCAGTTCCTTAAGTGGCAAAGAAATTGTACTTTTTTCAACCGAAAAGTCTGATTACCCTACAATAAAAGCAGTATCGAAAAAACTTAAAAAGGAATATTCAATTGAAGTTTCGATAGTTAATATCAAAGAACTTAAGGATTTGAAAGAGTTATATTCTAAATGTGAGTTTTTAATCGGAGGCAGAATGCATGCAATGATTTTTGCCCATACCCAAAATATACCCCATTTTGGTTTTGATTGGCAAAGAAAAATAAAAGGGTATGGTAAATCAACTGAAACTTTAATTTTTGAAATCTCAAAAAATAAAACAGAAATGAAAAAAATTCTTGATCATATTTCATTTTTAATTAATTTTAGAGCAGAACAAGTAAATAAGATAAAAGCAAAAAATTATGAGATTAAGAAGATTATAGAAGCAGAATTTGATCTTATCAAAACGGAAATCTGAGGATGTTCTAAGTGTATAAAAAGTTATTAAATGAAACCTTGACTTATGCACTCGCTGCAATGTGCGTAAAAGTTGCAAGCTTTATGGTAATTCCACTACTTACAAATGAATTGTCTCCTAAAAATTTCGGTTTATTAGAGTTGTTAATTACAATATCTTCTATAACAGTACCCCTGATAATATTAAATATTCATGAAAGTCAACTCAAATTCGGTTTGGAAAATAATGATAAAATAAAAAAAGATTCTACTATCTTTAACACACTAGTAGTAGTTAAGTATTCCTTCTGTATACTTTTGATATTAACAATAATTTCATCATTTATTTTATATACTAATGGATACGAAAATATGTACCTGGTTATTATAATGTTATTATTAGTTATGTCCGAAGCGTTGAAATTGGTACTCTTAAACACAACGAGAATTTACAGTAGGCTCTTAAATTATTTTATATCTGAATTAGCAAATGCAAGTTTATTTTTTGTTTTTTGCTATCTTTTGATTGTTCAAGTAAAAATGGATTATCAAGGATATTTCTTGGCGTTGGTATTAGGTAATTTAATTTCTATTCTGTATTTGAGTTACACTAATAAGCTTACTAGCATAACTAAAGCGAAAAATGTGCTAATAAATAAATCATTGCAGTTAAACCTGATAAAATTTTCACTGCCTTTAGTTCCAAATGCTGTATTGTGGTGGATTATTTCAGCATCAGATAAATTGATGGTCAGCGCTCTACTAGGATTAAATTATACAGGTTATTTTGCAGTAGCAAGTAAAATACCTGCAATATTGAGTATGATGTACGCAATACTTTTGAAATCTTGGCAGTCATTTATATATTCAAATAAACAAAATAAACATATAACAATATTTTCTGAAAAAATATTGACTTCAATCTATATCTTTACATTTATCATTTATTTTATAGTTGAATACTATAGTGATTATTTAATTGTTTTAATTTCAAATACTAGTTATTTAGATGCTTCTTCTATTCTTCCAACTCTTGTTCTTGCGTCCTGTTACATGGCAATTTCAAGTTTTCTTGGAGCTGAGCTGATGCTGCATTCCAAAACCAGCCTGATCTTAAAAACATCTTTAATTGGCGGTGGTATAAATATTGCATTAAGTTATCTTTTCATACGGTGGATTGGACTTGAAGGAGCATCCCTTTCAACATTATTTTCTGCTTGTGTAATGATTTCTATAAGGTTGAAATATACAAAGCGATCAAAAAAAACAAACACTTTTTTTCTTGGTCTAACTTTTACAGGTGTTTTAGTTTGTTTTTTAAAATTACTTAACTAAGGAGTCAAATTTAAACATTACTCTCTTAATGGTCGATCATTATAAGTGGAAGTTGGTAGTTTAACAGTCGATTTCTAGATAGAGGGTCCAATGGTTACAGACTAAGTTTAGACAGTCGTACACAGGTTTCTTGATATACTTAAGTTTGCATTTTCATTTATATTTTCTCGTTTGAGAAGGGAAATGCAAGTCAGTGAATCGCTTTCTCTCGCCTTTTACTTTTCATTATCAACGGCCCGTATTAGTGAGCTCAGTACTAGACTAATTATCTTGGTAACTTTATGCCTTATGTAGCCACTTTTACGTTAGTTCCTCTGAAATCCGGATCAGTGTTTGATGGGTTATACCGATGTTTCATTTCATTTAAAAAGGGTTCTGATAAAAAACTGACGACGTAGTGCTTTTGGGAAGAATTTGACACGATGGAATTAGTCGAATAAGAGTTCTAATTCCACATTATTAATACGTTTACAAGTAAGTAGCTAGCACTCCTTCTTATGATTGCATTAGAGGCGCAACGGTGAATGAGTCATTTCATGATAATATAAAGTATTCATAAAGTCGGTGATTAAAAACAACGGCCGATAGATATCATCATGTTTGAAAAAGAGTCGTTTCTTTAAGCAGTGTATGATAGGTGTAAAGCTACATGACTCCAACATCTCGATTGAAGAAAAGTGAAGCGATAAGGCTTAGGTTTAATTAATTGTTAGGACAAAGTGGAAGTTCTAAACGTGCTTTATTTAATAAATAATTATGATACCGCAATTTTGCTTTCTTTATTCTCGGTCACAAAATTTGATGTACTAAGTCAATTACAATTTAAGGTGATGAAGCATCTTAGACTATTTAAAGTTATAACTATAAAATTTTGTGAGGGAAGTAAAATGACTCATGTTGTTTTTATATTATCTTGGGTGTTTTCTACATCTATATTAAATCGAAAATTCCCATTTATGATTTTGACGTTTGTTACTTTATTTTTATTTTTAGCATTAAGGTATGAGTATGGAAACGATTATTTATCCTATCTCTATATACATAGCGCCATTAATGATGGTATGGCTGCGTGGGGGGAAGATGAGTTTCTTTTTAAACAATTAAACTTAATAGTTCCGAACTTCCAATGGATGATTGCGTTATTAAGTTTCTTTTATGTTGTCGTAGTATATTATTTAATAAAAAAATCATTACCTCGTTGTTATTACTGGATAGCTGTTATGATCTTACTCATCAATCCCTATTTGTTTTTAATTCATTTGTCTAGTATTCGTCAAACAATTGCACTTTGTTTCTTTGTTATTGCTATTTACTTTGTTTTCAAAAGAAAACTAATTCCTTATTGTATATTTGTATTATTGGCAGCAGGATTTCATAAAAGTGCAATTCTTCTCATTCCAGTATATTTTGTATTAAGTGCGAATCGTATAAATGGGAAATCGTTTTTTGGAATAGTATTTATGTTAGTGGCTTTACTATTTACTCCTCTTTTTGATTTTACCTTAGATTGGGTGCTTAGCTTCTTTCCGAGGTACAGCTATTACCTTACTTTAGAGTTAGGTAATAGCTTGAGGTCAACATTGTTAACTTTTTTCTATTTCTTAATGATTATTTTAAATATAAATAGATTAGAAGGAAAAGAAATTATATTTGGAAAACTTGCTCTGTTATCTACTTCAGTTTCTATATTATCCTATAAGGTTTCAATGATAACTCGTATGAATATTTATTTCGAGCTATTTATGATTGTAGCAATACCATTGATTCTTTACAGAACAAAATCTGTAGGATGGAAGCTTTTTTGGTTTATTGGTAGCGTTTCGATTTATTTTTTACGTTACTATTCATTTTTTCAAGACCCTCTTTGGGAAGCTGCCTATGGAACTTACAAAACAATTTTAGGTTTACCTTAAAAGAATACAATAGTACAGTTTTCACTTCATCATCCAAGTATCGAAGATTTACTTCTTCAAATTGATGTATAAAATTTATGCAGGTGGATAATCTCACTTCTTTTTCTAAGATACCTACAATCTATTTGTGGATTCTATCCAAACATAATGACGTAGTTTTAGATTAAGATGGGACAATCGGAGGTAGCTTTTTGTTTTCTTAACAGAGAGCTTTACAATCATTCAGAAATCCATAAATAGGCACGATTTCAACAGTTAACAAAAGGTCGTCACGACGATTTAAATTTTTTCCAATTGCCACGATTATTCAAATAAAACGAGAAAAAACCATAAAACGCAAGAATAATCAAGTGTCCTCCCATCAAAAAAAGTAATCGGAAATATTAAAACTTTACTATCAAGGAATGACTTTTCATTTCGGAGATTATATTAGTAATGTTTATTGATTTTCAATTATTGTTATAATTCGTACTTGATTATTATAGGGGTTGTTTTCTGTATATATGGAGAAATTTTCGTCTGCTTAATAAAAATATTTATATTTATTGGATAGGAGGACTCATAGTTGAAAAAATATTAATCACAGGTGCAAACAGCTATGTAGGAAATGCATTTAAACAATGGGTTGAAACACGGTACATAGATTTGATCCAAGTTGAAACCATCGGGATGCGCAACGGAGAGTAGAAAGAGCGCTCATTCGCAGGGGCCGATGCAATCTTACATACGGCAGGGATTGCGCATGTGTCGACAGATAAAAGCATGGAAGACTTATATTACCGCGTGAATACAGACTTGACGGCTGAAGTCGCCATGAAGGCAAAAAAATTAGGTGTGAAACAGTTTATCTTTCTCAGCAGCATGATTGTGTATGGGGACGCGACGAATGCGCGTTTGATCACGTCTAATACGGTTCCGAAGCCGACCAATTTTTATGGGAACAGTAAATTA
>PNNF01000053.1 GCA_013824085.1 Chlorobiaceae bacterium | reverse complement strand
AATTGACGCAGGAAATGTTTCTGTGAATGGTGAAAATATTAATAAGCAATTTGAAGGCTCACAAATTTATTATAACTCATTTAATTCCGCATCGCCACAGTCCTTACAAAATGTAAATTTTAATAACTCAAATCATAGCTGGGCTGTAACTGGCTCGGGAAGTTTGCCAGCATTCAATGCAAGTGTCGTTAGTCCAACTTCATTCAATATTACCAAGCCGAATTTAAATGCTACTGTTTCTAAGCAAGACGGACTAAACGTTCAGTGGAGTGGTGGCTCGGGTGCTGCTCAAGATTCAATTATGATTGTTGTGGTTTCTACGAGTCAGCAACAGCAGACACCTTTTGTTAGTCGATTAATTCCGAACAATGGAAATCACACAATTTCGACAGCAGAATTAATTAATCTTTCAGGTGCTTGTATGTTACAAGTTGTAAAACTACGTTACAGAATTCACACTGCAACTGATGGAAAAAATTATGTTGTATTATCACAAATAGTTGAAACTGTAAATTTTACTTTGCAGTAATAATTTTTGGATGAGTCAGCTTCTCGAAGCATTCTTCATTTTTATTCTGTTTTAGCAGCTTAAAAAAATAATATTATTGAGTGGAAAGAAATATATTGCGAATTCAATAATATTAGGTTAAATTGACTTATTCAATTCGCCCTAAATGGGCGTTTTTTGTTTTATGAATGCAATAGAAAAAAAAATATTAGAAATAACTGAGCAAAAAATTCTTGTTAAGAATTTAATGCTAATTGAAATTACGTTTAGAGGTAATCCCGCTTCTCGAGTAATTGAAATTTATGTTGATGGTGAAGAGAATATTTCAATAGAATCTTGTGCACAGTTGAGCAGAGAAATTATTGAGATAATTGAGACGGAAAATATTATTGATGGAAGTTATCGACTTGATGTTTCCTCTCCCGGAATTGATAGACCTTTAAAATACCTAAAACAATTCCCAAAACATTTGAATAGAAATTTTGAAATAAGCTTTACAGACTTAAATGACAAAACAAAGATTTTAAGTGGTAAGCTTTTAGAAGTAAAAGGTGAGGAACTAAAATTTCTTGTAAGCAAGAATGAAATAGTTCTGAATTATAGTCAAATAAAAAAAGCAAAAGTATTGATTAGTTTTTCATAACAGAGGTTATAAAAAAAATGAACTCAGAAATAGTTGAATCGTTTGCCCAGATGGTGCGCGAAAAAGGAATGGACAAAGATGTTCTCGCAGGAATTCTTGAGGATATTTTTGGAATTTTGATGAAGAAAAAATATGGCGATAATGTCAAATCCAATATTGTTGTTAATATGGATAGAGGCGATATTGAAGTTTATCGTGAACGGGAAGTTGTTGAATTTGTAACAGATTCTCAATATCAAATTTCTCTCGAAGAGTTAAACCGAATTGGCAACGATGACGAACTTGACATAGGCGATGATTACTCGGAAAAAATTGCACTCTCTGCTTTTGGTAGAAGAGCGATAAATCTTGCTAAGCAACAATTGAATCAAAAAATTCGCGAAATAGAAAAAGAGATTGTCTTCAAAGAATATAGCGAACTTATTGGCGAAATAGTTATTGGTGATATCTATCAACAAAGAAAAAATGACATCTTCGTTAATCATAATAAAAATGAATTGGTGCTTCCAAGAGCTGAACAAATTCCTTTTGAAAAATATCGTAAAGGCGAAACAGTTCGCGCTATTGTGAAAGAAGTAAAGAGAGAAAAAGAAGGAAGCGTTCCAAGAGTTATTATTTCACGAGCAGACAATTTATTTCTTCAAAGATTATTTGAATTAGAAATTCCTGAAATTTATGACGGCATTATTGAGATAAAAGCAATTGCACGCGAACCCGGCGAACGAGCAAAAGTTTCTGTTGAGTCACAAGACAAAAGAATTGATGCAGTGGGCGCTTGCGTTGGTATGAAAGGTGTTCGTATTCACTCGATTGTTCGCGAATTGAACAATGAAAATATTGATGTGATTCATCACTCAAACGATATAAAAGTACAAATACAAAGAGCATTAGCTCCGGGTAAACTAAAAAATATCGAAATAAATACAGGTGAAAGAATTGCTACTGTTTATGCAGATAGCGATCAAGCAGCACTTATTGTTGGTAGAGGCGGAGTAAATATTAAGCTCGCAATGAAATTGACCGGCTATCATATCGATTTTATTAGAGAAGAAAAACCAATTGAAGAATATGAAGACGATTACGAATTGATCGAATTTAAAGAAGAGCTTGGCGAAGATATCTATAACATTTTAATCAATAATAGATATGATACTGCGCTTGAAGTTCTTAGAGCTGGAAAAGCAAAGTTACTCGAAATTGAAGGATTAAGTGAAGAAAAAGTGGACGAGATTATTGAATTGATGGAATCCCACTTAAAGGAAGATTAAATTTATTTTATTAGGTTTTCATTCTATGGAAGAAGTTAAAGAAAAAAAACTCAGGATTGTAATGCTCGCATCCGAATTCAACCTTTCGGCTGAGCAGCTTATTGAGTTTTTAAAGAAAAAAGGTTATTCGGTTAAAACTCCTAATTCGTTGGTTACGGATGAGATGTTGAATGATTTAAAAAATCATTTTAAGAAAGATATCGAGAAAGCTAAGAAACACCAGAAAAAAGTTGAGGAGTTTCAAAAGAAAATAGCTAAACCTTCTCACGAAGAAAAAGAGAAGATTATCGAAGAAGTCAAAGTTGAAGAGATAAAATCAACTAAAGAATCACCCAAAGAAACTAAGAAATCGAAAATAGTTGAAGAACTGATGCAGGATATTGAATCAGATGCATTAGCAGCGCAACAATTAGAAATCGAAAGATTAAAAGCAGAAGCTGAAAAACTTAAAGCTGAAGCAGAAAAATTAAAAGTTAAAAAAGCAGTAACTGTCACTCAAGAGAAAATTGCAACTCCTCCTGTAGTTGAAGAAGTTGTAGTTAAAATTCCTGTAGTTGAAGAAATTCCTGTTTCCCAAAAAGAAGAACTTTCTCCTTTAGAAAACGTGAAGATGAAAGGATTGACAGTTTTAGGGAAAATGGATTTAGGTCGAAAACCAAGAGAGACAACTCCCAAATCAACTGCTGATGGAACACCAAAATCCGAAACTGCTACGGGACAAGAAAGCACTTCCGCTGCTGCATCCGCTGCAAAAAAGAAGAAGAAAAAACCAAAACCAAAGAAAAAAACTGAACCTGTAGTTGAGGAAGTTCCGGCTACAAAGAAAAAACAAAAAGTTAAAAAATTTGAAATTGATCAGAAAGAAGTTGAAGATACAATTCGAAAAACTCTTCTGAGTATGGATGACTCTTCACTCTCAGCAAGGGCGTCGAGCAGAAAAAAGAAACGCAAAGAGAAACAAGAATTAGAAACTAAGCGACAAGAAGTTCGAGATGATGAAAAAAATATAATTACTGCAACTGAATTTATGTCAGTTAATGAACTTGCCAATACTATGAATGTTCAGGTAAGTGATGTTATTGCTAAATGTATCTCACTTGGACTAATGGTTTCAATTAATCAGAGACTTGATGTAGAAACAATTACACTAGTAGCTGATGAGTTTGGATTTCAAGTAGAATTTGCGAAAGAATATACTTCTGAAGTTTTAGATGATACTCCTGATCCTGTTGAATCATTAAAAAGACGACCTCCAGTTGTTACAATAATGGGACACGTTGATCATGGAAAAACTTCGTTGCTCGATTATATCAGAAGAACAAATGTTGTCGCTGGTGAATCAGGCGGAATTACGCAACACATTGGTGCATACAAAGTTGAGCTACCTGAAGGCGGCACAATTACATTTTTGGATACTCCCGGTCACGCCGCATTTACAGCTATGAGAGCACGTGGAGCACAAGCAACTGATATAGTAATCCTTGTTGTAGCTGCTGATGATGCAGTGATGCCAACTACTCTTGAAGCTATCAATCACTCGCAAGCAGCAAATGTTCCGATAATTGTTGCGATAAATAAAATTGATAAACACACAACTAATATTGATAAAATTAAACAGCAGCTCGGTGACCGTAACATTCTTGTTGAAGAGTGGGGCGGTAAACATCAATGCGTTGAACTTTCTGCAAAGACGGGAAAAAATGTTGATGTGCTACTCGAAAAAATTCTTCTCGAAGCAGAAGTTTTAGACTTGAGAGCAAATCCCGACAGATTAGCTCGTGGAATTGTAATTGAATCTGAACTTGATAAAGGTAGAGGAAACACTGCTACAATTCTTGTTCAAAAAGGGAGCTTAAAAGTAGGAGATCCTTTTATTTCAGGAATTCACTTCGGACGCGTGCGTGCTATGTTTGATGAAAGAAATAGAAAAGTTTCCGTAGCCGGACCTTGCACACCAGTGCTTGTATTAGGTTTTGAAGGTTCACCTCAAGCAGGTGATTCTTTCATCTGCGTTGATAACGAAAGAGCAGCTCGCGAAATTGCTCTCAAGCGTCAACAATTAAAAAGAGAACAAGAACAGAAACAAGTTCATCATATTACACTTGATGAAATTTCTCGACAAATCAGTATTGGTGGAGTTAAAGAACTTCCAATTATTGTTAAAGGTGATGTGGATGGCTCTGTTGAAGCGTTGTCAGATTCTTTAATGAAATTATCAACTCAAGAAGTTATAATAAAAGTTATTCATCGCGGAGTTGGTGCAATTTCTGAAAGTGACGTTTTGCTTGCAGCAGCATCTAATGCAATAATCATCGGCTTCCACGTTAGACCCAACTTAAATGCAAGAAAACTTGCAGAGACTCAAAAAGTTGACGTTAGACTTTACAGTATTATTTACAATGCTATTAACGAAGTTAAATCTGCGCTTGAAGGACTTCTATCTCCAATACTTTCAGAAGAAGTTACAGCATCAGTTGAAGTTCGTGATGTATTTAAGGTCTCTAAAGTTGGCGCAATTGCTGGTTGTTTTGTTCAAGAAGGAAAAATTCAAAGAAATAATAATATCAGATTAGTTAGAAATGGAATAGTAATTTTTGATGGTGATATTTCGTCATTGAAGAGATTCAAAGATGATGTGCGTGAAGTTGATTCAGGTTATGAATGTGGAATTAGTATCCATAATTATAATGATATCAAGATTGGCGATATTATTGAAGCTTACAAAGTGATCGAAACTAAAAAGAAGTTAGAGTAAACTTTGACACACAGAATAGAAAAAGTTGCAAGATTAATTAAAGAAGAAATTAGTTTAATTTTTCTTCATAAACTTCAAGACCCTACTTTTGGATTTATTACAGTTACAGGAGTAAAAGTTTCTCCCGATCTAAAAGTTGCGAGGATTTATATTTCGATTTTTCAGAAAGAAAAAAGAGATTCGGCGCTTGAAAAAGTTAAAGAAACTACATCACTAATAAGGTCAGAATTAGCCCATCGAATCTCATTAAGATTTGTTCCCGAATTAAATTTTTATCTTGATGATACCGCTGACTATGTAGAGAAAATAGATGGATTGATTAAGAAGATACACGAAGATGATAACAAAAAAGATAACCAACTCTCCTGAAATTGATTTCTTAAGTGGAGAGACGATATTAGTCGATAAACCATATCTCTGGTCGTCTTTCAAGGTAATACATGAACTGAGAAAAATTATTCGTGTTCGGAAAGTTGGGCACGCGGGAACTCTTGATCCTCGAGCAACAGGCTTGCTAATTATTGCAACTGGAAAAAAAACTAAAGAAATCACCACTTATCAAAATCTTGAGAAAGTTTATACGGGCAGCTTTAGACTTGGTCAACGAACTAAAACGATGGATTCTGAAGCAGAATTTTTTGAAGAAAAATCGTTTGAGAATGTTACTGAAGAACTTATCTTAAAAACTCGTGATCTATTTTTGGGAGAAATTTTACAAAAACCACCAATGTACTCGGCTGTCAGTTTCAAAGGAAAAAAACTTTATCATTATGCACGTCAAGGAAAAGTAGTCGAACTAAAAGAACGGATTGCACTCGTCTCAAGTTTTGAAATTACCAAAATCGATTTACCTTTTGTTGAGTTTGAAATAAAATGCTCCAAAGGAACTTATATTAGAGTAATTGCCGATGATTTTGGTGAAAAATTGGGCTGCGGTGCTTATCTTTTTTCTTTGCGAAGAACTAAAATTGGTGATTATTCTGTCGAAGACGCTTTTGATATTGATGGGCTTAAAGAATCATTTTCAATCACAAAAGCAGATGTAGCTTCAACAGAGAATATTTTATTATGAAGTTCATTAAGCTTATATTTACAATTGGATTTAGGTTAAGATTCTGATGAATGTAGTTAATAACTTAAATGAGATTGAAAAAAATGTAAAGACAATTTTAACTGTCGGTACTTTTGATGGCGTTCATATTGGTCATCAAAAAATTATTCACGAGTTGACTCAACGAGCTAAGCTTTTTGGTTACAGAAGTTTTGTACTAACTTTTGATCCTCATCCACAGAAAGTAGTTGGAAAAAATACTGCTATAAAATTGTTGACGACTACATCTGAAAAAATTAGAATCTTAGAGAGTCTAAACGTAGAGAATTTATTTTTTATAAATTTTACTTTAGAGTTTTCGCAATTAACATCAGAAGATTTTTTCAAAAAAATTATTCTCGAAAAATTTGGACTTGCTGAAATTATTGTCGGCTTTGATCATAAGTTTGGAAAAGGCAGAGATGGCGATGAAAATAAAATTAGAGAATGGTCAGATGAATTTGGTTTTACTGTAACTCATATTGATGCAGTTCAAATCGATGACAAAAAAGTTAGTAGCACAGCAATAAGAGAGATGTTGAATCAAGGCAGAGTAGCAGAAGCTAATCAATTTTTAGGAAGAAATTATTCTTTCGTTGGCAAAGTAGTTGAAGGCGACAAACGTGGACGCACAATCGGCTTTCCGACAGCAAATTTGGAATTGTGTGATAGTGATAAAATACTTCCTGCAAATGGTGTTTATGCGGTTCAAGTGATGCTTGGAGAGAGAAAATTTTTTGGAATGATGAATATCGGAAAGCGACCAACTTTTTCCGATACTGAAAAAATACTTACTGAGGTAAATATTTTTGAATTTGACGAGATGATTTATGGTGAGAATTTGGTAATAGAATGTATCGAAAAAATTAGGAACGAAGTGAAATTTAATTCAGTTGATGAATTGAGATCGCAATTGAAATTAGACAAAATAAAAAGTTTAAATATTTTAGTTAAATAATTACTTCCGGTATAAACTGGAAATTAATCGAATCAAAAAAAGGAGTCAGTATGACAAAAGAAGAAAAACTTGAGTTAGTCAAGCAGTTTGGTACAACAGAAACAGACAGCGGTAGAGCTGAAGTGCAAATTGCACTAATCACTAAAAGAATTAATGAACTAACTTTACATTTGCAAGTTCATAAAAAAGATCATCATTCAAGAAGAGGCTTGTTGATGTTAGTTGGTAAAAGAAGAAGACTACTCGATTATCTAATCAAAAAAGATATCAGTCGTTACAGAACAATTATTAAAGAATTGAAAATAAGAAAGTAAAATTATGATTATTAGTAAAAGTGTTGAGATTGGCGGCAAGTTATTGACCATTGAAACAGGTAGATATGCTAAACAAGCAAATGGCTCAGTAATGGTGAGATATGGAGATACGATGGTACTTGTTACTGCCGTTGCCGCAGAAGAAGCTAAATTAGAGCAAGATTTTTTTCCGCTACAAGTTGAATATAGAGAAAAAGCAGCTTCAGCAGGAAAATTCCCAGGTGGATTTATTAAACGTGAAGGACGACCGACCGAGAAAGAAATATTAAGCGCTCGATTAATTGATAGACCAATTAGACCATTGTTCCCTGAAGGTTTTTTTGTTGAAACTCAAATCGTTGCAAACGTCTATTCTTTCGATCAGGAAAATGACCCTGATGTTATTTCTGCTGTTGGTGCATCTGCAGCTTTAGTAATTTCAGATATTCCGTTTAACGGACCAATTGGAGAAGTTAGAGTTGTTAGAGTGAATGGAGAATTTATCGTTTATCCAACTAACGCTCAAATAGAAGCGAGTGACCTTGAATTAGTTGTTGGCGGCACGAATGATTCAATCATGATGGTCGAAGGGGAATCAAAAGAAGTTAGTGAAGAAGTTTTACTCGAAGCTCTAAAATTTGCTCAGATAGAAATCAAAAAAATTATTCAGATTCAAAATGAGTTAAGAGCTGAAATTGGGAAACCGAAAAAAGAATTTAAGATTACTGAAATTAATCCTGAACTTTTAAATGATGTTAATCAATTAGCTTCTGAAAAACTTAAAACTATTGTTTCTACAAAAATGGCTAAAGAAGAGAGAAGCAAAGCTAATAAAGAACTTCTTGAATTTGTTAAAACTACACTCGCAGAAAAATATCCTGATCAAGGAAAAGTAATAGGCAACATAGTTCATGATCTTGAAAAAGATTTAATGAGAAAAAGAATTTTGTCTGAAGGAATTCGCCTTGATGGTAGAGGATTAAGTGATATTCGACCAATAACAATCGATCTTGGAGTTCTACCAAGAACACACGGTTCAGCTCTTTTCACAAGAGGTGAAACACAGAGTTTAACGACTGTTACAATCGGAACGAAAGATGATGAACAAATTATTGATGGTATGATGATGGAATATACCAAAAAATTTATGCTTCATTATAATTTTCCGCCATTCAGTGTTGGTGAAGTTGGAAGAATGACAGGCGTTGGTAGAAGAGAAATTGGGCACGGAAATCTGGCAGAACGTTCATTAAAAAATGTTCTTCCTCCTACTACAGAATTTCCTTATACGATTAGAGTTATTTCAGACATTTTAGAATCGAATGGTTCATCATCAATGGCTACTGTTTGTGCGGGTTCGCTTGCATTAATGGATGGTGGAATTCCAATTAAGAAAGCTGTCTCTGGAATTGCAATGGGCTTAGTTAAAGAAGGTGAAGAATTCGCTATACTCTCGGATATTCTTGGTAATGAAGATCATTTAGGTGATATGGATTTTAAAGTTGCTGGAACTTCCGAAGGAATTACCGGATTACAGATGGATATAAAAATTGAAGGTATTTCTTTTGAGATTATGGAGAAGGCTCTTCTTCAAGCCAAAGCAGGACGATTACATAAATTGGAAAAAATGAATGAAGTGATTGACGCACCTCGTGAACAACTTTCTGAATATGCTCCAAGATTACTGACTTTGAAAATTGAACAAGACCAGATTGGTCTCGTTATTGGTCCGGGTGGAAAAAATATTCAAGCTACTCAACGTTTATTTGGAGTTGATATTAATATTGATGATAGCGGTATTATTAATATTGCATCACCAAATTTAGAAAATGCCAAAAAATGTAAAGAGTATTTGAAAAGAATGACAACTTCTCCAGAGGTTGGAGAAGTGTATGAAGGACTTATAACAAAGATTATGGACTTTGGTGCATTTGTTGAAATACTCCCAGGCAGAGAAGGATTATTACACATTTCACAAATTGACACAAAGCGAGTCAATAAAGTTACTGATTATTATAAAGAAGGTGATCGAGTAACTGTTAAATTAATTAAAATTGAAAACGGTAAATTTTCTTTAAGTCGAAAAGATTTAATAAAAGAAGAAGACACCAAGCCAGAACAAGCTTAAGTAGTATTTTATTTATTACCCTCTCCAATTGGGGAGGGATATTTTTTAATTTTTTAATATGAATCAATTAAACAACATATTGATTGAGCTAATTATTTCATTGATTGGTGTTGAGAATTATCTTTCATTGATAGAAAGTTTTTCCCAAGAATCCAATCAACGCAAAGATTTTTTAATTCCGAATATATTATGCTCAATCGGAATATTAAAGCAAGGTTTTATCATATATGATAAAAGAAATTATTATAAATTCTATCGCATCACAAATACGCGTTGCGATTACAGAAGACGGAAACTTAGTCGATTTTTTTGTCGACTATCCTGAAAACAGGAGAATGGTGGGGGACATTTATTTGGGTAAAGTTGCGCGTGTTTTACCCGGAATAAAAGCCGCTTTCATAGATATCGGAATGAAGCACGATGCTTTTTTACATTTTTCTGATATTGGAGATAAGACAAAAGAATTTCAAGACCTCGTAGGGGAAGATTCGGATGCAGATAACGAAGATGACGATCTGCCAAATACTGAACCAGTTGTTTTGGCACAACCAGTATTTATTGGAGGAGTTCCAAAGTTAACTAAAGGCGAAAACATTATTATTCAAATCACAAAAGAACCAGTTGCTAACAAAGGAGTTCGTGTAACTACTTCTGTCTCAATTCCTGGTAGATTTTGCGTACTACTTCCATTTGATAATAAAATTGGGATCTCTAAAAAAATTCTTGACTTCAAAGAACGAAAAAGACTACGACAAATTGCAAGAAGCATCCTTCCCCAAAACTATGGCTTAATTATAAGAACCGTAGCTAAAAATCAGGATGAAGAAGCATTAAAAAATGATCTAAAATTTCTCAAGAAAATTTGGGAAGATATTGAAGAACAAGTAAAAACTGTTAAACCTCCAACTCTCGTTTATCAAGATGTTTCAACTACATCAAGTGTTATCAGAGATCTTTTTACTGCTGATGTTTCAAGAGTCTTCGTCGATTCCAAAAAACTTTATAAGCAAATAAGAGATTACGTTCAACTTATTCAGCCAGAATTAGCAGACAAAGTGGAATTATTTAAAACTGATGATTCTATTTTTCAAGCATTCAAAATTGAAGAACAAATAAAAACACTCTTCGGAAGAAAAGTTCCGCTCAAGAGTGGTGGCTATCTTATGATAGAGCATACAGAAGCAATGGTTGTTATTGATGTTAATAGTGGTAAATATGCGGCTAACAAAGAGCAAGAATTAAACTCACTAAAAACAGATTTAGAAGCCTCGCGTGAAATTGCTCGTCAATTAAAACTTCGTGATATTGGCGGACTTATCGTTATTGACTTTATCGATCTTCAAGAAGAAAAAAATAAGAAAAAAGTTTATGATGAGTTAAGAAAAGAATTTAGAAAAGATAGAGCAAAAGTTTCTGTGCTTCCAATGAGTGATTTTGGTCTTATCGAAATTACTCGTCAACGTGTTAGACAAAATATTGTTCAAGCTGTTTACGACCAATGTCCACACTGCGATGGAACTGGATTGCTGACAAAAAAATCTCACGTACTCTATGAAATTGAAGAGATGTTAAAGAAAATAAAATCTGTAACAAAAGAGAGATCAGTTATCTTAAAATGTAATCCACAAATTGCAGAAAAATTAAGAATTGGATTTATTACTGTGATTACCAAAATGCAGTTGAAATATTTAGTAAGAGTTAAGTTGGTGGAAGAGAGCTCATTCGGAATGAATGCATTCAAATTTCTTACACGAAACGGAGAAAAAGAACTCACTTTCGATTAACATTTTAATTAATTTTTAAGAACAAATAAAAATATTTTATAAGGCGAAAATGAAAATATTTATTGATACAGCAAAAATTTCTGAAATTAAAGAAGCCGCCGCTCTTGGAATTCTTGACGGCGTTACTACAAACCCTTCATTAGTTGCTAAAGAAGGAAAAGATTTTCTAATTTTACTAAATGAAATTCTAACTCTCGTTGATGGTCCTGTTAGTGCTGAAGTTATCTCAACAGATTATGAAGGAATTCTTAAAGAAGGTAGAGAATATTCTAAGCTTCATAAAAATATTGTTGTAAAAGTTCCTTTGATTAAAGAAGGACTAAAAGCAGTAAAAACATTTTCTGATGAAGGAATAAAAACTAATGTAACTCTCTGCTTCTCTGCATCGCAAGCAGTTTTGGCAGCAAAAGCAGGAGCAACTTATATCAGTCCTTTCGTAGGTAGGCTTGACGATATTAGCGAAAATGGAATGGGATTGATTGAGCAAATCGTAGATATCTATAACAATTATAATTTTAAAACCGAAGTTCTTGTTGCAAGTATTAGACATCCTTTACATTTTGTAGATGCTTGTTTAATTGGAGCCGATGTTTGCACTATGCCGTTTGATGTGATTAATAAACTTTACAACCATCCTTTGACTGATATTGGATTGGAAAAATTTTTAAGTGATTGGAAAAAAACAGCGAAGTAAGCAATATGAAAAAAACTAAATTTTTTAATCTTCACGAAAAATTAGGCGCAAAGATTGTTGATTTTGCTGGTTACAAAATGCCAATTCAATATTCTTCAATCATAGCAGAACACAAAGCAGTCCGTCATTCAGTTGGAGTTTTTGATGTTTCGCATATGGGTGAAATTTTTATAGAAGGAGATAGAGCATTAGATTTTGTCCAATTGATTACTGTGAATGACGCTTCAAAGTTGAATGCTGGCAGAGTCCAATATTCAGCGATGTGTTATGAAGACGGCGGCATTGTTGATGATTTACTTGTTTACTGTATCTCAGATAAAAAATTTATGTTAGTTGTGAACGCTTCAAATATTGAAAAAGATTTTGAGTGGATGAATAAGCAGAATCATTTTGGAGTCTCAATAAAAAATTTATCTGATGACTATTCTTTGCTTGCTATTCAAGGACCAAATTCAAAATTGTTGCTACAAAAAATTTGTGATTTTAATCTTGACTTAGAATATTATCATTTCAAAGTAGGGAAGTGTTGCGGAGTTGAAATGATTGTTTCGCGCACTGGTTACACAGGCGAGCTGGGTTATGAGCTTTATTTTCAAGGCGATGAAGAGGTTGCTGAGAGTGTATGGAATCAAATTTTTGAAGCTGGAAAAGAGTTCAACATTTTACCAGTTGGTTTGGCGGCTCGCGATTCTTTGAGATTAGAAATCGGTTATTGTCTTTATGGAAATGATATTGATCAAACGACTAATCCATTGGAAGCGGGATTAAGTTGGATTACGAAATTGAACAAACAAAATTTCATCGGAAAAGAAGCGCTTCTTAAAATAAAAAATTTAGGTTTGTCGAGAAGATTAGTTCCGTTGTTAGTCGAAGAGAAAGCTTTTCCAAGACAAGGTTATGAAGTTTCTCATCAAGGAAAAATAATTGGAAAAATTTCAAGTGGAACAGTAAGCCCAATTCTCGAAAAAGGTATTGCTCTTGCTTATGTAGATTATGATTATTCCAAAGAAGGAATTGAATTAACTTTTAATAATCGAGGAAAAGATGTGTCAGCTCAAATTGTTAAACTTCCTTTTGTCAATAGGTAATTTGGTAAATGAAAATTAATGTAATATTTTCACCTGTTAATATCGATGAACTCTATTTTACGGGTAAGACAACAGTTGTTATAGACGTTTTAAGAGCAACTACAACCATTGTTACTGCCTTCATGCATTGTGCAAAAGAAATTATTCCTGTCGGTTCAGTCGAGTTTGCTATGAAAGCGTCAAGTAGTATGTTTGGTGGACAAACATTAATTGCGGGCGAAAGAAATGCAAAAATGATCGATGGATTTAATCTCGGAAATTCTCCACTCGAATATTCAAATGAAGTCATAGCTGGTAAATCAATTGTATTTTATACGACAAATGGTTCTAAAGCAATTGTTAAAGCTAAATTTTCGCAGTGCAATATTATTATGTCATTCATTAATATAACTGCGGTTGCAAATCATTTAATTTCTTTGGACTCAGATTTTGAAAT
>PNNF01000052.1 GCA_013824085.1 Chlorobiaceae bacterium | reverse complement strand
GCAATCAAATATTCGGCTTTAAGAATTTGACACTTAGTTCTACCAACTTTCATGCACTCTGAAGAAATTACTGCTTCTTTTAATAATTCATTTTCAGCTTCAATAAAATTGATGGTAAAATTATTCACAACAATAGAATTGTTTTCTTGTAAATATTTTTTGTTCTCAGCTAGTTCATAAATTTTCTTTAAAGTGGACTTTATATCATCATCGGAATTTATGAAAAGCACATCTAAAGTATTGGTTGAGTCAACATCAAGATAAAAAGATATTGCCGCAGAATTAGTTACAGAATATTTTCTAAAAATTCCGCTGTCTTGAATTAAATTTAGAAATTTAATTGCATTTTCCATTTTATTAATTCTTAACCTTCTACTAAAATTTTCATTGGTTGTTCAAGCGCATCAATAACCCAACGCAAAAATCTAATTCCATCAGCTCCATCAATTATACGGTGATCATAAGAAAGCGATAGCGGAAGCAATAATCTTGGAACAAAATTATTTTCCTTATAAACTGGCTCGATGGAAGCTCTGGATACGCCTATTATTGCTGCTTCTGGCGAATTAACAATTGGAGTAAAATAAGTTCCGCCAACTCCGCCAAGATTTGAAATTGTAAAACATCCGCCTTGCAATTCATCCAAAGATATTTTTCTAATTCGTGATTTCTCCGCAAGCTCATTTATCTCTTTCGATATTTGAGAAATATTTTTCTTATCCACATCTCGTACAACGGGAACAATCAATCCGTTTTCAGTATCGACAGCAACACCAATATTCACATAATGTTTGTAAACAATCTCTTTGCTTGTCATATCAACACTTGCATTGAACTGTGGAAAAACTTTAAGCGCTGAGGAAATTACTTTTGCGAGTATTGAAGTCATTGTCAATTTCCCTCCTTGTTTTTCAACGTTAGGGGCGAACTGTCTTCTAATTTTTTCAAGTTCAGTAATGTCAGCTTTATCAAATTGTGTTACGTGTGGAATTGTTGCCCAAGCGTAGCTTAAGTGTTCGGCAGTTTTTGTGCGAATACCACTCATCGGTTTTCGTTCAATCGTACCGAATTTTGTGAAATCTGGAAGCGGCAAAATTTTTGTTCCAACTTGTTCAGATGAAACAGTAGTCGATTTTTTTTCTTCATTTATTTTTTTTACAAATGCTTTTACGTCATTCAGAGAAATTCTTCCACTTGGTGAACTACCCGGAATTTTATTTACATCTACACCAAGTTCTCTTGCCAATCTTCTAACGGAAGGAGCTGCAGGAGCAGCATTCATCAGTATTGGAGGTTGGTTATCAATCAGGATTACTTTTTGTTGTATTTCTGATTTAACATTTACCAAATTATTTTCAGTTGCTACTTTTTCATTTTTTTTATCGGGCTTCTGAATTTCTAATTTTGTTTCCTGTTGAATTGAAGAAGTTCTTACTAAAAATATTTTTTGTCCCGCTGCAACTTTCTCACCTTCCTTAATAAAAATTTCAGTGATTATTCCATTAATAGTTGAAGGAACTTCAATAGTAGCTTTGTCAGTTTCAATTTCAATTACACTTTGGTCTGAATGAATAGTGTCCCCAATTTTTACTAACACTTTCAACACAGTTGCAGAAGTTATACTTTCACCTAATTCAGGGACAATAAATTCAGCTACGGAGTCTGATTCTATTGGTTGAGATAGCTGCACAGGATTTTTATTTTCAATTTTAGTAACATCAACATTAGCAATAATTTCTTGCTTTACGGGCTTAGTTGTTTTTTCGGAAGCCTCTTCGCCAACAGAAAAAATAACTTCTCCAATTTTTGCTTTATCACCTTCTTTAATAAAGATTTTATTTACAACACCGCCAATAGTTGAAGGCACTTCTATTGTTGCTTTGTCAGTTTCAATTTCAATTACATTTTGATCAGCCTCTATTTTTTCACCTACATTAATTAATATTTTTAACACAGTTGCTGATTCAATATTTTCGCCAAGTTCTGGGAGAACAAATTCTTTCATAAAATTTTCCTTAGTCTTAAATCAATTTATCAAGAAATAGCAGGATTTAATTTATCTGGATTAATCTCCAAATCAATTATTGCTTTTGCAACAACGCTTGGTTTAATTTTGCCTTCTTTAGCTAAAGCGCTAAGAGCACCAAGAGTAATAAATCTTGCGTCAACTTCAAAGAAATCGCGAAGTTCTTTTCGTCCTTCGCTTCTACCGAAACCATCAGTACCAAGTGCTACAACTGGTTTTGGCATCCATTTAGAAATTGAATCTGGATGAGTTTTTACATAATCACTGGCAGCGACAATAACTCCGTCATTATCAAATAGCGTTGTTAAATAAGGAGTTTTTTGTTTATCTGTTGGATGCAACATATTCCATCTTTCACAATCGAGAGCTTCTCGTCTTAATTCTTTATAGCTTGTAACACTGAATACATCAGACGCCACGCCATAATTTTCTTCGAGCATTTCTGCAGCTTTTAGAACTTCATTTATGATTGTTCCGCTTCCCAAAAGATTTGCACGAAGTTTAGCATTTTTCTTTTTTGACGAAATAAATTTGTAAGCTCCTTTTAAAATTCCTTCTTTTATATTTTTATCTTTTGGCATTTCAGGCATTGTATAATTTTCATTCATAACTGTTATGTAATAGAAAATATCTTCTTGCTCTTCATACATTCTTCTAATTCCATCGCGAATAATAACAGCAAGCTCATAAGCGAATGCAGGATCATAAGTAACAAGATTCGGAACAGGATAAGCAAGCAAGTGAGAATTTCCATCTTGATGTTGTAATCCTTCCCCATTTAATGTAGTTCTTCCCGCAGTTCCGCCGAGCAAAAATCCTTTTGTCTTCATATCTGCAGCAGCCCAAATCAAATCGCCAATTCTTTGGAATCCAAACATTGAGTAATAAATAAAGAACGGAATCATATTTATTCCGTGAGTTGCATATGCAGTTCCAGCAGCTATGAAAGATGACATTCCACCCGCTTCAGTTATGCCTTCTTCTAATATTTGTCCATCTATTGCTTCTTTGTAATACAAGAGACTTTCTCTATCAACAGGTTCGTAAAGCTGTCCAACGTGTGAGTAAATTCCGATTTGTCTAAAGAGCGCTTCCATACCAAAAGTTCTTGCTTCGTCAGGAACAATTGGAACAATCAATTTTCCGATTTCTTTGTCACGCAAAAGTTTTGCAAGGATTCTTACAAAGACCATTGTTGTGGAGACTTCTCTTCCTTCAGTTCCTTTATAGAATTCTTCAAACACTTCTTCTGGCGGTGTCTTTATTGGTCGAATCGAAACTTTTCTTTCTGGAATTGATCCACCTAAAGCAGCACGTCTTTCTTTTAAGTATTTAATTTCATGACTATCGTCCGCAGGCTTGTAAAATGGAGCTTTTGCAACTTCATCATCTGAAATAGGAATACCGAAACGAGTTCTAAATTCTCGAAGTTCGTCTTCGTTTAATTTTTTCTGTTGATGAGAAATATTTTTTCCTTCGCCACTTTCTCCAAGTCCATAACCCTTAATTGTTTTTGCAAGAATTACAGTTGGTTGACCCGAATGATTTACTGCTGCATTAAAAGCTGCAAAAACTTTTTCAGGATCGTGTCCACCTCTTTTCATTTTTCGCAATTGTTCATCAGTTAAATGTTTTACCATCTCAAGAAGTTTGGGATCTTTCCCAAAAAAATCTTCCCGCAGATAAGCACCTGACTCAACAGAATATTTTTGATATTGTCCATCAACAACTTCACCCATACGCTTAACTAAAGTACCTTCGGAGTCTTGTTCAATTAATGAATCCCAGTCGCTTCCCCAAATAACTTTAATCACATTCCAACCTGCTCCTCTAAAAGCAGCTTCAAGCTCTTGAATAATTTTTCCATTTCCGCGAACAGGTCCATCGAGTCGTTGTAAGTTACAGTTGATAACAAAAATTAAGTTGTCTAATTTTTCTCTCGATGCAAGAGTAATAGCACCAAGTGCTTCAGGCTCATCAGTTTCCCCATCACCAAGGAATGCCCAAACTTTTGAATTTGTTTTTGGCTTTAGTCCACGGTCTTCTAAATATCTATTAAATCTTGCTTGATAAATTGCAGTGATTGGTCCAAGTCCCATCGAGACTGTAGGGAACTGCCAGAAGTTTGGCATCAACCAAGGATGAGGATAAGATGAAAGTCCGCCGCCGGGTTTTAGTTCTCTTCTAAAATTTATTAATTCTTCAATCGTTAATCTTCCTTCAAGAAATGCGCGTGCATAAATTCCGGGAGATGCGTGTCCTTGAAAATAAATTTGGTCAGCGTCGTACTCGCCATTGTTGCCTCTAAAAAAATGATTGAATCCAATTTCAAGCAGAGTTGCAACAGATGCGTAAGTTGAGATATGTCCACCAATTCCATTTTCTACTTTATTAGCACGCACTACCATTGCCATTGCGTTCCATCGAATAATACTTTTTATTCTTCTTTCAATTTCTCTATCGCCGGGGAATGAAGATTGTTTTTCTCTCATTATCGTATTGATGTAAGGAGTGTTTGCAGTAAACGGTATTTGAACTCCTGCTTTGTGTGCTCTAATTTGAAGTTGATGCAAAATGTCAATAACGCGTTCTGGTCCGCCATTCTGTAGCACATAATCTAATGAATAAAGCCACTCTCTATTTTCGACTTCGATTTCATTCAATTTATTAATCTTATTATCGGTCATTATTATTCCTTGATATTTTCATATTAAACGTATTATTTATTTGATTTGTTCACTCTTTTCCAAAATATTTTTTCTTTTGCGGAATTGAGGAATGATTGCCTCTAAAAAATCACTTCAAAACTTAAGGAAATGAGACGTTAAAAACAATTATTGTAAAATATTCTCTACTCATTGAGCGCTGAATTTTGTCCACATTTTTTCTTCTAATTGAATCTTACAAAAAATTTACTCTTCAATATTTTTTCAGACTAATCACTTTAATCACAGAACTTAAAAATAATTTCATTCTCATTCTGTTAGTTTTATTTTCATCCAACACTTTTTTTTAGCATTGAATTTTGCAAATGATTTAGCTTTATTTCTATTAATTGATTTATTTTATAATCATAAAAAAAAATAATTTTGAGACAAAATATGTTACCCAAAAGACAAGAGCCAAGAAGAGAATTTACTGAAGCATCGGGCAAAGAAAAAATAATAATGTTTATTTTAGGGGTGGTAGTAATTATTACAATTGCAGTAATTTATTATTTTCGGGAAACAGCACCAAGAGAAGAAATGATACCGTTTAGAAAAGAAGGCGAACTTGATTTTATTGACGCAAGTGGAAATGTAAAAGCTCGTATCGATATTGAAATTGCTGATACAGAATATGATCGTCAAAAGGGTTTGATGTTTAGAAAAACATTAGGGAATAAACAAGGTATGTTGTTCGAGTTTCCTATTCAAGATATGCTTTCGTTTTGGATGAAAAATACTTACTTAACACTTGATATTCTTTTTGTTAATTCAAATAGAGAGATTGTTACAATACACAAAAGAACACAACCACTCTCAGAGAACTCTTATGCAGCAGATGCACCCGCTATTTATGTGGTTGAAGTTGTTGGCGGCTTCACTGATGCAAATAACATTCAAGTCGGAGATAAAATTAAATGGGGCGTTATTTACAACCCATAAGATTATTGCTCTCTAAAAAAAGAGAGCAATAAAAAAATTTTAATTAGTTAGTTGCCATGTATGGTTTTAATTTTTCAGTTATCTGTTGTTTGGGAACTGCACCAACTATACCATCAACAATTTTTCCATTCATAAAAATTCCTAAAGTTGGAATGCTCCTGATTCCATAATTGGAAGCAACTAATTGATTCTCATCAGTATTTAGTTTCACAACTTTTACTTTCCCTTGATAGTCTTTAGCAATCTCCTCAACAACAGGAGCCACTATTCTACAAGGACCGCACCAAGGTGCCCAAAAATCTACAAGTACTGGAATATCAGATTTCAAAACTTCGTTTTCAAAATTTTCGTCTGTTCCTTCAATCGCAAAATGTTTCATATAAATTCTTTCTAATATTTTAATTAGTGAGATGTTTAATTTATGTTTTAGATTCAAAAAATTTTGTTAGAGAAAAAATCAAATGGAAGTAGAAGATGGAATTTTCAACAATAATTGGTTACGTGGCTGCAGCGCTTACGACGGGAGCTTTTTTTCCGCAAGCAATCAAAGTATATAAAACGAATCACACAAAAGATATTTCAATTGGAATGTTTCTACTTTTAACGATTGGAATTTTTCTTTGGTTGGTTTATGGAATAATTCTTTATCAAATGCCGATAATACTTGCAAACTCTATTACACTTTGTTTGGCTGCGTATATTCTTTACAAAAAAATAAAAATTGATCATTAATAATTTATAAAAAATCTTTTTCTTCCACTTGTTCGTTGCTTTGAGGTTCCCACTCAAGACCATCGCAAGGGAGATAAATTTCAGTTGGATGTTCATCATGTTTTAAGCAAAGCACTGCTGTCTTGTCGAAGTGTTGACAAGATGAACATAAAGTTGAGTTCAGTACAACATTATTTTTTTCAAGGAAGAGGCGGTATTGAATTAATGCAGGATGAAGAATAACGCCATAAATACATAGGATAGTTAATGTCCACCAAAATGAATAATCTATAAAATCTTTGGCTATCCATAACACAGGAATTAATATTGCAGTTCTTATGATTGCCCAAAAAATAATATCGCCCATCAAAATACTTTCGCATCGCTTTTGTTTACAAATTTAATTGAAACTTAGTTATAATTTTCTTGATAATCCAAAAAAATGTTTTTAGTTTTATGTTAATAGCAACAAATAATTTGGGATTTGAATGAAAAATTTGTTTTTACTCTTTGCGATTTTTTACTTGGGAACAAGTTCTTCAAGCGCACAGATAGCTGGCGGAGGAATTAATTTTATAATTGGTATGCCTCAAAAAGAATTCAAGGAAAATGTCGGTCGCAATGGTTATGGGTTGGGAATCGAAGCCCTCTACTATCTTACGCCCGCTATTCCATTGGGCATTGGTGTAAATTTAGGATTTCTAAATTATGGTAATGAAACTCGAAATGCCCCACTGAGCACTACTATTCCTGATATAACCGTAAGAGTTGATAGATCAAATAATATTGGAAACTTTCATCTACTTTTTAGATTAACTCAGAATTTTTCAAACTTCAGTCCTTATTTAGATTTACTCTTAGGTGGTTCTTACTTCTACACTGAAACTAAGGTTGTCAATAGAAGCAATAACCAAGAGTTTGCAAGTGACAAAAATTTTGAAGATTGGGCTTTTAGTTATGGATATGGTGGCGGGGTAATGATAAATATTTTTAATTCTAAAGATGAAACTACTGGAAGAGTAATTCCAATTTTTCTCGACATTAAAGGAAGATACTTGTTAGGATCAGAGGCTGAATATTTGAGCGAAAAAGATTTTATTGTAAATAATTTAACGGGAGCAGTAAGCTACAGAACGAGAATATCAACCACAGATTTACTGAATATTCAAGTAGGTGTTTCAATTTTATTTTAAACGTTGAGATAGAAAATTTTAATTCACCAATAGATATTTTTAAAAATTAATTATTAAAAAACTATTGGGACAACTTATTTCGCTCTCGATGTTGAACCCAAGGCACTACAATGGACAAAGTAATGGCAAAAGTGAAGATCATATCGATAAAAAGTTTTTTATATTTCATATAAGTCCTTTATGTTTTTCGTTTGCTTATCTTGTTTTGATAATTTGTCATAAAAAAAATAATTCATCTTACATTGTTAAATTAAAAAAGTTACGTGGACTAAATGCAAAAAAAAATTGTCGTTACAGGTGCTACTGGATTGGTCGGAAAAAAGCTTTGTGAAATTCTGAAGAGTCGGGGCGATAAAGTTTGTGTGGTTTCACAAAATAAAGATGAAGCAAAAAAAATAATTCCTTTCGCGAATAATATTTATAGTTGGAAAGAAAAAAATTTCCACGAAATATTTGAAAATGTCGATTCAGTAATTCATTTGAGCGGCGCTAATATTGGTGCAAAACGCTGGAGTGATTCATACAAAGAGAAAATTTTGAGTAGCAGAATTGTGACAACAAAATTAATTGTCAGTTCATTCAAAAAATTATCGCAAAAACCGAAATCATTTATTGGAGCTTCTGCGATTGGAATTTATGGTGACAGAGGAGATGAATTGTTGACTGAAAATTCTTCCTTAGGATCTGATTTTTTGGCTGATGTTTGTAAAGAGTGGGAATCGGAAACAGAGAAAGCATCTGAATTAGGTATAAGAACTTGTTCAATGCGAACAGGAATTGTATTGAGCAATGAAGAGGGTGCGATGAAAAAGATGCTGCTTCCATTTAAGTTGTTTGTTGGTGGTCCTTTGGGAAATGGAAAACAATATTTTTCTTGGGTTCACATTGATGATGTAGTGAATGGATATCTTTTTTGTATTGATAATAACGTAAATGGAAAATTTAATTTGGCTTCTCCAAATCCTGTAACGATGAAAGAATTTGCAAAAACTTTAGGAATCGAAATGAAGCGACCTGCTTTGTTCAACGTTCCCAAATTTGCACTGCAATTAATTTTAGGCGAAGGGGCAGACGCAGTGTTAGCGAGTCAAAAAATAAAACCTGAAAGATTGTTGAATGAAAAATTTCAATTTAAATTTTTAAATCTACAAAAAGCTATAAAAAATTTGCTTCACAAATAAATTATTTTTCTAATTCTAAAACTTTTTTTAATCTTCTGTCGTGTCTTTCTTCACCGCTGTATTTAGCGTTAATGAATGCACTCAATAATTCTTTTGCTACTTCAATTCCAATTATTCTTCCGCCAAGACAGAGCACATTCAAATCGTCATGCTCAACGCCTTGTTTAGCTGAGTAAGTATCGTGACAGACAGCAGCGCGAACACCTTTGATTTTATTGGCTGCAACCGATGCGCCAACTCCGCTTCCACAAATAATAATTCCTTTGTCGCCTTCCTTGTTGGAAATCATTTTTGCGACAGCAATAGCAAAGTCTGGATAGTCATCGCTTCCATTGTATTCAAAAGCCCCAACGTCAATTACCTGAACGTGAAAATTATTTAATATCTTTATTAATTCTTCCTTCAGTTGAAACCCGCCGTGGTCAGCTCCGATGATAATTTTCATTTTTAGTCTTGTGATTATTTTTTAGTGAATTGATTTATTTGAAGTTCCATTTGAAAAAAAATTATCTCTTTTTTGTCCGAAAATATTTTTCTCAAATAAAAAAACAATTTGTTAATTTATTTTTGTGCACCCAGCCGGACTCGAACCGGCGACCTGATGATTAAGAGTCATATGCTCTACCAACTGAGCTATGGGTGCGTTGCAAAATTAGTGAATTCGGTTCTCCTCACAAAAAGAAATCTACAGACCGGAGAAACTATTTATTAAAGTAAGCTCCTATTTGTAGAGAATTATTATTCGTTTATAATTTTTTTTCTGATTTTTCTTTTGATAATTTTGTTCACAATAAAATTAGGAGACTTAATGAAATTATTAACCGAATTCAAAACCTTTGCGATGAAAGGAAATGTGATTGACCTTGCTGCGGGAATTATTATCGGTACTGCTTTCGGAACTATTGTTGCTTCACTGGTTGGTGACATATTAATGCCAATATTTGGAATTCTAACAGGTGGAATTAATTTCTCAAATTTGAGTTATACTTTTGGTCAAGCAAATATTGCTTATGGAAAATTCATTCAAGCTATTTTTGTTTTCACAATTGTTGCTTTTGCGCTTTTCATTGTTGTCAAAGCACTGAACGCAATCAAAAGAGAGAAAGAGTCCTCTGTGCCTCAATTAACAAAAGAAGAAGAATTGCTTACCGAGATTAGAGATATCTTGAAGAAAAATTAATAAGTCGATTAGAGAGCTTAATGAAGCTCTCTTTTTTAATAATCTTTTTTTCTAAAAACCAGAATTGTTCCACCTAACATCACAAACATAAACATCAACGAAGTAATTACTATCTGTGGATTAACGCTGCCTTTTTCAAAAATCAGATAAGCATTCAAGTTGTTTTGCAACTCGGCGGTTTTGGGAATAATGTAATATAAAACTTCAATGATATTTTGCCACGTTCCACTCATTGCTTCAATGTAAGAATCTTTCGCAGCCAATATTGGCGATAAAATAATATAGACGAAATATGTTGACATCATTCCAACTACAGAACCATTTGTCAACACTCCGAAGAATAAAAGTAATGAATTAAGAATCGCAAACATAAAAGTTAAGACCGGAATTATGTAGAGAAATTCAAAATTCCAATAATCAAATTTTAATCCAATCACTCCCCAAATGCCAACAAAGAGATAAACTATGTTAATGAAGACGATTAAAACTCCGCCCAAATATCTTCCCATTAAAAGTTCAATTCTTGAAATCGGTTTGGAGAGAAAAATATCTGCGGCGCCTTTTTCTAATATTGTTTGAATCAAACTTGATGCAGCAAAAATAGAAAGCATAATTCCCAATCCCGCAACAGTCGAAATAACGCCAAGTTGATATGGAACAATAAAATCAGCTATCGAAGCATACTGCTCACTCCCCGCAACAGTTCTCATTAAGTCTCTTACAAAGAGAGTAACGACAACATAATTTCCTAAAATTGCGAGAGTAGAAATAATTGCGAAAGCTAAAAATATTTTTCGTGAGATTGCTTCGCGCAAAGTAAAGAGAATAATTATCCAGATATTTTTCATTTACTAATCCCTTTCTCTGCTTCATTCACCAATGAGATAAAAATATCTTCGAGTGAATTTTTCTGTTGCGAAAATTCTTTTATCGTCACTCCACTTGCTCGCAACTTATCAATCAACAAATTAAATTCGCTCGAGTCTTGAACGCGTATGGTGTAAGTGCGGTCAGCAACTTTGGAGAGAGAATTATTGGTCAAATAATGTTCTCCGAATAGTTCCTCAAGATTAACATCGAGAATAATATTATAAACTTCTTCTTTTTTTGTCAGCTCGAGAACATTTCCCTCTTTTATCAATTTCCCTCTATTCATAATTGCAATGTGGTCAGTTACCAATTCAACTTCAGAAAGCAAATGACTATTGAGAAAAATTGTTTTCCCTTTTTCTTTAAGCAGAATCAACAAATTTCTAATCTCTTTTCTTCCTATCGGATCAACGCCATCTGTCGGCTCATCTAAAAATATCAGTTGTGGATCGTGTATCAATGCTTGAGCCAAGCCGAGTCGTTGCATCATTCCTTTTGAATATACTTTAACTTTTGTTTTTCCCCACTTCGTCATATCTACAAGTTCTAACATTTCGGAAATTTTAAGCTCGAGTGATTTCCCAGATAAACCTGACATCATTCCAAAATATTTCAATACTTCGTTGCCTGTCAAAAAATTTGGAAACTTATGATTCTCAGGCAGATACCCAATTTTCATTTTTGCTTCTTCGAGACTAGTGTTGGAGTCAAAGATTCTGAAAGTTCCTTTTGTTGGGAAAGTAATTCCGAGCAAAATTTTGATGAGCGTAGTTTTTCCGGCACCATTTTGACCAAGCAAACCAAAGATTGTTCCCTCTTCGATTTTCAGTGAAAAGTCATCGAGTGCTTTTATTTCATTTTTTTTAACTCCACCATTATATATTTTGGTTAAGTTATTAATTTCTAATATTGGCATTTAAATAAATTTTAAGTTTTTGAGTTTTAAAATTTAAATATAACGAGAAGAAATCCAATTTTTATTTAATAACAAAGTGCGTCATTGTTATTTCTATTTTGTGAAAGATGGATTTCTCAAAATTTATGAGCAACGTTGGTATTTTTATTAATCTGCAGAAGGGCGGAAAACTTTGGCGTTCGGTTAAAGACATTCCTCAACCCTCCACAGCTCTCCCACTCTATCCGAAAATCTAATTTCATGTTTTGAGATTCTATTATTTAGATAGAACCCGACCAAAAAACGGAAATAGTCTAATGTTCTAAAAAAGATTAACTTTTGTTAATGTTTAATTTGAGGGTTGAGCAAGTCAACTTGACTTGATAAATTAGCAACACGTTTTTTGTAATAATGAAAGAGGAACAATGAACTCATTAACAAAAGTTGTAGTGTTTTCCCTTCTTCTAATTTTAGTAGGATTTACAGCAGTGAATGAAATTGCTCCAAGTCCTGAACCGAAAATAGAAGAAGTGACTCCTGCAGTGGATGAGGCTAACTCAGCCGCAACAACGATAGTTAATTTTGTTGCCAAAGGTGAAATGAAAGTTTCCTGGTATGGTCCAAGATTTCACGGTAGAAAAACTGCCAATGGAGAAATTTTTGATCAGGAAGCATTTACCGCTGCTCACAAAACTTTAAGATTTGGGACACTACTCAGAGTTACTAATCCCAAAAATAATATTTCAATAATTGTTCGAATTAATGACAGAGGTCCTTTTATTAGAGGAAGACATTTAGATCTTTCCAAAGCAGCCGCAAGAGAACTTGGCTTGATTGACATAGGAATCGCCAAAGTTGATGTTGATCTTGTAAGCTTGAAAGGTGTTAACTTCCCTGTCATTCCGTTCAACTGATCTGAAATTGCAAAATCAGATGTAAAGCCCGCTCCGAGATGAGCGGGTTTTTTATTTTAAATTGCATTCCCATTTTTTAACTTCAAAAATTTTTTTTAACAAAATTTACTTCAAGTTAGTTTTCTAAGTAATTTTATCCCACTAAATCTTATTTTTGTTTTTTATTTATTAATCTTAGAAAAATTCAAATGGACAAAATGAACAAACTAAATCTTGGCTGCGGAAAAGATATCAAACAAGGATATGTTAATCTTGACATTGTTGACTATGGCGGAAATATGATTCACGACATCAACTCGTTCCCTTATCCTTTTGAAGAAAATTTTTTTGATGAAATCTATTGCTCACATGTTCTTGAACATCTTGACAGTTTTCATAAAACAGTCACCGAGCTTTATAGAATTTCAAAACCAAATGCTACTATAATTGTTTACGCTCCATTTTTTTTGAACACAAAATACTTCGGCGAACCTGACCACAAAATTCCCTTCTCAATTAGAACTTTTGATAACTATGAATTTATTGGCAACCGCAAATTAAAATTTTATGAGAAGTGGAAACTAAATCACCGCACTAATTATGAAGGAAAAGCTCAGTTTGAAATTATTGAGAAAAGATTTATCACTTCCAACTTTGCTCTGCTCAAGTGGGCTGATGCAATCGTAAACATTGAGCCAGTAATTTATGAAAGATTCTTCGCAGGATTTTTTTCACCCGAAGAAGTTTATTTCAAATTGAGAGTAGTAAAGGATTAGAAATTTATTTTCTGATATGTAACAAAAAACCGCAATTGCTGATTCGTAATTTTTAAGTAGATTTCATTTCCGTTCAGTAAAATCACTCTTTTTTTTGCTACCAAATTTTTATCAAAAAAAATTTTTGTTTTTATTGTTTAAGTTTTCAAAAAAAAATTATCTTTGTAAATTAATTTTGGATGTATATGAAAAAACGAAACAATTTTATTGTCCCAGTTCTCGCAGTTGTAATTATTGCATTAATTTATCTCTCATATTTTGCTGAAGATCCTTCTTTAGGTTCGTGGGCAGATTTTGATCCCAACAACACAGCAAATAAAGATATCCGCGTTGAAGTTGTAAGAGATAATCGTATTCAAGAAGA
>PNNF01000051.1 GCA_013824085.1 Chlorobiaceae bacterium | reverse complement strand
TTTCAAATTAAAAAATCTTAAACAACCATGCATAAACTGGCTTAAACAAGGCCATTTTTTTGTGGTTTGTGGTCGTTTGCGGAGAAAAAGAGGAGTTGTGCTTCAGGTCCCGCTGTTAGCGGTAGTTCTTATTTTCATCCCAGTCGGTTAATTACTTCTGTGAAATGTGGGTATTTTTTCAGAAGTGCTTCTTTATAATGATCAACAAAATTTTCAAATTCAATACTTGGAGCCATAGATTTTGATTCGTTCACTTCGCGACAAAAATTTAATAGTTATGGTTCTTATACACAATCAAAATTAGCAAATATATTTTTTCCAAATGAACTTGCAGAACATTTGTTACAAACAAATGTTAAATCAAATTCTCTTCATCCCGGTGTATAAGTACAAAGCTGTTGATGAAAGGTTTTGGAATTGGTGGTGTCTTGCATGAAGGAAGTGCAGCAATATCAGTCTTTTTAACTTCTTCTGTAAAAAAAAACAATACTAGAAAATATTTTAACAAATGTTAAGCAAAAGGTATGGCAATAATTGCGCAAGACAAAAAGTTACAGAAAAAATTATGGGAGAACAGTTTAGAAAAAGTTAAATTATCTTTATATAATAATTGGAGTTTCTATGAAATCATTTTTTTTACTTCTAATCGCTTTAATCATTACAGTAGAAAATTTTTCACAAACATTTTATAGCCAACCATTTGCTCATACTTATTCAATCATTGCAAGAGATTCAATAACAGGAGAAATGGGAGTGGCTGTACAATCGCATTGGTTCTCTGTTGGTTCAATCGTGGCTTGGGGTGAAGCAGGCGTGGGAGTAATAGCAACGCAATCTTTTGTAAATGTTTCGTTTGGTCTTCGCGGACTTGAACTTTTGAAGCAAGGACTTTCACCGCAGCAAGTTGTTGATAGTTTAATTTACTTAGATGAAGGGAGAGATTTCCGACAGCTTGCAGTAATGAACAACAAAGGAATAACAGCAGCTTACACAGGCAAAAAGTGTATTGATGAAGCGGGTCATATTAACAAGAAGAATTTTTCCGTTCAAGCAAATATGATGTTGAAGAATACAGTTTGGGATAAGATGTCTGACGCTTTTCAAAAAAGTAATGAGCCACTCGCTGAAAGAATGATTGCAGCACTTCAAGCAGCGCAAGCGGAAGGTGGCGATATTCGTGGTCAGCAATCTGCTTCGATAATTATTTATAAAGGCGAAGCGAGCGGAAAAATTTGGGAAGATAAATTAATGGATCTGAGAGTTGAAGATCATAAAGATCCTGTGAACGAATTGAAAAGATTAGTAAAAGTGCACAGAGCTTATGAACATATGAACAAAGGCGATCTCGCTATTGAAAAAGGAGATATGGAAGGAGCGATGAAAGAATATGCTCTCGCTTCAAAACTTTTTCCCGAAAATGTTGAAATGAAATATTGGGCTGCAATCACTTTAATTAACAATGGAAAAATTTATGAAGCTTTACCAATGCTCAAACATGTCTTTGATAAAGACCCAAATTGGAGAACACTGACTTCAAGATTACCCAAATCAGAATTGCTTAATGTTGATGAACCAACATTGAAAAAAATTCTGAGTATAAAATAATTTTAAATTACTTGAAGAAAAGAGAGAATTTTTTTTCTCCTTTCTTCCTCGCAGTAAATATTCGCAATATTTTTATTCTCTCTTTATTGTTACTTTTAGTTTATGAAAAAAATAATTCTAATAACATTTTTAGTGGTTCTAAATATTTCAAGTTTTGCTCAACAAAAAACTAACATTGAAATATTTTTTGAACTCTCTGACTCCGTTGCAGTAGTGATGAATGACTTCGTCAAGACTGACGACGATCTCTTTGTTCAATTTAATTTGGTTGGTGATTATAAAATTTTTGAAAACAGAATTATTACAAATTTATCAAACGTCCGAAAGAATTTTTTGTTTTTAGAATCTGGGCAGAAAAATAAATTGATATTGAGTTTTGAAAGAGTTGTTACAAATTTTAGTGAGCCGTTTAGAATATCAATATTTGGAGATCATAAAGTTGAGCGAAGACTTAACATAAAGGGGACACTGAATTTAATTGGAGAAACTAATTCAACAAAAAATTTTTCAATCACCCATAAAGATACTTTAGATTACTCTTCTGTTAATGAAGTTATTTCAGAAGGATTCCCATTTACAAAAGATACTATTCCTGAGCCACCATTTTTTTCATCGATCATAGAACCAATAGCTCTAATCAGTGCAGCCGCAATTACCATTTATCTCTTCTTCAGCGTAAGAAGTAGGTGAAAAATTTTATCTTTGAAGCAAGATAATCTTTAGGTAATTTTGTGGATAATTTTAATATCAACAAAAGAATTAAATGCGATTTACAAAACCACTATTAAATGTTTTCTCTGTAATTATTTTATCAGTTCTTACTTTGGCGCTCAACTCTTGTGCATCAACAGTACAAACTTCTGCAATGACAGCAGATGAACGTTTTGCATATGCTAAATCACTCTTTGATGACGAGAACACACTCGAAGCAATGAGAGAATTTGAAGCAATTACACTTCAATATCCCGGCAGCGAAGTTGTTGATGACGCACAGTTTTATTTAGGAATGAGCCGTTTTGAAAGAAGCGAATATTTAATAGCTGCTTCTGAATTTAGTAGATTAATTAATAATATGACTGCCAGTCCACTCGTAGCAGAAGCACAATTCATGCTTGCAGAATGTTATTATCAGCTTTCACCCAAATATCCTTTAGACCAAAGATTTACAAGAAAAGCTAACGAAGAATTTCAAGCATTCATAGATTTTTTCCCAACAGATAAACGTGTTGAAGAAGCTGAAAATAAAATTTCAGAACTTAGCGATAAACTTGCAATGAAAGAATTTAATGCTGCAGAGATTTATGAAAGAATGGAATACTACAACGCCGCTTTATTTTATTATGAAATGATAATGGAAGTTTATCACGACACTCCTTATGCTTCAAGAGCAGCTTACAATATGATCCAAATATTGTTAATTAAAGATAGAACTGATGAAGCAATAAAAGAGATAAATAATTTTTTGATAAAATTTCCGACCGATCCAAACTATGAAAGAATTACTAATTTGAAAGCATCATTGCAAGGAAGTTAAGAAGCATGGCTACAAAAAAAATTAGTGAATCTGTAATTACTATGACTGAATTGGTTCTGCCTCAACATACGAACCAGCTTGGGAATTTGTTGGGTGGACAGTTGATGCATTGGATTGATATTTGTGCTGCACTTTGCGCTGCTAAACACTCTCAAAATATTTGTGTTACTGCTTCCGTTGATCGAATTGATTTTCATCACCCAATTAAATTAGGAGATGCCGTAACTTTAGTTTCATCTGTGAATAGAGTTTTTAATACATCACTTGAAGTTGGAGTGAAAGTATATGCAGAAAAATTTAAGGAAGGTTCAAAATTACATTCTAACTCTGCGTTCTTGACATTTGTTAGTGTTGATTCTGTTGGTAAACCAATGATTGTGCCACCAGCTACCCCTGAAACCGAAGACGAAAAAAGAAGATTTGATGAAGCATTATACCGAAGGGAAAATCGCCTTAAAGACCGCAATAAGTAAACTCTCTTTTCTGCTTCTTGTACTTTTCTTTACGCAGAAAATTTATTCTCAAATTCCAATCAATGGTTTTTGTAAATATGATCAATTTAAAGTTGATGAGGGATTTGATGAAATTTCTTCGCTCAATTTCAATCACGATAAATATTCCGATATCGTTCTACTCTCATTAAATCAAAAAAATATTTCTACTCTAACTGGTGAAATTCAAGGGCAGTTAAACTCCGCGAGAAAAACTTCAACTCAATTTCCAATTAGCTCTATTGAAGCTTTCACTGATCACAATAATAAAATTCTCTACCATGTTTTTGTTTCAAGAAAAGCAAGAAGAGTTGGATTGAGCAGCTTTGCTACTAACGGTTATCTTTCAATAAATCATTCTATCAGATTTAATTCATTCCCCGAAAACATTGCTGTTGCTGATATTGACAATGATGGAGTTAAAGAAATTCTTGTCTCGGGTCCCGCGTTCGATGGACTTTCTATTTTAAGAAAAAAATCTTCAAGATTAATTGAAGAAAAAATTGTTTCTAATAAAATTTTCTCCGAATCGATTTTTATTAATCTCGATGGCGACGAGTTTATTGATCTTCTCGCTTTTGATCTTATCGAACAAACATTGAATTTTTTCATTAATAATGGAAGAGGTGAATTCAGAATCGTTAGGAGTATGCAGTTTCAAAAAAGAATTAATTCAATTCAAACTTTTGATTTTAATCTTGATACTTATCCAGATATTCTCTTCTCTTCCGGAGATGAAATAAAAATAATTTATGGAGATGCTTATTCATCATATTCAAAACAACAGAGCGTCCCAACAAACTCTGAAGTTGATAAATTTATTTATGCAGATTTTAATAGAGATGGAGAAATTGACCTAGCATATTTAAATAAAAAAAATTCTTTCGTCTCAGTTATATTAAAAAAAAATGAAACAGAATTTTTTGACGAGATTCGCTATTTGGAAAAAACTGGATTAGTTGATTTAATTCCTTACTACAGCAGATTTGTTAATGGATTAATATCGTTGAGCAGCAATGGTAAAGTTTATACGATAACAAATTTAATTTCTTTAAGGGAAGAACCAAAAATTTCTGTCGGCGGCAATCCCGATATTATTCGCTATTTCGATTATGCAGCAAATGGAATAATCGATCTTTTTTTTGTTGATAAGAAAAATAAAAAATTAAATTTTTTACTAAGAAATAAAGATGGAATTTTTGAATTTTTTTATTCAATAAATTTAAGTGAATCTTTTAACAATTTTTATCTTGATGACGAAGATGGTTACAATAAAAAATTCTACTTCTACAATCACGGCGAAAAATTAATTGAAGTTTTAAATGTTGATCTAAATTTATTTCAGTACACAAAAAATTATTTTTATGCAGAAGGCGGAATTGAAGATTTGAGAATCTCAAAAAATTCTACTTCTAATATTTCTGATATTAATCTTCTTTTTATTAATGATACAAAACTTGGTCGCTCAGTAATTTCTTTCAGAGATTTTCGTTACGTAATCACAACTTCAGTTATTGATGAGAACGTATTAGAAGCAAAGATTGATGAAAAAACAAATGTTCATTATTGGAAACAATCTGGAAATATTTTGGAACAAAAATTTTTTGTAAACTCTGTTCCTCATCAATACGAAACAATAAAACAAATTACTGATGAAGGTTTTCAGTTAAAGTTTTCAAGTTTGTTTGATTTAAGAAATGAAGATCAAGAATTGTTACTCACATTTTTGACTAATAGCGAAAGCTCATTTTTTGTCTTGGCAAATCAAAAAATAAAAACGATAATCAACGATGAATTTCTTGAGGAAATATTTTTAGAATTAAATTCCGAACAACTATTTTGGGGAATGTTTAAGCCTAACGCATTGAACAAATTATTCATATATTTACCGGATAAAAATTTATTAAGCACTATTGAGTTTTTGCGAAAAAGAAATCGATTGATTACTTCAAGAGTAACTGAAATTGGTAACATCGGAAGTTATTTTATTAGACGAATGACTTACGGACAATTTTATCTAGTTGCACACGAAGAAAATGAAAATGTTATCATATTTAAAAAAGTTTAACAATTGAATAAAATATTACTATTAATTATTTTTTATACTCTTAGTCAAGCAACTTTTGCTCAATCAAAAGAATTTCTTGATTCACTTTTTCATGAATTTGTGAGCACAAAAAATTTCATTACTGCTCAGAGACTTCAACAAGATTCCATTCCAAGAGAAAAAACGAAATGTCAGTTTGAGCTTAATCTAAACGTAAAAATAAATTTTGAAAATTTTTCTCAAACTCAAAAAGATGAATTAAAAATTTTATTAAGAAGACCGATGCGAAGTAACTCGATTGTTTCGCCGTCTGGTTTTTTTAGAATTCATTATGATTTAACAGGTGTTAACGCAGTTGCATATAACATCAATGACTTTGCAAGAGCACTAGACTCATCCTACAACTTTACAGTTAATTTTATTGGCTATCCCGCACCTCCAAGCGATTTGGGATTTGGTGGCGACGATAAGTATGATGTCTATATTGGAAACTTAGGGCAAGTTTATGGTTCAACAATTCCCGAAGTAGAAGTTTCGAGTGGCTCAAATACTTTCACTACTTACATCGAAGTTGATAATGATTTCATTGGATTTTATACAACTGGAATTCAAGCGGCAAGAGTAACAGCGGCACACGAATTTCTTCACGCAATTCAGTTGGGGAATTATCCGATTCGTGATGAAGGCGGAATAATTGTCGATCGATATTTTTATGAAATCTCCGCAACAGCAATGGAAGAATTTGTATTCCCCGATGTTAATGATTATGTCGCTTACATCGATGACTTTTTTTTTGACACAGGAAGAGCTTTTCCAAATACTGCTGGTTACGACAAAGCGATCTGGAATCTTTTTCTACAGAAAAAATTTGATCATAATTTAATTAAAAGACAGTGGGAATTATTTGGTTCGCACAGAGCTTTGAATGCAATTGATTTTAGTCTGCAAGAAAGAGGTTCATCTTTTGCTGAACTATATCCCGAATTTGCTGAGTGGATATTTTTTACTAATTACAGAACAAAGTCAAATCAATATTTTACAGACGCATTAAAATTTCCAGTTATCAATAGTTTATTCAGTTCAGATTTATTGCAGAACATAAATCAAGCACGAGTAAATTATACTTCTGCAAAACCGACATCAATAAATTATTTAACGTTTGTAAATAATTTTTCATCGCCAAGAGATACATTTCATGCGGCTATCGTCAATACAGATATCGACTCCGCAAATATTAATCCATTAAAAAATTATAATTTTACCTACACACTTTTTTATAATCCGAGAGGTTCAAATAATCTTATTTTTGATTATAGCTCTAAATTTATTTTTTCAAGTGGCGATTGGCAAAGATTAGAAATACTAAATAACCGACTACTAAATTCTTCGCGTGTTACTGAAGAGTTTGATTATGCTTATCCAAATCCCTTCTTGAGTAAAGTTCATGAAAATATTAAACTCCCCGTAAATAATTCTCAAGAGCGTTATGCTTCATTAAAAATCTATTCGTCATCGATGAAGCTTGTTTATTCATTCGAGTCATTAATTACCGAAGACAATAATAAACGTGTTGTTAAATGGGATGGAAGAAATAACAATGGTGAAAAAATGGGAAGCGGTGTTTATATTTATTCAATAAAAATTGGTGAAGAATCTTTGAACGGGAAGTTGGTAATTATCAATGAGTAATTTTTCCTTAAATGTTGTTGGACTCACAAAAATTTTTGGGCGTAGATTAATTTTCAAAAATATTAATTTAAGTTTTAATGCTCATGAAATCGTTGGTATTTCAGGTCCGAATGGCTCTGGCAAATCTACTCTTGTGAAAATATTGGCGGGCTTACTCTCTCCAACGCAAGGAAATGTTGAGCATTTATTTAACGGAAAAAAAGTTGAGATGGAAAATCTTCACAATCATGTCGGATTTGTTTCACCTTACTTAGTACTTTATGATGAATTTTCAGCCCAAGAAAATATCCATTTTTTTTCTAAGATTCGGGGAATAAATTTAGACCAAGAAAAATTAGATTCTCTATTTACTAAATTTGGACTTTATGAAAGAAAAAATGATCTACTCAAAACATATTCGTCTGGTATGAAGCAACGAGTAAAATTTATTTTTTCAATGATTCATAAACCTGTAATTGTTATTCTTGATGAGCCGACAGAAAATCTTGATGTAGAAGGAAAAGAAAAAGTCTATGAGATTATTTCTGAATTGGGAAAGCAGTGCTTAATTTTGATTGCATCAAATGAAGAGAGTGATTTGGCGATCTGTTCAAGAATAATAAATCTAAAAGAATATAAAAATTAAATGCAGTCATATTGGTTATATAAAAAAGATTTAGCTTCAGAGATAAGAACACGTTACGCAATCAATTCGCTGGCGATGTTTATTCTTGTTACTATAAGCGTTATCTTATTTTCAATCGGCAGCGAAACAATAAGTGATTATTTGAGTGGCGGACTTTTCTGGGTTGTGATTTTTTTTACTGCAATGTCAGGACTTTCAAGAGCGTTCGTCTCAGAAGAGGAAAGAGGGACAGCATTAACACTACAGTTAATCGCATCTCCAACTACTGTTTTTTCGGGAAAACTTCTCTTCAATATTATTCTTGTTTTTTCGATGAACATTGTAGTCGCATTTTTATATAATATTTTATTTGAATCGTTCGTTATTAAAAGTCATTTATTATTTTACACAGGATTTATTCTAGGAAACATTGGGATTGCAATTTCATCGACAATAATTGCGTCGATAATTGCTAAAGCAGGCTCAAAAGGAACTTTGTATCCGGTTCTCTCTTTTCCAATTTTACTTCCTTTAATATTAATTTTAATAGAGCTTACTAAAATGTCGATGGATGGCACAAAATTTGAAGAAGGAATAGTAGAACTAAGTGTTTTATTGAGCTACAATGTGATAATGATCTCAGCGTCCTATTTATTATTTGACTTTATTTGGAAAGATTAGCAATTTTTGACAATTAACAATAATTTAAACTCTATGATTTGGAAAATATTATTATTTTTGATTATTTCTTTCGTCTCTATTGCGGGAATAGCATTTCCCATAGTTGAGAATCCAATTTATTGGTATCAATTCCCGTTAATACCAGGGCTTGAAGAGAATGCTAAGATCATTTTCTTTCACGTTCCAACGGCTTGGATAACAGTTATTGCGTTCTTGATGTCAACAATATATTCGATAAAATATTTGAGAAAAAAGAATTTGCTGGATGATTCGAAAGCATATACTGCAGCACAACTGGGTATGGTCTTTTGTATTTTGGCAACTGTAACCGGAGCAGTTTGGTCTAAATTTGCTTGGGGTGCTTTTTGGAGCTGGGATCCCAGACAAACGAGCATCTTTGCGTTGATGCTAATTTACGGAGCTTACTTTGCTCTGCGGTCAGCAATTGAACAAGAAGAAAAAAGAGCGGCACTCTCAGCGGTATATTCGATAATCGCATTTGTTACTGTCCCATTTTTTATCTTCATTATGCCACGCATAATGAAAGGGCTTCATCCCGGCTCGGCTGATGATGTTAGTTCGGGACCAGTTGTAGATTTTCATATGAATGCGAATATGCTTCTGATTTTTTATTTGTCATTGGCGGGCTTTTCGCTCCTCTATTATTGGATGTGGCAGATAGGTTATAAATCTCATTGGATAAAAGAAAAATTTAATAAACAATTAATTTGAGGTATTACTTGGAAGGTCTCTATTCCTTTTTTACAAATAATGCAATCTATATCGTCCTCATTATCGTATTGATAGTTTGGTCGGGAATATTTCTATATTTATTTAGCTTAGACAAACGAATTAAAAAAATTGAAAAAGAATATGAAGGAGAAAAAAAATGAAACAGAAACACATTTTTGGTGGAGTTATGGTAGTCGTTTTTCTCTCACTTATGATTTACTTATTCACTCAAACTAATCTTCAGTATGAGAGTGATTTTTCAAAAGTAAAATCTAAAGAGAGAATGATTAAAGCTACTGGTAGTTGGGTGAAAGAGAAAGGTCACGAGACTGATCAAAATAAAAATTTCGTCTTCACGATGAAAGATGTTAGTGGCAATGAAATGAAAGTTGTCTATGATGGAGCAATCCCAAACAACTTTGAAGTTGCTACAAGCGTTGTGGTTACAGGAATGTATAGAGATGGTTACTTCCACGCAAAAAATATTTTGACGAAGTGTCCTTCAAAATATCAAGATGTAAAAGATCCGAAATCTGCTTCAATGTAGATTTTAATTTTAATTATAAGGAGTGCTAAATGGCCGGCAGTATATTGGTTACGCTTGCATTTGTTCTGAGTTTGTTCTCATTGATAATGTACTATTTATCTTTTCGCGGTGCAAAAAATACATTGAATTATGCACGCCTCGCTTATCACGGTATGGCGATGCTGATTATTGTAGCTTGTGCTTATTTTTTGTTTTTGATTTTAACTAATCAATTTCAATATAAATACATTTACAATTATAGTAATGATCAACTTCCACTTGGCTTTCTTATCTCAACTTTTTGGGCAGGACAAGAAGGAAGTTTTATGTTCTGGATTTTGTGTACAGTTATTGTCGGTATTTTCCTTCAATCTTACACAGCTAAAAGAGGAGAACTTGAACCCAAAGTGATGACAGTTTTTGTTTTAACTGTTACATTTTTAATTGCTATGATTACACCTCCTCTAAAAAATCCTTTTGCTTATTTATGGGCAGAAGCAGCCTTTATAGATCTAAAACATATTAACCCCGCCCACTTGAACTTACCTTTCATTCAAAACTTTATGTTCACGAATGACTCGGGCGAAACTAATTTTGTTAAGATAAATCATGAGATTTATACATTGCTCGCTAATTCCGGAATATCAATAAATGAATTTGTGATTCACGGAAAAGGATTGAATCCATTATTACAAAATTTCTGGATGCAACTTCATCCACCACTATTATTCGTTAGCTGGGCTTTAGCAGCTGTTCCATTTGCTTTCGCAATTGCAGCTCTTTTGAAAAATGATTATTCTGACTGGGTTAGACAATCATTTCCTTGGACATTAACAGCTACGGGACTTCAGACGCTCGGAATAATGACAGGCGGTTATTGGGCTTATGGTGTGCTCGGTTGGGGTGGCTACTGGGCTTGGGATCCAGTTGAAAATTCTAGTTTAGTCCCTTGGTTAATTGGTGTGGCTGCTATTCATACAATGTTGGTGCAGCGGCATAGCCAAGAAAAAGGCGGCACAGGAAGATTTGCAAAAACAAATTTAATCTTGTGTATTCTCGTTTTTATTACAGTGCTTTATTCAACGTTCCTAACGCGTAGTGGTGTGCTCGGCGACGCTTCTGTCCATTCATTCGTTAGTCCCGGTGCGTTGGTTTACATAACTCTTCTAGTATTTATTATTTCATTCTTGTCGCTCGGCATTGGAATGATTGCATATAGATGGAAAAGTTTAAATCAATTTGTAGTTAAAGATGAAAATCTACTTTCGCGTGAGCTAGCACTTTTCACTTCAGCAGTTGTTGTTGGAGCGTCAGCTTTAATCGTGTTGGTTGGAACTTCAGCTCCAATATTTGGGCAATCAGTTGAAATTAAATTCTATGATGAAATGCACATTCCGATAGCGATAATTGTGGGTATTTTGAATGGGCTTAGTCTTCTGCTAAAGTGGAATGAAACTAAAGGATCAGAGATTTTAAGCAAATCAAGAAACTCATTAATAGCAACAGGAATATTTGCGGTTATCTTAATTGTGTTTGGAAAAGTTTATGATATAATGATGATTCTACTTGCTACATCTGCAGCTTTCTCTCTGTTCGTGAATGTTGAGATTGGTTACAGAGTGGTGCGTGGAAACAAAATTAAAATCGGTTCTTACATTGCGCATATCGGTATAGCGTTGTTTATACTTGGTGTTGTTGGCTCTGCTGGATATAGTGCAACGAAAGAGATTGATTTAGTAAAAGGCGAGAAGCAAGAAGCATTCGGATATTCAATGGTCTTTACTGGATTCGAACCAATTCAAGGCGGCGCAAAATACGCTTTCAATATTGATGTTGAATATGGAAACAAAAAATATAATGTTCGTCCTGTAATGTATATTTCTGAGTTTAACAATAGCTTAATGCGTGAGCCAGATATTTTACAAGGTTGGTTTAAGGATTTCTATGTTGCACCTCTTGGCTATGAAGACGGAAGAGCTGGTGAAGAGAATCACTCACACGGACAAGAAGTAACTTTAGAAGTTGGTAAACAAGTAGAAGCACTTGGCGCAAAAATTACTTACGTCGAATTTATTAGACCAGATATGGAAGTAATGATGGCAGGTGGCGAATTTTCTATGGGCGCTAAATTAAAAATTGAATTCGGCGGAAAATCTTATGACATTGATGCTATTACTAAAAGAGATGGCGAAGGTTTGTTAAGTGTGCCCGTTGAATTGAAAGAAGCAAATCTCAAAATTGAATTAGCTAATATCGATATGACTTCTAAAAATGCAGTGTTGATTCTTAATAATATTACTGGTGCTGAAGATGTTCACGCAACTCGATCAGCTGAAGTTTTAAGTATTACCGCAGCAATTAAACCTTTCGTTAATTTAGTTTGGCTTGGAATTATTGTGATAACTCTTGGATTTTTTCTCTCAGCTTATCGCAGACTAAGAGAGAGTTGGAATTAATTAATTAATCTTAATTAAAAAAAATTAAAACCCACGATCTAACTCGTGGGTTTTTTATTTCCTCTATTCTCAAAATATTTTTCTATCCTCAGTTGTAACAAGACAAACAAATAACCAATTCCAATACCTAACATTGCTCCCGCTATTGAATCAGAAGGATAGTGAAGACCCAGATATAATCTCGAGAAAGAAATTAGAAATGCAGAGATGAACAGAACATATTTTAAGTTTGGATAAAGTTTATAGAAAAAAAATGCAGCAGCAAAATTGTTGAGAGCGTGATTTGAAGGGAATGAATACGCACCTGTGCAACCTATTGGCAACAACGCATCTGTAAGAGCATTGCATGGACGAACGCGCTCAAAAAAGTTTTTAATCAGCAATCCAGTCTGGTCTGAAGCAGTGATAAGAAGGATGATCATCAATGTCGCAATTTTTCCTCTTGTGCCTCCTTTAAAAAATAAAATACCAATTAATATTATATAGGCTATGAACCAATTGTCAACTTGTGTAATTTGAGAAAAGAATCTATCGAAAAGTTTATTTGAAAGAGTGTGATTAAAAAAATAAAATAAGTTTAAGTCAATTGAATATAAAAAATCTTGCATTTAATAGCTCTTTGAATAATTTTTTTAAAATACTAATTTGAATGTAAGAATATCTAAATCATTTTCTAAAGTAATTCGGATATAATAAATTGAATAAATCAAGACAAGACAAAAAATATTCGCTCTTAAATTTCTTAACTGATCCGTCAAATCTTTTTGACCCAAAGAAATATTCTTACATCAAAAAAGAGTCGGAAGAGTATCTGATAATTCCGCTAAAGGTAATTACTTTATTGATAGCGATATCAGGTTTATTTTCGATGGTGTTTGAAGTTCGATATTATTCTGAATACTCATTGCAAGTATATGTTACAAGACTTTTAGCAACGTTAATTGCTTTTGTAATTCTTGTAATTCTCAATACAAAGCACGCACTAAAAAATCCCGTAATATTAGTTCACACTTTGCTCCTCTCAATTATTGTTTCCACTGGCTATATGATTTTCTTAATGCCAGATACACTCATCGTTAATTCACAAATTGTTGGGTTAATGATTTTCACATCTGCATTATTTTTAAGTTGGGAAGTTAAGAATCAAATTATAGTCGCAATCTATTACAACATTGTTTTTGCTTCTGCAATTTTGATAAATGAAAACCAAATTTATTTTCTACCCAATTTATTTGAGTCTGTAATTTTTGTTCTCTTCTTAAGTGTGATTTCGGTGGTTGGAAGTGCAGTAAATTTTAAGCTACGATCAGAACTTGCAGAAAAATCTTTTAGAATAAATGTCTCTGAAAAAAAATATCGTAACATCATTGAAAACTCGCCACAAGGAATTTTTCAAACTACTTTTGATGGAAAATTTATTACCGTCAATAGAGCACTCATTCATATGCTCGGCTACAATTCGTCAGATGAAATAAAAGCTCTTAATCTTGAAAAACATATTTACTATTATCCCGGAGAGAGAGAAAAACTAATTTCACTCCTCGAAAAAAAAGGTTCAATTACTAATTATAACTTGAGCTTAAAAAAGAAAGATGGAAGCAAAATAGTTGTTCTGCTTAATGACCGCATCGTAAAAGACGAAGAGACAAATAAATATTTTTTTGAAGGTAATATTCAGGACATTACTGGAAGAATATACTTGGAAGAAGAGCGAGTATTAGCACAAGAGCAACTCAAATTAGAAAAACAAAAATCAGATCAACTCGCACTTGAAGCAGTAAAATCAAATGAAATTAAGAGCCAATTCCTTGCCAATATGAGTCACGAAATTCTAACTCCGATGAATGGCATTTTGGGATTCCTTAATCTTATTCAGCAAGGCTCGTATCATTCCAAAGAAGAATT
>PNNF01000050.1 GCA_013824085.1 Chlorobiaceae bacterium | reverse complement strand
TCACCAAGCAAGAAAGGATATAAACTACATCATGCACCTAAAGATTATCCTTGAAGAAGAATGAATCAAAAAATAAGAGAGGATAAAGAGCGGAATTTTTTTGCAGCAGTTTTAGGGTAACTACAGCCTGCCTCGGCGGCAGACGGGTCGGGCTACGCCCTCCTTTACGTTACCCTAAAACAAAACTTTAATTAACTTATTTACTAAATTAATACTGACATTTCTATGGAGTTATAAATACTGACATTTTTAAAGAGTTATTACAAAAAATTTAGCCGAGTCTTTTGTTTTTTAATCAGATACTTTATATATTTAAGTGGTGCATTAAAATGAACGATTATTATTTAACGAGCATTGCTAATTCTAATTTAAACTCATTTACAATTCTGATATCTCTACACGTGCCTTATTAGCGAGTTAATAATTGGCAAAGCCACTTCCTTTACTTGAGGAAATTAACTTTTTTACTCTGGAGGCTCTTATGAAAAAAATATTTACATTTTTATTCGTTGTCGCTTTTGTTCAGATTTGTTTTGGGCAAGGAGTTTTTACAAGTTTAGCAACCGGAAATTGGAGCGCTCCAGGCAGTTGGACTCTCAGTTCAGGCACAGATGCTGATGGAATTCCGGATGCAGATGATAATGTATCGATAACTACTCACAACATAACTATACCAGCAAGTACTACTGTTGAGTGTAATAACTTAACAGTCAGCAATGCTGCACAAAGAGTAATAATGGGTGGGACAAATTCAATTTTAAATATCTATGGAACACTAAATGCTGATGCAACACCAACAATTGAAACGATTATTGATTGTACGGCAGACGCCACTGCAAGAGTGGTTTTTAAAAGAACAACCAATGGTGTATTATTTGGTACTCCTTGGGCAGCAATAGGAACTGGGTTAAGATTTGAAGTTGACTTACCAAGTGGAATTATAGGAACAGCTTCTACAAATGTTAAAGCACGTGAGATTACAATTACTTCAGGTACTCTTTCGGTAACAAACACGAGCGGTTTAAGACCAGATGGCGGGCCTGCAAACACTGGAATATTAACGATACAAAATGGTGCAACCCTTATAGTTACTGCATTTATGGCCAGAACAGGAACGGCTAATACTTCGTTTGCCGCACTTACTTTGAATGGTACCGGCAAAATTATTTTTAATGGAACATTTGCAACAGCTTTACCCATAGTCGCTTCAGGTTTCCCAGTTTATACATATAGCTCAGGTGCTGTAATTGAATACCAAGGGGGTGGACAGATAATTGCTGACATAAATTATCCTAATCTTGTTATCAACGCTACCACTGCAGGCACAGCTAAAACCTGGAGTCCAGCAGAAAATAGATTAGCAACCAGCATTACTGTAACACAAGGAATACTTGCTTATGGAAATGGTGTAACCTGCACAGTATCAGGTAATATTTTTGTAGCTTCAACGGGAACAATTTCTGCCAGCAGCAGCGCAAATAGATTTGTAGCATCTGGTGCTGGTAGAACATTTACACTAAATGGTACCGCACGTGTAAATGCTAACGAAACTCAAACAGGAGCGGCAACTTTACCGTTTTCATATCAATATAATAACTTTGCAAGTTATACCTTTGCACCAACTTCTTGGGTATCGTTCAGAAGTCCAACAACTACAACCGTGACCCAAGGTATTGATGGCATTGCAGGTTCTCCATTTAGTAATGTTGAAATTGCGGCAATTACAAATCTAACTGCTGCAGGTTCCAATACTCACACTTTCAAATCAAATGTTGATATAGCAGGTATTCTTGCTTTCCCTCGTATCACAGCAGCAACTAATACTTCGTTGATAATAAATTTTGGTTCCTTCACAATAAAAGTGGGTGGCAATATCCAATTAAATGGGTCAAACGCCAATGGACACGCCGGCGGAAGAACATATAATTCAGGAACAAGCAGCATTGAACTTAACGGTACGACCGCTCAAAACACACTTGGTGGCACTGATCTTCCAAGCACATTTTATAATTTGAAATTAAATAATTCTGTGAGTGTTACAGTTGCAAATCCAGTTACGGTTAGTAATATGTTAACCCTTGCAGGGAATAATACTTATACAAATTTAAGTAATGTTACTGGTTACACAGGTTTGGAATATGGAGCAACGGTTGCACAAACGACCGGAAGTGAATTTGGCATTTCGATTACGAATCTTACAATTAACAACTCCAATGGTATATCGCTGAACGCTGATAAAACAGTTAGTGGTGTTCTTACTCTCACAAGCGGAAACATTACCACGGGTATTAATATTTTAACATTAGGTTCTACTGGAACGGTTTCCAGAACAAGCGGTCATATCGTCGGAAGTCTTAGAAAAAACTCCTTTACAGGGAATAAAACTTTTGAGGTTGGAACCTCTACTGGATATACACCTGTTGATTTGGTAGCCACCGGAACTGGCGACTTTACAGTAAGATCTGTCGGTACTTCTCATCCTAATGCTGTTGGCTCTAATGTTCTCCAAATGTATTGGACATTAACAAATAGCGGATTGACATCTGCTGATTTAACATTTAATTATTTAGATGCTCATGTTGTTGGAAACGAATTGTTATACGAGCTCGGCAGATATAGTAGCGGTTGGGCATTTCCTTCACCATTTACAATTAACACAACAACAAATACAGTAAGTATAAATGGAGTTACAACATTTTCTGATTGGACACTGGGTGAGGGTGGTGCACTACCCGTAGAATTAACATCATTTACTGCAACATCTAAAAAACGTGAAATAATATTAAACTGGCAAACTGCTACAGAAATTAATAACTTCGGATTTGAAGTTCACAGAGCAAATGTAAATAACAATACCGAAGAATTGAATTGGGAAAAGATCGGTTTTGTTCAAGGACACGGAAATTCTAATTCTCCAAAAAATTATTCTTTTACGGATAACACAAATGCAGGCAGTAACTTTGCTTTCAGATTAAAACAACTCGACAACGATGGACAATTTGAATTTTCTAAAGTAATAAAAGTAAAAGTTGAGCTCGTTACACCAAAAGAATTTAGCTTAAAGCAAAACTATCCAAATCCATTTAATCCGTCAACAAAGATTGAATATCAATTGCCGTTCGATGCAAATGTAACAATTGAGTTGTACGGAATAACGGGAGAAAAAATTGCTGATTTAATTAAAACAGAACAGTCAGCAGGATATTATACATTAGATGTTAATGGTAATTCACTCAATCTTACAAGCGGTGTTTACATCTACAGAATGGTGGCAGTAGGTAAAACTGACACTAAAGCATTTGTAAGCGTTAAAAAGATGTTAATGTTGAAATGACAGCGTTGTTTTAACTGTAATCCCCGTAATTGGCAGAGGTTAAGTGACATAGTCGTTTTACCGGATATTCCTTAAGTCTTCGTGCTATGAGGTAATGTTCTTGAAGTAATACTATAGCCGTCTCAAGTAACTTTGGGGCGGCTTTTGTGTTGTAATGCGGCAGGCGGTAAATTAAACTAAAATGGGAAACTGCAACGGAAGTTAATTCAAGTCTGTTTTTCGTTGAAAGAAAATTATATACAGAATCAAACTGGACGACAATTGGCGAAGTTAAAGCCGCCAGCAGCAGCACTACATTAAAAGATTACTCGTTCAATGACAAAAAATTAAGTTTACCCATCTTGCCAACAAGCCAAGCAAGAAAGGATATAAACTACATCATGCACCCAAAGATCATCCTTGGACAAAACTTTAATTAACTTATTTACTAAATAAATACTGACATTTATAAAGAGTTATTACAAATAATTAAAAGTTTATTTATTAAAGTTGGATAAGATTATCAAAAACTTTAATTTCATAATTAAAAAAAGAAAAATTTGAAAACTCTATCCTACTTATTTCTAATACTAATATTACTGACCGCAGTAAACTTTGCACAAAATTTATCTCCAATTCCAACGAAAGAGGGGACAAGATTTTTTTATAAATCTGATCAAGCTTTTGAAGTCTTTTCTGTTGCTGTCGCAGGACAATTTAATGGCTGGGATGCAAAGGCAAATTCAATGTCGTTAAATGACACTACAAACATTTGGTCAACGACAATAAATATTCAGACGGGAATTGAATATCATTACAAGTTCGTAATAAATGATACACTCTGGATTACTGATCCAAATGCACCTAACGTAACTGAAGATGAATGGCGAAATGGAATTATCATTGCTCAAAAATTTGGAGCTCCTTTTGTAATTTCAATTCATCCTGCACAAAGCCGTAGAGTTGAAGAAATTCCTGAATTAAAAATTTTGCTCGGAAGTAATGAAGCAAAGATAGACCCAAATTCTATTTCGTTATTATTCAACGATGCGCCAATTAATTTTTCGTTTGATGAAAAAAAATCTGTCGTAACAGCAATTCTCGATTCATCTATTACTGATGGAGAACATAAAATTTTTATCGCTTTCGCTGATAAAAAAAGGAACGTGAACGAAAGATTTATTAGCAAATTTTTTCTCGATAGATTTATTCATGACATTGTTACTCCAACGTTTTATGACTCTGCAGTTATGTATGAAATTTTTATCAGAACTTTTTACGATTCTGATAAAGATGGAATTGGTGATTTTAACGGAGTAACTAAAAAATTAGATTACATTAATATTCTTGGAGCAAATGTTATTTGGTTGATGCCTTGGAACGAATCAACAACTGTGCACGGCTACAACGTAGTTGATTATTACTCGATTGAAAAAGATTACGGCACGTTTGATGATTATTTTAATTTCTTGAAGGAAGCAAAAAATCGAAACATGCGAGTGATTATGGATTTTGTTATTAATCATTCAGACAGCACTCATCCATTTTTTCTTGATGCTTACAAAAATCCAAAAAGCAAATATTCAGATTGGTATCAATTCACGAACGATGAAAATTCTAATTGGCGACACTTCGGTATCGAAAGAAAAATGCCAAAGTTTGATTTTGAAAATCCCGAAGTACAAAAATATTTTTTAGACAATGCTAAATTTTGGTTAGACCCAAATGGTGATGGAGATTTTTCAGATGGCGTCGATGGATTTAGATGCGACGCAGCTAAAGAAGTTCCGCACAGATTCTGGTCAGTCTTCCGAAAGGAAATGAAAGCGATCAATCCCGAAGTGTTGTTATTGGGTGAAGTTTGGGACAACGCATTTTTTCTAATTCCATTCTTCAAAGAAGAATTTGATATGCTCTTTGATTATCCTTTATTCTATGCGATGGAAGATTATTTTGGCGAACGAAATCTTAGTGAAATTCCTGAACGAATAAATGAGATGAATGAAATTTATCCGTCTGGTTATCAGATGACCCGCTTTTTATCAAACCATGACAACCATCGCGCTATCTCTTTTTTTGATTATGATATTAAAAAATTAAAGCAAGCAAATTTTCTCCTCTTTACTTTGCCTGGAATGCCAATGATTTATTACGGCGATGAAATTGGAAAATCAGGGAAGTTGCCTCCTGAAAATGTTCGACAAAATATGAATTGGAACGAAGCACAAAAACAGATTGATAATGAAGAAAGTTTATTTAACTTTCATAAAAATTTAATTGAATTAAGAAAACAATTTCCAACACTTTGGAAAAGAGACGATTCAAAAAATAATTCGCTCGAATTTCTGAACGATAAAAATGAAAAAATTTTAGCTTACTTGCGATTTGATGAGGAATCACAATTTATAATTTTAGTGAATAACTCTGGCGAAACTGTTAAAGGTAACTTAGAATTATTTTTTCAAAATAATATTATTGAATTGAAAAATAGAATTGAAATTACATATACAAACGTAGATCAAAGTTCACTCAATGCAAATGCTTTCAATTTTTTGGAACAAAAAAATGGGGAAGTTAAAATAAAGAATGTAATTTTAGATAACGGCGATTTTTATTTATTAAGATTAAAGTAGCATGAAAAAATATCTACATCTTTTTTTATCACTCTTTGCGCTTCTAATTTTTTCTTCTTGCGCAAGAGAAAAGGATCCAAATCAAATTGTAATTTGGCACACTATGCGTCCTGAAGAGACGCAGTTGCTACAAACACAAATTGATCGATTCACAAAGCTCCATCCTGATATTAAAGTTCAGCAATTGTATAAAGAAACTGAATTGATGCGGTCGGGATTTATTATCTCCGCAATGGCGGGACAAGGTCCTGATTTAGTTTACGGTCCTGCTGATCAAATCGGTCCATTTGAAGAGATCGAAATCATTCGTCCTATGAACGATCTATTTACTCCTGAGACTTTGAGTAAGTTTAGAAAAGAAGCATTGGTTTATAAAAATGGTCGACTGCTTGCTGTGGCTGATAAATTAGGGAATCATCTTACATTAGTTTATAACAAAGACTTAGTTCAAACACCTCCAATAACGGATAAAGAATTAATTGCGTTAGGTCAAAAACTAACGAAGCGAAATGAAAAAGGCCAACAACAATTTGGATTAGTTTGGAATTATACTGAGCCATATTTTTTCATTCCTTTCTTAACTGGATTTGGTGGATGGGTTATTGACTCTCTGAATCGCCCTACACTCGATACAGAAAGCATGAGAAATGCATTAGGATTTATTCAAGATTTGCGCGACAAGTATAAAATAATTCCTCGCGAAGCTGATTACGAAATGGCAGATGCTTTGTTCAAAGAGGGAAGAGCTGCAATGATGATAAATGGTGATTGGTCTTGGGCGGGTTATCAAAATGCAGGCATGAATATTGGGATTGCTCCACTTCCATTTATTACATCAACAGGTTTATATGCTTCGCCAACAGTTGCTCCCAAAGGTTATTCTGTCAACATAAACGTCACTGATGAAAAACTTAAAAAAGTAAAAAAACTTTTAGACTATCTTTTAACCCCAGAAAATATGATTGAAGTAGCCCTTGCTACAAAAACACTTCCAACAAGAATCGAAACTTTAGAAGATCCGCGATTATTAAACGATCCGATATTAATTAATTCAAAAAGACAAATTGATCTCGGAACTCCTTTGCCAATTGTAACTGAGATGCGTGCGATTTGGGATGCAATGCGTCCTGCTTATCAATCTGTGCTTGGTGGTTCAATTACTCCCGAAGCCGCTACTAAAGAGATGCAATTAACCGCTGAAAGAAAAATTAGAGAACTTAGAGAAGAAATTGTTAATCCACTTTGGGGCTTGATAGTTCAAATCATGATGTTTCTGGTTGTAATTACAATGCTAATTATGATGAGAAAAAGTATTATGAATTTTTTCAAATACTTCAAGCGTGATTCATTTGCATATCTCTTTGCACTTCCAGCAATTGTAGTGATGATTGCGGTTATTGCTTATCCATTTTTTTATAACATCGTTTTATCATTCTCCAATATGAGTCTTGCTCATCTTCGAGACTGGAGCATAGTTGGATTTGTTCAATACGCAAAAGTTTTTAGTGAACCGCAATTTTATGAAATATTTTTAAAGACAATTATTTGGACAGCGGTCAACGTCTTCTTTCACGTAACAATTGGAGTAACGCTCGCCTTACTCTTGAACAAAAAACTTCCCGGCTCAAAAATATTTCAAGTGATTTTAATTTTACCTTGGGCAATTCCACAATATATTGTTGCGTTAACTTGGCGTGGAATGTTCAATTTTGAATATGGTTCTATAAATTTATTATTGACGAATGTTTTATCATTGCCGCCTGTTGAGTGGCTTAAATCACCGTTAGAAGCGTTCATAGCTGTAATTATTACGAACATCTGGCTCGGCTTTCCATTTATGATGATCATTGCACTCGGCGCTCTTCAAAGCATTCCAAAAGAGTTGTATGAAGCTGCAGATATTGATGGAGCGAAGTGGTATCAAAAATTAAAAAATATTACAATACCATTAATAAAACCTGTGATGATTCCTGCAATCACACTCGGAACAATTTGGACATTCAACAATATCAACGTTGTTTGGTTAGTGAGTAATGCGGGAGAACCAGCAGACCAAACACATATCTTAGTTTCATATGTTTATAAAGCCGCATTTAATCTTTACAGGTATGGATACGCCGCAGCTTTTAGTGTTGTGATCTTTTTGATTTTATTAATTGCTAATTTGACTTTCTTAAGAAAAACAAAAGCAACTGAATCAGTTTATAGTTAATAAGAGTTTGAAAATGAAAAATAAAAAAAATCTTGTATCGAATATTTTAACTTATCTCTTCTTACTTCTGTTTTGTGCAATTGCACTTTATCCCGTGATAAATGTATTCACAATTTCAATCAGACCGGGAGATAAATTACTTTCAACTTCACTCGCAATAATTCCTGATGGAGCAACGTTCAATTCATACGTAGAATTATTTACGAACAGACCATTTTTATTGTGGATGTGGAATTCATTTCTTGTCTCTGGAGTAGTAACGTTCACGGGCGTTGCTCTTGCTTCAACTGCGGGTTATGCTTTGTCACGTTATAATTTTGTTGGTAAAAAATCAAGTATGCTTGGACTTCTAACAACGCAAATGTTTCCAGCTACAATGCTCCTCCTTCCGATGTATATCATGTTAATTCAACTTCAACTAATCAATAGTTATTTAGGATTAATAATTATTTATTCAGCAACAGCACTTCCATTTTGTGTTTGGCAAATGAAAGGTTATTACGATACAATTCCCTACAGTCTTGAAGAGAGTGCACGAATTGATGGCTGCAATAAATGGCAAGCATTTTACAAAATAATTTTTCCCTTAGCTTCTCCAGCACTTGTAATTACAGCACTCTTTTCATTTATGACTGCTTGGTCTGAATATATTGTCGCAGCTCAAGTAATTCAATACACTGAATTATTTACCCTTCCACTCGGCTTAAAATCGTTTGAGTCGCGTTTGGGTGCTGAATGGGGATTGTATGCAGCCGCATCGCTTATAGTAAGCATTCCCGTAGTAGTACTTTTTGTTGTGCTAAGTAAATGGCTCGTTTCGGGATTAACTTTAGGTTCTGTTAAAGGATGATTCGCTTAAAGTTATTTCGTATAAATTAATTTTTAAAAATCATTTTTATTGAAGAGTTAAGCAATGCTCAATATTCAAAAAAAACTTTCCAATTCTTTTTATCTGATTTTAAGTTTGCCTGCTACTGCAATGGGCTTTGCGTTATCAATTCAAATCTCTGCACTAAGCTGGTTACTAAGCACACAGTTCAATCTTGATATTCACGAGATTGGTTTTGTTTGGGCTGCTGGTCCGCTTGCAGGAATTTTTGGACAAGTGATTGTTGGATTGATTAGCGACAAAGTTTGGTTTTGGAATGGGAGACGAAGACCATTTATTTTGATTGGCGGAACGATTGCTGCTTTCATGCTTTTCGCACTTCCTAATCTTGATCTTATTTCTAACACGTTAAGTTTTTTGAGTATAGTCATTGTAGCAACAATGGTAGCGCTTACTCTTGATCTTGCAATCAATATTAGTTTCAATCCAACACGCGCACTTATTGCAGATGTAACTCCAGAAGGAAATAAACGCACCAAAGGTTATACGTGGATGCAATCGGTCTCCGGATTTTTTGGAGTTATGGCTTATGTAATTGGTGCAACTTTCGGAAATTATTTTTTGATTTATTTCGGAATTATTCTTGTCCTCTTATTCTCAGTTGTTCCAATCTTTTTTATCAAAGAGCCAAAAAATTTTCAAGTTGATGAAGTCCAAGATGAAGTTATCAGAACTGAAACGCAATGGAGTGAATTGATAAAACTTTTTATTGCGCACGGATTTTCTTGGCTCGGTGTTCAAACTATGTTCGTTTACATTATAGCTTTCATTCAACAAAAATTAAATCCTGTTAGCGATGCAGCTACGGGACAGATGATTGCAATCTCATTTGCTGTATTAAACACGGTTGGTTTTCTTCTGCCCGCATTAGTGCTCGAACCTATTTCACAAAAATTAGGAAGAGTAAAAACTCATCTCTTCGCTGTAGCAATAATGTCAATCGGATATTTTTCTATTGTTATGTTCGGTCATTCGTCAATTAACTTATACATTTCTATGGCAATTGTTGGAATTGGTTGGGCTGCAATTGTTTCACTTCCGTTCGCAATTATGTCTGAAAAAGTTGATAAAAGTCGAATGGGATTTTTCATGGGAATTTTTAATTTATCAGTTGTTATTCCACAATTAATTGTGAGTCTTTTCTTTGGATTAATTATTCAAGCTGCAGTTGATAAGAATATTATTTTTATCATTAGTGGTTCGATGCTCGCTATCTCAGCATTATTTTGGAAATTTGTAAAGGAAAAATAATGGAAACATTTGATACAATTTTAGCTGCGATTTCAAATTTCATTTGGGGCTATCCTCTAATTATTCTTCTCTTCGGCACACACATTTTTTTAACATTCCGACTAAAATTTATTCAGAAATATATTTGGCAAGCGATCAAAATTTCTGTTAGTAAGAAAAAAGAGGGGACTGGAGATGTATCACAATTTGGAGCTTTAACAACAGCACTTGCGGCAACAATTGGGACTGGAAATATTGTTGGAGTAGCAACAGCAATTGCTGCTGGTGGTCCGGGTGCAGTTTTCTGGATGTGGCTAACAGGTGTCTTTGGAATTGCAACAAAATATTCTGAAGCTTTACTCTCAGTTAAATATCGAGTTCAAAATCCAGATGGCTCAATCTCTGGTGGACCGATGTATGTTTTAGAAAGAGGAATGAAATCAAAATGGTTAGCAATTACTTTTGCTGCGTTGACGGCTGTTAGTGCTTTTGGAATTGGAAATATGGTGCAAGCAAATTCTATTTCTCATATGCTAAACGAGGCAACTGGAATTTCATATTGGATTACGGGAATTATAATGGCTTCATTAACCGCTGTTGTTATTTTAGGCGGGATAAAATCAATTGCTTATGTATGTGAAAAACTCGTTCCATTTATGGCTATCTTTTACATTTTCGGTTGTCTAATACTGATGGCAATGCAACCAGAGACTTTGATAAACACTGTAAATTTAATTTTCTCAAGTGCGTTCACGGGACAAGCTGCAATTGGTGGTTTTCTTGGAGCAGGTATGAAAGAAGCATTGCGCTTTGGAGTTGCTCGTGGTCTTTTTTCTAATGAGTCGGGGCTGGGAAGTGCACCAATTGTGGCTGCAGCAGCACAAACAAAAAATCCTGTTAGACAAGCTTTAGTCTCTTCCACTGGCACTTTTTGGGATACAGTTATTGTTTGTGCAATCACAGGAATAGTAATCGTTAATTCTGATCAATGGATGAAAGGATTAAACGGAGCTGCATTAACTAAAGCTGCGTTCTCTGAATTGCAAGTTATCGGACCAATAATATTAACAGTCGGACTTTTAACTTTTGTCTTCTCAACAATTTTGGGCTGGTCTTACTACGGCGAAAAAGCAGCGGAATATATTTTTGGAAAAAAATCGATTACGCCTTACAGAATTTTGTGGGTCATAGCTGTTATGATTGGCTCTGTCTTATCAATAAAAACTGTTTGGAATTTGGCTGACATTACTAATGGATTAATGGCGATACCAAATTTAATTTCACTTTTAGTATTGAACAAAATAATTGTCTCCGAAACAAAAAAATATTTATGGGACGGAAATTTGGAACAAGAGTCGGATAAATTTTAAGAGAGATTATTTTTTTGTTTAATAATAATTTTCATTCTTCAGGATTATTAGAAAAAATAAATGCGCAAAAAAATTGTATTGTGTCTATCGTCCCAATTGTCGCCAATGTCCCAAAACCAAAAACAATGGCACGCGGATGACGCGGATAAACCTGATAATCGCGGATAGGGAAATGATTGAAGGATTGATGATTGACTGAAGTTAAAAAGAATTAAAAATTAAAATTCAAATGTCATTCTAAAGAAGCCCGCGACTATTTTCCTAAAGTGAAATAAAAAGAATCTCTTTTATCTTAGCGTCTCTGTCAGAAAAAATTTAAATTGCTGGCGAAGACGCTAAGCCGCAAAGAAGAAAAAAAAATTGTTTGGCTTTGTCACAAGTGTCGCCAATGTCCCAACCGTCCCACAAAAAACTAAACAACTGTTACTCCTAATTTTTAAATAATCTCTACAAATTTTATTTGCAAAAATAATTTTTAATCGTCATCGTCAACTAAGAGCACGAGCAAACCAGCGAGAATCATAGACGCACCGCCAATGATCAGTGCATAAATTGCTTCTCCTCCAAAAATTGTTTTTACAAGAAATCCTAAAATTGCCGCCGCGGTAATCTGTGGAATCACAATAAAGAAATTAAAAATTCCCATATAGACTCCCATTTTTTGTGCAGGCAACGAACCTGCAAGAATCGCATACGGCATTGCCAATATTGATGCCCAGGCAAGTCCAATTCCCAATTCAGAAATTAAAAGCATCTGAGGATTTTTAATAAAATAAAAAGAGATCAGAGAAATTCCACCAATAATCAAACTTATCATATGCACAGTTTTTCGATTTGTTTTTTTAGCAAGCCAAACTAAAACGAAAGCCATTATTGCAGCAAAGCCATTATACACAGCCATCAACACGCCTACCCAGTTTGCACCTTGATTATAAAGCTCCGATTGAGGATCTGTTGCTCCGAAAATATGATGAGTAACTGCTGGAGTTGTGTAAATCCACATTGCAAACAGAGCGAACCACGAAAAAAATTGTACAATCGCAAGTTGCTTCATCGCCTTTGGCATGCTGTAAAGATCATTCGTTATCTCAACAAGAGCTGACTTTGTTCTATTCTTCTTTATCAAAAAACTTACAAGCAGTTGAAGAAGTCCAAATAGAAGAGAGCCAACAAAAAGTACGTAGAGTCCAAAGTCATCTAACTTAAAAACATAGTGTAATAATGTTGAACCGATGAGACCAATTATTAACCAAAACATTCCCATCGTTTTTAATTTTTCATACGAGAGAAGAAAAGAATTAGAATCAGTTCTTCTATTTTTTTGAATAGATTCGTGCTCAGAAAAACTCATCAACTCTTTTGGAGAATATTCTTTCGAGCTGATGATAGTCCACATTACTGCAAGAAAAAAAACTGCACCTCCGATATAAAAAGAATATTTTACTGAATTAGGAATTTCACCTTCAGGAGCAGTGTTAGCAATGCCAAGCCAGTTTGTCATTACGTAGGGAAGTGAAGAGGCTATAACTGCACCAGTTCCGATAAAAAAACTTTGCATCGAAAAACCAATTGTTCGTTGTTTGGATGGAAGCATATCACCAACGTAAGCTCTAAATGGCTCCATCGAAATATTTATTGATGCATCTAAAATCCATAACATTCCCGCTGCAAACCAGAGGTAAGGTGAGTTTGGCATTATCAACAAAGAGATTGAAGCGAGGATTGCACCGAGTAAAAAAAATGGTCGCCGTCTCCCAAGCCAATTCCAAGTCCTGTCGCTCATATATCCCACAATTGGTTGCACTATCAATCCAGTTACAGGAGCAGCTATCCAGAGCAATGGAATTTTATCAATCTCAGCTCCGAGTGTTTCGAAAATTCTTGAAACATTTGCGTTCTGCAATGCAAAGCCAAATTGAATTCCAAGAAAACCGAAACTCATATTCCATATTTGCCAAAAAGATAGTTGAGGTTTTTCCATAGTTTTCACAAGATTAATTCCTAAATTCATTTACAAAAAAATAAACAAAAATCAGTTACAAATTTAAGGGTATTTATGGAATCGCAGAATTATAAAAATCACAAACGATATGTTCCGACATATCATTTCTTTTTTTTTGCAGTTTGTCTTGCAATTTTTGTTCTCTCGATAATAAGTTTTTTTCAATGTGCAATCAGTTACTCAAGTTCTATTTTATTTTTGCTCACATCAATTGCGTTGTTGATTCTTTTTTATTTTGCTCGGGCTTTTCCATTACGTGCACAAGACAGAGCAATACGTACAGAAGAAAATTTGCGACACTACATTCTGACAGGAAAACTTTTAGATAGTAAGCTTAGGTTAAGTCAAGTTGTTGCTTTGCGATTTGCTCCTGATGAAGAATTTGTTCCTTTATGTAAATTAGCTGTTGAACAAAATTTATCGAGCAAGCAGATAAAAGAAAAAATTATTAATTGGAAAGCTGATAACGATAGAGTGTAAATAAAAAAATAAAAAATTATTGAGCATTTATTATATTAATTTCTTAAATTTCAGAAATAATTTTGAAAAGATTTGTTGATTCGAAAAAATTGAGGATTCTTATTAAATCAAAATTATAGGAAAAAATAATTTTTGGAGAGATGGCCGAGTGGCTGAAGGCAACGGTTTGCTAAACCGTCGTACTGGGTAAACCGGTACCGAGAGTTCGAATCTCTCTCTCTCCGCC
>PNNF01000049.1 GCA_013824085.1 Chlorobiaceae bacterium | reverse complement strand
TAAAAATGGAACGCTGATAGGGAAATTTGTGTAGTTGTGTATTTGTTGAATCGTGTAGTTGTTTATTTGTGGAACTGTTCCATAAAAAAAGGAAATGCCACCAAGATAGGAAGACACAAAAAAAATGGAGACCAGAATTTCTTCTAATCTCCATTTCAAAAAATTTAAGATTTATTTTTTTATGATTGTGTCGTAATCTCAGCTTCTTTCTTATTTCTGAATTTTGTAAAAAAGTTGATCGATTTGATTCTCAGTTCTTCAATTTTTGTGTAAACTAATGGAACTACAATAAGCGTCAAAAAGAGTGAACTCGTTAAACCACCAATCAAAGCCCAACCCAAAGCGGATTTCCATTCGCCACCTTCACCCGCAGACATAGCAAGCGGCATTAATCCAAATACAAGTGTAAGCGTCGTCATAAATATCGGACGCATTCTCATTCTTCCCGCATCAATTAATGCGTCTTGCAAAGGCATTCCTTCTTCACGCATTGCATTTGTTCTATCAACAAGCAAGATTGCATTTTTTGCAACCAACCCAATCATTACTATCATGCCAAGTAGTGAAAAAATACTCAACGCTTTCATTGATAAAGCTAAAGCCAGCAACGCACCAATTACAGCAAGCGGAATTGAGAAGAGAATTATGAATGGATAATAAAATGAATTGTACAACGCCACCATAATCAAGTATGAAAATAGTACTGCTGCAATAAGTGCAAGTCCCAAACTCGCAAATGCTTCTTCTTGCATTTTTAAATCGCCATCATAACTAATGGTTATATCTTTAGGCAAATCAAGATTAGCAATTCCCGCCTTTAAATCTTCACCAATACTTCCAGTTGGGCGTCCTAAAGTTTGCGACAATACTAATATCGAAGGGTTTCTATCTGTTCTTGAAAGCTGAGTTGGACCTGTTGCTTTTTCTAAAGTTGCGAATTGTTGAAGTTCAATCTGTTGTCCCATTCTATTCATAAAAGTTAGTCGAGCCAACTCATCAATTTTTGTTCTATCAAATTCGTCTAATCTAACTCTAATATCAAACTCAGAATTTCCTTCGCGGAATTTTGAATAATCATCGCCCGTAAGAGCCATACGTAAAGTTGCGCTCACTTCGCCAAGTGTTAAACCGTATTGAGCAAGTTTTGAGCGATCCATAATTATTCTGGTTTCGGGTTTTCCTTGTTCAGTAGAAAGCCGAACATCAGTCGTACCAGGAATTGATTTGAGCAACTCAGCAATTTTTTCTGCACCGATTTGTATGTTAGCAATATTTGGTCCGCTAACAATTATTTGAATCGGAGTTTCATCTGCAACTCCAAATAGTCCAATCGGGCTAACTCTGGTTTTTACTCCGGGTTCATTTTGTATTATTTCTTTAATCTCAACTATTACTTCAGCGGTGCTGCGAGCTCTTTGATTTTTGTCAACTAAAGAGACGGCGATAACCGAAGAATTACTTTCAGGAAAGCCAAGCAGACCTTCAGCAGAAATTCCAACATTCGTATAAGTTTTTTCTACTTCAGGAATTCTTTGGATGCTTCTTTCAATTCTTCCCGAGACAAGATTAGTTTCTTCAACTTTTGAGCCGGGTGGCAATTCAATACTTACAGAAACTTCGCCTCTATCAGTTGCAGAGATAAACTCTGAACCAATAAATCCAAGTGGAACTAAAGCGAGTGAAGCGATGAAAAGAAAAATAACAGCGACAGCAATTTTTCCTTTATTAATAAAACTCCATTTCAATAGGGTAATATAGTGTTCAGTAAAATTATGGAATTTTTCTTCAAACCAAATTGCGAATCTTCCAAAAATTGTTGCTGTGGAGAGCCGCTCCACTTTTGCAAATCTTGATGCAAGCATTGGAGTTACTGTGAACGAAACGAACAAGGACATAAGCGTTGACATAGCTACAACGAGTGCAAATTGTTGTGTGATGTTTCCAATCAATCCCGTAACAAGTGCAAGTGGAATGAATACTGCAACGTCAACCAGCGTTATTGCAAGTGCAGCAAATCCAATTTCATTTCTGCCTTTTAATGCTGCAACTTTTCTATCTTCTCCTTTTTCTAAATGGCGATAGATATTTTCGAGCACTACAATCGAGTCATCAACTAAGATTGCAATTACAAGTGACAAGCCGAGGAGTGTCATAAGATTAAGTGTAAAATCCAGTGCGTACATCGCGATGAAAGTCGAAACCATAGAAGTAGGAATCGAAATCATAATGATGAATGAATTTCTTAAGCTGTGCAAAAAGATAAGCATCACTAAAAAAACGAGGACGATAACAATGAGCAAATCTTTTTTAACTGCATTTGCTGCAGCTATTGTAAAGATAGAAGCATCTTGAGCTATATCAAATTTTAAGTTGATATTTTTATATTGTTCTTCAAGCTTGTGTATTTCAGTTTTTACATCTTCAGCAACATCAACAGTATTTGCGTCAGTCTGTTTTTGAACATTTACGCCGACAGAAATTTTATTATTTACTCTGTTCATTGTTGCAAAGTCTTTAAGTCCATCTTCAACTTCAGCAACAGAAGAAAGTTTTATTTCTCCACCAGTTCGAGAGACACCAATAGTCAAATTGCGTAGTTCATCGAGTGAATTAAATTTTCCTGCAACTCTAACTACAAATTGTTCGTCTGGCTCTTTTATATTTCCAGCGGGGAAATCCATGTTTGAAGCTCTGATAGCATTAGTAACTTGGAGTAGCGGAATTCCATGTGCTCTGAGCTTATCTCTATCAACATTAACTTTTATTTCTCTCTCTTCGCCGCCAATTAAAACAACTTGTCCCACTCCCGAAACTCTGGAGAGTTGTGGTCTAATTTGATTTTCCAAAAACTCATAAAACTCTGTTGATGCTAATGAACTAGTTGCCCCCATTCTTAAGATAGGGATTTCATCTAAAGCAAACTTAGATACAACAGGGCGTTCAGAGCCATCGGGAAGTTGTGGTAATACTTCTCCAATTTTTCTTTGAGCATTCTGCATTGATATATCTACATCTGCATCCATGCCAAGTTCAATAATTACAAATGACAATCCTTCAAATGAAGTTGCGCGAATACTTTTTACTTTGTCCATTCCTGAAACCGCGTCTTCAATAACTTTTGTTACGGAAGTTTCTACTTCATTTGGAGAAGAACCGGGATAAACAGTTGTAACGGTAACAAATGGTACGGAGAAAGAAGGCAGCAATTCATATTTAAGTAGATTGAAACTAAACGCTCCCATCACTGTTAATGCCATGAAGAGCACTACAACTAATATTGGGCGCTTGATCGATAATTCTGTAATAGTCATATTTTGCTCTCTATTTCTGTATGACAACTTTTACGTTGTCAGATAACATGTTCTGTCCGTTAGTAACCACATTTTCGCCAACGGCTAAGCCACTAATAACTTCGATCGAGTTCTCGAATTGATTTCCGACAACAATATTTTTTAATCGTGCAATATTATTTTCAACAACGAATACTTGTGGTTGTCTGATAGATCCGATTAATGATTTGCGAGGTATTGCAATTACTTCATCTTTGTTAATTGAGACAAAATTAATTCGTGCAAACATTCCCGCTTTAAGAGGATTCTTTGGATTGTTTCTAACACTAATTTCAATTGGATATGTGTGTGCGTTGTCCCCTTTTTTGCTAATCGATTCTATCTCTCCTTCAAATATTACTCCCGGATAAATATCAGATGTTACTTCAACTTTATCGCGTAGTTTTAGCTTGAACACATCATGCTCAGAAACATTTACTTGCACTTTTAGTCGAGAAATATCAACGACATTTGCGACGAGTGTTGCAGTTGGTCCCGCTTGTAGATAAGAGCCAACATTAATATTTCTCAGAACAACATAACCCGAAATAGGAGAAGTAATTTTTGTATTATCTAATTGTTGTTTTGCAGCAGCATAATTTAATTCAGCTTGACTTAATCCAAGTTTAGCCATATCGAATTGAGATTCGGGAATTGTTTTTTGTTCGAAAAGAATTTTTGCTCTTTCAAAATCTTTTTTTGATTTTTCTAAATTGATAGAAGCCAAATTGTAATTTGCTTTTTGTAATACGTCATCGACTTTAGCCAATACAGTTCCCGCTTGAACAAAGTCGCCAACACTTGCGAGCACTTCTGTTACTCTGCCTTGTGTTTCAGAAATAATCATCACGTCATTGTTTGGATAGAAGTTGCCGACAATTCTAAGTTCTTCAACAGGTTTAATTTTTTTTACTTCTTGAACTGTTACGTAGAAAAGATCATTTGTTTCGAGTTGAGATTCAGCTTTCATTTGTGATCTATTGTTGAGCAGAATTCCGACAATAATTATTGTTATCAAAAAAACGATAGCAAAATATTTAATTTTTTTATTCATCTTATTTCCCGATAGATTTATTAAGTTTTTCATTTGCTAATTTGTAATCGACTATTGCATTATTAAAATTTGTTTTTGCAGAAAGGAGAGCGACTTCGGCATCGATTAAATCTGAACTAAGTGCAAGTCCGTTCTTAAATTTTTCAGCAGTAACGCGAAGATTTTCATCTGCTTGTTTTACGCCTAATTCCGAAATTTCAATCTTCTCTTTTGCTTGATTTAGATTAAGAAAATTATTTGTTACTTCTAAAATTATTCCATCACTCAAAAGTGAATGAGCATCCTTCGATTGATTTAATTGTGCTTCTGCTTGATCTGTTTGGTGTGAAGTTCTGAACCAATTCCAAATATCAAAAGACATTCCAACTGAGATATCCCAAGTTGCTTTAAATTTATCTTCCGTTGGAAAGACTCGCTGATTTGGTCTTGAGTAGTTATAATTCCCTTGCAACATAAATTGCGGATACCAACTTGATCTAGTCGCAGTTACATTTGATTCACTTGCCTTAATTTTTAAGTCGGCAGATTTTAACTCACCTCTATTCTGATTAGCAGTTGCAAGCAGTTCATTGAGGTCAAGAATTTCAGACTTTGCAATTTCAACTTGTGCGTTCAGTTCAAGCTCAGTGCTTAATGGAATTCCCATAATATTGTTTAATGAAATTTGTGCAAGTCGCACTCCATTTTTTACATCTACTTGTTTGAACAAGACATCAGAAAGTTGCACTTCTAATTTTAATAAATCATTCCGTGTTATCATTCCTTGCTCAAGCAGATTCTTTGCGTCATTTAGTCTTGATTTTACTTGCTCAACTGTTTCATCTAAAACTTTTTTCATTTGAGTTGCTTTGTAATAATTCCAGTAAGCAGTTTTTATATTGAATGCTAACTCCGATTTATTAACATTAAAATCTTCAGATTCTGCTTCGGCTAAATAATCGAGCATATCAATAGTTGAACTAAGTTTGAAGCCCGTAAATAAAGGCTGCGACAAGGTAAGTTTACTTTGGTAGCTGTTAAGCAAAACGGGACTAATATCAAAATTCCCAAAAGGAGTTGCAAGAATGAACGGATCAAGTTCACTTAGTCGTGTGTAACTTGCAGATAAATTGAGAGATGGAAGCCGTTGCGTGAATATTTCTTTTGAGCGTGCGAGAGCAGATTTGACACGCATTTCAGAAATTTTTAATGTTTTATTTTTTGCTAATCCAATTTCCACTGCTTGTTCGACTGTTAACGTTAATTTTTCTTGTGAATTAATATTAATAGTAGCAAATAAAAAAGTTAAGACTAAAAAAAATGGTTTCAGGTTATTCAACTTCATTATTTTATTTCCTCCTTAGGTTTTAAGTTTTTTGTACAATAAATTTCTCTTGCTTCGTTTGTTAAAATTCCTTCAAAGATAATTTTAGGAATGTTCCTAAATACTTGTTCGGCTGAGATAGGGAAGAGTGAGAGTATTTCAGGTGTAAGAATTTCGTTAATAGCTCCGATGTAAATCAGAACAACAATATCTTTTTCAATATCGTTTCGGAAGACGCCGGTTTTCATTCCTTCTTCTACGAGACGAGTAAATTGTTTAAGTCCTTTTTCTCTTTTGTATTCTTGAATTTCTTTCCAGATTTCCGGATAATTTTTTATCAAGTCAGAAGCCAGCGGACCTTTTAAGCTACCCGATGACTTGCCGAAGTAAGTCATAAGTTTTTTGAGTTTATCCATAAAATCGATCTCTTCTTGCATCACCGATTCGACATAAATTGCAATTTCGTTTTTATGTTCGATAAACATCTCTTTAATAATGGTTTCTTTATTTGGAAAATGCTTGTAGAGTGTTTTTTTGCTTATCCCAAGCGACTCGGCTATTTCTTCCATTGTAACTCTCGAAATGCCAAATTGGAAGAACATATCAAATGATTTTCCGAGAATTTTTTTTCTTACTTCTTGTTCGTCATACATAATAATTTCTACGTTTGTTGTTTAATTCGTTTCCAAAATTCCGCTTGGAAACATTTTTCGTATTTATCGTTTCCAATATACGAAAAAAATAAATTACAAAGCAAATAATTTATTGTTAAGTTTGCGTTAATAATTTTTGAACTATCGTTAAGACAATTTTTTTTTAAGAATGAATTAATGTAAGATGAGATATTTCATTAAAATTCTAATACTATTTTTGTTTGTGTGTAATTTGACCTATTCACAGACTCGTATTGATATTGCTGATGGAAATAGATTGAAGTGGAACGCTATAGAGATTGAATTTAGCGAGAACAAAATATTATTTTTTAGAGCGCCTGAAATAATTTTTGAAGAATTTATTACTGGCAAAAAACAGATCTTTTTTTCTCCCGCCGAAAATTTTTTGTTAATCGTCAATTATGGTTTTAAGAAAACAAAAGATGATTACGAGATAAATTATTTTATATTCAACGCAATGGGGAGTTTAGAACAGAGCGGAAGTATCACTGAACATTTCGATTTGCCACACCATCTCTTCGCTATAAATAACAATGGAATTGTAGCAGCATTCAGTCCTGCTAAATTTTCACTCAGAATAATTTCTAAAGAAATAAAAACTGAAATTATTTTATCTGAAGAGAAAAAATTTCTCTATGAAAGAGCTACAAAAATTTTAATGTCGGAGAGTGAAATATTTGTTCTAACATCTGATGGAAATTTTGATATAGAAAAATTTAAACCAAATGTTGAGTTGTATAAAATCGGAATAAATAATTTTAAAATTGAAAATCAAATTCTCGAGTTATCAAACTTCACTTCATTTGAACTCTTTGATGAGTTAATATTTATTTCAGGATTTAAGATTGACAACAAAATATTTACTCCAACAACTTTTTTATATAATTCTCAATTACAATTAAAAAATAAATCGAATGAATTTGCATTAGAAAATGTAATTAAAATTGAAGAGAGTTTTATTGGGTCATTCGGAAATAAAATTTTCTTATTTAATGAAGATTTGCAAAAACTTAACAACGCCTTAATTAGTGAGGCAAAATCAGTAAAATCGCTAAATAATTTAGGCAAAACGATTTTTATTACAATAGTAACTGAAAAAAAAGATAGACTTGTGGAGTTGGGCACGCCTTTTTTGTTTGGGATTTTTAATGTCAGTCCTATATTAGGTGAAGCAGATTTTTTTAATCTTTTAAAATTTCAGAATAAACTATACATTTTTAATAAATCTAAAACGGTAACTATAGAATGAAACAAGCTAAATACTTGCAGGAGGCTAAATGAGAATCTTGCTAAGAACTCTCATCACACTATTTATCATATTTTTTATTTCACCCCAACTGTTTTCACAAGCAGGAAAAATTTCAGGCAGAGTCGTTGACAAAGCTACAGGCGAGGGCTTGCCCTTTGTTAATGTCTTGGTTGAAGGAACACAAACCGGTGCGGCTTCAGACTTAGATGGATATTACACAATCTTAAATGTTAAACCGGGTGAATATAACCTTCGAGCTTCTGCTGTTGGTTATAACTCAGTCACAGTTCAAAACATCAGAGTCTCTATTGACCTTACAACAAGAATTAATTTTGAGTTGGGTGAGACGACAGTTACTGTTGATGAAGTTATCATTACTGCTGAACGACCATTGGTAACAAGAGATTTAACTTCATCTACTGCAATTATTGGAGCAGATGAAATCGCAGCTCTTCCGGTTACAGAATTTCAAGAAGTGCTTCAACTAAAAGCGGGAATTGTTGGCGGTACTGTTAGAGGCGGCAGACGTGGCGAAGTGGTCTTTGCTATTGATGGTGTGCCTGTTACTGACGTCTTCGACGGCGGAACTGTTGTTGACGTGAGCGCAAGTTCAATTCAAGAACTTCAATTCATCAGCGGTTCGTTCAATGCTGAATACGGTAGAGCATTATCTGGATACGTAAACATCTCAACAAAAGATGGAGACAATACTTTTACTGGAAATATTACTTCATATATCGGCGACTATTACTCAACAAAAACAAATATCTTCAGAGCGATTGATCAATTCGACCCAATCAATATTAGAAATATTGAAGGTTCGTTAAGCGGACCAATAGTAACGAATAAATTATTTTTCTATACTAATGTAAGATACATTTATTTTGGTGGTTGGTTGTCGGGAAGAAGAGTTTTCAATCCTTGGGACATTACGACAAACAAAGGCTCAACTGTTCCTCTCGAAACTCGATATGACATTCAAAGAACTGGCGATGGCGAAATTGTTCCGATGAATTTTAATGAGAAAGTTTATTATCAAGGAAAATTAACTTACAGAGCATTTGACAATATTAAACTTACTTACAACTATATTTATGACAGAGTTAGATTCAGAGAATATGATCATTCATTCTCATTCAATCCCGATGGCGATCTAAAAAGATTTAGATTAGGAAACACTAATATATTAGGATTAACTCACACACTTGGAGCAACAACATTTTATCAACTTAACTTTTCTTATTTCTTCAAAAAATATCAACACTATGTTTATGAAGATGCGAACAATCCGCAATGGACAAATAATTTATTGTTAGGACAAGCTCCTGGTGATGTTCCAAGTTTTAGAACGGGTGGAACTCTCAACAACCAATTTAAGAGAACAACAAGTACTTATGGAGTTAAATTTGATATGACTTCGCAAGTTACCAGACACCATCAAATAAAGGGTGGAATTGAGTTTAATATTCATCAGTTAAGTTTTGATAACGTAACTTTAATTCAAGAACTTGGTTTACAAGATCCTCAAATTAGTGGAAATCCTTTTGCAAGATTTAGAGTGCCTGACTTTAATAATCCTGACGAAAATTTGTTGATTGATATTTACGAAAGAAGACCAATCGAATTTTCTGCATACATTCAAGACAAGATAGAATTGAATGAAATGATTATCAACGTCGGAATCAGAATGGATTATTTCTCTCCTGATGGACAAATCTTGAATAACATTAATGACCCTGATATTTATCGCCCAAGAGATCCAAGAAATATTTATGTTGGTGATACTAACAATAATGGACAGCTTGATCCGGGTGATCAAAGAAAAACTGTTGAAGATAGAAGAGCATATTGGTATAAAGATGCAACTTCAAAATTTCAATTCAGTCCACGACTTGGTGTAGCATTCCCAATTACAGATAGAGGTGTAATTCATTTTTCTTATGGACATTTTTTCCAAATTCCAAATTTTGATTTACTCTATACAAATCCAGAATATAAATTTGGACAAGGCACAGGAAATCTTGGAATAGCGGGTAATCCTGATCTTAATCCACAAGAAACAGTGAGCGGAGAAGTTGGGCTTCAACAAGCAATATCTGATGATATCGCAATTAACCTTACAGGATATTTTAGAGACATCAGAAATTTGGCGGGCACAAGAGCCGATGAAATTAGGTTATTTGGAGGTGCCGGAACGTATAGCCAATTTGTGAATAGTGACTTCGGATTTGTTAAAGGAATAGTTTTAACAATTTCAAAAAGACTCTCGAACAATTGGGCTGCAACATTAGACTACACATTGCAATCAGCTAAAGGTAACGCATCTGATCCAGCAGCTACAAGAAATTTAATCTCTGGTGGGCAGCGTCCTGAAATTCAATTAATACGCTTAGATCAAGACCAAACTCATACTGCTAATTTTACTTTTTCTTATGTTTCGCCTGACTCTTGGGGCGGAAGCATTATTGCACAATATGGAAGTGGTTTCCCTTTTACTCCGACTCAAGCACTAAATATTTCAGATTTACTTCTGAATAGTGAAATCAGACCATCTTACTTTAATGTTGATTTAAGGGGCTACTATGACGTTATGATCTCTGATTATAAATTAAGTTTCTTTGTGCGTGTATTTAATTTGTTTGACATTGCCAATGAGCTGAATGTTTATGGAGATAGCGGCACAGCAAATTTTACACTTGATGAATATCTTAGACGACAACAAAATTTACCTGAACTCGTCAATTCTTTGGATGAATTTTATAGAAATCCGACTTTCTATTCAGAGCCTCGAAGAATTGAATTAGGCGCAACCTTTTTCTTTTAATGAAAAAATATGGATAAATAGAATATGAAAATATTAAAATATGTAATCATTCTAATCTTTACGTTCCTTCTAATTCCTGAAGAAGTTCTTGCTCAATTAAGAATTACAGAACGAGGAACTTTTACTTATCGTAAAGTTGGAATTCATAGAGGAAATCAAGTCCGTACTATCTTTTCTAATTATGGTGTAATTGCTCAACCCGGAGATCAAGGACCAAGAGGAGCTTGGAAGTTTGATGCAAACGGATATGTTGGTGATGTATCGCCAATAGTTGCAGTAAGATTACCAATTATGGATCTAAATAATGACGGAAGAATTGATACTGCTTACTCTGCAATAGTTACTCCTGTTAGTCGCCCTGGTGGTGGAGATTTTGGTCCGGGCGGACAATTTTGGGGCTTCGAACCAATTCCCGGTTTCGCAAATGAAACTCTAAACGAACCCGGAAAAGGTGTTGCAATGAGCAATCAACCCGAAACTTGGCCTTCCAGATGGCCTGATTTCCCGACTTGGAATTATACAGGAGAACCAATTATTGTGGGTGGAGTTGATAAAACGCCGCTTGTCGATTGGAATGGTTATTTTGGACGTGGACAAATAAGCGCTGACCAAGAGAGTTATTTTTGGATGGATGACCACGCAGATCAAAAAATGTTTACAAGATGGGGATTTAGACCTGATAGCCAAGACACGAACAGAAGAGGTCAGGGCTTGCAGGTTAATGTTCGCGGACTACAATGGTCCAACTTCTTGGCTCAAAATGTTATTTTCTGGTTGTACAATATTAAGAATGATGGAACTACAAATTATGACCAAGCATCATTCGGAACACTCGTAGGAACTTATGTCGGCGCTGATGGTGATGAGTGGAATGATGACGCATCTTTCTTCGATATTCGTGAATCAATAACTTATACTTTTGATTACGAGCCAGGTGGCGGTGGAAGAGGATTTATTCGTCCTTCAGCAAATCCAAGATGGCAACCAAACCCAACTCAAGTTGGATATATCGCCTACGCTTTCTTAGAGTCACCAGGTAATCCTTTTGATGGAATCGATAATGATGCTGATAACACAAGGGCTGTCCCAAGTTTAGCAACAAGGTTTCAATCGTCTGATTTTAATAACCAAACTTTGAGAGCCGGTGACCGGATAGTTCTTATCAATAAAGATACTTACGCTCGAACATTATTTACTATTCCTGCAGTTGATTCAATTCAAGTTACATCGCTTGGAGTTAATTTCTTGATTCGACCAGGTATAACAATAGTGAATGAAGGTAATGCCGATTTTCAAAATCGTCCAAATCCAAATGCGTTTGATGGAATCGATAACGACTTTGATGGCTTGATAGATGAAAATCAATTAGTCCATTTAAGACAATATAAAGTAACCGCGGGAACTCCGCCAATTGTATTAATCGATTTGCTCAATCCATTGCAATACACAAACAAGAATGATCAAGGCAGAAACGATAGAATGATTGATGAAGCTCGCGACAATGGAATAGATGAAGATAATGATTGGAATATTTTAACTGATGACGTTGGGTTGGATGGAAAAGCTGGTACTGGTGATTTTGGTGAGAACGATGGAAGAGCTTCTTCAGGTTTCCAAATAAATAATCTTACTGGTAAATTAGAAGATACAGGTTTCCCAGGCGAACCTAATATTGATAAAACAGACGTTGATGAATCTGACCAACTTGGATTAACATCATTCCAATACTTCGTTCCTGCAAATAATATTACTATGAGCAACGAAGAAGATATGTGGCGTCGATTAGTCCCGGGATTTTTTGATGTGCCGTCTTCAGTTGTGAACAACGTTCCAACCAGAGGCGAAGATGGTGACTTTATGTATGGTTCAGGTTATTTTCCACTACTTGCAGGTAAGACTGAACGATTCTCTTTGGCTCTAGTTTTTGGTGATGACCTTCCTGCAATTATAAAAACTAAGCAGATTGCACAGATGATTTATAATGCAAATTATAATTTTCCAAGACCGCCTGAAAAACCTACTCTTACAGTCGTGCCGGGTGATGGGAAAGTCACTTTATATTGGGATCGTGTTGCTGAGGAATCGATTGATCCTGTTACAAAAGAGAAAGACTTTGAAGGGTACAAAATTTTCAAAGGCACTGACCCTGATTTTACCGATGCATTGCAAATAACAGATGGTACTGGACAAAAAGTTTTTCATAGACCAATTGTTCAATTCGATTTGAAGAATGGAATTTCAGGATATTTCCTTTCTGGTCCAACTCTTTATTCCCTTACAAATGGAGCTCCATATTATCTTGGCAATGAAACCGGAATCGTGAATAGTTATGTTGACTCAGATGTGATGAATGGACGAACTTATTATTATGCTGTAGTTGCTTATGATAGAGGCAGATCCGATAGAGATATTTTCCCATCTGAGAATACAAAATTTGTTTCGAAGGATATAATCGGAAATATTTCAACTGATAAAAATACAGCTTGGGTTATTCCTAATGCTCCAGTGCTTGGATATGTGCCGCCTACAAGTGGAGTAAGACTTGAAAGAGTAACTGGAGCTTCAACGGCTGTTCCATTTTTTGAAGTAATAGATCCCTCAAAAGTAAAAAATGCAACATATAATGTAACTTTCAAAGATACTATTATTGCGGGTGTTAGCTTTGCACAGTCATATACAGTAAAAGATTCGACAAATAATATTGTTCTGACTGCATTGAATCCACGATTATTCCCGAGCAACGGAGATGTTTTCGATGGATTCAGATTATCGTTTGATACATCATTTCAAAAAATTGATAGTATTAACTTAGATAATAGAAATAGTGGTTGGAGAATTACGAGCACAACTGCAACTACTCCGAAGCCACCAAGTTTCTCACCACTTTTGTGGGATTTTTTAGGAGTGAAGAGTACTCGATTCCCAGCAGATTATGCTTTTGTATTTTCGGATACTTATAGAGATTCATCAAATGATTTGACACACTTATTGCAGATGCCTGCTCCAAGTAATCCAAGAATAAATTTTCAAGTCTATGATGTAACTGATAAAAAGAATCCAAAGAAAATTAAATTCTTTTTCTTCGAAGGACTTCCTGAAAAGCAGGATACACTTTCAACAGATGACGTTGTAGTTCTTTCAGATCCTACAGGAACAAAACTCTCTTGGTATGTTTTCTTCACAGATACGAATACATATGTTCCAAGAAGAGGCGACACACTTATGTTATCTTTCTTCAAGCCGATTAGTGGCAACGACAGATTTACATTTACGACAAATAGAGAAAGTTTTGATGTAAATAATGTTAAAGACAAATTAGATAGAATCAAAGCAGTTCCGAATCCATACGTAGTAACAAATGTTTTTGAACAACCTTTAGCACCGCAGTTAAGAGGAAGAGGCGAACGAATAATGAACTTTGTTCATGTTCCGCCGTTTTCAAAAATACACATTTATACTTCAAGCGGAAATCATATAAGAACACTTGAGCACGATGGAACTTTGGGAGACGGTTCTGTTACTTGGGACCTAAGAACAAAAGAAGGGCTTGATGTTGCGTTCGGTGTCTATTTTTATGTCGTTGAATTAGATGGACTAAGCGACAAAAAATATGGTAAAATTGCTATAATTAAGTAAAGAACCGGAGTGAAAATGAAAATAAAATTAAAAATATTAATAGTATCCATAGTCTTTGTAGGAAGTCTTTTTTCACAATCCAAAGTTGGAACTACTGCAGCGAATTTTCTTACAATTCCTGTCGGTTCTAAAGCTTCGGGAATGGGAGGAGCATTCGTAGCAAATGCTAATGATGCAACTGCACTTTTTTGGAATCCGGGAGCAATTTCACGTTTACCAAGAAGTGAATTTAATGTCTCTTATTCCGATTGGCTTGTTGGAACAAGTTTTAATTGGCTTGGAGTTGCATTAAAGCTGAGTGATAATAGTGCTTTTGGTTTGAGCATCAACCAACTGAATTATGGCGAAGAAGAAATTACAACTGCTTCTCGTCCTGATGGCACTGGTGAAAAATGGAAAGCTCAAGATATTGCTTTCACAGCAACTTATGCTCAAAATCTAACCGACAGATTTTCTATTGGTGGTTCGGTGAAATATATTCATCAACAAATCTGGAATCAAGTAGCTTCTGCTTTTGCACTCGATATTGGGCTACTATTCAATACGCAGTTGGATGGATTACGAATTGGAATGAACATTGCAAACTTCGGAACAGAACTTAAACTATCAGGAAAAGATTTGTTGCAAGCGATTGATATTGATCCTGCAAACACCGGAAACAATGATAGAATTACAGGTTCATTGGATACCGAAAGTTGGACTTTGCCTTTGATGTTTACTGTAGGGCTTGGTTATGATGTTGTGAAGACTGAAGATTGGCAAATTATGGTAGCCACTGATGCAGTTTATCCAAACAACCAAACTTCTTATTTTAATCTTGGAGGAGAATTTACTTGGAGTGATATGGTTTCATTTCGAATTGGATATAATTCACTTTTCAAAGAAGCAGCAGAAGAAAGATTTAGTGCGGGTGTTGGATTAAAATATAACTTCGGTGCATTTTATTCACGCATAGATTATAGTTATACTGAGTTCGGAATATTTAATGAAATATCAAGAATCTCAGTTTCAATTGGATTTTAAATTAAATAATGAATTTTGGTACGTCAGAAATAAATAAGATATAATTAACAATATAATGAGGTAGTAAATGAAAAAATTCTTTTTTCTTTTTGTTCTCGGGTTCTTAACCACAGCTACTATAGCTCAAACTGTTAACGTGACCTTTCGTGTTAATATGAGAGTGCAAGTTCAGAAAGGGTTGTTCAATATTGCAACCGATTCTGTAGTTGTGCGTGGTAGTTTTCAAATGGATGCTGGTGAACCTGCAAATTGGGCAGGCGGAGTGCGCATGACCAAAGGTGCGAATGATACAATCTATTCACGTACTGCTACTTTTCCAGTAGCAAGAGTTGGAACTGCATACGAATTTAAATTCGTTTCTAAAGGCGACAATTGGGAA
>PNNF01000048.1 GCA_013824085.1 Chlorobiaceae bacterium | reverse complement strand
GTTTTTAGAATCAGACGGAAGAATTGATTATGTAACAAGATCACAAGCAGCAACTTTACTTATACCTTCTCGACAAATAGGTTTGACTTTTCGCTCAAAATTATTTCAGAATTATCTCAATTTTGATTTCGGAATTTTTAATGGTAACGGAGCGGGTGCAACTTCAAATGATAATGATGAATTTATGTTTGTTGGAAGATTGAGTTCAGATATTTTTTATGTTGAAGGAAAAAACAGAAACCTAAACATTGGCGTCAATGCTGCCTCAAGCCGCGATTCTATTATTACTTTTGTGGGAGATAGAGTTTTCTATGGCGGAGATTTTAGATTCAATTATGATCGATTTTTGCTAAGCGGCGAATTTAATTTTTTTGAATCAGAAGCAACTAATGGTGCCATGCGTGATGATGCAGCTTATTATTTGAGCATCGGTTATATGGTTACTGAAAATTTACAACTCCTTGCTAAATATGATTCTTATAATTCGATCACTGAAACGCCATCGATAAAAAATGAAATTAACAATAATTTATATGTGTTCGGAGCTAATTATACTCTGAATGAATTTGCAAAAATATTTTGTAACTACATCGTGAATGCAGATAGAACTGATTTCAAGCACCATCAATTATTAGTCGTAACACAAATACTTTTTTAATATGAAAATAATTAAACCAAAAAAATTATGTCAAGGAGATTTAATTGGAGTTATTTCTCCGGGCTCCACTCCTGATGATTTGAATAGAATTAACAAAGGAGTTTTGTATTTAGAAAAAAATGGTTACAATGTTTTGCTCGGAGAGAATGTTGGCAAATACAATGGATATCTCGCAGGTTCAGACAAAGAGAGATTGAATGATCTTCACTCAATGTTTGAAAATAAAAGTGTGCGTGCAATTATTTGTTTACGCGGTGGTTATGGTTCTCCAAGATTACTCTCAAAAATCAATTACGATATGATAAAGAATAATCCCAAAATATTCGTCGGCTACAGTGACATAACCGCATTACAAATGGCTTTTATGGCGAAGTGTGGATTAGTAACATTTGCAGGTCCAATGCTTGCAGTTGATTTTCATTCTGAAATTAATCGCTACACAGAAGAAATTTTTTGGAGATGCATAACTTCTTCAAAAAAAATTGGGGATGTTATTTGCCCTGAAAATTCAGAGATAGAAGTGATGGTGCAAGGTGAAGGTAAAGGAAAAATCTTTGGAGGAAATTTAGCACTACTCTGTTCATCACTCGGAAGTAAATTTTTGCCAAAACCAAAAAATAAAATCTTAATCCTTGAAGATGTTGGGGAAGTGCCTTACAGAGTTGACAGATTATTGAATCAATTAGTTATTTCAGATTACTTCAAAAATATTAATGGCTTGATACTTGGGCAGTTCACTGATTGCGAGGAAACAGATAAGGAGAAAAAAACTTTATCTCTTCAAGAAGTGTTTAATGATTATTTAAGTAAACTGAAAATTCCTGTCATCACTAATTTCCCACACGGTCATATAAAACAAAATTATACAATTCCATTTGGGATAGATGTGAAGTTAGATACGAAAGAGATGAAGATAGAATTTTTAGAAGCAGCAGTAGAATAAAAATTATTTTAATTTAGAAATTCTTTTTTTAACTGCATTAATTAATTCTCCATTTTCTAAATACTTGTAAAGGTTTTTTCCGGGACATAATGTTGTTGTAAAATCTTTGTGTCCCTTTATTGTTTCAGGAGCAATATCAAACCTTAAACACATCTCGGAAATTAAATTTACTAATGAATTAAATTGTTTCTCAGTTAACAACTGTTCTTCAAAATTTCCAAAACATGAAACTAATAGATGCCCACTTGGGTCATAATCGGTTGCAGTTTCTCCTTTAGTGAAGGGATTTCTTCCTTCAAAAACATTCCCTTCAAAATCGATAATGAAATGATATGGAATGTCAGACCAATTGCGTGCGTTTCCCATTCCCCAACTTTGAATATTTTTTAATGAAGTTGCTGCAGTTCTTTTTTCAGGATCAAAAACTGTTCCTTCGTGATGAATTGTAATTCTCTCTGGAACCTGCAAATTAAAAGGCTTTGCATCAAGTGCATTCCATTCCTCGCGTGAAATAAAATTATAATCAGTAATTTCTTTTGAAGAAGTACAAGCAAAAAAAGTTGAAGAAAAAAATAAAGCAATAAATAAAAAATGAGTTTTAATTTTCATATAATTCCAGATGTGTAAAATATTTTTGTGAAAAATAATCTTGTGCGATCTCGGCTTTTTCAACATCGTTAAATATTCCAAAGACTGATGAACCGCTACCGCTCATTAATGAGAACTCTGCACCAAAGTTTTGAATTTCATTTTTAATATTTTTAATTTCAGGGAATTTACTGAATACAATATTTTCAAAATCATTAACTACTAAGTGATTTAGTTGCGAGTAATCAGAAAAAACATTATTGTCCAATTCAATCAAATTAAAATTTGGTTGCTTTGGAATAATATTTTCATAAGCCCACTTTGTTGAGACGTTAATTCCCGGATTTATTATTAGTATCGGTTTTTCTATTTCGAAATTTATTTCAGTTAATATTTCGCCCCTTGATTTTCCAAAAGATGGAAATGGTCTTAGAAAGAAGGGGACATCAGAACCTAATTTTAATGCAATCGATTTTACAATTTCGTTGCTCATATTGAGTTGAAATAATTCATTCAGCGATAATAGTGTTGACGCAGCATTTGAACTGCCTCCGCCTAATCCTGCACCGAATGGAATTCTCTTTTCAAGATGAATAGCAACCGGAAGTTTTATTTTCTTTTCCTCTTCAATTAATCGAACCGCTTTGGTTATAATATTATTTTCTTCTAACGATTCAATATTACAACTGAAAGAAAAATTATTTGAAATCTCAAATACAATAACATCAAATAAATTTATTGGATAAAAGATTGTCTCAATATTATGAAATCCATCTGAACGCTTTGAAACAATATTCAAACCAAAGTTAATTTTGCAAGGCGATTTAATTTCAATTCTTGTCATCTATAAAATTTCTTAGAGCTTTAATGTATTTTGGATTTGTGCCACAACATCCACCAATAAAAGAAGGACTTTTCTTCAAGTATTTTTCAGTTTCTAAAACAAATTCACTTGGATTAATATCACAAATTAGTTTTTTCTTTGAGTCCTGAGCTAAATGGTTTAAGTAAAAACCAAAATTCATATCTTTAGAAAGTGAACGATAAACATTGGAAAAAAGTTTTGGTTGAATGCAATTGAAGCCTATGGATATTGGATTGTAATCGGATACAATTTTAATTACATCAATTAGAGATTCACCTGAAAGTAATTTTAAGTCATCGGTAAAATAGAGTGAAATGATAAACGGAATTTCATATTTACTACAATGTTTAGCGACGATAAGAATTTCATCCATATTGCTAAACGTTTCATTTAAAATAAAATCGACACCACTTTCAATCAAAAGATCGATATGATATTTGTGATTACGTTCCAATGATGTTGTTGATATAGTTCGGTTAGCTGAGTAACAGTCCTCAGCGGGAGCGTTTGAGCCCGCGACCAGTCTGTTTTTTCCACTCGCCGCAGTCAATGCAAGTTCAACACTTTGTCTTACAATCTCTTCGCAGTTAATTTTAAAACTTGATTTTGCAATTGCATTCGGATTTGTTCTAAAAGTGTTTGTTGTTATTATGTCTGCACCTGCATCAATATAGTCTTTATGAATTTCAATAATCAATTCGGGATTAGTAATGCTTATTATTGATGACCATAAATGTTGATCAAGCTCATAACCTTTTTGCTGAAGTAAACTTCCCATTGCTCCATCAAGAATCAACGGACGCTTAATTCGTTTTACAAAATTGAAAAGATAAAAACTTTTTTTCATAAAATATTATTTCTTGAGTGAAGAAAAATAACTTACAGTAGCATCAAAAATTTTATCAAGGTCAATCATCTTTATACACTCAAGTTCGTAAGGACAGGATTTTTTCCAACAAGGAGAACAAGGAAGATTCTCAGGAAATAATTTTATCCCTCTCTCGTAAAGATCTATCTCGGTCCAGCAACTTAAACCAAACCAAGCGATTACATATTTTTTTAACGCAATTGCCAAGTGCATACCGAAGGAATCGCCTGTGATTACAACATCCGCAAGACTTTCATAACACGCACCCAACCGAACTCCTCCCGATGTTGGCGTATTAATAATTCTCTCCTTAAAGTGAGAATAAATAAGATCATTTCTTTCTGTGTCTTCTGGTCCACCAAAAAGTAAAACTTTGAAATCAGTTTTAGTCAAGAATTTTTCTATCACTTGTACGTGCTGTTCAACAGTCATTTTTTTGTTTGGAAAAAGAAGAGAGCAACCAGTGTTAAAGCCCACAACTGAGTCTTCTTTATTGATTCCAACTTTGGTTTTATATTCTTCAATAAATTTTAATTCATCATTTGAAAAATTAAAAACATAATCATTTCTTGTGTAGTCAACTTCAAAAGTTTCAGCGAGATATTCTTGTCCGGTCTTCTTGTTTACTTTAAATTTTAAGTGATTATCCATTCCCAGTAAATAGTTGTACTCTGCTCCGTCATTGAGAGGAATAATTTTTCCGTCTGCATTAAGTCCAAATCCTAATTTCTTTTTTGCATTGATAGAATTTATTAATGCACTCGAGCGATGTGATTTATCAACATTCATCGCAATGTCGAACTCGATATGACTCAATACTGAGATAGTTTCAAAATCATAACGTAATACTGAATCGATAAATGGATTGTGCCATAAAAGTTGTTCAGCGTTTTTTAGTGTTACCCAATAAATTGTTGAGTCGGGAAATTTTTTCTTAAGCGATGTGAGTTGAGCTGTTGTCATTAGGACATCACCCATAGCATCGAGATTTATTATTAATATTTTTACGCCGATGGGAATGTTTTCTTTGCATCCATCAGTCCAACAATTATGATCTTCAAAACAAGGTTTATAACCGTTAAATTTTTTGCAATTTGGAATTGGTTTTAGCATTACTTACTTCTTATTTTTTTTTGTTACAAAAATATTTCTTCTTTAGGATATTCAAATCAATTTGTGATTAAATTATTTTTATTTATTAGCGACGCAATTTTTTTCATTACATTTTCAACAGGTAAATCTAAAAAACACTCGTGCTTTCTTGGACAGTCGAGCAAATTACATTCGATGCAATCCAATTCATCCAACCGAATATATTCATGTTTTTCTCCAAACGGACCTTGCTGAATGGGACTTGTTGGACCGTGCAGACTAAGAACAGGCGTGCCAACAGCGGTTGAAATGTGCATTGGACCACTATCATTTGAAATAATCATTTTGCAATTAGAAATCAGCGCAGCCATTTGTTGAATATTTGTTGGAGGTGAAAGCAGAACTTTATTATTGATCAATTTTAATATTTCTTCTGCTTCTATTCTATCAGATGGTCCCCAGAGCAAAAAGAATTTAGCTTTATAAGTTTTATCAATTGTAGAAATTATTTCTGCAAATTTTATTGGGTCACATCTCTTTGACTGCCAACCACCACCAGGAATAACTCCAATTACAAAATCCTTCTCATCAAAATTTTTTATAAAAAAATCTTTTGCGAAAGAGTGATCTTTTTCAGAAATACCGAAATGTAAATTTTGTGTTTCAATTTTGAGTCCAATGTTTTTTAAAAATTCCAAGTGCAATTTCGCTGCGTGCATAATTGGTGGATTTGCTTGTGATAATAAATTGTAAGCAAATTTTCTAAATCGAAACGGAAATCCAGCACGATATTTAGCTCCACTCAAAAAAGTTATAATTGCAGTTCGAGGATTTGAATAAAAATCTAAAACTAAATCATAATTACTCGATCTTATCTGAGCTATTAATTTAACGTCATCAATAAAAGATTTCTTCGCTTGCGTTATAACATTATTTATCAAGGGAATTAATGATAAAAAATCTTTACTTGGTTTTTCTGTAAGGAAATCAATTTGTGCATTTGGAAAATTTGATTTAATATTTTCCAAAACAATTGTTGATAAAACTACATCACCAATCCCTTTTAATTTTATTATCAAAATTTTTTTAATCTCTTTTTTATCTATAAGCATTTTATGGAATGAGTTTCTTTCGTTATTTTTTGTACTTGAAAATAAATAGTGAATTTTACTTCGTAAAATATTAAAAATAATTATGCCTACAATTCTTGAGTTAATTAATCTTTCTACTGGATATCTCGAAAAAAAGGGGATTGAATCTCCACGAATTAATTCTGAGCTTTTATTAGCTGACATTTTAAGCTGTAAGCGCTTGGATTTATATCTCTTTTTTGACAAGCCCGTGAGTGAAGGAGAAGTAAATGTTTATCGAAATTATATAAGTCGAAGAGCTAACAACGAACCACTCCAATACATTCTTGGTAAAGTAGATTTTTATGGAACAATTTTATCTGTTGATAAATCAGTATTAATCCCTCGGCAAGAGACAGAAATTCTTGTTGAAAAAACTTTAGAATTCTTAAAAAATGATTTTAACTCTGGCGAAATAAAAATACTTGATATTGGTACTGGCTCGGGAAATATTGCGATTTCGTTAATACTAAATTGTAAAAATTGTATAATAGATGCCGTAGATGTAAGTCAGCATGCTATTGCAGTCGCATCAAAAAATGCGAATAAAAATAATGTTCAAGATAAAATCAATTTTATTAAAGATGATTTTAGAGAATTAGCAAAGAGCGATTTTAAGTATAATTTAATAATCTCAAATCCTCCTTATGTTGCTGAGGAAGAGTATTTAACTTTACAAAAAGAAATTCTAAATTTTGAGCCAAAAGAAGCTGTCACTGATTTCAAAAATGGACTGAGTTTTTATGAAGATATTTCTGCATTTGCAAAAAATAAATTGCTTGAGAATGGTAGATTAATTTTTGAAGTTGGTATTAATCAAGCAGACGCAGTAAAATCTATTTTGGAGAAAAATAATTTTTTTGATATTAAAATGTTTAAAGATTACAATAATATTTATCGAGTGGTAACGGGAGTAATTAAGTGAAAGTTGTTGTTCAAAGAGTTTCAGCAGGTGGCGTCAATATTCAATCTGAAAATTATTCAGCGGAAATTGGAAAAGGCTTGGTAATTCTGCTTGGGATTAGTAATAGTGACGACGAGAAGGATGTTATTTTTCTTGCTGATAAATGTTCCAACTTAAGAATATTTGAAGATGAAAATGAAAAGATGAATCTCTCAGTGAAAGAGATTGACGGAGAAGTTCTGGTAATTTCTCAATTTACTCTTTATGGCGATGCACTTTATGGAAACAGACCGAGCTTTACTGAAGCGGCTAAACCTGATATTTCAATTCCTCTCTATAATAATTTTATTGAAAGAATGAAAAACAATTTGGGTGAGAGCAAAGTGAAGAGTGGCATATTTGGAGCAATGATGGAAGTTAAAATTATTAATGATGGACCAGTAACAATTATAATTGAATCAAAAGAAAAAATTTCTAAGCAAAAATGAAAATTGATAATGCTATAATATTTATTTTCCTCGATGGAGTTGGAATTGGAAAAATTGATCATGAATTTAATCCTTTTTTCAAATATGGATTTAAGACCTTCACTAGTTTATTCGGCGAAATTCCTTCTTTAGAAAAATCAACTTTAGTGAATGGCAATAAATTTTTATTCCCAACTGATGCTAATCTCGGAATCGATGGACTACCACAAAGTGGAACGGGACAGACATCAATATTTTGTGGAGTGAATGCACCACAAATTATTAACCAACATTTCGGACCATTTCCTTATTCAACGCTTGTCCCAATTATTGAAGAAAAAAATATATTTAAATATTTTCTTGATAAAGGAGAAAAAGTTTCTTTTGTGAATGCTTATCCACAACAATTTTTTGACTACATAAATTCTGGAAAAAAAAGATTAAGCGTTACAACTCTAAGTTGCACTCTCAATAAAATGAAATTGAATGGGTATGATGATTTGATTAACGAAGATGCGATAACAGCTGAAATAATAAATAAAACTTGGCGAGAAAAATTAGGTTACGAGCTTCCAATAATTACTCCTCAAAAGGCGGGAGAAATTTTTTTGAAAATTACTAAGCAAAATAAGTTTACCGCGTATGAATTTTTTCTTACAGATCACTTTGGACACGGAAGATTAGCTGGTAGAGAAAAAGAAATCATGCAAAATTTAGATGAATTTCTTTTTTACGTTCTAACAAATTTTGATGATAAAAAAGAGACAATTATTATCTGTTCCGATCACGGTAATTGTGAAGATTTATCGATATCAACTCACACACGCAATCCTTCTTTGATGATTGCTGCGGGCTACAAAGCAGAAGAAATATTTAAAAGTGTTAAAGACATTTCGCAGATAAAAGATGCAATAACGGGAATTCTCTCTTGAAAGAATTTCCACTAATAAAGATTTTATTCTCGGTAATTAGTGGAATTATTTTACAAAATTTTCTTCAGTTAAATTCTTCAGAATTATTTCTAACTTTTTCAATAGTTCTTGTGATTTTGTTCTTGATGCTATTCCTAAAAAAATATTTTACTCAGACAAATATCATCTCATCGTTGATGATTATTTTTTGTTCAATAATGATTGGCGCAATTTCACATCGGTTACAAAATTATCCACCAACCAAAGAATTATTCACAGAAGAACTCGTAACCAATGTTACTGCTTATGGGAAAGTTGTTAGCGTTGATTTGAGCAGAAGGAAAGAATTTCGATTTGAATTAAAACTCGATTCTATCATTACTAATGATAGAAAAATTATTGGGAATGTAAATCTCATTTGTCGTATAAAAGAAGAAAATAATTTATTACTTGAGCAAAGTTTTAATTTAATTTTTCCCGGAAATTATGTAAAGATAAACGGAATATTCAATGCTGGAAAAGAAGATCGAAATCCGGGAGAATTTAATTATAGAGATTATTTAAGAAAAATTGGAATAAGCGGAATTATAACCGCTCAGGAATCTAGAGACTTAAGAATCATAAATTTAGAAAGAACTTTTTTCTTATCCGAAATATTTTCGTTTCGCAAAACATTGGCTGAAATTATTAATGAAAATCAATCGCATCAAACTGCAGGGTTGCTTAAAGGCTTGCTATTAGCGGATAGAAGTGAGATCGATTATGAAACAAAAATGGATTTTCAAAATGCGGGAGTGATTCACGTTTTAGCTGTCTCGGGACAAAATGTTGGATTCATTGCTCTAATATTTGTAATAATCTTTGGAAGATTTAATGTCTATCTAAAAACAATTCTAACAATTATAGGCATGGTGATATTTATTTTGATAACTGGTTTTCAGCCTTCCGTTTTTAGAGCGACACTAATGGGTGTTATTTTTTTTGTTGCGTTCTTAACTAATCGAGATAAAAATTTATATAACATTATCGCACTATCAGCGCTTATAATTTTATTGATTCGCCCAAATGATTTATTTGATGCAGGCTTTCAACTTTCTTATTCTGCTGTTTTAGCAATGGTTTTAATTTTCCCTTATTTTGATAAAGTTATTTCGGGACTTAAAACAAATTACAATTCGCTCTACTGGTTACTTGCTTTAATGCTGGTTTCATTTGCTGCACAACTTGGGACAATGCCTTTAACCAATATATTCTTTTCACAACTTTCTATCGTTGCTCTTTTTGCTAATTTAATTGTTATTCCTGGAGTAACGATATTAATTGCAAATGGTTTGATTCTATTTTTCGTTTCGATTTTTTCTTTTCAATTAACAAATCTTATTGCATCTGCAAATGAACTTATTACGAACGTAATATTTGGCTTCGTTCATTATGCGGCTAACCTTGATTATTCATTTGTGTTTATCAGAGGATTCACAACAATGGATGCGATAATATTTTATTTATTGATGCTTTTATTTTTTGTGAGTTTAAAATATTTTCAAAATCTTAAAGCAAAAATCTTGCTCTTGTTTTTAGTTATCATAAATATTTTTGTAATTACCGCATTAGATAACAAATCAATTTTAGCAAAATCAAAATTAAATTTTCTTTCAATCGATGTTGGCGAAAGTAGTTCATACTTAATTACAACGCCTTCCAATGAATCGATATTGATAAATGCAGGGATAGCAAATCAGCAATTTAATTCTGGTCAGCGAACGATAATCCCATTGCTAGATCACTTGAACGTAGATAAAATCGATTACTTAATCTTAAGTTCTGCTGAATATCTAAAACTGGCATCTTTCGTTGAGTTGATAAATGAAGAGAGAGTAAAAAATTTAGTTCTTCCAAATTTTCTCTCGGAAGGTGTTTTTATTAAACTTAAGAATTTAGCGAATAGAAAAAATGTTAATGTAATTACTGATATTGGTAATCAAATAAATTTGTCTGACTCAAGAATTTATTTTACAAAAAAAAATAAAAAAGAATTTAACATCAAATTCGCATATGATAATACTTCGATCTTCTTTGCAAATAATTTCGAGTCTTATCAGAAAAAAATTAATAGTGATATCTTAGTTACGAATGAAAATATTTTTAATCTTAAGAGTGAATCGATCAAAGAAATAAACCCATCGATTGTTATTTTTGAAAGGACGAGAATAAAAAATAGAGCGATTAATCATCAACTTGAGATTCTTAATAAAGAATTTCAGCATGTTCGATTCATTTCGCCTGATGATGACGGTGCTATTTTTTTTAATTCAGATGGAATTAATTTTAGTCAAATAAAATGGAAATAGAATTTGAAAAATTATAAAATTGGAATTTTAGGTGGCGGTCAACTTGCGCGAATGTCTTTGTTTGCAGCTAAGAGACTTGGTTTTGATGTTGCAATATTGGAGAAAGAAAAATATTCTCCCGCAAGTCAGCTTACTCAAGACGAGTATGTTGGTTGGGTTGATGACAAAAAAATGTTAACTAAATTTGTAAGTGATTGCGATATCATTACTCTCGAAAATGAATTTATAGATTATCAAGAGTTGATGTTTATTGAATCATTGGGAAAAAAAGTTGTGCCGTCTTCACATACTATTTCTTTGATCCAAGATAAATTTCTTCAGAAGCAAACTTTATCCAAAGCTAAAATTCCGGTACCCAAATTTATTGATGTAAATGTTGGAATTACTTATGAAGAAATATCTGCACAGCTCGGAAAAAAATTTCTTTTAAAGTCTCGGAAAATGGGATATGATGGTTACGGAAATTATACTGTAAAATCGAAAAAAGATTTTTTTGACGGACTAAAAAAACTTCAGTTGCGCTCAGCATTAATAATGGCTGAAGAGTTTGTGCCTTTTGAAAAAGAGCTTGCAATTATGGTTGTGCGAACTGATAAAGAAATCAAAACATATCCCGTTGTTGAAACAATTCAAGAGAATCATATTTGTAAAATTGTTATTGCTCCTGCTGAAATTTCAGCTAAAGTAAAAAAACAAGCGGAAGAAATTGCGATTGCATCAATAAAATCAATAAAGGGAAAAGGTTTGTTTGGTGTTGAATTGTTTTTGACGAAAGATGAAAAAATTTTCGTGAATGAAATTGCTCCTCGTCCACATAATTCTGGACATTATACAATTGAAGGTTGTAAAATATCCCAATTTGAAAATCATATTCGTGCAGTGCTTAATTTGCCTTTGGGATCAACTGAATTAGTCAATAAATATGCGGTGATGATTAACCTTCTGGGAAAAGGAAAATCAGCGACAACGATGAAATCGCTCAATAAAATTTTGAATGATAAAGAGATTCATCTTCACATTTATGGAAAAGAAATTTCAAAGCTGGGCAGAAAGATGGGGCACATAACAATGGTGGGAGATGAACTGAAATTAATTTTATCGAAATTAAAAAAAGCTGAAAAAGAAATAATTATTTGAAAAGAAAATTATGAAAACAAAAAAAATATTAGTTGGAATTATTATGGGGAGCGATTCAGATTTACCAGTAATGGAAGAAGCTGCAAATGTTCTGGATGAATTTAAAATAAGTTACGAAATTAAAATTGTCTCAGCTCATCGCACTCCAGATTTTATGTCTAAGTATGCTTCAAGTGCACATACAAAAGGAATCAAAGTAATAATTGCAGGAGCAGGCGGAGCAGCACACTTGCCCGGCATGACAGCTTCATACTCACCGCTTCCAGTAATTGGAGTGCCGATAAGAACTAAATCGCTTGATGGACTTGACTCACTTTTGTCAATTGTACAAATGCCTGCTGGAGTTCCTGTTGCTACTGTCGCGATTAATCAAGCACGAAATGCGGGAATATTAGCAGCACAAATTCTAAGTGTTAATGATAAAAAATTATTAGAAAAAATTATAAAGTTTAAGAAAAATTTGTCCGATGAATCAATGAAGAAAAATGAAAATATTAAGAAATAGATTTTTCTCTTGTAATGTATTTATAAATTGCTTTTCCAGTTAATTTTTTTCTATCCCAATTAGTTGTTATCAATTTATTTTCTTTGCGATAGTTACAATCTTGATAGTCGCAATATTTACAAAGTTCATCAATACAATAATCGAAATGAATTTTTAGTTGTGCATTTGGATGAACTTCCATTAATTCTTTCGTAATAAATGTTTCTTCTTCGTGAGATTCTCTGATTGTAAAGTAGTAGGGAAGAATCAGATGAAAATCGATAAAAACTTTATCACCACTTTTCCAAAAACGTAATTCATGAAGATCAATCCAATATGGTTTTTTCATCTCATTTAATTTTGTAACGAGATTTTCCAATAGCTCTTTATCCTGCTCAAGCATTAAGCCACCGACAGATTCACGCACCAATTTTACCGCAGTATAAATAATATTCAGTCCAACTAATATTGCAAAGATAGGATCGATGATATTTATTCCCGTTAAAAAAACTAACAACACGCCAATCAAAACTCCAAAACTTGTGTATGAGTCTGTGAGAACATGTTTTCCATTTGCGACAAGAGCAATCGAGTTATATTTTTTCCCGGCACGAATTAAATAAAATCCGAGTCCAAGATTTACAGCAGCTGCAGAGGAAATAATTATTAAACCGATATCAAGTTGGTGTAGATCTTTTCCCCAGATAAGATCATTAATCCCGTAGTAAATAATTCCGAGTGCAGCCACAAAAATTAAGAGTCCCTCAATTCCTGCAGAAAAATATTCTACATTGCTATGACCATAGGGATGTGTATCATCGGCGGGTTTTGAGCTTACGAAAATGCTAAACAGAGCCATAGATGTGGCGAAAATATGGACAACAGATTCGATTGCATCTGAGAAAATTGCAGCAGAACCTGTTAATAAATAAGCACCTATTTTTGCTACTAACATTCCTAACCCAACATACAAGGAGAGGAACGCAGCTTTTTTCTTTAAGTCATTCATAAACAAATATTTCGTTACTACAATTTTACTAAAAATATTTTTGGAATAATAAAAATATGTAAAAGATGATTCTGAATGAACTTCAAAAATTGTGAATCAAAATTAGTTGAATATTCCAAATCATTTTCCGAATGTCGAATTGCACGAATTTGTTACAATGCCAAGTCACGTTCAAGGAGTAAATTAATTGCTCAAGCTTGGGCTTGAAAATTTTCAAACTCATCCCGAATTAAAGTTTAATTATTTGCCGAGTGGTAATTATTTTACAAATTAATTTCTGGACAATTTAGTCAAACACGAAAAAGCGGTAAAATTAAAATGAGTGGTGGAATTTTTTTTAGCAAACAAATATTTAAAATTTTTCTATTGGTCTATTTTCTTTTTATAACTTTTGGAATCTCAATCACTACGAGTGCTCAAACTATCAGAGGGACTCTTCATCAGAGAAGTTTTATCGGTTCTGTTACTCGCGATACAGTTTTGTTTAATATCTATCTTCCTCAAGGTTATGAATCAAGTGTAAGGAGATATCCTGTTGTTTATCATCTTCATGGATTGGGTGGAAATCAAGGCGGTCAACAAAATATCACAATTCCTGCACTTTATGAGCAGGCTGCTGATAGCGGTTATATTTCGCAAGTGATAATTGTTTTTCCAAATGGATACGTAAACACTATGTGGGCTAATAGCGCTAACAGCAACAAGCCCGCTGAAACGAATATCATCAGCGAATTAATTCCACACATTGATTCCATTTATAGAACTTTTCCAAATCGAGAGAACAGAATCATGCAGGGCTTCTCAATGGGTGGATTTGGAGCAGCAAAGTTCATTACGAAATTTCCAAATCTATTTAGTAAAACTTACATAATTGATGGTGCATTATTAAATTGGTCTGGATTTCAGAGATCGCATCCAGATTTGGCACAAGAAATTTTCAATAATAGTGACTCGCTCTTTTCAATTTATTCTCCTTGGAATTTCATAACTCAAAATCATAATCAATTGCGAAATACTATAGCAATCTATTCGGGAGTCGGTTCTCTACTTACATATAATCGTGCATTTAGAGATTCACTTCAGCGATATTTTTTCCCTTTTGGATATGCTGAAACTGGATGTGGACATGCGTTGAGGTGCGTTACAGATGCAACTGGCTTAAGTGCAATTCGCTATTTGGTAACTCGCTCTCCGATAACTGCTATTGAAGAAGATGAGATGAATCAAAAATCGTTCGAGATGATAAATATTTATCCGAATCCTTTTAATCCATCAACGACTATTCGTTTTTCTTTATCAAAAAATGAGAAAATTAATTTACGTGTTTTTGATCTTATTGGACGCGTAATAGCAACTCTAGTTGATGAAGAATTAAGTGCAGGTGAACATCTGATAAATTTTGATGGAAAGAATTTTCCTAGTGGAGTTTATTTTATTCGTCTAAAAATTGGCTCTTCATTATTCACGCATAAGGCAATGTTATTAAAATGAAAAAAGTTTTTTTCACCCTAATATTATTGGCGTCATTGTCACTGCTGAATTTTTCATATGGACAAAGAAATCCAGAAGCGGGAGCTTTATTTTATGCGAGTTATTTGTATCGATCCAATACGCAAGCAATAACTAATCCACATATCATTGGTGCATTTTACCAAATATATTGGAGTGAAATAGAAACAAGCGACAGTGTTTATAATTGGTCTGTTATTGAATCACAAATGCAAGCTTGGAGATCGGCAGGGAAGAAGATTGCTCTAAGGATTATGTGGTCGAGTAGTGGCTACTGGGCTGATCCATCTGCAAACAAACCGACGCCTCAGTGGGTGATTAATAGTGGAGCAAGAATTGCATTTCATCAACCGAGTCAGACAGAGATTCCGTTGATTTGGGACCCAATCTATCAGAGATATGCAATGAGATTTTTACGTGAAGTAGCTCGAAGATTTGATAATGATACTACGATACTTTTTCTTGATGTAACTCCTGGAGCAGAGACTAATCCATATCGCTTCGGGACAATTGATCAGATAGACCCAAGTTTTCGTCAAGTATTTTTATCAACTCCAGCTTCAGATGGAAGAACATACAACGACACGCTTTGGAAAAATATCGTTCAAAGATATATTGACTCAAGTGCCTTAATTTTTAATTCACTCCCATTACTCGTTACATTGAACATTGGTGGAATGCCGGGCTCTCCAAATCGTTTGATTGATTTCGGAAACTATGCAGTTGCACGAGGCTTATTTGTTGGGCAAAACGGACTTCGTGGTAGCAGCTATAGCACGAGTTCAAATTCAAAAACCGCCTTCTTAAACTGGGCAATACAAACAAAAAATTTCTTTGAAATGGTCGCTTCAACAAATGATACTTCAGTTGGGACGCTGATGGAAGTGGTTCAAGCGTCGCTTAGAGTAAGGTGCAGCTATCTAAATATCTATGCTACTGATGTTTTAAAAGGTACCAGAGGACATCCAACATTCGATCCAAATTTTGAATCGGCTCTAATTTTTGCAGCTTCTCAATTAACAGGTGGAACGACATCCGTAAAAACTGAGCAAGATATTGAAAGAGCAGTTAGTGAATTCTCACTTGAACAAAATTTTCCCAATCCCTTCAATCCGGTAACAAAAATTAATTACCAAGTACCCTTCACTAATCATGTATCATTAATTGTTTATGATTTACTTGGCAGAAAAATTGTTACTCTAGTTGATGAAGTCAAACTGGCTGGAAAATATGATGTGACTTTAGATGCAAGTAATTTGCCGAGTGGAGTTTATTTCTACAAGTTACAAGTAGAAAATTTTTCATCATCAAGGAAAATGATTTTGCTGAGGTAAATTTTTTACAGCAGCTTCGTGCTGATCTTTTTATTCTTGAATTTTATTTTTCGGTGTGAACGCAGTGTGAGTAGATTTCATCATAGGTTTGTTGTGGTTGAATTTTTTCAACCACGACTTTTACTTAGTAAATTTCTAATACGATCTTCCGAGTGATTAGAATTTTTAAATAGTTATCCCTTAAAAAGTCGAATTTAAAATTTGGTTATTAGATTTGGGAACAAAAATA
>PNNF01000047.1 GCA_013824085.1 Chlorobiaceae bacterium | reverse complement strand
TAAGCAGGTTCACCCCAATAAGCAGGTTCACCCCAATAAGCAGGTTCACCCCAACGAATTTTTTTGTAATTTTATTTAAAGAATATTACAGCACAATAATTTTCAAGCGAAAAAAAATAAATCAAATTTTCGATATATCTATTTCTTATTTTAAATTTCTTTTTGTCAAATGGGCTGATATAGTTAAATTTGTTTTTCTAAATAAAAGTGATTAGGAGAAAGATGAGTCAATTAAAAGGAAAAATAATTCAAGTTATTGGACCAGTAGTTGATATTGAATTTGAAAGTAGCAACTTACCAAAAATATTCAATGCGGTCAGAATACCACGTGTCAACACAGAAGGTGAACAAGAAGAATTAATTTGCGAAGTTCAACAACATCTCGGTGAAGATAGAGTTCGTACTGTTGCAATGGAATCTACAGATGGGCTTATTCGAGGACAAGAAGCATTCGATTTAGGTGAACCAATTTCTGTACCCGTAGGTCCTGCTACTCTTGGAAGACTTATAAACGTTACTGGAAATCCTATTGACGCTCTTGGTGAAATTAAAGCAGAAAAAAGATATCCTATTCATCGTCACCCACCAGCATTCAAAAATTTATCTACTAAATCTGAAATGTTTGAAACCGGAATTAAAGTTATTGATCTTCTCGAGCCTTATACCAAAGGCGGAAAGACGGGTCTCTTCGGTGGTGCGGGAGTAGGGAAAACTGTTATTATTCAAGAATTAATTCACAACATTGCTCAAGAGCATGGCGGATATTCTGTATTCGCAGGTGTTGGTGAAAGAACTCGTGAAGGAAATGATCTTTGGTTAGAGATGAAAGAGTCTGGTGTATTAGGAAAAACTTCTTTAGTTTTTGGTCAGATGAATGAACCTCCCGGAGCGCGTCTTAGAGTTGGATTAACTGCATTAACAATTGCAGAATATTTTAGAGATGAAGAGGGAAGAGATGTACTTTTATTTATCGATAACATTTTTAGATTTACGCAAGCGGGTTCTGAAGTGAGTGCGCTACTTGGTAGAATGCCTTCGGCTGTGGGCTATCAACCTAATCTTGCTTCTGAAATGGGAGCTTTGCAAGAAAGAATTACTTCGACAGATAAAGGTTCTATCACTTCTGTTCAAGCTATTTACGTGCCTGCGGATGATTTAACTGATCCCGCACCAGCTACAGCATTTTCGCATCTCGATGCAACCACTGTTCTTAGTCGCCAAATTACTGAATTGGGAATTTATCCTGCTGTTGATCCACTCGACTCAACATCAAGAATATTAGAGCCCGGCATTCTTGGATTGGAACATTATAATGTTGCAAGAAAAACAAAAGAGATTCTACAAGCTTACAAAGAATTGCAAGACATCATCAACATTCTTGGAATGGATGAACTTTCAGACGAAGATAAATTAACTGTAAAACGTGCAAGAAGAATGCAAAGATTTTTCAGTCAGCCATTCCACGTTGCTGAACAGTTTACAGGATTCAAAGGAAAGTATGTGAAGTTGGCTGATACTATTGCAGGAGCTAAAGCAATCATTGATGGTCAAGTTGATGAGTTACCAGAATCAGCATTTATGTATGTTGGAACCATTGACGAAGCAATCGATAAATCAAAAAGAATGATGTAATTAAAAATGATAAAACTTAATTTAGAAATAATTACGCCATCTAAAATTGCTTTCAAATCTGAAGTGAAATCTGTTACTCTGCCCGGAGTAAAAGGTGCTTTTCAAGTGCTTAAAGATCACGCAATGTTAATTAGTTTGTTGGATATTGGAATAATTAAAATTGTTACTCTTGAAAACAACGAATTATATTTTGCGTGTGGCGGCGGAAGTGCAGAAGTTTTAGATAATAAATTATTAGTATTAGTTGAGTCGCTTGAATCACAAGATGAGATTGAGGTCGACAGAGCCCAAAAAGCTTGTGAGCGAGCTAAAGAAAGATTAAAAGCAGCTTTGAGCAATAAAGAAATCGATTTAGATAGAGCTAACGTTGCATTGACAAGAGCTTTGAATAGATTGAAATTGATAACAAATAAGTTCTAAGTGTCAACTCGATTTAGTCTAACAATTAAATTTGGTTTATTAAAAAAATTAGTCTTGTTTAACATTTGTAATTGCTCAAAATATTATACGATTAAAAAAAATCCCATCACTCGATGGGATTTTTTTTTAATTCAAATAGCCGTCGTTCATTACTAATTTTGAAGTGAATTCAACTTTAGAAATAAATTTTGAAAGCGTTGCAAGGTGCGTAATGATGTAGCTTAATCGCTTGTCTTCTGATTGTATCGCTAATAGTTCTTGTTGCTGTTGTAAATTCATTCCAGTTTTTTCTGCATACTTGAAAGATTTCAGTTCTGAAGATTTTAAGTTGTTCCAAAAACTTTCGCTTAGATTTAATTTAAGAGTATCGATGATGAATCTAAATCTATCTTCAAGTTCACTCAGTAAAAGATAATTGAAATCAGAATTATGATCTTTAAAAACTTCAACATTTCCCATCAAGTATCCATCGGGATGCGCCCACTTTTGACGCACAATAAATCTTTCAGTGCCTTCAACAACAATATCCATTTCACCATTCGGATACTTTTGGATAACTTCTTGAATTAAACAATAGCTTCCAATCTCGCTTGTAGCATTCTCGTTCACAGTCAAAATTCCAAAACCTGTTCTATTTTCAATGCAAAGATTTATCAAAATCTTATATCGTTCTTCAAAAATATGGAGTGGATATTTTGATTTCGGAAAAATCACTAATGACAAAGGGAAAAGAGGAATTATTCTTTTCATCGCAAAAAAAAATTATTTTAATTTAGAAAATAAATTTGCTACTTCATCCCAATTGACGATGTTCCAAAAATTCTCGAGATATTCAGCTCTACGATTTTGATACTTCAAGTAGTAAGCATGTTCCCAAACATCAACGCCAAGAATAGGATTTCCTTTTACGTCAGCAATATCCATCAATGGATTGTCTTGATTTGGAGTTGAGGAAATTTTTAGAATTCCATTTGATTCAACAAGCCAAGCCCAGCCAGAACCAAATCTTGTTAGTCCAGCGTTAGCGAACAATTTTTTAAATTCATCAAAAGATCCAAAAGCAGAATTAATTGCGTCTGCCAATTTTCCTGTTGGTTGTCCACCACCATTTGGTTTCATCAATGTCCAAAAGAGTGAGTGATTGTAATGTCCGCCGCCATTGTTTCTAACTGATGCGGGATGGATTGACATGTTTGCGAAAATTTCTTCTAAAGATTTTTCAGCTGCTTCAGTTCCATCTAAAGCTTTGTTCAGATTATCAACATATGCTTGATGATGTTTTCCATGATGTATTTCCATTGTTTGCTTATCAATAAATGGTTCTAATGCATCGTGTGAGTAGGGAAGTTGAGACAATACAAATTTTGACATTTCTTCGTTTCCTTAAATATGATAAAAATTATTTCAAAAAAATTAATAACTATGCTAAACTAAAGATGAAAGTAGAAAGAAGAGAAGTTAATTAAACTCCAAAAGAACTTCCACAACCACAAGTTTTGTTTGCGTTCGGATTGCTGAAGACAAATCCTCTTCCATTTAATCCATCAGAAAAATCCAATTCTGTACCTGCAAGATAAAAGAGACTCTTTCCATCAATAAATAATTTTACGTTGCCGTGTTCAATTATTGAGTCACCATCGCGCGGGCTTTCATCAAAGCCGAGTGTGTATGACAGACCTGAACAGCCACCACCTTTAACGCCAATGCGCAAGCCATGTGTTGCAGGAATTTTATTTTCTGACATGATATTTAAAATTTGTGTGCGAGCTTTATCAGTAATATTGATTTCTGCTTTTTCTTCAGTTACATTTTTTGTTGCTTCCATGCATTCCTCAATTTATTTTGAAACTACCTCTTCTTGTTTGAGAGGCGGACTTGTTATAAAATCTGTATAATTTAATTTCCAAGTGAAGTGGTTAATTTTAATGAATGTTCCATTGCCTTCAAAAAAAATCACATACATTTTAGAAAGAGTATCTACTTCTTTAAAATTGATTTTGTAGCCTTTTAGTTCCAAAAATCTTTTTATTGAATATTGAAAATCTCTCAAAAAAAGATTTGAATTATGAAACAATGGAAAATTTGCTTTAAAAAAACTCAAGAATGATTTTTCTTCACTTATTAATAGATTAAATTTTTGTTCAGTATTCATCTATGCTCTTAATTTATTGACTGTGTTAATTAATTTTTCGATCACGTAATTTATTTCTTCTTCTGTTGTGAATCTACCTAACCCAATTCTGATTGATGATTTTGCTTCCTCAGATGTAAGTCCCAGAGCCATTAAGATTCTGCTTCCTTGTCCATTCAATGTTGAACAAGCAGAGCCAGTAGAGATTGCAATCTCTTTCATATTCATCATCAGTGTGTCTGCAACAATACCATCAAATCTCAAGTTCAAATTATTTGCTAAACGATTTTCTTTGCAGCCATTAAGATAAACATTCTCAATTTTAGAAGAAATGCCATTTAACAATTTGTTCGCGAGATTTTTTAATCTAAAATTTTCTTCTTCCATTTTTATTTTTGCAATTCGAGCAGCTTCACCCATACCAACTATTCCCGCAACATTTAAAGTTCCTGATCGCAAACCATTTTCTTGTCCTCCACCTAACATTTGCGGAGACAAGTTACATTCTTTTCTTTTGTAGAGTCCACCAATTCCTTTCGGTCCATAAATTTTATGTCCCGAGAAGGATAAAAAATCGATCTCCATTTTTTTTACATCAATTGGAATTTTTCCGAATGATTGTGCTGCATCTAAATGAAAAAAAATTTTCTTCTCGTTACAAATTTTACCAATGCTCTCAATATTTTGGATAACACCAATTTCATTATTTGCATGAACGATTGAGACTAAAAAAGTTTTTTCAGTAATTGAGTTTATCAACTGCTCGATATTGATTAATCCTTTGTTATCAACTTTTAGAAGAGTAACAGAAAATCCGAGCTTCTCGAGATACTCTAATGTTTTCAGTACAACGGAGTGTTCAATGTTTGTAGCGATGAGATGATTTTTTGTAGATGAATTTTCTGCCAAACCTTTGAGAGTTAAGTTAACGCTTTCAGTAGTTCCCGAAGTAAAAAAAATCTCTTCATCTTCTGAATTAATTAATTCTGCAATCTGCTTTCGAGCAATATCTACGCCTACGGAAGCTTCTATTCCAAATCTATGACTCGAGGAAGCTGGATTTCCAAACTTCTCTGAAAAATAGGGAAGCATTACTTCTAAAACTTTTGGGTCGATTTGAGTTGTAGAATTATTATCAAGATAGATTGATTTAATCATCATCCCGAAAAATAAGAAATTAGACGAGAAAAAAACAATTAATTAAATACCCAGAATTATCAAAGAAGTTTTAACAAATTCTAATATTGGAGCAAAGTAGAGACCAAATATGATGTTTGGAACAGCCAAAACTAAAATAAATAATTTAAGAGAGAAGGAGAGTTCAATATCTGTAGTTTCAGCTTTTGGTTTGTTAAGATATAAATGTTTTAAGATTCGCACATAATAATATAAGGAGACGACACTATTAAGAAGCATAATTACAGCGAGCACGAGCATTTTGGCATCAACTAATGCGATAAAGACGTAAAGCTTGCCAATGAAGCCCGCAGTTGGTGGAATTCCTGTAAGAGAGATTAAGAAGATAGTAAATGCAACTCCAACAAGAGGCATTCGGTAACCAAGTCCATCGTAGTCTTCAAGCTCTTCACTATTGATTTTATTTTTAATCACAATCACAATTAAGAATGCCCCGAGATTCATCAATAAATAAATTATGAAGTAAACCATAACTCCAACAAGTCCTTGATCAGAAAGGACAGCGATTGCAGCCAGAATATATCCAGCGTGAGCAATAGATGAATAAGCTAACATTCTTTTTACGTTTGATTGCCAGAGAGCTGAAAAATTTCCAATCGTCATAGTAAGGATAGAAATAATAATTAGAAATCCTTGCCAATCAAAAGCAGGAATCATTTCCCAATAACCGAAAGTATCTTTCTGCGAAACAAAAGTAGATTTAATCAATCTTATTAATAAAACGATTCCTGCAGCTTTGCTTGCAACTGATAAATAAGCAGTAATCGTAACAGGTGCACCTTCGTAAACGTCAGGCGTCCAGAAGTGAAATGGAACTGCAGAAATTTTGTAACCGATTCCCGCAAAGATTAAAATCATTGTAAGAATCATTAATATGTTTGTCGAATCAAAATTTTGTAGAAGCGAATTCATCTCATATAAATTTGTTGTGCCCGTAATTCCATAGAGAATAGAAATACCAAACAACATAATACCTGAAGAGACACCGCCGAAAATAATATATTTTAAGGATGCTTCACTACTGCGAGAATCATTTTTTAAAAATCCCGCAAGCACAAAGGAAGAGAGAGAAACTAATTCAACAGCGATATAAATTAAAATTAAATCTGACGCAGACACCATCAGAAACATTCCGAGAATCATTCCAAAAATTAGTGTGTAATATTCTCCCATTCTATCTCGCGCAACATCCAGCTCTTTTGACAAGATCGAAAAGAGAATGACTATTATTGAAGAGAGGAGAATGATAATTTTGAAGAAAGCTCCGAATGGATCAATTGCCATCATTCCAAAATTAGTAGAAGATTGAAATGCAAATTTATTGTAACCGTATTGTTCAATAATTAAGAAGAGAGTTACGACTAATCCGAACAAAGAAATATAAGGTAACCATTTCTCTTTTTTGAAGATTAAATCATAAAGAAGAATTAAAACCAAAAATCCTATAATAGAAGTTTCTGGCTTTATCAGATATAAGCTATCAAAAAAATATGCGAGCGGTTGACTCATAATGAATATCACTTAATAATTACAGAAAAAAACGCTTGTGAATTAAACATAAATTCGATCAATGTGTTTACCGATTTATTCATTAAGTCTAAAAGTAATGAAGGATAAACACCTAGTAGAATCACAAAAAATGTCAATGGTAAAAACATCGCCAATTCTCTTTTGTCAAGATCAGGAAGATGAGCCCATTTAGGATTTTCTTTTCCGAGAAATACTCTTTGCAAAGTCCACAACATATAACCTGCACCAAGCAAAATACCAAGAGTAGAAATAATTGCAATTATTCGAATCGATTCAACTCCAAATGCACCGATGAAAACAAAAACTTCTGAGATAAATCCGCTGAAGCCGGGCAATCCAATTGAAGCGAAGAAAGCAATAGTAACGAACCCAGTGTAAATAGGCATTGTTGTTGCAAGTCCGCCGAAATCATAAAGACCGCGAGTGTGAGTTCTATCGTAAACAACGCCCACAATCAAGAAGAGCATTGAAGTGATGATACCGTGGTTGAACATCTGTAGTATTGCTCCTGAGAGTCCCGCAGTGTTTAGAGCCGCCATACCGAGTATTACAAAGCCCATGTGCGATACAGATGAGTAAGCAATTAATTTCTTAAAATCTTTTTGTGCCATAGCAACAAGAGCGCCATAAATAATATTTATCATTCCAAAGAGTGCAATCCACCAGACAAGTTGAATTGTTATATCGGGAAACATCGGATAATTAATTCTTATAATTCCGTAAGTACCTAATTTTAGCAACACTCCCGCAAGTATAACTGAAATTGGAGTTGGTGCTTCAACGTGTGCATCGGGTAACCACGTATGGAAAGGGAACATCGGAATCTTAATTGCAAATCCAATAAACAGAGCAAGAAAAGCAATAAGTCTTAAGTTGTTCGGATTTAATGGAGAAAGAATTCCGTCTTTGGTGTAATTCTGTGGATCCATTAAAGCAAGCATATTAAAAGTATGAACTTTTGAGCCATCAGCTAAAGTTTCTGTAGCACTTAGATATAGTCCGATGATAGCGAGAAGAATAAAAATTGAACCAAACAAAGTGTAGATAAAAAATTTGATTGCTGCATATTCTTTCCTTGCACCGCCCCAAATTCCAATAAGGAAGTACATTGGGAGAAGCATAATTTCCCAGAAAATATAGAAAAGGAAAAAATCTAAAGTTACGAAGACTCCCATAATTCCAGTATTAAGCAACAAGAAAAGAGCGAAGTAACCTTTTACAGATTCTTTAATATTCCAAGAAGAGAGCGTTGCAATAAAGACAACGATTGCAGTAAGGAAAACCATCGGAGCTGAAAGACCATCTATTCCAAGAAAGTAGTCCACCTTAATTCTTCCGAGCCAAGAAATTCCTTCTACATCTATCCAAGTAAATCTTTCAACGAATTGAAAAGATGCTTGAGTATTAACTCCTCCAAGAGTGTAATTATAAAGACTCCAAATAACTCCCGCAAGAATTACTTGAATTGAAGTAACTGCAAGAGTCACTACCTTTATCAACTTCTCGGAATTTCTTGGAAGTGCCAGAATAATGAACATTCCAAGAATTGGGAGGAAAGTAATTAACGTTAAAAAAGGGATCTGTTGCATAATGAAACCTATTTATTCCTCATCTACTGAAATAGAAAATTAAAATCACAATTGAAAAAATAAGAAGCACAATGTAAACTTGCACTTTACCTGTTTGCATTTTTCTTAATACAATTCCAACTAAACCACTAAAGAAAGCAGAAAAATTGACGAAACCATCAATTACAATGGTATCAAAACCGCCAGATATTTTTGAGAAGCCTCTGGTAACTGACGCAGCACCATTTACAACACCATCAATAATTTTCGCATCAAACCAATTTAATATTTTGCTCAAGAACATCGTGAAAGCTATAAATGTTTTATCGTAAAGTTCATCGAAGTACCACTTGTTCAGTGAAAATTTATAGAGTGGCTTCAATGAATTTGCAATTTTATCCGCACTAATTTTTTTCCAATAATAAATTGTAAAAGCGACAAGTATTCCAAAACCTGATAAGAGTAGAGATAAAATAACAGCAGGAATATGGGCATCGTGAACTGTTTTTGTGTATGTCTCTGAATGGATAATTTTTCTATCTCTAATTTCAGATTCCGGAACCATAAAAGAATATCTCGCACTTTCAGGTACAACTGATTCAGGCGTTTGAATCCATTTCTCAAAAACCCAGCCTTTTTCTGCTGTGGTTGGATTAAAAGAATAAAAAGCAAAGAATGATAACACTGCAAGTATAATCAATGGAACAGTCATCAACGCTGGTGACTCGTGTGCATGATCATAAGCATGCTTGTCTTTGGGTTTTCCGTGAAATGTTAAAATCAACAAACGGAACATATAGAATGCGGTTAGCATTGCTACTGTAAATCCAACTACTGTTATCAAATAATGTCCCGTCAAAGAACCGAATGCCAAAGCGCCGGCAAGAATTCCATCTTTACTCAAAAATCCTGAAGTTAGTGGAACGCCTGAAATTGCCAGACAAAAGACTAAAAAAGTTGCGTAAGTAATTGGAAGTTTTTTTCTGAGTCCACCCATATTTTGGATATCTTGTTCGTGATGCATTGCGTGAATGACAGAACCTGCAGCAAGGAACAATCCTGCTTTGAAAAATGCGTGAGTGATTAGATGAAAATATCCATAAAAATAAGAACCAATACCGAGTGCCATTATCATATATCCCAATTGAGATATAGTTGAGTAAGCCAAAACTTTTTTGATATCATTTTGCGTTAATGCAATTGTTGCGGGAATCAAAGCAGATAAAGCTCCAACAACTGCGATGAACAATAATGCATCACCCGTGAAAAGCGGGAAGATACGTGTAACGAGATAAACACCAGCCGCGACCATTGTTGCAGCGTGGATTAATGCGCTTACGGGAGTTGGCCCTTCCATTGCATCGGGTAACCAAACGTGTAAAGGAAGTTGTGCAGATTTTCCGATTGCTCCACAAAATAAAAGAACTCCCATTATTGTCAACCAAAATTCTGAGTTGAATGGAAGCACTCCTAAAGCAATCTGACCAAAGACGTTGTCAATTGTAAATGTGTGATAAGTAGTAAAGAGAATCAAGAGCCCAGCCAACATTCCTAAATCGCCGACACGATTTGCTAAGAAAGCTTTTTTGGCTGCGTCTGAGGCGGAATCTTTTTCATACCAAAAACCGATTAAGAGATAAGAAGAAACTCCCACTAATTCCCAAAAGATATACATCATCAAAAAATTGTGAGTGAGAACAATTCCCATCATCGAAAAAGTAAATAATCCAAGATAAGCGAAATAGCGATTGAATCTCGGATCGCCTTTCATGTAAGCAATCGAGAAATAATGGACTAAGGTACTAACGAGAGAAACAACAAAAAGCATTATGACAGAGATATTATCAAGGACAATTCCGAGCTCAATAATAAAACTTGTGTAAGGCGTTCCCGCAGATTTCAAATCGATCCAAGTGAACTGGGAAATTATTCTTTCATCAACTTGAAAACCTAACTTAAAGAAGCCAATAACAATCGATAGAATCAGAACGATAGTAATAATTGCAACTTCAAAAAGATAAATCTTAGAGAATTTTTTCCCAAGCAAAATAGTAACCAAGAAACCAAGTAATGGTAAAAAGAAGACTAATAGAGCTAAAAGAGTATAATTATATTCAGACATAAAACTCATTCTTTAAGTTTATTAATTTCATCAACGTTTACGGTTGCGAAATTTTTATATATGTTAAGAACGATAGCTAATGCGATAGCTGCTTCGGCTGCGGCAAGAACAATTACAAATAATGCAATTAGTTGTCCGTCAAAGCCAAAATTTCCATACTTTGCAAAAGCAATAAAATTAATATTAGCTGCGTTTAGGATTAATTCAATTCCCATTAAAACCATCACAGCATTTTTTCGGGTAACAACTCCAAAAATTCCTAACGAAAATAGAATTGCACTAACTACTAAAAAATGTTGAAGTCCAACTTCCATCATTATTCTTTCCTCGCTATGCTTGCTGCTCCAATAAGAGCGATTAATAAAAGAACACCAAGCAGAATAAATACAAATGCCCACTCTTCCATCAACAATTTCCCAATGGGAACAAGTGTTGAGATTGGAATATCAGCAGGGGAATTTCTCCATTCAGTTTTTAACAATATTGCAATAAGCACACCTGCAAATAAACCGACTCCAATTGATGCGGGTATTACAAATGACGCCTCAGTTTTGATTTGGACATTCGTGATTTTATTCGTTAGCATCACACCAAAGAGCATTAAAATTAAAATGCCACCAACATAAATTATAAGTTGAACGATTGCCAGAAAATCTGCACCAAGTAAAACGTAAATACCAGCAACACCAAAAAATGTTAAGAGTAGATTAAAAGCCGCATAAATAATATTTTTTGTAGTTACGACAAAAAATGCAGAAACTATAGTTAGTGCAGCAAAAAAATAAAAGATAAAGTCGTATAAATTCATCGTCAATTATCCGTCGGTTTTTGTTCAGGATTTGCAACAGCTGGTTTAGCTGCCGCTGCTTTTTGTGCTGCTTTTTCAGCTTCAAGCTTCGCATAATTTTCTTTCTTCTGAAGTATCTCTTCTTTGGAAAGTGTAACAAAATTAAAATTCAAATTCTCTCGTTCTAATTCTGAAAATTCATAAACATCTGTCATATAAATACATTCTGTTGGACAAGGAAAAACGCACAACTGACAATAGCAACATTTCGCAATATCAATTTCAAATTGAGTAACCCACAGAGCTTTCTTCTTTCCGTTTGATGTCTTTCCTAAATCTTCTCCCGGGACTGATTTTACAGTCTCGATTGTGATACAATTTACAGGACAGACTCTTGCACATTGGTCACAACCGATGCAATCGTCCATATTTACATATAAACGATTTCTTACTCTTTCAGGCAGCGGAACTTTCACATCAGGATACTGAATCGTTACTGCTGGTACAAAAAGATGTTTGAAAGTGATCTTCATCCCAGTTAAAACAGTCGATAATCCTTGCCATATATTTCTAAAGTATTCTTGCATAACTGTTTCTTCTCTTAGAGTATCATTAAAAATGAAATGATTAAAAGATTTACAAAAGCAATTGGAATTAAATACTTCCAACACAATGCCATTAGTTGATCTACTCTTAATCGAGGTAAAGTCCATCTTAACCACATTTGAACAAAGACAAAGAAAAGACCTTTTACAGTAAACCAGAAAAATTGTTCAATTGGGATTAACCACGGAACATTAATCAAATCTCCAACATATCCGAAAGGTGATTGATAACCGCCTAAAAACATTGCAACTACAAGAGCAGAAACGACGAACATATTTGCGTATTCTGCAAAAAGATACATTGCGAATTTCATTCCCGAATATTCAGTATGATAACCCGCTACAAGTTCTGATTCAGCTTCGGGTAAGTCGAAAGGAGTTCTGTTTGATTCAGCCACAGAACTAATATACATCACGATGAATCCAATAAACATAAAAGGAATTAATGCAAATTTTTTCCAGCCTTCAACATCACCGCCCAAAATATACCAATTCAAGAACGTGCCACTCTGTTGTTCACTTAAGGTTGTTAAGTTTAATGTTCCAGAGACAATTATGATACAGAGAATTATAAAAACAGTTGGAATTTCATAACTGATAATTTGTGCAGCAGAACGAACCGCACCAATGAGTGCGTATTTATTGTTTGATGCCCAGCCCGCCATTAAAATACCCGCAACAACAATACTTGAGACAGCTAAAATATAGAGTAATCCAAGTTCAAGATCTGCTCCAACGAAAGCTGATGAAAAGGGGATTGCAGCAAACGCAGCATAACATCCAACAAAAACAAGAACGGGAGCAGCGCTAAAAAGTTTTCTATCTGCATCCTTCGCAACAATATCTTCCTTCTGTAAAATCTTTATCATATCCGCTATTGGTTGAAGCCAGCCGTGCCACCCAACACGCATTGGACCTAAACGATCTTGCATATGCGCAGAAACTTTTCTCTCAAGCCAATTAGCTAAAAGAACATAAAGAATAATAAATACGAGTGGAAGAGCAGCAATTATAATTGCTGATAAAATTTGGCTTCCGAGAAGGTCAGCAAAAAATTCAAAAATCATCTATCCACCTCACCAAGAACAATATCAATACTTCCCAAAATTGCAACAACATCTGCAATCAAATGTCCTCTGCACAAGTCACCAAAGATTGACATATTTACAAAAGAAGGAGCTTTTACTTTAACGCGCCAAGGTTGCAGCCCACCTTTACTCATAATAAAATAACCCAATTCGCCACGCGGATTTTCAACTCTTGCGTAAATTTGTCCTTCAGGTGGTTTTATTCTTTTTGGAATTGCAGAAGTAATATCGCCATCAGGAATTTGTTCAATTGCTTGTTCAAGTATTTTTAAACTCTGTTCCATCTCGAGAATGCGTAAATAATATCTATCCCAACAATCGCCGACAGTTCCCATCCAACCTTTACCGACAGGAATTTCAAAATCAAATCTGTCATAAATTGAATATGGATCGTCGCGTCTTAAATCCCACTTCAATCCACTTGCTCTTAAGTTTGGACCAGTAATTCCATAATTGATTGCTGCATCAAGTGGAAGTATTCCAACATTTGCAGTTCGTTCAATGAAGATTTTATTATAAGTTAAAAGGTTGTTAATCTCTGTAATAATTGGCTTGAAGTAATTAATAAACTCTTTTGTTTGACGCAGAAAATTAGGATGCAAATCATGAGAAACTCCACCAACCCAAATATAATTGTAGAGTAATCTTGCACCACAAGTCATCTCAAAAAGGGAGAGAATTTTTTCTCGATCTCTGAATAAAAATAAGAAGGGAGTGAATGCACCAATATCAAGTCCGTAAGTTCCAATAGCAACTGTGTGTGATGCGATTCTTTGTAACTCGCCCATAATCACTCTGATATATTCAACTCTTTCAGGAACTTTTATATCGAGTAATCTTTCAACAGCAACAGCATAACCGAACTCATTATAGATAGAAGCGAGATAATCCATACGATCGACGTAAGGAATTATTTGCGGATAAGTCATTGCTTCGCAATGCTTCTCAAAGCAACGATGTAAATAACCAATATGCGGTTTTACATTGATAATTATTTCACCATCCAACTCAATTTCAAGGCGCAATACACCGTGTGTTGAGGGATGTTGAGGTCCCATATTGAGGACCATCTCTTCAGTTTTTAGTGCCATTAAATAGTGTTTTGTTAAATTTCTAATTCAAAGGTGTCAATAATTTTCGACACTATACAACAATTATTTTACTAAGAAAAAATCAGTAAGGAACTTTCATTCCTTGATAAAACTCCGGGTTTCTATAATCTTTTCTCAACGGATAACCAAATTCCCAATCATAGGGCATCAAAATTCTTGTCAAGTCAGGATGATTTTTAAATATAATTCCAAGCATATCAAAAGCTTCACGTTCGTGCCAATTAGCGCAGCCATAAACATCGTAAATCGATTCCACTTCAGGATTTTCTCTTGGTGCAGAAACTTTCAACACCAATTTATGTCTTAAGTCCATCGATTCAATATGGTAATAAACGCTAAGAGTTCCACCTGTAATCTCTTCAGTTCCATCTTCTAATTTATTCTTGCTTCCGTTTGCATCATCTACACCGGAGAGCAAAATCAGATTATCAAAATGTAATTCTTTATCATCGCGCAAAAATTCTACTATTTCATTAATAGATTCGGGTCTAACTTCAATAACTTCTTCTTTGGGAAGTGTATTCAAATGTTGTATAACTTTCTCTTGAAACTTCTCTTTTAATAGATTATAAATTTCTTGTGTAGATTTCATACAATAGCTTTCTTAACAAGCGATTCGTTTCTAATTTTTTCTTGAAGTTTCATTAAACCTTCTAACAAAGCTTCAGGGCGGGGAGGACAGCCAGGCACATAAACATCAACAGGTATTACTCTATCAACACCTTTTAAGACGTGATAACCATGCTCCCAATAAGGACCGCCACAATTAGCACAACTTCCCATTGAGATTACATACTTCGGGTCAGGCATTTGCTCATATAATCTTTTTACTCTCGTCGCCATCTTAAACGTAACTGTTCCTGAAATAATTATTACATCACATTGTCGGGGAGTTGGACGAGGTATAACCCCAAATCGATCAAAATCGTAATGAGAAGCGGAAGTCGCCATCATCTCGATTGCACAACAAGCCAGACCAAATCCAACTTGCCAAAGCGATGATAAGCGTCCCCAGTTGAGGAAATCATCAACTTTTGAAATAACTATATTATCTTCAGTGAACTCTCTATCTAAGAGGCCCATAAAATTTCCTAATTAACTACAATTTCTTGATTAGTAACTGCTTTATTTTCAATTATCTCTTCTTTAACTCTTTTTTTAACAACTGTTGGAAGAATTGGATAAGGACGTGCCCATTCTAAATCGCCTTTTCGCCATTCGTAAACCATTCCAACTGCAAGGAGAACCAAAAAAATTGCGCCGATTATGAATCCACCAAATCCATAATCCTGATAAACCATTGCCCATGGGACAAGCAAAACAATTTCGACATCAAATATTAAAAAGATAAGGGCAACAACATAGAAACGTATATTAAATTTTATCCAAGGCGAGCCCAATGCGTTTTCACCACATTCATATATTAAGTATTTTTCTTGTGTTGGTCGATTGGCTCTGATGAGACTTGCAACAAAAACCCCGATGACAACAAAAATTATTGCCATCAAAAAGAAAATAAAAACTTTGCCGAATTCAGTTAACATTTAGTATAATTATTTCTATAATGTATTTTTTAAAATTAAAGTGAAAACTTAATACAACAAATTTTAATAATCAAGAATTAATTATAAAAAAAATATTGTGTAATAACTCTTTCGACAGTCTCGTTATACTTACGGACTTATCTGAGAAGTATCATCTTCTTTGTTTCTGAATAATTTCCGCTAATCATTCTGTAAAAATATACGCCACTTGGTAAACTACTTGCATTAAATTCAACATCGTAACTTCCCGTTGTTTTATACTCATTTAATAAGGTTATAATCTCTTTGCCAAGTATATCATAAATTTTAATTTGTACTATTCCTGAATTAGGAATAGTGAACTTAACTTTTGTTATTGGATTGAATGGATTAGGGTAATTCTGATACAAAAAATATCTATTAGGTACTTCATTATTTGAAAAATCTATAGATGTAATTACAGTTAATGTATCAACAAATTTTAATAAACCAAATTTTGTATTGATAAATACATTTCTTGGTTTCTGGTCATCTTCATATAATGAAAAAACTGCACCATCATATACTTTACGCCAGCTTTTGCCATAATCTTCAGTCAGAAACAAACCTCCGCTTGCGTATCTAGTTGTATATGGCTGGCTATATTGGCTCATAGCAATATATATTCTTCCAGGCTTCTCTTTATCAGTTAAGACACTGGTTATTCTCATCCATTGATCAAGTAACTTTAAAGTAGAATCAATTCTGATCCAGCTTTCTCCGCCGTTAGTGCTCTTAAATAAACCGCCAGGATCATTTCCCTGTGGTCGCAAACCCACATAAATTATTTCAGGATTAAATGGATCAATTGCCAAGCACTGCCCGGTCTCAACAGAGAGGTTAGTAGGTAGATTATTTGTCTTATCCTCCCAGCTTAAACCGGCATTTGTACTTTTAAGTACCCTTCCCATATGCTTGCTTATTCCGTAAATTATGTTTTCATCAGTCGGATCGAAATGATATCCTTCTATTAAACCAACCCTGATTTTTTCCCAGCTAAAACCGTTGTCCGTACTTCTCCATAAAGTATCATCATTTGAAGGAGCGAAAGGATATAGTGTGGTTGCCAGAACAAGATTTTCAATAGTCGGATGATATTGAATAACTCTTGCTCCTTCAAGCTGATTGGTATTAAACCAGCTGCTTCCTCTATCCGTTGACCGAATAACACTGTAACGTGACCCAACTAAAAACTCATCCTCATTAAATGGATTTGCTGAAATGTTTCTAACAACATATGCATGGTAATAACCTGCAATATCAGGCTGATACCAATTCATACCGCCATCACTTGTTCTTAACATTCCCCAGCCTGCTGCCGTACCTGCTAAAAAATCATTTGGTCTGTTTGGATAATTATAAAATGAAAATACACGGCTGCCTACAATTTTTGTTTGTTCCCAGCTATTTCCCCCATTTGTTGATTTGAACACGCCAAGGCTTCCATTACTTACATATAAAGTTTCAGGATAAACCGGATCAATTGCTATTGTCATGGGAATTACAGAAATACCTGGTAAATTATTATTTATAATTGACCAGTTCGTTCCACCATCAGTTGTCTTAAAAACAAAACCATTCGGTTGAAATACAAGGTCGCCCTGAACTGCATAAAGTTTTAAAGTATCAACTGGATTTAATACAAAGGTATTTACACCATTAATAACCAGCAACGGCTGTATGGTTACACCGGCATTATAAGATACATATAGATTATTTTTATAAATTAAATAAATTGTATTTTTATTATAAGGGTTAACAATTAATTTTCTCAAACCAAATCCATCTTCCTGCGTCATCATTTCCCAGTTTATTCCTGAGTTGCTACTCCTGTAAACCCTCCCTCCAATACCAGAATAAAGAACTGATGTATCGGAGGATGCAATTGCAAGCGCTTCTATATTTTGATTAAACTCTTTAATAAGCCTCCATTCATTTCCCCCATCATCGCTTCTATATAATTTAGTGCCATCACGAGTGTTAAATATCACATTTGGCTTTAAGGGATTAAAAACAAAATGTGATAAAGCAACTGGATTATTTTCATGAATTATGGAAACATCATTATTCTTTATGTTAATCTTGAAGATGAAACTGCCAGATTGGGCAAAAATCGTATTTAAATCGGATGGGTTAAAGTGAGCATAAGGTATTTCATATGCTTTTAGATCAATAAGATTTTTTATTTCACCATCTTCGGAATAAAAAATACCCCCAGAATATTCACAGGTTATGATTTTATTTGAATAAAATGGGTGTATTTGAATCCTGTCTGTATTAACCGACCCACTGTAAGGTCCTATATACTTAATATCAATTTCCTGAGAATAAGAACTCATTAATGATATTACCACTAATAATAAAATTTTTAATTTCATGATTACACCTTTCCAGAAATATTATAAAAGGGACGGTCTGAGCCGTCCCTTACTAATATTTGCTTATAATCGAAATCAATATCTTTTATTCTTAAATTTAAAGCTTCAGATAATCTTAATCCACTTCCACAAAGCAAGGAAACAATTATTTTGATTCTACCCTCGAGATTGATGAAGTCTTTTGATACTTCTTTTTTAGATAATAGAACCGGTAAGTGTTTTACTCTTGATGCCCTTTTTATATTTTCAATCCAACCAACATCTTTATTTAAAATGTTTTTGTAAAGAAACAAAATACCTTGCAATGCCTGATTTTGTGTAGCGGATGAGACGTGATGGTTAGTTACGAGGTTATCGACGAATGA
>PNNF01000046.1 GCA_013824085.1 Chlorobiaceae bacterium | reverse complement strand
AAAAAATAAAAATATTCGTTAATCTTTTTAATTAATTTTGCAGATAAAAATTATGCAATTAAACATTTTTAACAATTTTGAAAATGAAATTTTCTTTGGAGATATCGGACAATGAATCACGCACCTTACTGGCTTACACTCGCTCACTTACCAAAATGGAGAACTTTACGAACTAATGAACTTATTGTAAAATTTTTTCATGAAAAAAAAATCTCTATCGAGGAATTTTTTCATCTATCAGAAAATGAGTGGAGAACTGAATACGGATTGAGTGAACAAGAGATTACCGATCTTCTAACTGCAAAAAATGAATTGCCTAATAATGCTTTTCTTGCAGAGGATATGTTGAATCAAGGTTATGAGATTATTCCAATAATTTCTTCCGATTATTCTAAAACTTTAAAGGAGAATCTCAAGGTCAGTCACTCACCGTCAGTGCTTTACGTTAAAGGCGATAAGCAAATGCTCTTTGAAAAATCAATTGCAATTGTTGGTTCGAGAGAGGCGTCTGATATTTCATTGCAGTTTACTGATAACATCGCAAAACTTGCGAGTAAACAATTTAAGGTTGTTGTCAGTGGCTTCGCAAAAGGAGTTGATAGCCAAGCACTCGATTCCGCAATAAAGCATATCGGAAGAAGCATTATTGTATTGCCGCAAGGCATAATGACATTTTCATCAGGCTTTAAAAAATACTATTCTCAATTATCTGAAGGGAATGTTTTAGTTCTGAGTACTTTTTTCCCGAAAGCTCCCTGGAAAGTTGAATTAGCAATGGCACGTAATCCAATTATTTACGGACTCGCAGATGAGATTTTTGTCGCTGAGTCATCTGACAAAGGGGGAACTTGGTCTGGAGTTATTGATGGATTGCGGAAAGGGAGAAAAATTTATGTTCGTAAACCTGAAGCAGATGAAAAAAATTCTAATGAATTGCTCATTCAAAAAGGAGCTGTCCCAGTTGATTTTAATGGCGAAGTGATTGTTTCAGATAATTCACAAGTTGCAAAAAATGACACTACTTCAACTGCACAAGAATCATCCGAACAAGTTCCTAAAAAAACTAAAGTAAAAAAAAATAATATTGAATCATCGCCAACATTGTTTGATGAGTGAGAAAAATTATCACTGTGTTGTTCGAGTAATCGCAATTAAAAAAAATTATCAATAATTATTAGCTAAACACTTTTCAGTTTTGCTCTTTTTTTAGGTTGTCGACAATCGAACCAAGTACTAATTAAAAAAATTTTGCTCCTCTATGTTTACACTCCTAAGTTTGCTGATAACGAAACAAAAATAAAATCATTGGTCGATGGAATTTTTTACAAGCCGTTAAACCTTGATGACGTTACAAATAAAATTCACCAACTTCTTTACGCAAATTAAATTCAACTCAAATTCTTACTGAACAAAATTTCCAAAAACTAATAAACTATTTCGACCAAACTACTTGTTATAACTTCATTATTTGTGTTAAGCAAAAATACTCTATAAAAACCCGGGTCATCAAAACTTAAATCGCTCTCTTCATTGGTAGAAAAAAAGACATATTTGGAAGTGGGCTCTATTGTATAGGAAAATGTTTTATAAAATTCAAAAATATTTAATGCTGGATTGTATCTATCAAATTGAATTACAATGTGTTCCTCACCTATGGGGTAATATGATTTCACCATTAATGTAATTTTTCCGACAGTAAATCTATCACTAATTCCTACTTCTCCTTCTGCTCCATAAGTTTCGCAAAAGTAAAGAACTGGTTTGTTTTGTGATTGAATATTTGAGCCAGCAATAATTAAGATAATAAATAATAGCAATGAAATATTTCTAACGTAACTCATTTCCCACCTCTCCTTGTAAAAATTTTAATTTTATTCGAAAAAAATTAATACCGATTATTTTAATTTAGTTATAGAAGCTATTCCAAATATAATTCACAGAATTTTTTAAACAAAGAATTAATATGTCTAATCATCAATACAGTTTGATTAACTTAATAGACAGACTGAAACTTTATCTCCTTAATAATAGTTTAATTAATAACTTTTTTGGGCTCGATAATTGTGATAAATTTGTTATAGAAATGTGAGGTTAAAATGTATCGGATTAAATTTTTAATATTGTTTTTGATACCTATAATTCTTAGCGGATGTTATACACAATTAGCCGTTAAAGATTACAGAGCTGATCAATACGAAAAAAAATACGTCGAGGAGGAAGAGAGACAAGTTTATTCTGATTCTGATTATTATGACGAATCGGATACTACTTATTATTCTGAAGGAGAGACTGTAATAAATAATTTTTATTTAGACATCCCTTCGTATCGAAGATATTTTTCATTTTATTCACCAAACGTTTTTTTTAACTACAGTGTCAGAGATTTTTATGATCCTTTCTTTTGGGATCCCTGGAATCCTTGGAACACTTGGTGTCTTAGTTCTAACTATTATTTTTGGCGCCCTTGGTTCCATCATAGTTATTATCCCGGATTTATCTTTTTCAATCCGCATATGCATCATCGCTACTGGGACTATGCATTTTATTCTCCTTACAAAGATAGAACAAATGATCTTTATAGATTAAGAGATAATGTCGGAGGCAGAAATTCAATTGGGAATAGAACAAGAGGAGGACGTGAGAATCCATCAATAAATATTGATAGAGAAGGTCGCCTCACTCCTGAAAGAGATAGAAATATAATTGATGGCGAGCGTCAACAACGTGTAGGAAGCACAAGAGAAAGAATTAGAACTGAAGATAGAAATAGAGACAGAGATCGCAACAGAGGCAATGATCGGAATACGCGGACGAGAAGACAAAATGAAAATAGAGAAAGAGAAGTTAACCGAGAGCGCGAAGTGAAACGACAAGATGTTGATGAAAACAAGAAAGAACCAAAGCGCGAAGTGAAACGACAAAATGTTGATGAAAACAAGAAAGAACCGAAGCGCGAAGTTCCAAGAGTTGAAAGACGAAATAGAAATGAAGGCGATCAGAACAGAATTAGAAATAATGACAGGCCAAGACAAGAAAGACAGCCAAGTAGTCCGCCTCCAAATAGAGAAAGATATGAAAGACCGAGGGACAGCTCACCTCGACAAACTGAGACAAATAGAGGTTCAAATAATAACCGCGGAGGTAATTCTCGCGAAGAAACAAGACGGAGTCGTTAGTTATGAAAAAATTGCTTTATCTAATATTAATTTTCCCAATTTTTTCCCAATTTTTAGGATGCTACACAGTTCTTTGGCATCCTGCAATGGATACAAAGGAAATTAAATCTTATAGAGAAGAAGTTAATTATGAGAATGAATCATTTTACGAAACTCGATATTTTGGTTCATACAATAATTTTTACGATATACCTTGGTGGTGGTCAATTAACTTACCTTACTTTGGAGAAGATTTTTTACAAGATAATGTAAGTGAAGACGGTAATAACAATTCTTCAATCAGGAATAATGATTCGAATAGAAGAGAATCAAATCCAAGAGAAACAAACTTTACATTACCATCAAGAAATTCTAGCACTGGAAATTCTTCAACTCAAACTGGTTCCCCAACTAAAGAAAATAGGAAATCGACAGAGAATGAAAATACAGAAGAATCCAGAAAAAAATCTGACGATAGCAATCGTGAAATAAGAAACAATGACGGAAACAGGTCAACAGAAAAACCTAGGAGATAAAATGTTTAATCGAACTCAAAAATATTTTTTTATATTATTTTTTTTTAGCTCAATAAATTTTTCATTAATAGCACAAAATGTAAATGATGCGCTTCGCTTTGTTCAGCCCGGAATTAATGGTAGTGCCCGCTCACTTGGAATGGGAAATGCGTTCCACGCTTTGAGTGATGATGTCTCCGGGATGATGTTTAATCCAGCAGGAACAGCGTTAGTAAAAAAATTAGAATTCGCAGCTGGACTTGATTATTTCAAATTTAATAATGACGCAGAATTTTTCGGAAACCAATCTGAATACTCGAACAGCTCAACTAACTTAAATCAACTCGGTTTTATTTTTCCCTTCCCTACTGTGCGTGGAAGTATGGTGGTTGGAATTGCATACAATAGAATCAGTGACTTAACAGCAGCATTAAAATTTGATGGCTTCAACAATGACAGAAATTCTATGATTCAATCATTGCTTGATACTGATGTACCTTATGATCTTTATTTGACTGACAACGCTGGTAATACTATCATTGATGGTCGTTTAAATCAGAGTGGAACGATTTTAAATTCGGGTGCATTAAACAATTGGACAGTCAATTTTGCAACTGAAGTTTATCACAATTTATTTGTCGGTGGGAACTTAAATTTCATCTCAGGTGATTATTCATACAACCGTGAATATTATGAAGATGATACAAAAAATATTTATGCTGGAAGAGAAACTGCGCCAGGTTTTGCATTCACAAATGCATTTGAAACTTTTTTTCTAAACAGTATTCTTAAACAAGAAATATCAGGCTGGGACTTCAAACTCGGTGCAATTTATCAATTCGGAAAATTGGCAAGATTTGGAACCTCAATTCAATTCCCAAAATTTTTAACAATTGATGAAGAATTTTTAGTTGATGGTTATTCACAATTTGGTGATGGTACTCGAAAAACTTTAGATCCAGAAAACTATTCTGATAAAGTAAAATATGACATCATCTCCCCTTTCTCAATTACGGCAGCTATTTCTGTAAGCGCTGTTGGTTTGATTGTTTCCGCCGAAGCGAATTTGATAGACTATTCACAAATTGAATTTAAGAATCCCGAAGGAATAACTGAAAAATATATTGGTTCAATCAATAAAGATGTCAAAGAACTTCTTACTGCAGTTGCGAATATAAATTTAGGAATTGAATATACACTTCCTGTAGTTGGGCTTAGACTCCGAAGCGGTTTCATCCTTAATCCATCGCCTTACAAAGACGATCCTTCATCATTTGATCGCAAGTATTTAACATTTGGTGCGGGAATTTTAGCTGACGAAACTATTGCGGTTGACGTTGCATATGTTCACGGATGGTGGGAAAATATTGGCGATAATTATGGCTCAGATCAGTCGAGAACATTTCAAGATATTACAGTGAATCGATTGAGTTTATCTTTTTCATATCGATTCTAAAATTTTGAATACAATTCTTATTTTTAAAAAGCTCCTTTGGAGCTTTTTTTATTAAATCTGGAGGAAAAATAGAAGGCGTTATTATCAGAATCGAAAGTAAGGACTATTACATTTTATGTGACGAAAAAAAAGAAAGTGTAAGATGTAATCTTAAAGGAAAGTTTAAACACGAATTTAATCTTAAGAAGGAGAAACTTTACGCAACTGATATTGCTGCAGTTGGAGATCGAGTAGCATTTCAGATGAATAAAGACGGCACGGGAACGATAATTAAAATTCACAAAAGAAAAAATTATTTATCCAGAAAAGCCCCTAAGCTTAGAGGAGCAAGTTACAGAGGAGAAAGATTAGAGCAAATTATTGCTGCTAACATCGATGACTTTTACATTATTACTTCTGCTGATGAGCCAACATTTAATCACAAGTCATTAGATCGTTTTTTAGTTTCAGGTGAAAGTTCAAGTTTGCATCCGATAATCGTAATCAATAAAATCGATTTAATGACTGATGACTTTTCTAATGAATGGAAAAATTTTTATGAAAAAATTGGATACAAAGTATTTATTACTTCAGTCACAAATAATAGAGGCATTGAAGAATTGAAATTAAGTCTCAATGGAAAGAAAAATTTATTTTGGGGACATTCAGGAGTTGGGAAATCATCTTTACTGAACTCAATGTTTTCGCATCTAAACATCTACACACAAAAAATTTCTGAGCAATCAGCGAAAGGAAAACATACGACTGTTACCGTAACGATGTATCCAATTGATGAAACAACCTTTATTATAGATACTCCGGGTATTCGAGAGATTGATCCATACGGAGTAAAGAAAGAAGATCTCTCACATTATTTTATTGAGTTTCTTCCTTACATACAAGAATGTTTTTATAATCGCTGTATTCATGAACATGAGCCGGGGTGCGCTGTATTGGATGCAGTAGAAGAAAACAAAATTTCTCTCGAACGATATGACAGTTATTTAAGAATTCTTGATACTATTGAAGATGACTTAAAATTTTAACAAGCGAAATTTTTTTTTATCCAGCTCATTCGCGCATTTCATTTCGCCCTTAGCAATGAGATAGAAAAAATGTGATTATATTTGACTCACCCTCTCTTCCCTTCGCCCACTTTCTAAAAAATAAAACTCAGTAACCAATTTTAATTTTTAAAAATAATTCTAAAGTAAAATGAACTGATGAAGTTAAAAAGAATTAGAGAAAATAATTTTATCTGAATAGATATTTTTTTTGGAAGGATAAAAAAAAATGCGAAATAAAATTATTTCGCATTCAGTGTGGGGGCTGAAGGAGTCGAACCTCCGACCCTCTGCTTGTAAGGCAGATGCTCTAAACCAACTGAGCTAAGCCCCCGTTTTTAATAAAAAACGTTTTCAAATATGCTACATCTATTCGAATAATACAAATTAATTTTGAGCGGATGACGGGATTTGAACCCGCGACTTTTGGCTTGGGAAGCCATCACTCTACCACTGAGTTACATCCGCAATATTACTTTGTGAATGCATCTACAATTAATTGTTCTTGCTGTTTATTCGATAACTTTGATGAACCGACAGCTGGACTAGCGCTTGCTGCTCTTCCAGAAAATTCTAATTTAATTTTTTTCGGCAACATTTCAAATATATAGGATTTAATAAAGTTCCAAGCTCCCATATTTTTTGGTTCTTCTTGAACCCAAACTGCTCTACTCAAATTGGAATAACTATCAATAATTTTTTGCATCTTTTCAGATTCGAATGGATACAACTGCTCAACTCTGACTATTGCCGTATTATCAATATTATTTTCAGTTTTATATTTTAATAATTCATAATAAACTTTTCCACTTGTAATTATGAGTCGTTCAATTTTGTCTTTTGAAACAACAGAATTGTCATCAATTATTTCTTGAAAATTTCCATGAATAAATTCCGTTCGCATCGATCTTGCTTCAGGTAACCTCAACAAACTTTTTGGAGTCATAATCACTAACGGTCTTCTGATTGCCTTTTTCATTTGTCGTCTTAGCACGTGAAAATATTGAGCGGGAGTAGTTAGATAACAAACCTCCATATTTCCTTCAGCACATAAAATCAAAAATCTTTCCAAGCGTGCGCTCGAGTGTTCAGGTCCTTGTCCCTCAAAGCCGTGTGGTAAGAGAAGAACAACATTATTTGGTACTTGCCATTTTTCATTGGAGACGACGATAAAATTATCGATAATAACTTGAGCACAATTTACAAAATCACCAAACTGCGCCTCCCAAAGAACAAGTGCAAGTGGATCAGCAGTTGAGTAGCCATATTCAAAGCCAAGAACAGCAGCCTCTGAAAGTAAACTATCTAATGCTTCTAAATTTCCTTGCTTCGATTTTATATTATTCAACGGAAAAAATTCTTCGCCTGTTACTAAATGTCTAAACGACAAATGTCGCTGACTAAAAGTTCCTCTAACAGAATCTTGTCCACTTAATCTAACTGGAATTCCTTCATTCAAGAGTGATGCAAAAGCAAGATATTCTGCAAATGCCCAATCAGCAAGTGCGTCATCGTAAGTAAACTCTCTTCGTTTGTCTAAAAATTTTTTTAATTTTGGATGAACATGAAATCCTTCAGGCAAGCTTGTACTCTTAAGAACAATTTCAGTTAAGACTGACTCATCAACACTGGTTTTTTCAATCTGTTTAGAAGAAGAAATTTTTTCTTTAGAAACTGCAAGTGGAATATCAGTTTTAAATTCTATATGCTTCAATTTAATTTTTTCTAAAGCTGAATTTAATTTTTGATTATACTCATTAACCAAAAATTCATATTCTTTTGAGTCAATAATTTTTTCTTTTATTAATTTATTTGAATATAAAGTTTGGACGCTTGGATGTTTTCTAATTTGACTATACAAAAGTGGTTGTGTAAATCCAGGCTCATCACCTTCATTGTGTCCGTGTCTCCGATAACCAAGAATATCAATGACTACATCTTTATTAAATGTTTGTCGATACTCAAATGCAAGAGCAGCACACCACAAGACAGCTTCTGGATCATCACCGTTGACATGAAAAATTGGAGCTTGTACCATTTTGGCGACATCAGTTGCATAAACAGATGAGCGTGCTTCTTCAGGTGTAGTAGTAAATCCAATTTGATTATTTACTATCAAATGAATTGTTCCACCAGTTCTGTAGCCTTTGAGCTGTGATAAATTTAAAGTCTCTGCAACAACACCTTGTCCCGCAAATGCTGCGTCCCCGTGAATTAACAAAGCAATTATTTTATTTCTTTCAGTATCATTTTTTCTTGTTTGCTTAGCACGAACAATTCCTTCAACAACTGGATTAACCCACTCCAGATGACTCGGGTTTGATGCTACTGAAATTTTTATTTGCTTTCCATTTAGAGTTGGATAATCGCCTGTTGCACCAAGATGATACTTCACATCGCCAGAACCTGCAATTGAGTTCGGGTCAACAATATCTTCGAACTCCGAGAAAATCGATTCAAGATTTTTTCCAATAATATTTGCAAGTACATTCAACCTGCCTCTGTGTGCCATTCCCAAAACTATTTCTTCAACATTAGAATCAGCTGCTTGATTTAAAATAAAATCTAACAAAGGAATTAGTGCTTCATTCCCTTCTATGCTAAATCTCTTATGTCCAACAAATTTATTATGAATAAAGTGTTCAAAATTTTCCGCTTCAATTAATTTTTTTGTGATTTGTTTTTTTTGAACTTCAGATAATTTGGGATTATTTTCACTGGGTTCCATCTTCTGCTGCATCCAAGCTTTTTCAATTGGATTTTGAATATGCATATACTCAACACCAATTTTTTCACAGTATGTTCGTTGCAACTTGCCGAGAATTTGTCTGAGTGTTGCAGTTCTGATTCCACCGAAACCACCAGTAATAAAAGTTCTATCTAAATCCCAAAGTGTCAGTCGATGAAACGATGGATCAAGTTCTTCATGAAAAGCAATATTAGTTGCAAGCGGATTAATATTGGCTGTTAAGTGTCCTCGCACTCTGTACATATTTATCAATTGCAATACTCTCGCTTGTTTTTCGATATCATCAACATTGCTGCCGTTATTAAATCCTTGCGGTTGAATATCTGTTTGCCATAATGTTGGCTTCAATGGAATATTTAAATCCTTGAAAATCGTATCATAAAAATTTGAACTACCAAGGAGTAAATCATTTATTTCTTTTAAGAACATACCTGATTCCGCACCTTGAATAATGCGGTGATCATAAGTGCTCGTTATTGTAATTACTTTACTTATTCCCAATGTTGAAATTGTATCGGGAGACATTGCGAGATACTCAGCTGGATATTGAATTGCGCCCGTTGCAATGATTAAGCCTTGTCCCATCATCAATCTTGGTATTGATGTTACAGTTCCAATCGTTCCGGGATTGGTTAGCGTTACAGTTGTGCCTTGAAATTCTTCAGGATCTATTTGTCCCGAGCGAGTTCGTTTTATCAAGTCTTCATAAGTTGAAATGAACTGTCTAAAATTTAATTCGTCAACATTTTTTATATTCGGAACAATTAACGAGCGACTTCCATCTTTCTTCAAAACATCAACGGCGATACCAATATTTACATTTTTTCTTTTTATGATATAGGGCTTACCATTTGATTCTGTAAATGCGTTGTTCATTACAGGAAATTTTTTAAGCGACATAACAATCGCATAAGCAATTAAATGAGTATAAGAAATTTTTCCGCCGCCAATTTTTTGCAAATGATTATTGATGATGATTCTATTTTCTTCCAAAAGTTTTACTGGAATAACTCGTTGTGATGTTGCAGTTGGAATAGAAAGACTTGAAGTCATATTATCCAATACTCTTGCACTACTTCCCGCAATTATTTTCAACTCATCTTGTTTAGATGGTTTGGGTTGTTCGAATATTTTTTTTGTAATTATTTTTTCAGGTTCACTTTTTCCTTTTGAAGAATCGATTTTTGTGCTCCCTTTTTCTGAAGGATCATAACCAAAATATTCTTTCCATTGATCTGGAAGTTGATCAGGATTTTCGTTATACTGATTTAAAAGATATTCTACGAACCAACTGTTAGCTCCGAATTTTTCTAACTCTTCTAATTGTTCTTTTGATAATTCTTTTTCGTTCATTGTTTTTTCGTAATATTTTTAATAAAATAAATTTGATAAAAAATCATAAATTTCGCTCAAATATAAGAAAATCTTTGACTAATAATTTTACATAATGAGTGAGCCTAAAATGAATTTATCTGCCCTTCGTTTGAGTTATACTAAAAACGAATTAAATGAAGAAAAAGTTTCGAAATTTCCTTTTGAGCAATTTAAAATTTGGTTTGATGAAATTTTGAATTCAGAAATTATTGAACCGAATGCAATGGTATTATCAACTTCATCTGAAGATGGTTCACCGAGTTCGCGTGTAGTGCTACTAAAGGAATTTGATGATGAAGGATTTATTTTTTTTACAAATTATGAAAGTGAAAAAGGAAAATGTATTGAGAAAAATTCTAAGGTCTCATTACTTTTTTTTTGGAAGGAACTTGAAAGGCAAATAAGAATTAACGGTGTAGCAAAAAAAACTGATAGAAATATTTCCGAAAAATATTTTAATTCACGTCCCATACTAAGTAGAATTGCTGCAGCTGCTTCTCCGCAGAGTAACATAATCAATGATCGTTCTCAATTGGAAAAAATGTTTGAAGAATATAAATCAAAAAATTCAGATAAAATTGAAACGCCGCTAAACTGGGGAGGTTATAAAATAATTCCGCACTATTTTGAATTTTGGCAAGGACGCGAAAATAGATTGCACGATAGAATTGTTTACAAAAAAGAGAATAACGATTGGAAGATTTTTAGACTTGCTCCTTGAAGGGAAATTTTTTCGAAATATATTTATCGAGAATTAATGCACGGGCTGCTATCATCAATAAAATTATTAGCCCACCAAGCATCGCATATGGTGATGGATACTCACCGTAACCAATAAATACCCAGATTGGATTTAAGACTGGCTCAATCATGGTTATCAATGAAGCTTCAATAGCGTGAACTCTTTTTAGCGCATAAGTAAAAATGGCATACGCAATCCCAATCTGAAAAATTCCCAGAAATGCAATCATAAGAATATCGGAGACGAGAAAATTTGTAATTGCTGGAAGAGAAAAAAAACAGATAAGAGTTATAAAAACATTTCCATAAAAAATTGTTGCGTATTGATATTTGTGATCATTTTTTCTCATACCAATTAAAAAACCAGCAAATGCTAATCCAGAAGTTAGTGCAAGAATATTTCCAAGCATATGTCCCGGAGAAATTTCTCCGACAAAAAATAGTGTCATCCCAATAAAACAAATTACAATTGTAATTCCATTGATTCTTTCAAAGCGAGTTTTTAGTATTAGTGGTTCAAGTATCAAAACATAAATTGGAGCTGTATATTGTAGGAAGATTGCATTAGCAGCAGTTGTCAGTTTTGTTGCCATAACAAAAAGTATCAATATCCCCGAATAAAAAAGTCCATTAATGACAACACCTTTATTTATCATAACGGCTTTTGATCTAAAAATAAAGAGTATTGTAGCTGCAGCAAAAAATGATCGTAGTGCGGAAATTTGAAAAGCATCAAGAGAAATTAATTTTATGAAGACTCCTCCAGTACTCCAAAGCACACCTGCTAGGAACGCAGCTAAAAAACCTTTTTGATAAATCGATAGACCGTTCATATTTTTTTCTTTATTAAAAGTGAATTTAACTATTTGGGTTAAAATAATTTTTTCTTTTTTATTTGGATTGTAGGATTGATGTTTGAAGGATTAAGAAGAGATTCTTTGTGAAATTTTCCAAGCGAGATTTTTGATTTGCAATAAAAAAAATGACCCCTAAATATTTAGAGGTCATTTCAAAAAAATTACATCACTAAAGCCATAATAGCTTTTTGAACATGCAAACGATTTTCAGCTTCATCAAATACAATTGAATTACTTGAATCGATTACTTCATTAACAACTTCTTCGCCTCTGTGAGCAGGCAAACAATGCATAAAAAGATAATCACTCTTTGCACCCTTAACGAGTTCAGGATTAACTTGAAATTTCATGAATTGTTTCTTTCTCTCAAGAGCTTCTTTTTCTTGTCCCATACTTGCCCAAACATCTGTATAAATTATGTCTGCATTTTTCACAGCTGCAACAGGATCATCAGTAATTTCAATTTTGCTCCCCATATAATCAGCGTTCACTTTTGATTCTTCGACAACTTCTTTTAACGGCATATATCCCGAAGGAGAAGCAATGACAATATCCATCCCAACTTTGGAACATCCGTGCAGTAAGCTATGAGCCATATTATTTCCGTCACCAATATATGCGAGTTTTAATCCACGCAAAGTTCTTCTTTTTTCATAAACTGTATAAAGATCAGTTAATACTTGACAAGGATGATGAAGATCAGTAAGACCATTGATTACAGGGATTGAACCATACTTTGCAAGGTCAACTACGTCTTGATGATCAAAAGTTCTGATCATAATTCCATCAAGATAGCGCGACAACACAATTGCAGTGTCACTAATATTTTCGCTCTTCTTCAATTGAAGATCATTTTGATTGAAGTATAAACCGATACCACCAAGGTGATAAATGCCAACTTCAAATGAGACTCTTGTTCTTGTAGAAGGTTTGGAGAAAATCATTCCAAGTGTTTTTCCTTTTAAGAGATGATGCTCTTCTCCAGTAATTTGTTTTTGTTTTAGTGAAGAAGTTAAATCAAATATCTGCCAAATTTCTTCTAAAGAAAGATGATTGATTTCTATTAAACTTTTACCTTTCATCGAAACCATAAAAACTCCATTTAAGATTAAAAAATTTATTGAATAATTCTTGTTCCAAAATTTTCCTGATTCAAACAGGAAGCTTCAGTAATGATAGCTTCTTTGCCTCCATTTAAAATAAAATTAACGGCTGCTTGAATTTTGGGTTTCATACTACCTTCACCGAACTCTCCTTTTTTAAGCAAACTTTTTGCTTGCGAAACTTTAAGGACGTTCAGTTCTTTTTGATTAGGTTTATTAAAATTAATACATGCCTTTGGCACATCAGTTAAAATAATAAACTCATCGGCACCAATTACAGACGCGAGTAAAGAAGCCGAGAGATCTTTATCAATTACTGCATCTTCAATAGGTCGGTAATTATTTTTTTCATCGATGTAAACTGGAATTCCGCCGCCACCAACAGCAATTACAATCTCACCTTTTTTTGCCAAATTTTTTATCAAATCAGAATTAATTATTTCTAGCGGAGTTGGTGAAGCAACGACTCTTCTCCATCCACGTTTTTTTGCATCTTCCTTGAACATCCATTTGTTAGCAAGTGCCATCAAGTCAGCTTCTTCTTTTAGATAATAAGATCCAATTGGTTTAGTCGGTTCTTTAAATGATTTATCTTTATTCGAAACCACAACTTGTGAAAGTAGAGTCACAACTTTTTTTTTCAAATTGTTATCCACAATTACATTCCGCAGTTGTCTCTCAATCATATAACCAATCTCGCCTTGAGAATCTGCTACAGAGATATCAAGTGGAGTTCGTGGTAATCCAAAAACAGAATGACCAGCTTCACTTCTCAAATAAATATTTCCTACTTGAGGACCATTGCCATGAGTAATAATTAAATTTCTATTTTTAATAAGTGGCAAAAGCATTTTGCATGAGTCAAAAGAATTTTGTTCTTGTTCTTCAACTGTTCCCTGTTGGTTTGCTCTGAGCAATGCGTTTCCGCCAAGAGCAACCACAGTTAATTTTTTCATAGAAGTCCTTTCGACGCCAAGATTTTTTTAATTGTTACATCACCAATTTCTTGTAGGTCATAATTAACACGCGTTGAAGGTTTATTAATTTTAATATATCTTCTTAAATCGATTGGAGTACCAATAATAACTGAATCGCATTTAGTTTTATTAATTGTTACTTCAAGATCTTTCATTTGTTTAGCGCCATAACCCATCGCTGGTAATAGGCATCCAATTTTTGGATACTTAATAAATGTTTCAGAGATTGATTTTACAGTATAAGGTCTTGGGTCAATAATTTCTTTTGCTCCGTAATTCCAAGCAGCAATCATTCCAGCACCATATTCCATTTCACCGTGAGTCAAAGTCGGACCATCTTCTACAACTAAAACATTTTTATTTTGAATTAATGTTGGGTCATCAACTCTTATTGATGAAGCTCCTTCAATTACAAGAGCTTTTGGATTTACTTTTCTTACGTTGTCTCTAACTATTTTTACATTCTTTGGTTCAGCGGAATCAATTTTATTTATCACAACAACATCTGCAAGTCTAAGCGATGTGTTTCCAGGATAATAAGTGAGTTCGTGTCCTGGTCTATGTGGATCAACAACTGTAAATGTTAAGTCAGGTTTAAAGAATGGGAAATCGTTATTGCCACCATCCCAAATAATTACGTCAGCTTCTTTTTCAGCTTCGCGAAGGATTGCTTCATAATCCACACCTGCGTAAATCACGCCTCCACTTGCTACGTGTGGTTCGTATTCTTCGAGCTCCTCAATCGTACACTTATGTTTTTTCAAATCAGCATAAGAGCCAAATCTTTGAACTTTTTGTTTATTCAAATCGCCGTAAGGCATTGGATGTCTAACAGCAACAACTTTTTTTCCAGCTTCCCTTAAAGTGTCAACAATTTTTCTTGAAGTTTGTGATTTACCACTTCCTGTTCTAACAGCAATAATTGCAATTACTGGTTTAGTACTTTTGATCATAGTTTCTTCAGCACCGAGTAATCTGAATGAACATCCCGCAGCATTTACTATTGATGCTTTTGTCATAACGTAATTAAACGGAACATCAGAATAAGAAAAAACTACTTCGTCAACTTTTAGTTTTTTGATGAGAGCAGTTAAATCAGGTTCATCATAAATTTTTATTCCTTTCGGATACAATTTACCTGCTAATTCTTTTGGATAAATTCTTCCTTCGATATTTGGAATTTGAGTAGCAGTAAAAGCTACTACGTTATAATCTTCGTTATCTCGATAGAAGACATTGAAGTTATGAAAGTCGCGTCCTGCAGCTCCCATAATGAGAACATTTTTTTTGGTCATAAGTTACCTCTTTAATTATTCAACAGTTACACTTTTTGCTAAATTTCTTGGTTGGTCCACATTCAATCCTTTTTTAATTGCTATATGATAAGCAAGTAATTGAAGGGGAATTACAGTTAGTATTGGCATCAACATTCTAATTGTGTCAGGCACTTTAATTGTGTAATCGACAATCTTATCAATTCTATCGTCGCTTTCACTTGCGATAGCAATAATCTTTCCTTTTCTCGCTTTTATCTCTTCAATATTGCTCATAATTTTATCATAAGTAGAATCTTTTGGCGCAATAAAAATTACTGGCATATTTTCATCAACAAGTGCAATTGGACCGTGTTTCATTTCAGCTGCGGGATAACCTTCAGCGTGGATATATGAAATTTCTTTGAGCTTTAGAGCGCCTTCAAGAGCCACAGGGAAATTATAACCTCTTCCCAAATACAAAAAATTATCGACGTGCTTAAACTCATCAGCTATTTTTTCAATTTGATCATTAAGCAAAAGAATCTTCTTCACTTTTTCAGGGATGGTCAAAAATTCTTTTACAATATTCTGTCCATCAATTAAGCTCAAATCCTTTTTGCGTGCAATAAGTAGTGTGATGAGCGCCAATACAACTAATTGACTAGTAAATGCTTTAGTTGATGCAACTCCAATTTCTGGTCCGGCATGAATGTAAACACCAGCGTCACTTTCACGAGCGATGGTGCTTCCAACAGCATTACAGATTCCCAGACAGAGCACACCTTTACGTTTTGCTTCTTTCATTGCTGCTAGAGTATCGGCTGTTTCTCCACTTTGCGAAATAAAAAATATTGCGTCGTCAGAATTGATGATTGGATTTCTATATCTAAATTCGCTAGCGTATTCAACTTCAGTTGGAACTCTAAGGAACTGTTCAAACATATATTCGCCAACTAAAGCTGAGTGCCAAGATGTTCCGCAAGCGGTAATAATAAATCGTTTGGCTTTACTTAATTTTTCGATAACTTCTTCGAGACCGCCTAATTTTGCAGTTCCCTCATCAAATAATAATCTTCCGCGCATCGAGTTTAATACCGACTCAGGTTGCTCCATAATTTCTTTAAGCATGAATGTGTCGAAACCATTTTTATCGATAGCATCAAGCTTCATCGTTATTTCAAACACTTCTTTTTTTATCTCTTCATCTTGAATTGTCTTAGTATAAAATCGATCGTTATAAACTTCAGCAACTTCGCCATCTTCCAAATAAACTACACGTGTAGTGTGCCCTATCAATGCATTGATATCCGATGCAATAAAATTTTCTTTATCACCGAGTCCGAGCACTAAAGGAGAGCCGTGTTTAGCTATAATAATTTTATCAGGTTCATTCTTAGATAAAACAGCAATACCATAAGTTCCCTCAACTTCAGCGAGTGCAAGTCGAACGGACTTAAATAAAGTATTCCCCATTTTATAAAAACTATCAATTAAATGAGCGAGAACTTCTGTATCAGTTTCACTTTTAAATTCGTAACCTTGTTTTTGAAGTAGAGTTTTTAGGTTTCTATAATTTTCAATTATTCCATTATGAATAACTAAGATTGATTCGTCGCTATTGGGATGAGGATGTGCATTTATTTCATTTGGTAAGCCGTGTGTAGCCCAGCGAGTGTGACCAATACCAATCGACGCAATTAGATTTTTACCATCAATGATTTTTTCGAGTTCACTTACTTTCCCTTTTTTTTTAACAATTGTTGATTTGCCATTGGATAGAATTCCTAAGCCAGCTGAATCGTAGCCTCTATATTCAAGCCTTTTAAGTCCCTCTACTAAAATAGGTACGCAATTTTTAGAACCAATGTAACCAACAATTCCGCACATAAATTCTCTTTTTTGTTAAACTTAAATTTAACTATTAAAGAGTTATTAAAGAAATTTTACTTTCGTACTATTCTGTTTTAGCCAGTTTTTCAGTAGTTACAATTGTTCTATCGGGATACTTTGCAAAGAGTTTATAAAAATAAATTCCATTAGCAATTGGATCGCCATCTTGATCTCTTCCATCCCACTTAAATTTATTAAAGCCAATAGAATAATCAGAAGTTGGAATTAGTAATTCTCGAATCATTCTTCCAGCAACAGTATAAATTTTTATCGAGACTGATTCAGGTTTTGACGCGCCTCTCAATTCGAAAGTAAAATGAGTTTCGCTCTTAAACGGATTCGGATAATTATATATTCTTGTCAAATTATCTTTTTCATAAACATTAAACGTAGTTCTATAAAATGTTGTGTCAAAAAAATTGCCCGAGCCATCTTTCGCCATAACATCAATAAAATGTCTTCCTTCAGAAAAAGTGGGAGTCCACTCAATAATTGCTTCTGAAATGGGATATTGAGTATATGAAAATTTAACGTCACTATTATTAAATCTTAGAGGAACATTATTATGAAGAATAGAAAACATTGAAGTATCTATTGGTAAAGGACCATCATCATCCAGAGTTATTTTAATTTTTGGGTTCTTAGGAACAACGTCTTCGTTAAGTATTTCTTTCCCATCAAATGTAATTTCGAACTTTGGCCTAATACTATCTCTTGCAACAAAAAACTTAACATCAAACAAATTGTTAAAAGTATAGTATTCAGGCCAGCGGTCATAATTCAATATTGATCGCATCCTTTGGTTAGAGTTTGATATTAAATTACTAGTCGGAATTGTTAAGTTAAAAGTGACTGCTGAATCTTTTGGAAGATTAAACTCCTGATTAAAAAATGTAGAGTCACTACTATTAAGATAAACGTTTAATCTATTAAAGTTCGCTACTAGCTTGCCGATGTTCTTCACTGTAACTTTCATATCTACATCAAACCCTTGCAGAGAAGAATCACCAATAATTTCAACATTAGAAAGATGTAATTCTGGTAACCCAATATACTCTACTTGAAATCCTCTCAGCTTCATCGGTTGAGCAAGATTATACGAAGTATCATTAATATTCAATCGCAGTCTCAAATTATTATAGATTTGAGTGTTAATAAATGAAAGATCAAAATTATTTTTAGCATTTACGAATACAGTATCCCAACTTCGCTTAATTTTATTGAAGCCATAAATATCTAATGAATAATGTCCACCAGTCGTGTTTGTGTCAATATTAAAATTTATTCGATTAAATATTGATGCGGGGCCAATTTCACCTGTTGTAACCGATCCTTCAGATTTTAAATGCCATCCAGCGAATTTTGTAATTTGTTTTGGTATAGTGCTGACAGATGGATTCCAATCTGTCGCAAAAACTACGTTATTTGTCCAATCGTAAGCCCACGCATAAAACCTTCGATATTCATGGACGTTACTTGAAAAATATGTAACCCATTCGCGATCAAGTGTTCGTGAATCAAGAAATACTCTTCTCATTAATCCAGACTCAAAATTTTCGTAGGGATAAAAAATACCTCGAGTTACAAAGAAATGAGTGAATCCTGGATAGCTCTGCATATTCGGAATAACTATATCTTCAATTAGAGCCCAATTATTTGCAGGATCAAAAACTCGAATTCTATACCGATAATTTCCTACCGAGTCAATAATTCCAACATTGTAAACGTATTGACTATCAGAAGAGACATAAAATGTCCCGTTCTCAACTTTAGAATTCATCCAATTTATCATCCCATCTGCAATAAAAACTGTATCTCTCCATCCGGTATCAGGATTAAGCCGAATTAATCTATGTGCGTCACCATATGGAACATATAAAAATCCGTCACTGTGATAAAATATCTGCTGTTTTATCTGCTCTCGGAAGAAAGGAACTACTCCGTAAAATTGTCCTTTTACTGTTCCATTAAATCCAGTTCCATATTTGTAAATTCTGCTTCGCCCAGAAGGATCGTATTGTAGAGTGTAGTACCACATATCTGCTATATAAAGATAAGTACCATCGGTAGCTAAACAACTCAATCCTATAGCAGCTATTGGATTCATATCAATGAATGGGATTACTTCAATAATTTTAGTAATGTCTGGTTGGGGTGGAACAATCTGGGTATTTAATACTAATGCCTCTAATTCGGGTTTATACTCTAAATTATTTAAAGACAAAAACTGTAATTGCTTTCCGGAAAGATTAAATCCTTCAACATCCATCGTATCAATAGTAAATATTTTTAAGCTACTCCATTTTCCGTAATTAATTCTGTCAAATAATCTAGTACGCCAAAAATATTGACCTCTTGGCAAATTT
>PNNF01000045.1 GCA_013824085.1 Chlorobiaceae bacterium | reverse complement strand
GGTTTTGTTTACAATCTCTTCTTTCCGTTTTCCTAATAATTTTTCAAATGATTTATTGCAACCTAAAAATTTACCATGTAAATCTTTTACATATAATGGCAGAGAAATATTCTCCAACATTTTAAGTTGGTCTTTGAAATCATTACCGAGATTAATTTCTGGTTCTATATTTGAAGAGGTCAAGTTCTAATCTTTCAGAAAAATATTTGACAAATTTAAACAATTTTTCATTTCATTATCGTTAAAAGATTTGTAAAGTTCAATGGAATTAATATAATTTACAGATAGAAATAAATAAAATCGGAGTTGTATGATATCACGCCCCAAAAAAATCCTGATTGTTGAAGATGATGAAGTTAGTAGATTATTAACTTCAAGAATATTGGAAGCGAGTGGATTCAATATTTACAATTCTTTTAATGGAGATGAAGCTTTAGTTGAAGCCGAAAAACTCCTCCCAGACCTTATTTTACTGGATGTTTCAATGCCGGGGATTAGCGGCTTTGAAGTTTGTAAAATATTAAAAAACAAAAAAGAGACAAAAGATATTCCAATAATTTTTTTGACGGGAAAAACTGAATACCAAGATTTGGTTGAGGGTTTTTTAGTCGGTGGAGTTGACTATATAAAAAAACCGTTTAACAAATTTGAATTATTAGCCAGGGTAAACACACATCTCGAATTAAAAAAATCCAAAGACAAAATAGTTGAACAGAATAAGATTAAAGATAAATTTTTTTCAATCATTGCGCACGATTTGAAAAGTCCTCTCTCGAGTTTAACAAGTTTGGCAGAAATCATGAATGAGGAATTTTCTGATTTATCAAACGACGAGATAAAAAAATTTATTGGGCTGATTTATAACTCTTCAAGAAATGTTTTAAGCTTAATCGAAAATCTATTTACTTGGTCCAGAAGCCAAATAGGCACGCTCGAAATAGTGAACGAAGAGATTGAGATTAGGCACGAAATAAAAAGAAGTATCGAGTCTTTTAGGAGTAGTGCAAGAGATAAAAATATTGAAATTGTGTTTAATAACGAGCATGATTTAGTTATTTTGTCAGACGGAAAAATATTTAAACTTGTAATAGCAAATCTGATTTCTAACGGAATCAAGTTTACCAACAAAGATGGCTTAATCGAAATATCATTTCACCAAGCGAATGGAAAGGTTGATATTAATATTAAGGATAATGGAATTGGGTTTGAAAATGAGGATAAAGAAAAACTTTTTAAACTCGAATCACATTTTAATACAAGAGGAACAAATGATGAAAAAGGAACAGGGCTTGGACTTATACTATGTAAAGAGCTATTGAGTAAAGTTGGGGCTCAAATAAGTTTCATAAGCGAAAAAGATAAAGGCAGTTGTTTTACGGTCTCATATTTGTGTAATTCTAATTTAAGTAATGAATTAGTTAATCAATAATTTTTCGGAGAACTAATGTTAAAAATATTAATAATTGATGATGATGAAGGTATAAGAATTTATTTAAATAATATTGTGAAAAAAGGTTTCGCAGCAGAAACTTGTCAAGCTGAGAATGGTCTTAAAGGGCTTGGTGTAATGCGACATGAAAAACCAGACATAATATTATTAGATATTTCTATGCCTGTAATGGATGGATTGAAAACACTTTTTGCAATTCGTTCGGATAAAGAATTTAATAAAACACCAGTTATAATTTTGACAGCTAATAGTGACAAAGAGGATATTGCTAAATTATTGGCGATGGGAATTAGCGATTATATTTTAAAACCTTTGGTAAAAGAGTCAGTGCTCGAAAGAATAAAGAAAGTGCTTGAGAAGACAAATCTAATAAGCAAAGTGGAATCTAATTAATTTCTGTTATCCAATATTTTTTGTTACTTCAATACCAAGTTGTTCCATTCGGTAACGAAGTTTAGAACGGGAAAGTCCCAAAACTTTTGCGGCTTTAACTTGATTTCCATTGGTGATTTTTAATGTTTCGAGTATAAGCGCCTTTAATACTACTTCAATCTTAATTCCATCTTTTGGAATTCTTAACAAGAACTCATCCATTTTTTCAAATGAAGAAAAATCCGTTTGCTGTAAAAATCCGAGATGCTTTAATTTTAGTTCATCATCTTCAAGAAGCAATATCGTTCGCTCCATTACATTTTTTAATTCTCGTATGTTCCCTTTCCAAGCATAAGACTCAAGCACTCTCAAAACTTCCGAATCAATTCCTTTAAGATTTTTTCCAAACTTTAAAGCGAACTCATTCATGAATTTATATGCAAGAAAAATAACATCTTCTTTTCTCTCTCGCAGAGCTGGAATCACAACTCGTGCAACATTAATCCTGTAATAAAGATCTTCTCTAAAGTTTCCTCTTTTTACTTCCTCTTCGAGATTTCTATTCGTTGCTGCAATAACTCTAACATTCACGTTAGTTTCTTTTTCTGCGCCGAGTCTATAAAATTTCTTTTCTTGTAAAACGCGCAACAACTTTACTTGCATATCGAGACTCAATTCACCAATTTCATCGAGAAGAATTGTGCCCGTTTCAGCTAATTCAAACTTCCCGAGTTTAGTCTTATTTGAAGCACCTGTGAACGCTCCCTTCTCATGTCCAAAAAGCTCACTCTCTGCAAGCTCTTTCGGAATAGTTGCACAATTAATCTGAATAAATGGAGCTCTATTTCGAGGACTATTTTGGTGAATCAATTTTGCAAAAACTTCTTTTCCAGTTCCACTCTCTCCCTCAAGCAATATTGTCGTGTCAGCGCTCTTAGCCAATTTCAATACCGATGTAACGCAACTTTGAATCTTAACACTACTTCCAAAATATTCTCTCGTTAACTCATCCTCTTTGTAAATGATATTTAATTTTTCAATTTCATTTCGGAGTTTCAAATTTTCTAATGCTTTGTTAAGAACAGCTTGTAACTGATCGAGTTCAATTGGCTTTAAGAGAAAATCAAAAGCACCCGACTTCATAGCGTTTACAGCAATTTTTACATCTGCATAACCTGTAATCATTATCACGGGAATTTGAAAATATTCTTTCTGCAATAATCTTAAAATTTCAAGACCATTGTGCGTTGTTAGATAAATATCAAGCAGTATTATGTTGGGTTGAAACGATCTTATCACGTCCCAAATTTGTCGAGCATCCATACAAGTTTCGACATTGTATCCCATCTTTATCAATACTTTTTTTAATGATATACAAACAAGATTATCGTCGTCAACAATTAAAATTTTATAATTCATTCTGTTTCTCTAAGTGGAGTTACTTTAAATATTACTCTAAAAATAGATCCTTTGCTGATTTCACTTTCAAAAGAAATGTCAGCATCGTGCTCTTCAATTATTTTTTTACAAATGCCAAGGCCCAGACCAGTTCCACTTTTTTTGAGTGTAAAAAAATCATCAAATATTTTTTCTTTATCTTCCTCATGAATGCCTATTCCTATATCTGCTACTTCAAAAAGATACAACGGCTCTTCGAATGTCCCAATTCTTTTTGTGCGAACATAAATATTTGTGTTAGGATGACTTGCATCAAAGGCATTTGAGTAAGTTTAAAATTACCTGTAATATTTTGCTGCGATTGATATTTAAGTAAGGTTCATCAACTTCTAGTTCTTTAATTATGTGAATATTATTTTGGTTAGCACGTGAAGAAATCATATTGATTGCAAAGTCTATCACTTCATTCAATGAGCCGATCTCAAAATCATCATTCGATTTTTTTGACAAGTAAAGGACGCTGTTTAAAAGGTGATTCATTTTGTCCGAAATCTCGCTTAACATATTTATTGAATCGGTGATATCTTCGGGCAAGGAATCTTTTGAAAGATTTAAATAATCAAGATTTAACTTAAACACAGAAAGATGATTCCGAATTTCATGGAACATCGAAGCAGATAGTTTTCCAACTATTTCTAATTTGTTTGTATCTATTTCTTTTGGGTTGTGGTTCATCAAGCTTTATTATTCAAATTTTCTAAATGAAAGTTAAAACAATTTTTATGAAAGGGAAATAGATTTTCTTGATTCAAAATTCATTCCTTCTGAATTCATTGTATAGAAATTACCTGGGCTAGGATTCAAAATGAACAATTTATTATTTTAACAAGTTAAATTTGGAAATGATTATCATTGTTTATAAATCGAATTTTATTTTTGATTAGAAGAGATAAAACTAATTTCAACATTCACAATCCATAAAAAGAATTACTATGAAAAAAAAATATTGGCTTGTAAAATCTGAACCGGAAGCGTTTTCTATTGATGACCTTATGAAGTGCAATAACCAAACTACTTTTTGGGATGGCGTTAGAAATTATCAAGCAAGAAATTATTTGAGAGATGAATGTAAGATTGGCGATAGTCTCCTTTTTTATCATAGCAATTCAGAGCCAACTGGTGTTGTTGGTATTTGTGAAGTGGTGAAAAATGGTTATCCTGACTTCACTGCATTTGATTCCGACAGTAAACATTTCGATGAGAAAAGCGTTCCAGAAAATCCCACTTGGTTTATGGTCGATATTAAATTTAAAAAAAAATTCGCACGTATCGTTATTCTTGATGAAATAAAATCGAACGTGAAATTAAAAAATATGAAGCTGGTGCAAAGAGGAAATCGATTGTCTGTTATGCCGATTGAAAAAGAAGAGTTTGATGAAATTGTAAAAATGGGGAATTGAGATGAAGCTCTCCGCAGCTATTAAACTACGGAGAGATAAAAAACGATTAAGATTTTTTTAACAATTCTCTAATCACTTTTAGATAAGCTTCCTTTGGAACCAGACCTACGTGCTTGTCAACTGTTTTTCCTCTTTGATCAATAATAAATGAAGTTGGGATAGCTTCAATTCCGCCGTAATCTTTAATCACTTTGTCAGTATAAAAAACTACGGGATAATTAATTTTAAAATCTTTCATGAACTGAGGAACTTCATCCTTTGTATCTTTGTCAACTGAAATTCCAATAACAACAACATCATTCTTAAATTCATTTTGTATCGCGATTAAGTCAGGAATTCCTTTTCTACAAGGTGGACACCAAGTCGCCCAAAAATCAAGAATAACAATTTTTCCTTTGTAATCAGATAACTTAATTGTTTTGCCCGTTGTTGACTGAAGTGAAAAATCAGCAGCTTTGCTTCCAACTTTTCCTCTAGTGTTTGCAGACATTTCGATAGAGGAATTTCCACTATTTTTTTCTTCACTTAAATTACATCCGTAAACGGGATAACTTAAAAGCAAAGCAGTTACTATAATAAAAATATTTTTTAGCATCACTTTTCCTTTTTTTTAATTGGTAAGATGATTATCTCACATTTTAGATTCAAATTATTTTGTTTGCTCTATGTTGCTTGATGATTTATAACCCGGTGGATGAGGTCCGCTTTTGGGTTCATCGCGTGTATTATTGACGATGAAAAAAATCACCAATACTAAAATAAATATTGTCGTATTTATAACGCTCTTATAACGAGGATCAATCAATGGTTTCTTTTCAGGAGTTGATTTTCCGATTACTCGCTCTTTTGATTTTTGATTTTGTTTAGACATCTTTTCTTTAATTTTTAAAACATAAAATAATGAATAAATGGGATTTAGTAAGGCATTTTTGTAGTATATGAAAAATTTTCGCACTTCTACAAGTGGAGTTTATTTTATTAACACAACTTGAAAAAAACTTAACAGTGTAAATGAGTAAAATGATTTTGTATTTTCAGAGTAACAAATTTGAATATTCATAAAAAAAATGTTTTGAACTGACTCAATAGTGGTGGATGTTTAACAGCAAAAAATATATTGACAAATAAAAAGAAATAACTATGTCGGAAAATCTTTACTCTAATTTTATTGGTGCAAAAGCAGAAAACATCGAGATGTTGAAAGAATTTATTTTGCAAATTCTTGATCATCAAAAAGAATGGCGAAAATCTTTTTATGTTTATGATAAATCGCTTTATGATGAAAAAAATTTTACGAATGAAAAAATTCAAAACGAACTTGATAAATTTTTAATCAGAGCCGAAAAAAATCTTCCTTACTTTCATCCACGTTATTCAGCACAAATGTTAAAGGATCCAGCAATCCCAACCATTCTTGGTTACTTGACTTTTATGCTCAGCAACCCGAACAATCACGCATATGAAGGCGGACCTGTTACAACTGAAATGGAAATGGAAGTTACAGAATTGATGTTGAAAATGACGGGACTAAAAACTGGTTGGGGACATTTAGCATCTGGTGGCTCGCTTGCAAATCTTGAAGCACTTTGGGCTTGCAGAGATTTTTATAAAGATGGAACAGTTTATTTCTCTTCAGTATCACATTATTCGTGGAAAAGAATTTGCAAAATTTTAAATATCCCGAATTATAAAGAAATTAATATTGATAAATTTTTTAGCATCGATTTGAATCACCTTGAAGATGAGTTGAAGAAAAATAAAGCGTTGATGGTGATGGCAAATTTAGGATCGACTGGTGCGGGAAGTGTTGACGACATTGAAAGCATATTGAAGTTAAAAGAAAAATATGAATTTCATCTTCACATCGATGCTGCTTATGGCGGATTTGTGCGATCAATAATTCTTGATAATGATTACAACGAAATAAATTTTAGTAATGATTTATTTGTTTCAGAATTTGTTTACTCGCAATTGAAAGCATTAAAAGACGCAGACTCAATTACAATTGATCCACACAAACAAGGATTAATTTCTTATGGCGCTGGCGCAGTTTTATATAAGAACGAAGAGTTGCGACAAGTAATGTTGAACACTGCTCCATACACATATCACAAACTCGATAAACCAAACATTGGAATGTTTAGTCTTGAAGGCTCACGACCCGGAGCAATGGCAGCCGCGTGTTATTTGACTTATCAAGTAATTCCACCCAACAAAAATGGATTGGGAGAAATTATTTCCTCTTCTCTCGCATCAGCAAAAAAGTTTTATGAATTGATTTCTCAATCAGAAAAATATTTAAATCTTTATTCTCCCAATTTAGATATCAACTGTTTCTATTTGAAAAAATATTCAGATGTGAAAACGCATAATGAAGCGATTATAAAAATATATAATCAACTCTCTGTGGAAGCAGCTGAGCCGGAATTTATTTTATCTAAATTTGTAATCTCGCCTGAACAGACAGAGCGAGTTCTTCCTAACTTAAAAAATGAAGAACGTGAAAATTTTATTGCGCTTCGCACAGTGTTTATGAAACATTGGGGGAGTTTAGATGATTTTTATTACGTTAACAAATTATTTGAAACGTTATCTGATGTAATTACTGATTAAATTTAATTTCTAAATTTTAGAAAATTATCTTTCAGATTAATAATTGAATTAAAAAAAATGTTATGATAGAAATAAAAAATCTTCACAAATCTTTTGGCACAAAAAAAGTATTGAACGGCGTAAATCTTCTGATAGAAGAAGGTGAAACTATTGTAATTGTTGGTCGAAGTGGTTGTGGAAAAAGTGTATTGCTAAAACATGTTGTAGGATTATTGATACCTGATGAAGGAGAAATAATAGTTGGTGAGAAAGTTGTAAACCAATTAAATCAAAAAGAACTTTATGCTCTGCGAAAACAATTTGGTTTTTTGTTTCAAGGTTCTGCACTGTTCGATTCGATGACTGTTGAAGAAAACATTTCGCTTCCACTTGTTGAAGCAGAAAAAAAATTTCAAAAAAAAGAGATTGACAAACTCGTCTCGGAAAAACTTGAATTAGTTGGGCTCTCAAATATTCAAACACTAAAACCCTCAGAGCTTTCAGGAGGAATGAAAAAAAGAGTTGCACTTGCAAGGGCTTTGGTTACTAATCCAAAATATATTTTATACGATGAACCAACGACGGGACTCGATCCAATTATGTCCGACTCTATTGATTCGTTAATCAAAGAGCTGGGCGCAAAATTAAACGTTACTTCTATTGTTGTTACTCACGATATGTTTAGCGTAAAAAACGTAGCTGATAAAGTAGCAATGATGCACGATGGAAAAATTTATTTCGTGGGATTAATCGATGAGTTAATGAAATCTGATGATGAAGTAATTAAAAGATTTATTCAGCGAACGGAATTATGATACAAGAGAAATATTGTTTACGATTATTTAACTTAAAAATTTTTATGCGAATTCTATTTATTACTCTTTGTTTACCTTCCTTCATTCCGTAAATTTTCAATTCATTTATTCACAATAACTTAGGTTATGAAACAAAGTAAAACTTTTATCCCGACACTCAAAGAAGTGCCATCTGACGCAGTTGTAACGAGTCATGTATTAATGTTAAGATCAGGAATGATTCGTCCACTTGGAGCAGGTATTTATTCTTTCCTTCCTTCGGGCTATCGCGTTGTAAGAAAAATTTCACAAATTATTCGCGAGGAGATGGATGCAATTGGTGGACAAGAATTTCATTTGCCCGCTTTAAATCCAAGAGAAATTTGGGAAGAAACAAATCGTGTTGAAGCATTTGGCGATAATTTATTTCATCTAAAAAATCGAGATTATGTCTTAGCTCCAACTCACGAAGAGATTATAACTTTCCACGCAAGAAAAGTTGTAAGTAGTTATAAAGACCTTCCGCAGATTTGGTATCAGATACAAACAAAATTTAGAAATGAACCAAGACCTCGAAGCGGAGTTATAAGAGGCCGACAATTTTTAATGAAAGATTCTTACTCGCTCGATTCAAGTTATGAGAATTTGAATTTGTCTTATGAATTACACGATAAAGCGTATCGAAAAATATTTGATAGATGCGGATTAAAATATTTTGTTGTTGGTGCATCAAGTGGTGCAATGGGCGGAACTGGCTCCGAAGAATTTATGATTAAATCAGAAGCGGGTGAAGATACAGTTGCATATTGTGAAGCCTGTGGTTATGCTGCAAATGTTGAAGTTGCAAATTCGCGAGTGAATCCTAAAGAGAGAGATTCAGAAAGCAAATTGGTTTATGAAATTTCTACGCCGAATGTGAAATCGATTGATGAGCTTTGCACATTCTTAAATATTGATGAATCTCAATGTGCGAAATCAAGAATATATATTTCTGATAACAAACCAGTGCTTGTGCTTATGCTTGGCAACGATGAAGTTAATGAAACTAAACTCGAAAAAATTTTGGGAAATGTTAGACCTGCACATCCCGATGAACTAAAAGAAATTACTGGCGCAGATGCGGGCTCGATTGGTCCTGTTGCTTTCAATGGAAAAATAATTGTTGACTTGAGATTGAAAAATAGTAACAATATGTTCAGCGGTGCAAATAAAAATGATTATCACATTGGCGGAATTGATTTTCAGAGAGATGTTGTTAATCACGAGTATCACGATTTAAGAATTATTAAAGCAGGCGAAGGTTGTCCCAAGTGTGAAAAAAATCTCGAGGTCTTTTCGGCGATTGAACTTGGACATATTTTTAAGCTCGGTACAAAATATTCGGATGCAATGGGAGCTCTGTTTTTAGATGAATCAGGAAAAGAACATCCAATTGTAATGGGCAGCTATGGAATTGGTGTAGAGCGAGTTATGGCTTGCTTCATTGAACAACATCACGATGAAAAAGGAATTAAGTGGAACAAACTTCTCGCACCTTTCGACATTCATCTCATTGCATTAAATATGAAGAATGAATTGATCGCAAAAACTGCTGAAGAAATTTATAATAATTTAAAGCAATCAGGGTTTGAAGTTTTATTCGATGACAGAATTGACGCGGGCGCGGGTTTCAAATTTAACGATGCTGATTTAATAGGATTGCCACTGCAAGTTATTGTTGGTGAGAAAAAATTGAAAGAGAATAAAGTTGAAGTTAAAAATCGACAAACAAATGAAAGAGTTGATGTGGAACTTAGTAGTTTAATTGAATACTTGGTAAGGAGTAAGGAGTAAGGAGTAAGGAGTAGGGAGTAGGAAGAGAAATAATTCATCTACTAATTATTTGAAAGAGAACTGTTTGAAGAAATTAAGTGATTGAAGAATGGAGAATTGAAATTGTGAAAATTAAAAACGATATTAAATTATATTTTGTTACACACTATTCATATTAAGATGATTGATAACTATTTAGATAAATTAATTTGTGGTAATTGTGAACAACATAAAAATTTTTAGTGAAGATAATCTTTTAACGCAAATCGAAAATTCAAATTATGAACTTGGATTTTATAAAGTTGAATTTTATACAGAGAATGAAAAACTCTCTTCATCAATGACGAATGAGCTTTCGGTATTTTATCTTTATCCAAGCGGTGGAACGTTACGCGATAAAAATTTTAATATAGTTTTTTATTCTTCTAAGTTCGATACTTATCGCGGCTTTATTCCGCCACACTTAAAAAAAGAAACGCCCAAAGAAAAATGAGAAAGTTGTATCTCGTTTCTACTCCAATTGGGAATTATGAAGATATTTCGCTTAGAGCAATAAATATTTTATCGAGTGTTAATTTTATTATTTGCGAAGAATTTAAAGAAGCGAGACGGCTTTTATCAAATCTAAAAATTGAAAAAACACTTTTTAGTTTAAACGAACACAATGAAAAAGAATCATCAGAAGAATTATTACAAAAAATATTAGCTGGTGAAACTGCAGCATTAATTAGCGATGGTGGCACTCCCGTTTTTTCCGATCCCGGGAATTATCTCGTCAATCTTTGCATAAATAATAACGTTGAAGTTATTCCAATCGCTGGTGCAAATTCTTTAATGCTTGCTTTAATCGGTTCGGGATTTGGATTAAAAAATTTTTATTACTCGGGATGGCTTTCTCCGAAAAAAGAAATTCGTCAAAAAGAGATGTATAAACTCAAAAAGAAAAAAGAGTTAATAATTCTAATGGAGACGCCGTATCGCTTAAAAGCATTGTTGTCGGATGTTGTAAAAATTTTTGGCGGCAAAACCAGATGCGTAATCGCTTTTCAACTGACGATGAGTGACGAAAAATATTATCGCGGCAGCGCTGAAGAGTTGTTAAAAATTGCCGAAGAAAAAAAACTGAAGGGAGAGTTCGTCTTTATTATCAACAACAAATGATTATTCCAACTTCAACAATTGCTATTCGTCAAATCTTGCCAAACATTAAATCATCTCATTAAAGAGAAATCTTCTTTCAGATTAGAGAAACACTAAATTTCCGCAAAATTCAAATGCATCTAACTTGATAAAAATAGTAATTCCCATTTTCTATAATTGGCTCACTATTTGATATTTATTTTAATTAACCATTTGCAAATTGTAAATCGGGTAAATCAACAAGAATGAGTTTGTAATGAAGAGAAAATTGGAAACACAAATAACTCTTAACACTCTGATTGATTCTTTCTCTAACGAGATAAAAACGCTTTCCAAAGTAAACGCCTACGAATGTTATCAATGCGGAAAATGCACAGCTGGTTGTTCAGTTGGAGATTTTCTTGAAGAAACGCCAAACCAGATGATGCGATTAATTCAGTTAAACTTACGAGATGAAGCACTAAACTCAAAGACACCTTTTTTGTGTGCAACGTGCAACACTTGTACAGCCCGCTGCCCGATGGATATTGATATTGCAAAAGTTATGGAAACAATCCGCATTCTTTCCGAAAAAGAAAAAAAGAAAAATGTAAAAGAAGTTTCAAAGTTTTCAAAAATTTTTCTTGATTCAATAAAAAATCATGGAAGATTGTTTGAGCTTGGTTTAACGGCTCGATTCAATATCGAAAATAAAACTCCATTTAAAGATTCCGAATTAGCTCCATCACTTATATTCAAAGGTAAGCTCTCGCTCCTACCGCAAAAAATTAAAAATCGAAAAAGAATAAAAAAGATTTTTGATAATTCAATCAATGAAAAAAAAGGAGTTGAGTAATGAACTACGGATATTTTCCCGGTTGCTCTTTACACTCAACTGCAAGAGAATTTAATATTTCGACTAAGGCGGTTTGTAGTTCATTAAAAATAAATTTTACTGAAGTTGAAGATTGGATTTGCTGTGGTGCAACTCCCGCACATACAACAAATCACGATCTTGGTTTAGCTTTGCCATATTCAAATTTACAACTCGCAGCTCAGCAAGGCTTTGATACACTCGTTGCGCCTTGTGCTGCTTGCTATAATCGACTTAAAGTTTCTGATTTTGAAATTCGTAAATCGGATGAGAAAAAAAATAGAATTCACGAAATAACTGAAGACAAAACTGAAGCTGATATTTCAATTCTTCATCTGATTGAATTTTTTAAAAATGATTTTGGAATTGAGGAAATAAAATCTGCTGTTAAAAATCCTTTGGTTGGATTGCGAGTAGCTTCTTATTACGGATGCTTGCTTGTTCGTCCAAATGAAATAGTAAATTTTGATGATGAAGAAAATCCAACATCAATGGATGAAATAGTTTCTGCAATTGGAGCAGATGCTCTCGATTGGTCTCATAAAACTGAATGCTGTGGCGCTGCTCATGCAATTCCAAAAACTGAGATAGTGCTTCAACTTTGTAAAAAATTATTACAAGCAGCCGAAAACTCTTCGGCAGATTGCATTGCTGTGGCTTGTCCATTGTGTCATGCAAATTTAGATATGCGACAAAATCAAATCAACAAAACATTCGGAACAAAATTTAATACTCCAATTCTTTACATAACACAATTGATGGGATTGGCTTTGGGATATGGCGCAAACGATTTGAGTTTGCAAAGTCACTTTGTAGATCCGATAAAATTATTGACAAGAAAAAATTTAATTCCTCAACTTGAAAAAATGAATCGCGAAAATTAAGGAAACAAAATGTCTCGAATAGGTGTCTTTGTTTGTTATTGCGGGGAAAATATCGGAAGGACAGTAAATTGTTCTGAGGTTACGCAAAGAGCTGCAAAACTTAGAGATGTTGTTTATTCTGTTGATTATAAATATATGTGCTCTGATCCGGGTCAACAAATAATTAAAGACGCAATAAAAAAATATAACTTAAATGGAATCGTCGTTGCTTCTTGCAGTCCACTAATGCATGAAAAAACTTTTCGTCACGCAGTTGTTGAAGCGGGTCTGAATCCTTTCCTTTGTGAATTGGCAAACATACGTGAGCATTGTTCTTGGGTTCATGATGATAAAAGAAATGCAACAGATAAGGCGCTGGATTTAATTCGGATGATGGTTGAAAAAGTTAAAAAAAATCTTCCACTTGATACAATAAAAATTCCTGTTACAAGAAGAGCATTGGTAATAGGCGGCGGAGTAGCGGGAATACAGGCAGCACTTGATATTGCCGACGGGGGAAAAGAAGTTGTGATGGTTGAAAAATCTCCATCAATTGGTGGACACATGGCACAACTATCTGAAACATTTCCAACGCTCGACTGTTCGCAGTGCATTCTTACTCCAAAAATGGTTGACGTAAATTCGCACAAGAATATCAAACTTTATACATATTCTGAAATTGAAAATGTAAAAGGCTACATCGGAAATTTTGAAATAACGATTCGAAAAAAAACTCGATACGTTGATGATTCTATCTGCAATGGTTGTGGAATCTGTATTGAAAAATGTCCGCAGAAAAAAATTAATTCAGAGTTCAATACCAATCTTGGCACACGCAAAGCAATTTACGTTCCCTTCCCTCAAGCAGTTCCGAACATTCCCGTAATTGATAAAGAGAATTGCACATACTTCAAAAATGGGAAGTGTAAAGTTTGTGAAAAATTTTGTGATCGAAATGCAATTAAGTTTGAACAAACAGATGAGTTCATAAAAGAAAATGTAGGAGCAATTGTTGTCGCAACTGGTTTCGATTTATATTCTATCGAAAAGGAGAGAAGCGATAATTATCAAGGCTATGGTGAATATGGTTACGGCAAAGATCCCGATATAATTAACTCACTTCAGTTTGAAAGATTGTTGAGCGCTTCAGGACCAACATTAGGCGAAGTAACAAGACCATCAGATGGAAAAATTCCCGAGACAGTTGTCTTTATTCAATGTGTTGGTTCACGCGACAAATCAAAAGGAATAGAATTTTGTTCAAAAATTTGTTGTATGTACACAGCCAAACATACGATGCTTTATAAACACAAAGTGCATAACGGCAAAGCATTTGTTTTTTATATGGATATAAGAGCAGCCGGAAAAAATTATGATGAGTTTGTCAGACGAGCGATTGAAGAAGACGAAGCAATTTATTTGCGAGGAAGAGTTTCAAGAATTTATCGCGAGAAGGATAAGTTGATTGTAAAGGGCGCCGACACTTTGATTGGCAAACAAGTTGAGATAGCTGCAGACCTTGTAGTACTTGCAACTGCAATGCTTCCGCAGAAAGATACAGTTCCTTTTGCACAAAAATTAGGAATAGGTTATGATAAATATCATTTCCTTTCGGAAGCGCATCCCAAACTAAAACCAATTGAAACTAACACTGCAGGAATATTTTTAGCAGGAGCGTGTCAAGCACCAAAAGATATTCCCGAGGCTGTTGCACAAGCCTCCGCTGCAGCAAGTAAAGTATTAGGATTGTGCAGCAATGATCAACTTGAAAGAGAACCTTACGTTGCTTATGTAAATGAAAGCAGTTGCATCGGTTGTGAATTTTGTCTTCAATCTTGCACTTACTCCGCAATTGAAAATAAAAGTATTGTTAATAGCAAAGGAGAACTTGTAAAAAAAGTTGCGTATGTAAATAAAGGCGTCTGTCAAGGCTGTGGGACTTGTGTCTCAATTTGTAGATCGAAATCTATTGATCTTGCGGGCTACACAGATGAGCAGATTTATTCAGAAATAAATTCGATGTTTGTTTAAAAGTAGATAAAAATAATTATGGAAGAAAAAATTTTAACATCACAATTTGAACCGAAGATTGCTTCATTCGTTTGCACTTGGTGCACTTACACTGGCGCTGATCTTGCAGGCACATCGCGTTTGAAATATGAACCAAACGTAAGAATCATAAGACTGCCTTGCACGGGAAGAATTGACTACAACTTAATCATTAAAGCATTTGAAAATGGTGCTGATGGAATTTTAGTTAGCGGCTGTCATCCAAATGATTGCCATTATTCATCGGGAAATTTTTATGCACGCCGAAGATTTATTGTTTTTCGTGAGTTGCTTCAGTTCATTGGAATTGATGTTCGACGAGTTCAATTTGCTTGGGTCTCAGCTGCTGAAGGTGCGAAGTGGGCTAAGTTAGTAAACAAATTTACAAGCGAAATAAAAGATTTGGGACAGTTTACAAATTATCAAAAAATAAAGAGAGATATTTTTTTAGAAGAAGCAGTTATTTAATTCAAAAGAAAAAATTATGAATAGCATTTCGGAAATAGCAAAAAAATTATTAGATGAGAACAGGGTCAGCGCTGTTGTTGGTTATTCAATTGGGTCACTTCCGAATAAAACAAAAACAGTAATTGTTAAATCATCTCAACAAGCAGAAAAATTAATATTCAATAATTTATGCGTGAATAATCTTGCTATCTATCTAACAAAATCATTTAGACTTACTACTCAAAAACCCGTTGCTGTTGTAATGAAAGGTTGTGATGTTAAATCTGTTACTGGATTGATTCAAGAAAAGCAAATTGAAAGAGAGCAAGTTTTTATAATTGGTGTAAAGTGTAATGGCGTTTCTGAAGATGGAAAAAATCTTTCACCAAAATGTTATTCTTGCAAACTTCAAACACCAAAGATGTATGATATTTTAGTTGGTGAAGAAGAAGAAAAAAATATCGAATTCAAAAATCCTTTTTCTGATGTAGAAGAGTTTGAAAAAAAATCTTTAGATGAGCGTTGGAATTTTTGGATGAATGAATTAGAGAAATGCGTAAAGTGTTATGCGTGCCGACAAGTTTGTCCGCTTTGTTATTGCGAAAAATGTATTGTCGATAAAACAGTTCCACGCTGGATTGAACCACACACATCAAAGAGCTCGAACTTAAGCTGGCACATTACAAGAGCATTTCATCTCGCAGGAAGATGCACAGGCTGTGGCGAATGTGAAAGAGCTTGTCACCATAATATTCCCTTAAGTTTATTAAATAAAAAAATGGCAAAAGTTGTTTACGATAATTTTAATTATCAAGCGGGCTTAGATGATAAAGCAAAATCTCCTCTTGCAGATTTTAAGTTTCAAGACAAAGAAGATTTTATAAGATGAGCGGAAACTCTTTATGAAAAATTTTAAAATAAAAAATGATTACAAAAATTTTGTTAAAGGATTGCTAAGTCTTAACTATTTAGTAATTGCACCAAAGTATGAAAACGGAATATTGAAATTTTCTAAGATTAAAAATGCTGCAGAAATATTATCACCTTCAGAATACATCAACACAGTAAGCTCTACGAAAGAATATTTTTTTCCACAAACCGAGCCAGTAATAAAATTTACATTTGAAGGAAAAGAAATTTTTTTAAAAGATGTCGAGATTGGAAAAAAACCGAAAGTTGTTTTGGGGCTTCGTCCTTGCGATGCAGCGTCGTTCTCAATTTTAGATGATATTTTTCAATATGAATACAAAGATGAATTTTATTTTACTCGTCGCGAAAAAACTATAATAATTGGTGCTGCCTGTGAATCGAATGATGAATCTTGTTTCTGCACCACAACTGGTTTAGCTCCCGATTCTTCACAAGGCGCCGATCTCTTTATCGAAAAAAATAATGAAGAAGAATATTTTTTAAGAGCTGTTACTGAAAAAGGAGAAAGGTTAGTAGAACAGTTAATAGCAGAAGTTGAAGAGTTAGAAGAAGAACCGAAAAAAAATCCGCTTTATGAAAAAATAGAAAAGCAGATAAGAAAAAAGATTGATTTAATTGAAGCAAAAAAATGGCTTGATAATAATTTTGAAAATGAAAAATGGGAAGAACTTTCATCGCAATGTTTGAGTTGCGGAAGTTGTGCTTATTTATGTCCAACGTGTCATTGTTTCGATATCGTTGATGAAGTGAATTATAATTCAGGAGTAAGAAGAAAAAATTGGGATGCTTGTCAATTCGATTTATTTACACTTCATTCATCGGGGCATAATCCACGCGACACAAAAGCAAAAAGATACCGACAAAGAGTGATGCACAAATTTAAGTATTATGCCGATCGCTTTGATAAAACACTCTGCACTGGTTGCGGACGCTGTATTCGTGCGTGTCCCGTGAACATCGATATTTATGAAGTTGTAAAAGAATTTGCTCCTTTAGTTGAACAGAATTAAAAATAAAATTGAGATTTCAAATTTGTAATTGAAGAGTTCGTAAAAAAGAAAAATAGAAAATGATTAATATTTATAAACCATACTTAACAAGAATTCAAGAAATAAAAATTGAAACTCCTGATACAAAAACATTCAAACTTAGATTTGATGATTCTGAAGTTGCGGAGAAATTTAATTTTCGTGCGGGACAATTTGGTGAGTATTCAATTTTTGGTGAAGGAGAATCGACTTTCTGTATTGCGTCTTCGCCTACAAGAAAAGGTTACATCGAATGTAGCTTCAAGATTGTTGGCAAAGTTACTAACGCACTAAAAAAACTTGATGTCGGTGATGTAGTTGGTTTCCGCGGTCCGTATGGAAATTCATTTCCACTTGAAGAGATGTATGACAAAAATCTAATCTTCATCGGCGGCGGTATTGGGCTTGCTCCGCTTCGCTCTTTAATTTGGAATTGTCTTGACTTAAGAGAAAAATTTAAAGACATCACAATTTTATATGGAGCGCGTTCTGTTTCATTTCTTGTTTACAAAGATGAACTTGACGAATGGGAAAAGAGAGCCGACATAAAATATTACAAAACAGTTGATCCCGGCGGCGAAACAAAAGAGTGGAATGGAAAAATTGGTTTCGTTCCAAAAATTCTTGATGAGATTTGTCCTAAACCAGAAAACTCGGTTGCTATTACTTGTGGTCCGCCGATAATGATAAAAGGCGTTTTGAAGAGTCTTGAAAAATTAAATTTTAAGCCCGAGCAAGTTATAACAACGCTTGAGAATAGAATGAAATGTGGTTTCGGAAAATGTGGAAGATGTAATATTGGAAAAACTTATGTCTGTATTGATGGACCAGTTTTTAATGCTGCGGAATTAAATCAACTTCCAATGGACTATTAATTCGTGTTGCCAGAAATTATTTAACTCTAATCATCATTAAATTTTTATTTGCTAATAACTGCCTACCACATTTTATTTGCAGTAGGCAGCATTAACATTAGACTCAGAAAATTAAGCCATCAATAAAACATCATTAATTTGAGAAAAAGCCCAATCAATTTCTTCCTTCGTAATTACAAGTGGCGGAGCGAAACGAATTACGTGTGAGTGTGTCTCTTTGCAAAGAACTCCTCTGTTCATCAATGCTTCGCAGAATCTTCTTGCGCCACCAGCTTCGGGATGCAGCTCAACGCCAATAAATAAGCCTTTGCCACGAATTTCTTTTACGTGTTTTGATGGAATCGATTTTAATTTTTCTCTAAAATAATTTCCTAACTCATAAGAATTTTCAACTAATTTTTCTTCAACAAGAACTTTTAAACTTTCTCGTGCAACTGCAACTCCAAGTGGATTGCCACCAAAAGTTGAGCCATGATCTCCTGGGTTAAATACACCAAGCACTTCTTTGTCAGCAAGAACTGCAGAAACAGGATAGCATCCGCCACTAAGAGCTTTACCAATAATAACAACGTCGGGACGAATATTCTCATACATATATGCAAAGAGTTTTCCGCTTCTTCCAAGTCCCGATTGAATTTCGTCAGCAACGAAGAGGACATTATTTTTTTTGCAGATGTCGAAAGTTTTTTTCAAGTATCCGTCTGGTGGAACTATTACTCCGCCTTCGCCTTGAATTGGTTCAACAATGAATGCGACAGTATTTTTTGTTATTGCAGCTTCAAGTGCTTCTGCGTCACCGTAAGGAATTATTTTAAATCCTGGAGTGAATGGTCCGAATCCATCTCGGTATTGTTCTTCAATCGAAAAGCTTACAATCGAAATTGTTCTTCCTGCAAAATTATTTGTGCATGCAATAATTTCTGCTTTATTTTCTTCTACACCTTTTACTTTGTAGCCCCATTTTCGTGCAGCTTTCAAGGCGGTTTCAACTGCTTCAGCACCGGAGTTCATTGGTAATGACATTGGATAACCAGTCAACTCTGCTAACTCTTTATAAAGAAACGGAAGTTGATCATTTCGAAATGCTCGTGAAGTCAATGTAACTTTTTCTGCTTGTTCTTTTAATGCGTTAATTATTCTTGGATGACAATGCCCTTGATTGACTGCTGAATATGCAGCGAGGCAATCGAGATATTTTTTTCCTTCAACATCATAAACCCAAACGCCTTCGGCTTTATTGATAACGACATTTAAAGGATGATAGTTGTGCGCACCATATTTTTCTTCAATTTGAATAAAATCTTCTGTTTTCATAAGAGCCTTAATATTGTTGGATAATGAGAAATTATGTCCACAAAATTAATGAAAATTGGGCAGAGATTCTCGATTATTTTGCAACGTTGACAAACCTTTATTTTGTCATATTCAATAAGTGACATTTTCTTTATTGTGTCTCTGGCG
>PNNF01000044.1 GCA_013824085.1 Chlorobiaceae bacterium | reverse complement strand
AAAAGAGAGATGGCTTTAGAAATGCTACGTGATGGAGAAGCAGATCAACGTATTATTAAATATGCAAAAATTACCCAAGACGAATTGGATGCTTTAAAAAGTAGAATCTTCGAAGTAAATTCTAAACCTTAGTTTTTATTTCACTCAACAACCCCAACCGATCCAATCATTAAAAGCGAGATCTTTCAAATCCTCTATAGGTTTGTTTTTCAATATACATTGGCTTTTAGTTTTGGTGTTAATTTTCGAATTAACAGTCGCATCTATTTGCAAATTATTTGTCGCGTTATGTCCAATTAGACATACGTCTTTTCGTTCACTTTAACAAAATCTTGAAATTTTGCGACAGAACCCTCAAAATCTGTCGCAGCAGATGTTGACAAAAAATTAGGAATTACAACGACTATAGTTTATATGTATGTAAATGGAGATGAAACCATTAAAGAATCATGTTCAAAATTATTAAATTAATTAAATGAGGAAAATATGTTTATACACAAATTAAAATCTTATATCAAAAGTTTGATTACAACGTGTGTCTTATTTGCGTATTCAACCCATTGTTTTGCGGTTATCATTATTGATGTGGATATATGTTCTAAGCATTTAAGCTACACTGCAAATTATACAACACGAGGAACGAATAAAAGTATCCGTGTACTGAGCTATGATAGTGACTTAAATAAAATTAAATTTATTACGTATCATCCTTTAGGGCATAACCAGCCTTCATTTCGGCATGAGTATGAAGATTTTTTTATTGAGTATCATAGTCATACAAACAGTTTGGAGACTACCCCTAAACCCAATACAACTCATTGGATCAGGAGCTCTGGTAGAATTAACTCTGTTCACACTGAAAGCTTAGATGTTTTAGATGAAACTAGAACTGGCTTTTCCATTCTTAGACAATCTCCTGTTCCTGGTTATTCTTCAACCATGGAAAATACTGAGACCTTTCTTAATAGTTTTGATCTACCTGCACAAGCAAAGAAGGCTCCTAAAGGTCAAAAGCAATGGAAAAAAGGTCACACACAGTTCAACATAGCCTACGCTTTTGAAAATCAGCAATTTTATCCTATTATTTGGGAAAATCTTGACGGAAAAGAGTTAGGTTATATAGGTGAACTTGCATGCGATCTTACCATGATGGTTCTAGGTTTCGTAAAATATGACGTAAAGCATGGAGGAGATAAAGGTATAGATGGGATATACAGAAAAAATGATATAGTAGTTGCGGCTGAGTCAAAAATGCATGAAAATCCAGTGCTTTTAGATGCCATTGATCGTGATTCATTAACTCCAAAATTTAATAAAGCTTCCAACGGAGCAATAGTTAAACTTGAAGCTGAGAAACCAGAAATTTACGCAAACATCTTACATGCGCATGCCAATAATAAATTATATACCTTACCATTTGGTGTTCTTCCGGACGGAACAGCGTATATGCGTATTAACCAACGGAAAGATTTAATATCACACCCACTTGCTTCAACTACAATAACGCATACATTCCAATCTCTTCATCAAGAAGGAATAACATCTTTTGTTACACCAACAAAAGACAAAGATGACCAAGAAATTTTGACAAGTGGTGAGCTTGTTCGTCAGCTTGATAAAATGTCGGAAGAAGAAATAGAGAAAGCTTTACCACATTTACAGAACTTATTTAAAAAAATGAATATTCAGCCGACTCCCCGTAAGGAGGTTGAGGATGAATATGCTCATCAAGAATTCCTAACAGAATTATATGATTATTTGCGTACTACGACTCCACATGAAACATGTGACACGCAAATGATCAATGAAAGTTTTGAAGTTATACGAAATATATACGAAAATTCAATAGAGCGAAGCGGTAATGTTTCTGTTATTAATCTTGAAGGAGCGCGACTTTTCAAAGAGGCTCTTTTGGTTAATACTACGCTTAAAGAATTAAGTTTGCACGACATAGACGGAGATAAACTAACCATTTTACAAGTAGCCTTGTATGAAAATTTAAACCTTTCACTTAAAACTCTAAGTATTTGGGGTTCTCTTACGGATGAGTGTATGGCAGATTTCTCGCGGGGTATTCGAAGCTGCACAAGCCTTCAAACTTTAAATCTTAAAGCATGTTCTTTATCCGATGAAGGTATAAGTTATTTAGCTGAAGCTCTTTGCATAGAAAACCATTCGCTTAAAAAGATAGATTTGTCTCTCAATAAAATTGGTTTAGAAGGAGCAAAGGCATTGGCCGAGATGATTAAAGCTAATCCAAACTTAAGAGAAATCTATCTACACGGAAATAGTGATATTGGCCAAGCAGGCGTTGATTTGTTGATTAAAAGCATGGGCAGTAACTGCCAACTTGACATTACACTGATGGGATGTCATTAGACCTTATATGTTATTAATAGGTAGTGTCGTGATTTTTTTGGAATGGCGTATTAAGGGTAGTTTGCGCACAAGTGATGGAATTAGGGTTTAGAGGTGATTTTACGTCCATAGCATTCTCTGGTCAACGCCTCGAAATTACCGGTAGAATTTTAGAATTAATTCATTTTTCTTTAATTATAAAAACATCTCTCACTAAAATCATTAATTTTTTTCCAGTATAAAATTGATGCATGGGACATTATATATTGAGTCTCATAAGGCATATCATTTTCATAAAGTTGAGTAAAAAAATCTTTGAATGTTCTTCTCCACGAATTGGTATGGAGAAACCATAATTTATTTCATGCTCATTAGCCTTTTTAAGAAAGAAGTATTGATTGTCATTTATTGGATTAAATTCATTAATATTCCATGTTTATGAGAGATATGTATTATTGATAATGTCATAGACTGGATCGAGAAGAAAAAAATTATTACCTAGATATAGATCTAGCCATTCCTTTTGATAACTGTTTAAAGATTTGAATTCATTTTTTTCACTAAGATGCACTACAGAAAATAAATGGATATCTAATTCAATACATTGTTTTTTGAAAATGAAATCTAACTCTTCTTTATTACATGCGGTTACAATATCTTCAAAAAAATTCATGTGTAAAAAGAAAAAAAAATAGTTCATTTAATTATAATATAAAAAATTAAAATTAGTATTAAAAAAATAGATTGCAATGATTAAAATTATATAATTATCTTTACATTAATAAAAATATTAGGCATGATCTAATCATTATTTTTTTCAAAAAAACAAATGAAATTAACAGAAATTATAAAAAAAGAGATTGAGATCCTAAGAATTCAAGAAAAAATGTTGTCTTTTTTTGATCTGTGTGAAAAAAAATCTAAAAATGATTCAGAGGAACCTAAAAGATCTTTTATTACCGAAGAAAAAAAACCTCTATTCGTAAAATCACATAAGATATTTTGAGTATAACCCCTTCTTTTTATATGTCGTTAGGGAAAAAAATTTCAAATTTATACCCCTTGATGTTGGTGTAGTTTTTAGTGTTACCTCCATATTGTGAAACAATATGTTGAATTATTCTTTCTCCCAAATGATAATCAGAAGAAATAATATCTTCAATCGTCTGATCTTCTGGTTTCTTGCCTGTTCCATTATCAGAATAACGGATTAACCAACCTGTGTTTAATTTTTCTGATTCTATGCAGATTCTAAGTGATTGTGATTTTGAATGCTGAATTGAATTAGAAATAAGATTTTGAAAAATTCTATAAATATCATATTTTCTTACTTTTAAACTTGGAAAATCACTAACATAAAAAGTAATATTAGATTTCATAATTTCTTCTTGAAAAACTTTCTTTACATGTTCAATTGCCTCTTTAATCAGTGGTATTTCATTTTGTGTATTCTGATATTCTAACCCTAACATATCATCAAAAATATCATTGATAAGACTAATGTTTTGAGATAAAAAATCAATAATTTGCATCTTATTTTGAAAAACTAATTCAGTTTGACTTTGACCTTTAAGTATAGTTAACAATGAATTGATTTTTCTTAAAACAGCTTTTGTGTCATGCGCAAAAATTAAATTAAATTTCTTCAGAAAAAAGATTTTTGCTTCAAGAATTTTTACATATTTTTCTACTTTTCTATCTTTTATGTTTAGGTTTAACATCCACTAGTACCGTAAATTAAGTTTCGCAAAGTCAATATGCAGCAAGACAAACAAAAAATATAGCTAACAAAAATGATAGGTAAAAAATATTGAAATACAATCAAATTCATTTTTTACTTTTTTTAAAATAGAGAAATGAAAAAAGTACTAACATAAGTAATAGTTTTCGAAAAAACTAAAGTAAAAAATAATTATTGATTTATAGTATATTTATGTATATTGTATAATCATAAATAAAAAGGAAACATTTATATGATATATTTAATAGACAACTCTAATAATGATTATCATCAACATACTATAACTGAAATGTTTAAACTCCGTTTTAAAGTTTTTGGACAAACTCTTAAATGGGATGTGAAAGAAAAAAACGGATTAGAAATAGATGATTATGATCACGAACATACTAATTATTTAGTTTATACAGATTCATTAGGAAGAGTAAAAGGATGCTTAAGATTTATAGAGATGGTTCACCCATGTATGTTTGATGGACCATTTCAATTTGCTTTGAAAAATTTGCATGATTTTAAAAGAAAGGATTATTGGGAGTTAAGTAGACTCGCCATTGACCAAGATATCGATGAAAATTATACAAATGAAGAAATGCAATTAGTAGGCATCAAATTATTACAAGCTTATATGTTATTCGGACTTGAACTTCAAAAAATTGAATGCACTTTAACAATTGGTTATCCACAAGTCATTCAATTTTATAAAGAACAAGGGCTCATTTTTGAATCTTTAAATAAAATTTGTTTAAATGCACAAACAAATGAAATTATTGAGGTAGCTGCTTTTCCTACTCTCAATTATTGTTATGATCAATATGCTTTAAAGTCACAACTTAGTTCCAAATCTAATGTGTTTTGGTACATGTGCCCAATAGCTAAAGAATTTAGTGCATTAACTTAAAAGAGGGTATGCCATGATAACATATATAACTCCAGATTTATACGAACAACATCGTGATCTATTGAAACAAAGTTATCAATTGCGATATAGAGTTTTTTGCGAAAAAAAACAGTGGGATATTTCTGCAGAAAATGGTCAAGAAAAAGATGAATATGATGAAAAAAATATGCATTATCTTATTTATCAAGATGACGATGGAATAGTCAGAGGATGTTTAAGATTTATAGAAATGATACATCCATGTATGCTAGAAGGTCCCTTTAATTTTGCATTGCCTAATGTAAAAGATTTTAAGAAAAAAGGATATTGGGAAAGCACTCGTTTTGCCATAGAACCAAATCATCATAATACCAACATAGCACGCTTATTTTTAGCAAAATTGATAGAAATAGGATTATCCAACCAAGAATATATTGAGGGGTTCTTTGGCATTAGTTTTCCTAGTGTCAAAAGGTTATTCAACAAATATGGTTTATTTACATTTGATATTAATACGATTTCTATAGATCAAGATACCACGTGCATTTGGTTGTTTCCTCCAATGCATCTTTCACTAGAAAAGTTATTGAGAAATTAAATTAAAAATCATTAATATAAGAATATAAAGCCTGTTCGGTCCTCGAACATTTAAGTTTTAGACGGATATTTTTCAGGTGGAATGCTACAGTTGCCATGGAAATGTTTAGTTTATCAGCTATATTTTTAGAAAGTAAACCTTGTTTTTTTAATAAGAATATTTCTTTTTCCTTTTGTGTCAACTGTGAAAAAGAAATGTTTGAAATTTGTTTTTGGTACACATCCCAATATATTCTAATAGCATGTGATAAAAGATATAAAACTTCAGGATGATGAATGATGCGATCAGCACTTGTAAAATAAATTTTGGAACCATCATTATTCATAATAGGAATAGTTGTACCAGTATAAATACTAAAATCACTGGCAATTTCTAGTATTTTCTTTTCTTGATCAATAACATTTGAAAAATCATTAACATGCCATGTTTGTGGAAAATATGTATTTTCAATTAATTTATACACTGGATCATTCATAAAGAATCTATTTTTAATATACATCTGGACCCATTCTTTGGGATATGTATCAAAAATTTCAAACTTATTTTCCCTTAAAAAGGGTGACCTCTTATTATCTGAAATCTTGGCCAGGGCAAATCTTTCTATGTGAAAATGATTGCACAATTTAGTAAAATGAACATTGATATCATCAATGCTAGATGAAGAATATAAATCATCAATTATTTTTTTTTCTGAAGAAAATTTGATCATGAAGAGAAATATAAATTTAAAAAATAAATAAACATTAACATAAAACCAAGAACAAAGGTAAAAAAATGATGAAATCTTTTTTATTTCAGTAATTTTCAAATATAATGTATCTTTCTCTTTTCTATTATTTAGATAAAGAGGGTAGCGCAACAACATCTGACCAATATTTCATACAAATTTCTAAATGAGATTTAAAATCATCATATTTATATCCTTTCCATATAAACCCAGAAGCGTACGAACGGTAACAAGACAACATTTCATCAAAATTAATGGAATTAGTCAAAACAATAACAGGAATATCGCAGATGTTTTTATCTCTTTTAATTTCTCGAAGAAATGAAAGTCCTTCATGTTGAGGTATATTAAGATCTAATAGAATGATATCAGGTCTTGGAAAATCGATACTTATTTTTCGGTTTCTCAAAAAATCAATTATAGAACCACCTTCATGAAATACAAAAAGATTCAGAGATACATCCATTTCTTCACATGCACGCCTTAAAATGAATTCATCTGACGGATCATCTTCGACAAGAATGACATTCAAAGGAGCTTGTCTATTTATTTTAATAAAATCTCCTTCTAATTTTTGTTGTCTCTCAAAAAATAGATCACATCCTTGAAAAAAATAGCTAGGTTCGACACTGAAGATTTTACTAAACTGATATAAAATTAGTGCTGTTATCTTTGATTGAGCTAGCTCATACTTTTGAACTTGCTGATGAGATACCCCTAGTATTTCGCCAATATCTGACAAAGTGTACCCCATCTGAACTCGCTTTTCTCTTATTTTTTTTCCTACAAAACAATCTATTTGATGATTTTTATCGAGATTAGTGTTCACAGCGAATCCTTAAAAGTAAATTATTAAAAAACAAATTTCCTATTTTTTATATAACAAAATTTCAATATTATAAAGTAAAAAAAATATCACAAGTAATATTTAAAATCTATCTCTGTTTTGAAATATTATTTTGCATAAATCGTGCATTCAAGTTATTGAGAAAGATATTAACCTGAGTTAAAAAACGATTCACATTTGTCTTTATGAATTTGGAAATCTGATCTCAAAAAAGATACGAAAATATATCGTTGAAAAATATTTATCTAACACGGTCACCTTGCGTTATTTTATGCATATGCGCATATAGTTGATCAAATTAAATTTTTTCAACTATTTTTTAAAATGATTTAAGTGTTAAGAATGATATATAAACATTTCTTATATTTAAATTTATGCCTATACCCAAAAGATGTGATGGCACTTTGTGCATCAATTTTAAAATTACTTCAGATTCATACATCAGAATTTGGCGACATTAATGATGAAGCAGGCAGAGTGAGCGTGTGCTCGAACACTGCCTCTGTGAAGATAACAAAGGGTCCTTCTACATTTTTTGTGGTTTTAAAACACTTATTCAACAAAATGTAGATCTAAAAAACCGTAAATTATCGATAGGAATTAAATATGCAGGAAAACTTAAAGACGGATTTGTATCCACTTACTAATGACTTTTGTTTAAGTGTTTTTAATGTAGAGATGCCACGTATTATAGTTATTGGCCTTGGTTATGTTGGACTGCCACTTGCCACCGAGTTTGCTGAAAAGTTTCCCCTTATTGGTTTTGATATTTGCCCTAAGAAGATCAATCAATTAAGTAAATTTGTTGAGTTTCCGGTAACATGTGATGAAAGTGCACTTGTTAATAATGATGTTTTTATTATTGCCGTCCCAACTCCAATTACATCGGACTTTCAACCAGACCTGAAGCATCTTGAGGCTTCTTCAAAATTGTGTGGTCATTACTTGAGGAAAGGGAGTATCGTTGTTTTTGAAAGCACTGTTTACCCGGGTGTTACCGAAGAATTTTGTGGTCCTATCCTGGAAAAAGCGTCTGGATTAAAGTGCGGAAAAGATTTTTTCTTAGGATATTCACCCGAAAGAATTAACCCTGGTGACAATAATCATACTGTTGAAAAAATCACCAAGATCGTTGCAGGGCAGACCTCTGAAACTACAGATTTTCTTGCAAATCTTTATGGCTCTATAAACAACCATAATATTTATAAAGCACCTAGTATTAAAGTCGCTGAGGCCTCCAAGCTTATTGAAAATGCTCAACGTGACATTAATATAGGTTTTATTAATGAGATTACAATCATTCTGTCAATGCTCAAAATTTCTTCCTATGAGGTCTTAAAAGCAGCCAATACAAAGTGGAATTTTCTAAATTTTGAGCCAGGTTTGGTGGGAGGGCATTGCATAGGAGTTGACCCCTATTATTTAAGCTGTCTATCTCAAGAGTTAGGGTACACAGCTCTCATGACGCTTGCAGGTCGAACGACGAATGAGTACATGGTAAGATTTTTGGGTAACCAAATCCATAGTCGTTTAGAAAAATCTTCAAAGATTTTATGTTTAGGGATAACCTTTAAGGAAGATATTGATGATATTCGAAACTCGAAAGTTGCTGCATTAATCCTTTATTTAAAACAATTCGGACATGAAGTTGTAGTACACGACCCTCAGGCTGACCCTGAAGAAACAAGAAAGCTTTATGGTATTGACTTAATTCCAACTTACAGAGATCTAATAGGGTTTGATGCAGTGATTGGTTCTGTCGGTCATAAGGAATATCGTCATCTCGCAGCTGAAGATATTCAAAGCATGTTAAATCCTCAAGGTTTAATTTGCGATATTAAAAATCTCTGGTCACAACTTGTTTTTAGTCAACATTTTCGTTACTGGTTATTGTGAGGGTTTTTGATGTTAAAGGTAGTTCTTTTTTTTCTTTTAACCAATCTTGCGAATAGTATGTCGCTTCTGGTTTCTAGTTCACAACACACCGTTATACATAAAACGCCCCTGGTAACTTATACATATGAGGGATTTGAGAATGTTAGGGAAGCTTTATTTTATAATAAATTCGTAGTAATTGCTGATAGTGCTGAAAAGAAAATTTATTTATTCCAAGATCAAAAATGTCATCAAACACTAATATTACCTGGAGAGCCAAGATCCCTCAATATCTACAAAATGTCCTTATATTGCGTTTTAAAAGATGCGAATCAGTTAGTAGAGATAAATTTATTAAGTGGACTTTATGAAGTCTATCCTTTGACTGGAAGAGGGCCAAGGTGTATGTTTTTGTTTGGTCGTCACGCCTACATTACCTGCAATGAATCTGACCAACTTGACATTTTTGATATTATTGACAAAAAGGTGGTCAAAACTATATCCACACCTTCACAGCCTTACAGCGTCCTTGCAGACGATAGTTTTATTTATTTGACATCCATTGGTGAAAGCTCACTGTGGGCTTATGACCTTCTCAACGATGAGCTTTTATTTACTGTGCATTGTGGTGCTCATCCTACCAAAGTTATCAAGGCTGAGGACAATCTTTATGTGACTAATTTTGATGATGGCACTATTACAGTCATATCTTCAAATGATGGATCGCTAGTTTGCAGGTATGAATTAGGAGGTATGCCATTTGATGTGGTAATGCATAACAATCATTTTTTTGTATCCGATCACCAAGGAGGCACTGTGACTCAGTATACCCGACAATTTATGAATCCCAAAATCCTCTTAGATCAGCTTTTAAACCCACACTATATTAACTTTGATACGGTAGATAACTTATGAAATTTATAATAGGTTTAGCTCTTTATGGTTCGGTATGTTTCAGTAGTGTGCTTCCTATGCACTCAGATCAGGGAGCCTTAGCCATGCAATCCATACTTACTTTCAAGGAAGAATTAACTCTTCCAATACTTCATGAAGCTTTGAATTTATTTAAAGATTCGTATAATCAATGGTCTGCAATACCCAAATTTGAGCTAAAACAGGACGGGAGTCTTGTATCTGACTTTGAAAAGGATGTAGAGGAAAAAATTTGTAATCGTTTGAAACAGATCACCCCTTGGATTTCTTTTCAGGGAGAAGAGGGAACAAACTATCAAGCTGATAATAACGAAGGCTACAAATGGTATGTTGACCCGATAGACGGTACAATATCGTTTAAGAATGACCTAGATACGTTTGCTTTCACGCTAACTCTATCCCATGGTTTGTCACCACTTGCAATGATTGCTTATTTCCCTAGACTTGATAAAACCTACCATGCTATTGAGGGACAAGGTGCCTATTGTAATGGCCAGCCAATCAAAGTTCGTATAGATGAGATAAATACCCATAACGTAATTGCTCGTAGTGATGACTATGTTTTTAAGACCTATAACTCTCCGCACACATTAGAACAATTATCTACTTTCCCTGCCATCTTGAGGACTTATACAGATATTCACGCCTACTGCCTTGCCGCCGAAGGTAAAATAACCGCTAAAATCGATGCTGCTGGCGCGCTTTGGGACCTCATGCCCGGTATGCTCCTTATGCTTGAATCAGGAGGGTTCAGTAGTTTTTATTTTATGGACACCCCAACTGAAGATTGCTATGGAAGTCTTATAGTGGGATCAGAAACTGTTGTAAAACGTATTCATGACCACCTATATCCAGGTAAAGATATTATTTGCAATAAGATACCAGAGCAATTGCTATGATTTTGTCCATTCCCTTTTTGGCCACAAATCCTGACCAGATACCCTATTTTGATAAAGACTACGGCAATCAAGGAGTTGAAGCTGTGCTTTTTAATTATCGAGATCTGGAAGATGATAATTGGCTGCCTGTATGGAAAACTATAGAAAAACTTGTACCAATTTTTGGTGCCCAGAACCTTACATTTCATTTTCCAGTTAATAATAGTGATTATGTTGATAATTGTTTTGTCAAAAATAAACTTATTGAAGCTTTGTCTCGGGCTACAGACTTAAATCTTTCGGGCATTGTTGTACATTCCAACCGCATTCGTAATATCTCTGAATGGTCTACGATAAACCTTATGTCTGAGAGAAACAAGGTTTTAGATACTTTAGCTCATATTCGCAACAGAGTTCAAAGTAAAACTTGGTTAGCGCTTGAAAACATGCCAGTTATGGATAACTACGGTAAAGAAATTGACCCACTTTTTGTCTTCCCTCAAGACTTTAAGAATATACCTTTTGACCTTGGTATTGTTTGGGATTTTTGTCATTACACAAACTCTATGGCTGCTGTAGATGCGGTACGAGAAGGGAAACAAAAGAAGATATACTACCCTAATTATCAAGAAACATTCCTTGAAGATTTCTTAAGCTTGCAGAACAAGATTAAGCACATTCATTTTTCTGCCTTTTATAATCTTTCTAATCCCGATACCGAAGAAATATGCTGTGAAGGTGTACTACCGAAAGAATCAACTATGGGGGAACCTATATACAAACAGGCCGTCAAGCTGATAAAAAGAATTGAAAGACCAGATATGCATGTGGTTTTTGAAGTTCAGGAACAAGACTATACCCAACGTCAGAATGCGGTATCTATAATTGACTGGTTTAAGAAGGAGTGGGACCATGCTTGAATATACTTTTGGTATTATTGCTTCGCTTTTCTCGATGATATCCTTCTTACCTCAAGTGATTCATATCTATCGTAAAAGGTCATCCCAAAATATTTCCTTGGGAACCTATTCGCTGTTAACCACGGCCTCTACCATATGGTTTTTCTATGGCCATTTGATCGATAATATACCCGTTATGTTGACTAATTTTGTTATCGGATGCTTATGTGTATCTGTGATTATCGCTAAATTAATGTTTAAATAAAAATGGAGGCACTTATGAGATTTTCTACATTATTTTGCTCAATGCTCTTATCAACAAACCCTAAAGGAACTTACTCTATGAATCCACCTATACGTGTTATTGAACGACAAGAAGGTTTAAGCTCTTTATTACCTGAAATTGCAAACCGCGGAGGATTCTCTATTATAGATGATGTTCAAGAGAGTAAAGATGGCAGGATAGCTACCAACACGGTTGTTCAAACCAACAAAGGAAAACTCTTGATTCGCGCGTATCCTGAAAGTATGCCAGAAAAACTTGAAACTGGTGATTTCATGTTTGAAATTAAAGCACTAGCGTATGTTGCCTCTAAAGGCCTAAATGTCCCTCAATTGATACAGTTTAATGATGGAAAAAATTACTTGCTCCTTGACAATCTTGTGATATCAGCTTATCCGCTGATTGAAGGAGTGACAGTTATGAAAGAAGAACTGACACCGGAAATAGGAGCCAAAGCTGGAGAGTTTGCTGCAGCATTAGCAATTATAGCCCCAGAATTCTATGATAGTAAGAATTTTCAAGAAGAACTTACCTTCATTGACAATATCTTTGAACGAAGAGCCTTAAATTATCCTGAACTGAAACAAGATAAGTTATCAATATCAATGTTGCAGTACATACATGAACCCAAGCTTCGTTCAGATTTGGAAAGAACGCCTCAAGGATTAGTACATGGAGATTTCTTCTTTGAAAATTTTGTACTCTGTCCAGATGGACGGTGCGCTCTGATTGACTTTGGTGATGCCTATTGTGGGTATATTCTATCTGACATATGCTTATCAGCGATGGAATTCTCAGCCCTTTCTGAGGAAGAGTGGAACTTTGACATTTTAAAGCAATTCTTTCTTCCTGTAAAATCCTGGATGAAAGCAAACAACATTCCTTCACACTTAATTGTGGATCACATGAAGGCACTATGCGTTAAGTTCTTGGTTTACACTATTCCTTTTACCTGTGCTGATGGTGAATCGATCGAAAAGAACCCTTATCGTCAACGTTTCGCTTATCTATCAAGACCTGAAATTGTAGACGAAATTACACGTATTTGTGGATAAATAAATGAAAAAAATTCTTATAACAGGTGGCCTTGGCTTTATCAGTTCTCACTTTGTTAAACGTATGTTAGGGAAGGGATACTCCTTTACATTAGTTGATAACAAGCCAAGTGCTCACTTTTCAGAGCTTGTTCAAAATTTCTTTGGCAATCCTGAAGTAACGGTGATTCAAGAAGACTTGACGCGAGAACTACTTGATAAATTAAATCACGATTATGATTATATTATTCATGCAGCAGCGTTATTGGGTGTTGAATTTGTCATGCAAAATCCTTATCAATCCCTTAAAGTCAATTCTGAAACAACACTGAGCATTGTTGATTTTGCACTTAAACAAAAAAAGCTTGAGAGATTCCTTTATATCAGCACCAGTGAGATTTATGGCATTAATGCAGTAAATGTTAACGAAGAAACTCCCACTTCTATACCAAATGAAGGAATCCGATGGAATTATGCTACAGGAAAGATTTTCGGTGAATACCTGACAAAATCCGCATATGTCCAGTACAATCTTCCTATTGCAATTGTTCGTCCTTTTAATGTTTACGGACCTTATAGATATGGTTCTAATGCCTTGTCTACCTTTATTAAAAATGCTTTGCAAAATAAAGACCTAATAGTTACCGGAAATGGTAAACAAATGCGTTCTTGGTGCTATATTGATGACTTTATAGATGGTTTAATCTGCGTACTAGGTGATGAAAAATCAATAGGTCAAGCCTTTAATATAGGCAATGATCATGCGTATCTATCTATTCATGATTTGGCTAAACTTATCGTAGAAAGCGTTAATAGTGGCTCTAAGGTAATTATTAATCATCAAGATACTGAAGATGTAATGGACCGAAGACCTTCTATAAAAAAAGCAAAAACATTACTTGGTTACAAACCTAATATCAATCTTAAAGATGGACTAAAGGAGACTGTGGAATGGTACGCCAAGGAACTATTCAATCATCATTTAACCTCTTAGATTATGAGTTAGATTCTATATATGAGCAAGCAATTGATATTATACAACACCTAATTCGTCTTTACCCTGCTTATGGAAAACCCAGCATACTAGAAGCTCAAGAATTTCTGGCACAGTTTCTAAAGCATAATTTGTATGGTAGCGTTCCAAATATTTCTGTGAGTATAGACACTTTTACTTCCTCTGACATTGATCGTCATCCAAGTTACATTAAAGTAGAAAACTTTGACGATCATTATCAGAATTATAGTCATCTGCCAAAGTATAATCTTATAGCCGTGGTTGACTCTGGTGTAGAAGGACCAACACTCATTTTAAATGGGCATGTCGATGTTGATATTGTAAATGAGTCAAGTTCTTGGATGATTGGCGAAGGATGGAAGACTCCAATTATAATCGATGATCGTCTTTACGGCAGAGGTTCTGCGGACATGTTAGGTGGATTGGCTGGCATGATAGTTGCTTCAAGCGCCTTTGTAAGAAAGGGTATGCTAAAATCTGGAAAAATTATAATACATTGTGTGTGCGATGAAGAAATTGGGGGAAATGGAAGCCTTAGAGCAATTTCTCAGACAAGTCATTTGATGAAATCTCAGACTTTATGTGTTATTGCAGAGCCTACCGAAAACCAAATGTGCAATCAGTCTTTGGGCTTCATGCATATTACTCTTATCTTTAAAGGAAAGCCGGTGCACATGGGGGTAGCAAAGCCAGAGGATAATGCTATGACTTTTGTCACTCAGTTTTATCAGGAAGCACCTCAAGCGATAGCTAAAATTGTAGAAGATCTGGGGTACAAGCATCATCCCGATTTGTTTCGTTTCAATATTGGCAAGATTCAAGGAGGTATTGATTCAGCAATTCCCATAGATAATTTATCCCTTTCAGGAACTCTGTTTTATCCCGATTTTTGTTCAGCTCATAAGCTCTTTCAGGGACTAAAAGAGTATTTTGAAATGCGTTATCCGTGCCATATGAAGAAGAGTGATTTTGGATTTAATGGAGCACATTTTGAAATTGATTTTTTACATTTTTCGTCAATAAAAAACTTGAAAGTATTTCCAAGTCCTTGCGATGCAAGACTATATAAAGAGGCTGATATTCCAACCCTGATTTGGGGGCCTGGCTCTTTGAAACAAGCACATTCAGTTAATGAATACTTGTCTTTAAACCAACTAAAAGCGTTCATACACGAGTTTTATGAATTTCTCAAAAACTATTTTTGATACACGTTTTTTATCAAAACCTCAACAGGCTCAATATGTTCCTCTTTATGAAAAAAGGATGGGAAATACGTATGAACTTTCTGTGTCACCCTTTTTGAATTTGTCAACTGCACAGTTATTGTTAACCGAGAGTGCTACAACAAGTTTACTAACAGTCATCGCCAAAATTTATAATAGAACCTTTAACCGGGTAGCCATTCCTTCATTTTTTTGTCATCGTTTTGCTACAGCATTACTTAGTAATGCTTTCGATCTTATTTTATACGAATACGATTGGCAACAAAATCTATCTCAAAGATCAGCTGATTTCATCGTTGCCCACAATGCCGAGATCATTATTATTCCACAACTATTTGGTGCAAGGCCTTTCCCTTTTGATTTGATCCAAGAGCTATTGAATTTGGGTAAGGTGATTGTCTTGGATCAAGCGCAGACTTTTCCATTTATTGATATCAATTATGTTAGCCATGAAAATTTATTTACATTGTTTTCTTTTGGGCGCAATAAACCTTTGGCGATAGGATATGGTGGTGGAATTTATGCACATGGAAAATCTATTCCATGTTGTGTGGATTCATCCGTTTGGCATAACCAGATAATACGGGATATTCCCTTTATGACTGATATGAAGGACTGGTTACAGGACTACTTTTCTGGCATTGATCTCATTGATAAAGTTTATGAGCCCTTCACGAACTTACAAAATCTTTCTTTTCAATGGACAAAACTAAATCAACGAAAAAGATCCATGCACGAATTTTTTCTCTCATTACAACAAACTTTACCTGAGGAAATATTAAGTTTTTTTCAGCAAGATATATATCCAAGTGTTCTTGTTCTGAGCGTTCCCAATCGTTACGACGCTTCTAAATATTTTGCTGAACGTGGAATTGAAACAACTTGGTATTATTACCCACTCTCACTCCTAGATAAGTTTTCAGACTTTCCTTGCGAGCCTTCACTAAAGACTCTTGAAGCAGCTCAATTATCTATGGTATTTCCATTTTCAATCAATCACACGGATCAACAGCTCGAGTATTGCATGAGAAACATTAGTTCTTATTTTAACACCCAAGATCTTTGGAGAAGCTTATGAAGGTGCGCCTACTAAATCCATTAGAATGGGATAAACAACTCTTAATGTTTCCCTACAGAAGTGCTTATCAAAGCTTTTATTGGTATGATACGGTAACACGTTCTTTAGGGGGAACCTTCTTGCCTGTATGTGTTGATGCAAATAAAGTAACTTATGCTGTTCCCTGTTTTCAAGGTGAACCATGGTCAAAAGATGGGTTTCACATTGGATGTGTAGGGTATGGAGGCCCTGTTCCTATGAGCTTTTACTTAAGCGGCGAGCAAGAAATGCAAGATATAAAATCTATAATCCTATCTATAGAGTCAAAATTTAATCTTCGTTGCTCGGGTCTTACGCATTATCCAAAAGAGAGCATAGAGAGTATAGATCAATGTCAGGTCACACATATTCTTTCTCTTGATAATGATGTGCAGAAATTGTTCGATACTGTTTTCAGTGGTAATGTGCGAACGAGTATCAGAAAAGCTAAAAAATCCGGCGTGATTGTTCAAAAGCTGGAAGACGAAGTGTCGATTCATACAGCATGGAATCTTGTTAAGTATACTCAAAAAGCTGTTGGTTCTTCCTATGTTACTCCCTTTCAATTCTTCAAAAAATTATCTGAAGGAATAAGACATAATGAGTATGGATCTGGTCTTTATGGAGCATTTTTTGAAGGTCAATTGATTGCTGCTAGTAGTGTTGTTTGGTCGCCCTGGGAAATGGCTTACTACTTAAATGGATGGAACCGAGAATATGCTGAACTATGCCCAAACTATTTATTGATTTTTCACCTTATTCAAGAAGCAATTAATAAAAAATGTCACTATTTTAACTTTGGTGAATCTGCTTATGAATCTTTGCATATTGCGAAGAAAAGATGGGGGGGTAGTGAGTACCATGTATTTAGAACAACTTTTTAGAACACACTTTTATAAATTTATTTTTTTAATCTTAATTGGATTTTTCTTTAACCAGAATTTGTGTGCTCATAATTCAGACAATATACAATTGATAGCACAAAGAAATTTGAGACTTCAGGATAATCAATTTTCTTTTTATAATTTAGAAACACAGTCTGAAAGTCGTGAAAAACTTCAATCTTATTTGGATAAATATATTCTCAAAGAACAGTTGCTTCAAGATACTTTCTATTCTCGGAAGACAAGATTTTTTTTGAGAACTTTGACTTATACTGTCAGTGTAACAGCTGGCATTCCTTTTGTTGGAGCAGCAAAAGCAGCCGCTGGTGGAAATGAATTTTTGGAGGGAATATTTGAAGCTGGCACGTTACTATCATACGCAGGTTCTGCTACATGGGCATGCCGTGATCTTTTGCAAAGATTTGAAACAACTTCGCCAGAAGAGAACTATTTCTTATTTACACCTTCTTGGCAACATTGTGTAAGCAATTTCCTAGGAGCATTTTCATGTTTGCCAGATATGTACGCTATCTATCAATATAATAGATATAAGCTTATGATCGCTCCAGCCTTTCTGGTGGATTATGTATTTAATACCCAGGGTTATTATGACTTTTTTGAACTCTATGAAAGATTTTGGAAATCTAATCCTCCACAGAATCCAATTTATGGACAACAGGATAAACAAATTATTGAACAAAATATTTTAAACCGTATACGTTTTGATGTGTCTCAAGGTTACAAAGATGTTTGTTCGCAAACGCATAAAGAACTAGAAGATCTTATAGAAAATTCTAATATGTATTCTTCATCAGATTCTGTAGATCATCCTCTCTTCAAACAAATTTTTCAGTGTTTAGGTCTCGTTTTTCCCACGGCTAATTCATTAATTATTGGTGTTCTAGCTTATAATGAGGCACGCTTACTATTTCCTTATGATGGATTTTGCGTTCCTGCAGCGGCTTTTGTTACTTTCCCTGGATTTGTGCTAAATTCAGTTATATGTTTTATGACTATGGGCGAAATTTATGACGGATTTAGTATCGTTTTTGGTTTAAATAGTAAACCTTCAGTCCCTCAATTTATTAGCCTAGCAACTGCTGTTCCTGTAATCTGTATCATATTATCGTCATTTTCTGCAGCAGGAGATTTGTATATTGCGCAAGATACATTGAAAAATACTTCGTCCATGCGTGATTTGGCGATCTGGTTGCCTTGGTTTATGTATATCAACAGTATGATTTTTGAATCTTTTACAAGTATACTTTTATTGAGATATATATCACGAGAAGCTTTAATGTATCGGACCCAAGGCGCAGAATATCATCAACGCGCTTATCTAGCTTTACGGGTAGAAATTTTTTTTCGCATGATTGCCAGGGCTAATTCACGATAGTTTTCTTGGTTGTGAAGACTCAGGCGGGTACCGTCAAATTTTTAACGCATAATTGTATATAAATTAGAAGGCTCTGTCGCAAACTTTAAAGATTTTTGATAAAGTAAGCTAAATTGAGTTTATAAAAAGTGATTTGCTATGAATTTCAAAGGTTCTCATTTTCCAAAAGCTGTCATTTTAATGTCAATGCGTTGGTACATTGCATATCCGTTAAGCTACAGAAATGTCGAAGAATTATTATCAGAGCGTGGATTAAGCGTTGATCATGCAACGGTTAATCGCTGGGTTGTTAAGCATTCACCGACTCTTGAATCCAAATTTAGAAATACCAAGAATGTCGTTGGTAAAAGTTGTAAGATGGATGAAACGTACATTAAGGTCAAGGGAAGATGGGTTTACTACTATCGCGCCGTAGATAAAGAAGGTCAAACAATCGATTTCTTTTTGTCAAAGACACGTGACTCCAAAGCAGCTCTTTCTTTTTTCCAAAAAGCAATCACGAGTAGTGGAGTTCCTTCAAAAGTTAATATGGATAAAAGTGGCGCTAATTTGGCAGGTTTGCAACACGTTAATCGAGAACTACCTGACACAGAGCAAATTGTGATCCGGCAGGTCAAATATCTTAATAACATGATTGAACAAGATCATCGAGGGATCAAACGAATTACTGGTCCCATGCTGGGCTTTAAAAATTTCATGTATGCAGAAGCCACACTTGTCGGAATTGAACTTTACCACATGCTTCGAAAAGGGCAAAATAAGTTCAAAGGTTCACTCGCTGCTTGGCAGCAGTTTTATGCGTTAGCAGCATAATTATATTTCAAAGATGAAATTCATTATAACTATTTGAGATTTTGCGACAGAGCCTAATTCTTTCCTCTCCTTAGATTCTACCACAATAATCTGGCGCATAATCAGTGGATACTGATCCACAAAATCAAAACGTTTGTGTGTTGGGCGTTTCAAAAAAATGGGGTGAATTTCTTGAAACAAACTGTCTGGTAATTTTTGCAAATCATCTTTTAGTTATATCAATATACAATTAAAACCAGAAGCATTAATAAGAAGTATAGAC
>PNNF01000043.1 GCA_013824085.1 Chlorobiaceae bacterium | reverse complement strand
TTTTATCAAAGGCATTTGTGTTTTACTCGGCTTCCTTGTTCTGGGCTGCCGGTTAGCGGCCACGCCGTTAGAAACTTCAAATATGGAGCTTAGTAAAATAGTTAGAGAAATAGTTGTCGTTTTAAAAAATTTGATAGCAATTTTTAAAAAATATATTTATGTTTCTCCCTGTAATTATTATTCTCTTTACGGAAGTCTTTAGCTTAGATTTTTTGAATATGGGAACTCAGTTACTAAATACAGACCTAACAACACTGAGAAGCAGTTGCCAAGCTCACGTTATCCTTTTTTCAAAAAACTTACTAATTGATAGACTGAATTACCGCGGGAATGATATTATGCACGAGCTATTTTTAAATATTAAGATTTTGAGAAAATTTAAAACAAATAGAACGTAGATATGCAACCGCACGCATATCTACGTTCTCTAACTAATAATTCAGTGCAGTATAAGTAATAGTTAGCTTACAAAGCTCATCGAATATCAAATAAAATATGGAGAAAATAAAATATGCCACTTCCTTTAATCCCTATTATAATTATGGCAGCCTCTGCACTAGCTGCTGGTAAAGGTGCCGTTGATGCAGTAAATGCAGCACAAAGAATTAATGCTGCAATAGACAGATATAATTGGAGAAGAAAAGAATATGAAACAAAATTCTCAAATTATAATTCAGAAAGAGAAAATGCTGAAAGAAATTTTGAGGAGTTGGGCAGTATTCGTTTACATTCTTTAGTTGTTCTGGGGCGTGTCGTCGAAGTGTTGAAAAATGCAAATATCAAAGAAAGGGATTTACAAGAGAAATTTGATATTACGCCACAAACATTAAAATCTTGGGAAACAGCATCTGTTAGAGCATTAGAAGTTTTAGGTGGTGTGACAAGCGCTAGTTTAACTGGTGTTTCCACGGCTGCAGCCGCTTATGGATTAGTTGGTTTGTTAGGAACTGCGTCTACTGGAACTGCTATTGCAACTTTAAGCGGTGCTGCTGCAACAAATGCAACATTAGCTTGGTTAGGAGGTGGAGCCTTGGCAGCCGGTGGAGGTGGAATAGCACTAGGAACCTTAGTTTTGGGAGGTTTAGTAGCTGGTCCCGCAATTCTTGTTGTTGGATTTTTTGCCCAAGGTAAAGCTGGCGAAATTGAAAATCAAGTAAATAAAAGCATTGCTGAAATGGAAATAGCTGAAGCACAAATGGGCCAACAAATTTCCATTTTACATATTATTTTAAGAAGAATTGATGAGCTAAAAACATCCACAATTGAAATAAGAAATAAAGTTGAGGAGTTGTTGCAACAGTTAACATCCGAGTCACCTTTGGAGGATCTATATTTCTTAGCAAGAACTGCAAAATCCTTAGGTGATTTACTTGATGTGGCTATCCTTGATAAAAATGGCAATCTAATTCAATAGGAGAAATAATGGATAAATTACCAATTAAGATTACCGAAAAGACCTTATATAAAAACGTGGGCAAGTTATCAAAAATTGTTTTGCGAAATCTAAACCCACTAGAAGTTTTACACGAATATTTTGAATATCAAAAAACTTTAGATGAACAAAAAACAGCTCGTGAACATATTAACGCTAAAAGAGACATTGCAATTAAATCTATTGAGGCACAGAAAGAAATACTATTAGATTATTTCAACAAAAGATTTAATGAACGAAAAGATTCCCTTGAAAAATTCTTTACATTGCTGGATAATTCTATTAAAGAAAAAGATGACAAACAGCTCGATGTTGCACTTGCTGGAATTCTTGGCATATTAAAAGATAATCCATTAGGAGACTTTCAGACATTTAAAGAGAATATGTTAATGCCAAATTATAAAATAGAATTGTAAGCTAACCAGCCAATCAACCCGCCCGCCTTTTCGCATTCGGGTTTTCTAATATTCTCGGTTTGGTTTTTCCGTTTTAAGTTTGTTGTTCTAAGTTGTTCTATTAATTAACATTGCTGTAAACTGCACTTGCAAAGAATCCGCCGCGGCGGATAAGTGCAGTTTGCTAAATCATTGGCTTTGTCGTTCTAATCTGCTTTGCTGTTATAGGCGGCGGCTTAAAAAGCACGTCGTTATATGGCTAAAAAAAAATATTACATTTGTAATTGTTAATGTTTATTTTTGTTAAAAAGAAAAGGAAAAATGAAAGAATCAACTTTTATAGAGAAAGAAACCTTAGTAAATATAATTATTGACAAAACTTGGTCTTTCGCAGAAAAAACCATTAAAGATACTACATATATTACTCACGGTTATTACACTTATCCCGCAAAATTTATCCCTCAACTTGCATCACGTTTGATCAACAAGCTAAGCAATGAGAATGATATAATTATTGATCCATTTATGGGAAGTGGGACGACTATTGTTGAGGCTATTGTAAATAAGAGAATTGGTGTTGGAACTGATATTAATGAAATCGCTTACCTTCTTGCAAAAGTGAAAACTACACCAATAAAACCATTATTATTAATGGAGGAATTGAATAAAATCGAACTTGATTTGCAAAATAGATTAAATGGGCAGTTTGATTTTTTTAAAAAGAAATCGATAGAATTGTTGCCTAAAAATGAAAGAATTGATTATTGGTTTTTACCCTCTCAAAAAGACAAATTATTAATTATTTTCACAAGAATATTGGAAATAAATGATAAAGACATTAGAGATTTTTTCTTAGTAGCATTCGCCCAAATATTAAAATCTTGTTCGATATGGCTCCAAAAAAGTGTAAAACCAACTAGAGACAAAAACAAAAAAATCTACGAACCGCTCACTTTATTTTTAAATCAACTAAAAAAAATGATTCGAAAGCATTCTGATTTTGATAAATTTTTAGATGTTAAAATAAAAAACGCTATTGATGATTTTAGAATTACGAAATGTGATGACGCAAGAAATTTACCCGTTGAAGACGGAAAAGCTTCATTAATAATCACAAGCCCACCATACGTTACATCATATGAATATGCTGATTTACATCAATTACCTTCTTTATGGTTTGGCTATTTAGATGAACTTTCAGAATTCAGAAAAAAATTCATTGGTAGTGCGTATAAAGAAAGAGAATCAGTTGATCTAAAAAGCTCATTAGCAGAAGAGACATTTTATTTATTGGGTAATAATCAAAAAGGAAGAGAAGTTAAAAACTATTTCGCCGATATGTTAGAATCATTTATTGAAATGAAACGGGTTTTAAAGCAAGGTGGAAAAACTTGTATAGTTATTGGAAACACACAATTCAAAGGTGTTAAAATATTAAATGCAGAAGTTTTTCAAGAACAATTCGAAAACATAGGTTTCCGAACTTTCGATGTTATTCATCGTGAAATTCCATCTAAAATGTTACCTTCAACACGAGATATCCATACTGGTCAGTTTGTTAAATCAACAAATAGCTCATTAAAATTAGCCTATCCAACTGAATATATTTTAATAATGGAAAAATTATGACTATAGACGACCTTATTTTTTTGTATAACAAGAAAAAAGAAAAATATGGCAAAGATACTTATCGCCAAATATCGAATCTTCTGAGTGAAGCTAAAGCACAGCATAAAAAAGATTTTAAGGGTACTGACCACGAACAATCTTGGCGTGCTTTTAAGGGAAAAAATCTTGAAAAATTAATTGAATATATAATTACCGACGAAGTAAAAAATCTTGGTCTTGAAGTTGTAAATGGAAATTCCCTTGAAAGAACGAATGGTGAAAATTTATCAAAAGAATTAGGATTGGTAAAGAGAAATCTTCTGATTGATTATGGAGAATTTGGTGCACATTTACCTGATGTTGATATAATTATATATAAGCCCACTAATTCCAAAGTTGTTGCTGTTCTTTCCAGTAAAGTGACTTTAAGAGAACGCATTGCTCAGACTGGTTATTGGAAAATTAAACTTTCATCTGATAAAGTGACCCAACATATAAAAGTTTATTTTGTTACGCCTGATGAAGATGGAACACTTACAACAAAGACTCCAACGAAAAAAGGTAGAGCAATTGTAGAAGTTGATCTGGATGGCAGTTATGTGCTTAGTGAAACCAATATTGAGGAAAGCAAAAAAGTCAAAATGTTTAACAGATTTATTGATGATCTTAAAAATCTTATTAAATAAACCATAAAACCTATGTCGAAATCAAAAAATGAATTGATATTAGAATCAACTACTCTTTGGGATTTTCCAACACAAAATTATGGCAATATTCCACACGGTAGTAATAAGTATAATGGTGTAACTCCTGCTTTCATAATCTGGAATCTTCTACAACGTTATACAAAAGAAGATGATCTTGTAATTGACCCAATGTGTGGAAGTGGAACAACTATCGATGTTGCAAAAGAATTAAATCGTCAAGTTATTGGTTACGATTTAAATAAAGTTCGTACTGACATTATTGAAAATGATTCCAGAAAAATTCCTTTAGATAATGACTCTGTAGATTTTGTATTCATAGATTCTCCATATTCGAACAACATAAAATATTCAGATAATAAAAAATGTATTGGTAATATTTCTTGCGAAGATCCATTATTCTTTAAAGAATTAGAAAAAGTTGCAAAAGAAATTTATCGAATTCTTAAACCAGGCAAATCAATGGCTTGGCTTATTGGGGATCAATGGATTAAAAAGAAATTTACTCCAACTGGTTTTCTCTTGTATCAGCTTTTAGAAAAGTATTTTGAAACACTAGATATTATTTGTGTAACAAGACACAATCAAACCTCGAACACTGGTTTATGGCATAACCGCGCAAGAAGATTTAATTTCTACTTAAGGGGTTTTAAATATCTATTCATAATGCAAAAGAAACTATAATTATGATTCCAATAAATTTAAATCGCCATATAACCAGCCAATCAACCCGACCGCCTTTTCGCATTCGGCATTTTTATAATTTTTAATGTTGGTTACTCCGTGTCGGCTATCTTGTTAGGCTTTGTTCTGCTAAACAAAATTTTTAAAATCATTAATGTTTGTGCTTCTATTCGACAATCTTGTTCTGGGCTGCCGGTTAAGCTCAACGTTGTTAGATGCTTCAAATATGGAGCGTGTTGAAATAGTAGTGAAATAGTTGTCGTTTTAAGAAATTTGATAGCAATTCAAATTTTTTTTTTAGGTTTCTCGAAGTGTATGATATTCTCGGTAACGAAGTTGCAATTTAAATTTACAATGAAATTTTCGAAGCAGGAAAACATAATTATACATATTCAATAGAAGATAATTCACTTTCATCGGGCTTATATTTTTATAAATTACGAGTAGATAATCATTTAGTAACAAGAAAAATGTTGTGGCTCAAATAATTCTAATTTAAGTAAAGAGCAATTAATAAAGGAAACAGCACAAAGTTTTCTGCAACTATTTAAAAAGTTTATTTATGATTTTTACTCCAAACCAGTAATGAGGCTGCAAATTCTGCAGAACACCAAGAGAGCGGAGTTGCAACACTGCAGTCTGTTTGGTTTAAATAAATTCTTTCGGGCATTAAGCCATAAATATTTGCGTTACGAATCATCCAATCGATATGCAATTTAGCTTTTTCAATTTTGCCAGTTTTGGCTGCATATTGTGCTGAGGCAGCAGTAGTAAAGAAAAAGAGATCGTTTCCATAAGCTGAAAGTCCTGCATCAAGAGCTTCAAAATATTGCACGCCACCGTTAAACTTTGTATTATTTGCTAAAATAAATTTATAAGTATTTTCTAATTTTTCATGATTTTCATAACCCCAAATAAAACCAAACATTACTGAAGTATCCCAAAGAAATAAAATAGAATCACTTCTTTCGGTTATACTAAAGTTGTCTCTTTTCATTCCATGAAACCGAACATCAGCATAAGTATTTCTTCTAACGTCATACATTTTATGAAGATTATCCGAAATTGTTTTTGAGGCGGCGAGATAACTATCAGCTCGTTGTTTGTCACCAAAATTATATGCAATCTCGGATGCAGTTTTAAGCGCTGCGGCACAAATCATATTTGTTGCTGGCAGATAACCAGTCCATTCAACTATTCCGCCTTCATAAAGCAATCCAGTGTTATCAATGCTCTGGACAAGAAAATCTGCAATTTCAAAAATAAAATTTTTGTCAGCGAGCCAAATTTTTTTCTTTTGATAAAACATATTTATAAGCTGAATCATATATCCATTTGCGTCCCATTCTGGCTCATCGAATCTTGCACCAGTTCCGCCGTCAACTGCTTTTGCATTCGCATCGTAACGTGCAAAAAATTCGCCTAAAGTTTTTTTTGGAATAGAATCGTGAGTCCAAAATCTTATAATTTTTTCTGCTTCATCATAAAATCCCGCCAAGATAAAAATGCGAGCGACTTTCATTGCATCGCGTGGATAAAGTTGCGGCATATTGTTAGTTACAAATTGTCCTGTCATATCAGCAGGAACTTGTCCATTTAAGTTGGAAGATTTAGCAGCGTAAATGTTTCTCTTAAAATATTCTAGATACAATTTATTTTCAGAATTCATTTCATTGAATTTCGGAAGCTCTCCTGTTGAAATCCAATTGTTCCAATATTTTTCTGCATCAGAATAAAGATTTTTTTTCTTCTTTAAATTTTGAAATCTCTCAACAATTTCTTTCTCTGATATTCCGGGAAGAATTAAAATATCAGTATATGAATTAGTTTTGAAACTACCTTTAATAAGTAGAGTCGAATCAGATTTTGCAATAATTTCAGATTCAGATTTAGAACCGACTAAAAATTTTACACCGTTGCTGAACGTAACAATTACAAAATCTTTTTTGTTTTCAAGCGAAATTAATTTTGTGAATTTATCATTAATAATATTTTTTCTAAATGCGATAATAAAATTGTAATTGTAAGAATTATTTTCTCCATCGGCGGTCAATCTTGAAATTACCGCATCGCTATTGTGTACAAATGTATTTGTTGATGAAGAGATTCCATCGGAGTAGAAAGAAATTTTTTGTGGTGAAAAAAAACTTTTCATCAGGAGAGTGTCCCGAAGTTTATTTTGTTTCAGAGAAATTCCAAACTCATCAACAAGTTCAAAATGTGTAGAAGCGATGTAAGAGGTAGTGTAATCTTTATAATAGAATTGTTGAATTCCATTGTTCTGTGATATTCTTGAATCGTCTGAATAGACAACACAAATATTGCCGTTTCCGATTATAGAATTTCCTTTCCATTTTTTCAATGGATTGATTTGTGAAAAGTTTGTGTTAAAAAATATCATCACAAAAAAAAGTAGAAAATATATTTTCATAATTCAAAAAATTTTATTGATACAGAACCAAAGTTAGTATTCTTCGGCTTAACTGAAAACTTTTATACAACAAAAGAATTTACTTTAATGTAACTTTGGGCACTTGACAAAAATAGATATTGCAAGTAAGTTTGAATTATGCATATTCTATAAAAGAAATTTTAAAACATCTTGATTTAGGTGGTTGTTCTTAATTTTGTTCAATCTATAAAACCAAAAGTAGAGTAATTATGAAAAGATTATTTTTTTACCTTTTAACATTATCAACATTATTTTTTTCTTGCAAAGAAGCTGCTGATCCTATTGGTCCCGAACAGGATTCAGTAGTTCTCAAAACACCAAATGGTGGCGAAAGTTTAGAAGTTGGAAAACCGTTTAATATAACGTGGACAAGTACCTACACATCGAATTTAAAAATCGAATATTCTACCAACAACGGTGCCTCATGGCTTATGATTGTTCCAAGCACTCCTAACACTGGAGAATATTTGTGGAGATCAGTTCCGAATACAAGATCATCATTGTGCAAAGTGAGATTGACCACATTAGATACTTTGAGAGTTGTTGATGAAAGTAATGGACTTTTTTCAATTATTGAGAGTCGAACAAAAACTCTTTCTCTCGTTAGCCCAAATGGTGGCGAAGTATTAATTGTTGGAAGAAGTCAAAAAATAAAATGGAATCACACGGGAGTATCAAATATTAGAATTGAATACTCTACAAATAATGGTCAGTCATGGGGCGATATTGTCCCAAGTATTCCGGCAGATAGTTTAGAATATACCTGGAATCCAATTCCCAACACTCCATCAACAAGTGCAAGAGTTAGAATTTCAGACACAGTTGCTGATACGCTAAAAGATTCGAGCGATGCTGTGTTTACTATTAGTGTTGCCAAAGAAATTCAAGTTATAAAACCGAATGGAGGCGAAACCCTAATAGGCATGGGCTTTGAAGAGATTACTTGGAATAGCTCACAAGTAGAAAATGTAAAAATTGAATACACAACAAATAACGGATTGACTTGGGTAACAATTGCATCAAGCATTCCGAGCAATGGTTATTATATTTGGAGACCAATTCCCAACACGCCTTCAGCAAATGCAAAAATAAAAATCACTAACGCAGCAGAATCTTTTCCAACAGATGAAAGTGATGGAGTATTTACAATTGCTCCAGAACTAAATTTAATTATCGAAACACCAAATGGAGGCGAGAGTTGGCTTTCAGGATCAACACAAATAATTAAATGGGCAGCAGAACTAAGTGGTCCAACCGGAGCAAATACTAATTTTGTGGGAGATGAAATTTCAATTGATAATAAGAGTGTAACAACTGCAGGAACAATTAGAAAAGTAAAACTCGAATACACAACAAACAATGGCGCTAATTGGATAACCATAACAGACAGCACGGATAACAATGGTAGATTTTTATGGCAGAATCTTCCATCAGCAAATTCAGCATTGTGTAAAGTTAGAATAAGTGATGCGAATGATGGATTACCATTTGATGAATCAGACGCATTCTTTACAATCTATAACACACTTGCTCAAGAAATTACAGTTGTTGAACCAAATGGAAGTGAAGAATTTCCTGCAGGTACATCACAAGAAATAAAATGGAATTCTTCAGGAATAGCGTCAGTAAAAATTGAATACACGACAAACAACGGAGTAAGCTGGATTTTACTTGATGCAAATACTCCGAGTGATGGTTTTTATATTTGGAGTCAAATACCAAGTACATCATCAAACAATTGTAAAGTAAGAATATCAGATGCATCAGATAATTTTCCATTCGATGAAAGTAACGGAACTTTTTCTATTGTATCAGAACCAGAGATAACAGTAGTTTCGCCAAACGGAAGTGAGTTGATTCAAGCAGGTTCTACTCAGAACGTAACTTGGACATCAACAAATATTGCAAATGTAAGGATTGAATTTTCAAGCAATGGTGGAGCGAGTTGGTCAACAATAATCTCATCAACTGAAAGTGATGGAGCTTATCAATGGCTGGTACCAAATCTAAACTCACTTCTTTGCAGAATAAGAATAAGTGATGCAAGTGATGGAGCACCATTTGATATTTCGGATAATAATTTTTCTATAAGTAATCAAGTAGTTCAAGAAGTAGAATTGACATCTCCGAATGGTGGAGAAACATTTGAAGGAGGAACTACACAAAGAATAAGTTGGTTCAGCAATGGAATCAATAAGGTAAGATTAGAATACTCAACAAACAATGGTGCATCGTGGTTTTTAATAAAAGATAGCACTGATAGTGATGGATCGTTTGATTGGGGACCATTGCCAAATATTTCATCAACAATGTGTAAAGTAAGAATAAGTGATTTTACAGATGGTAGTCCGTCTGATATAAGTAATTCAACATTTGAAATTACACAAACAAAAACTTTGCAAGTAGTAAGTCCAAACGGAGGAGAGACATGGACAGCTGGTGAATTAAATAAAATCTTATGGCAGTCATCAGGCGTTGCATCAGTAAGAATCGAATACTCGGTAGATAACGGAATATTTTGGCTACCAGTAATAGCCTCTACTCCAAGCGATGGAGAGTTTGATTGGAGTCCAACAATAGTTTCAAGGTTATACAAGATTAGAATTATAAATACAGATGTTTCAGGAGTTCCTGCTGATGAGAGTGACGGAACATTTACGGTAAATGAAGAACCATTAGTTAGAATCATAGCACCAAATGGGGGCGAAAGCTGGGTAAGTGGTTCGCGACAAAATATTAATTGGTATTCATCAAATCTAAGTAATGTGAAAATTGAATTCACTTCAAATAATGGAGCAACTTGGAATTTAATTGTAAACTCAACTGAGAGTGATGGAAATTATGAATGGATTGTTCCTAATTTTACTTCAAGTTTAAGTCGAGTAAGAATAAGCGATGCGCTTGATAATAAACCGTCAGATGTTTCTGATAGTACATTTCTAATTTTCCAACAAAATCAATTTGGTGTTACCGTAGCTTCGCCTAATGGTGGAGAAATTTGGAATGCAGGAACGCAACAATTTATTACTTGGAGCAGCACTGGTGTTCAAAATGTAAAAATAGATTACACAACTAACAACGGCGTTTCGTGGCTTGAAGTTGTTGCTAATACTCCGAGTGATGGACTTTATGAATGGACATTTGTTCCAAACACTCCATCGTCAAATGCGAGAGTAAGAATTACAGATGTGATAAATAATTATCAAGATATTAGTGATTCTATTTTCACTATTGCTTCCGAGCCTTTTGTGCTTGTATTAAGTCCAAACGGTGGTGAAACATGGTTTACAAATAGCGGTCCACAATTTATCAGATGGCAATCTGCAAATGTTCGTGATGTGAAAATTCAATATTCAACCAATGGTGGTGCGGCTTGGAATACAATTACTAATTCAACGCCGAGCAATGGATTTTTCAATTGGGAAAATATTCCCGCTAACATAAATTCAAAATTGTGTTTGATTAGAATTGCTGATGCTGTGGATGAAAGTCCTTCTGATGTTTCTGATAATTATTTTGAAATGACATCGGCTAAATTTATTCAAGTAACTTTTCCGAATGATGGTGAATATATTTTTCAAGATACTATCATAACTTGGCAAGCTTTTGGTGTTAATGATGTGAGATTAGAATACACTGACAACAACGGTTTAACGTGGAATGTGATTGCAGCATCTGTTAGAAATACAGGAGCTTACAATTGGTTTCTTCCTCCAACACAGCCATCAACTCTTGCGAAGATTAGAGTTAGCGATGTTACTGCTCCTGCAATTTCAGATATAAGTGATAAAGTTTTCAACTTACACATTCGTCAAGGAAGAGTAGTGATTATCTCTGGCGAAATTTTGGCGGGAAAAAGTATCCAAACAATTGAGTGGACTTCAGAGGAAGATGAATCTAAAGTTACTTTGGAATATTCATTAGATGAGGGCAGGACTTGGGTATTGATTTCAGATGGTGTGATAAATCAAAAAAATATTATTAACAGATTTGACTGGAAATTACCGGAGAATCTTAATACGCAATCTGTGAAAGTTAGAATTAAAGATGTCGGAAATAAATTTATTTCTGACGATAAAGAATTAAAGATTACAGAATAGTTTTTTTTCTTTAGAAAAATTTGGGTTGTCTTTAGAAGCTTTGAATAAGCTCTGAGGACAACCTTTTTTTTGTTAATCACAAAACTACATTCATTAATGCTTGTCCAGATAGCTGAATTTTTTTTACTTCTAAAATCCACACATTAATTAATTCCTAAAACCATTAATTATAAGAAATTGAAAACGCATTATTTGGAACGCCTAAAACTTATTATGTGTTATTAATCATAAAAGGAAAATTTATGAAAGTTGGAATTATTGGGAGCGGAATGGTTGGCGCTACTGCAGCGTATGCAATAATGATGCGGAAATCTGCTAATGAAATTGTGCTTATCGATGCAAATGAAAAAAGAGCAATTGCTGAAGCTACAGATATTTTGCACGCTGTTCCATTTGTTCACTCGACTGATATATATGCGGGGACTTATAAAGATTTGAAGGACGCTAAGATAATTGTTATTGCAGCGGGAGCTAATCAAAAGCCGGGTGAAACGAGATTAATGCTAATGGAAAAAAATGCGGCGATTCTTCAGGACATTATTTCGCAAACTGTAGCAGTTGCACCCGACGCAATTTTTATTATCGCTACAAATCCAGTTGATATAATTACACACATCAGCACACTGATTGCAAAAAATCTTGGCGTTCCTGAAACAAGAGTAATTGGAACAGGCACAACATTGGACACAGCAAGGTTCAGAGCACTGCTTGGTAATCATATCGGAGTTGATCCGCAAAACGTTCATGCGTATGTTCTTGGCGAGCACGGCGACTCTGAAGTATTGGCATGGTCTAATCTAAATATCGGGGGAATGTCATTCGAAGATTTTATTGAATACCGAAAAATTGAATTCAACGAAACGATAAAACAAAGAATTGATTGCGATGTTAGAAATGCTGCTTACAAAATAATTGAAGGAAAAGGCTCAACTTATTATGGAATTGGTGGCGCAATTGCAAAACTCGTTGATGTTATTAATCGAGACAACCGAGCTGTCCTAACGGTTTGTACATTGAAAGATGATGTTGAAGGAATAAAAAATGTTACACTTTCGCTTCCGCATTTAATTGGTGGTGAAGGAGATTTGGGCGTTCTACCAATACGAATTAATATTAAAGAGAGTGGATTGCTCAAAAAAAGTGCTGAGATTATTCGAGAAAAAATTGATGAGTATGAAAGCAAATCTATTAAATAATATTTTTTCTTAAAATCAAAAATGAGTCTATTCGTTGCGCAGTTAAAATTTATTATTTAGCAAACAAGTCGCTTACCGCGACTTCAAACAATATTTCTAAAAAATAAATTTTATTCAATTTATAACTTGTTTCTATTATTTTAATATTATTAAATTTAAAGTTAATATGTTATGAAAATACTTTCGACACTTTTTATAATTTTTCTTACTTCGTTAAACTTCTCACAGAACTACAAACAAGTAAAGATATTTCTAAATGATAAAGACGATGTTAGGATTTTACAACAGTTCAATATCGATCTTGATCACTTTGAGATTACAAAAGATAACGCCATAATAACTTTTCTTAACGATGCAGAATTTTCACGACTCGCAATTTTACCATTCAGAGTTGAAGTAATAATAGATGATTGGTTTAAACATTTTGCTGAATCAAAAGATCTTTCGAAAATAGAGATAGAAAATTTTAAAGCTGCGAATAGAAGTATGTACAATGTATCTCGTTTTGAATTTGGAACTATGGCAGGTTTTTACATACTTAGTGAAGTAATACGAGAACTCGATTCGATGAAAATTCTTTTTCCGAATTTAGTTACATCAAAAATATCGCTTGGCAACTCAATTCAGAATCGTCCAATATGGATGGTGAAAATTTCTGACAACCCTGAGATAAACGAAAACGAACCCGCAGTGCTCTACACATCACTTCATCATGCACGCGAGCCACAGAGTATGATGCAAATGATTTTCTTTATGTATTACTTGCTTGAAAATTACAACATAGATCCAAGCGTAAAATTTTTAGTTGATAATCGCGAACTCTATTTTATTCCCGTTGTTAATCCCGATGGATATGAACACAACCGAACAACAAATCCGAACGGCGGAGGAATGTGGAGAAAAAATAGAAGAGCAAATGGCGATGGAACTTTTGGTGTAGATCTTAACAGAAATTATGGACCAATGTTATATTGGAACCATCTCAGTGGCGGCTCAAGCACATCAACATCAAGCGATACCTACAGAGGAACAGCCCCATTTTCAGAACCTGAAACTCAAGCCATCAGAGATTTTCTTGCTTCGCGCAGAATCTCCAACGCACTCAACTATCATACTTTTTCTAATTTATTAATTTTTCCATATGGTGCATTGCAAACCGAAACTCCCGACTCACTTATCTTCAGAGAGTTTGCGACTGATATGACTCAATTTAATAGATACGGCATTGGAACGGATTTACAAACTGTTGGATATGCAACACGTGGAAATAGTGATGATTATTTTTATGATGGCGATACTGTGAACAGTGGAAAAGTTTTTGCAATGACTCCTGAAGTTGGCTCTAGCAGTGATGGATTCTGGCCAGCGCAATCTCGCATTTTTCCGTTAGCGCAAGAAAATCTTTTTCCAAATCTATACTATGCGTGGGTAGCGGGTGATTATGTCACACTACAAAATTTTGTTTTGAGTAAGCCGATTATTTTACCCGGCGAGCAAGTTCAATTAACTCCAACAGTTAGAAATAAAGGTTTAATGTCGGGATCAAATTATAATTTACAACTAACTTCGTTAGATCAATTCACAACAGTAAACAGTGGTGGCATCAATGTAGATTCTGTTCCGAGAAGAGGAACAAGAACTGCCGCAACGCCTTTTAGTTTTACTGTTGCCACTAACGCTAATATTCAAACGGGAGTTCAATTACTTTTTACAGTAAGAAAAGAAAATGTTCTTGTTAGTCAAGATACAATCAGAGTTTCACTTGGTATTCCTTCTTACGTTTTTCTTGATACAACAAATAATCCGACTGTGTTGTGGACAATGAGTTCAATACCAACTACTGCAACTAAGTGGGATGTATCAACTGCACTTTTTTATTCAACTCCAAATAGTTTTACCGATAGCCGAACAGGAAGCTACGCTAATAGTATGACTACTTCGATGATAATGACTAATAATGTAAGTTTAATTGGTGCGCTAAGTCCCAAGTTATCATTCTGGACTCGCTTCGATATTGAAGCAAATTGGGATTACGGACAAGTAAGAATTTCAACCAACAATGGAACTTCGTGGACTGCACTCGCTGGTCGTTATTCTAATTTAGCAACTGGGTCATTTCAGCCAAGTGGGCAAGCGGTGTATGATGGAAATCAACCAAGTTGGGTGAAGGAAGAAATTAATTTGAGTCAGTATATTGGGCAACAAATTCGACTTCGATTTGATTTGGTTACAGATGGTTCTGTGGTTAGAGATGGTTGGTACGTAGATGACATTGCAATCTTTCAGCACAATGTTATTCCCGTTGAGCTTACATCATTTTCACATTCGATAATAAATAATGCTGTGCAATTAAATTGGACAACTGCCTCAGAGAAGAACAATAGTGGGTTTGATATCGAAAGAAAAAAAGAAGATGATAATTGGTTGAACATCGGATATGTAGAAGGACGAGGAACGACGGCATCAGAAACAAAATATATTTTTGTTGATGAAACTGCGAGCAATGGAAAATATAGTTATAGACTTAAACAAAATGATTACGATGGATCGTTTGATTACTCGCCTGTTATTGAAGTCTCTTTGACAAATGAATTTGATTTTTATCTTGGACAAAATTTCCCTAATCCATTTAATCCTTCAACAACAATAAAATATGAATTAGGAGCGAAGAGTAAAGTGAGTTTGAAGATTTATGATTTACTTGGGAATGAAGTTTTAACTTTAGTTGATGAAGAAAAAGAAGCGGGCAATTACAAAATCGATTTTGATTCTTCAAAAATAATTTCACTCTCGAGCGGTATTTATTTTTATACACTTAGAACAAATGAATTTTCATCAACACGAAAAATGATGTTGATGAAATAACGCCTGATAAAGAATCAATGATTTTCTAAATTAAGCAATCGATTTTTATATTTTTGAAATTATACAGTTAGAAAAAGAGAATGACAAAAGACGAAAAAATTTTTTATGCTGGAGTAGTTGGAGCTGGTGGGGCTGGGTTCCCATCGCATGTAAAAGCAAAATCAAAAGTAGAATTTGTTCTGGCAAATGGTGCAGAGTGCGAGCCATTGATTCATAAAGATTTTGAATTGATGGTTCATCACGCCGAAGAAATTGTTAATGGCTTTAATACAATGATCGAAAGCACTGAAGCAAAAAAAGGTTACTTCGGAATAAAAACTAAAAATGCTGAAGCAAAAGAAGAGATTGAAAAATATCTTCAAAAACCTAAAACTCAAATTACTAATCTCGGAGATTTTTATCCTTCAGGTGATGAATACGAATTAGTTTATGAAGCAACAAAAAGATTAATTCCCGCAGGAGGCATTCCACTTCAAGTTGGTTGCGTTGTAAATAATGTTGAAACTTTTTTTAACATTTCAAACGCATTAAAAGATATTCCTGTAACAGAAAAATTTGTTTGTGTTGCAGGTGCTGTAAAAGAACCTGCGTCATTCTGGGCACCAATTGGAACTACTTATGAAGAGTTAATTAAGCATGTTGGTGGAACGACAGTTTCAGATTTCGGTCTGTTTGTTGGTGGAGTGATGATGGGGAGTTTGACTTTCGATTTGTCCGAAGTTGTTACAAAAACTACAGCAGGATTAATTGTCTTACCGAAAGATCATTATTTAATCAGAAGAAAAAATCAGCCAGAGAAAAATTTTCATCGAATTGGAAAATCTGCTTGCGATCAATGTAGTTATTGTACAGAATTTTGTCCACGCTATTTGCTTGGCTATGACGTTCAACCACATAAAGTAATGCGTTCACTTGGGTTTAGCAAAACTGGAAGTGACATTTGGAATCAGAGCGCTGAGCTTTGCTGTGCTTGTGGTTTGTGCACGCTCTACGCTTGTCCCGAAGATTTATTTCCCAAAGAAGCGTGTGATAAATCGAAAGTAGATATGAAGGTAGCTGGCATAAAATATATTCAACAAAAGCCCGTTAAGGTTCATCCGATGAAAGATGGAAGACGAGTTCCGTTGAAACAGTTGATAAAAAAATTAAATCTTCAGAGCTATGATGTCCACGCACCTTATATGAAATCGTCGCCATCGCCATCGTCAGTAAAAATAATGTTGAAACAACATATTGGCGAAAAATCTATTTCAATTGTGAAAATTGGACAGTCAGTAAAAAAAGGAGAATTGATAGGAAAAGCAGTTGAAGGAAAGTTAGGTGCAAATATCCATTCTTCAATTGATGGAAAAGTATCGCAAGTTAGTGATGATTTCATTAGAATAATTTTATAAATAATAATTGAAAAAAGAGACGGATAAAAAATGATCAACGCAAATTCAATCGGCTTAATAGAGATGACAAGTATTGCTTCGGGCATGCAAGCAGCAGACATTATGTTAAAAACTTCTAACGTAGAATTAATTTTATCGCGAACAATTTGTTCAGGTAAATATATGACATTAATCGGTGGAGAAGTTGCAGCGGTGCAATCAGCTATTGATGCGGCAGTTGAGACAATTGGCTTTGCAGTCATTGATCATTTTGTAATTCCGAATGTTCATCCACAAATATTTCCCGCGCTTCACGGACATACGAATGTACAAATGCTCGAAGCACTTGGAATTGTAGAATCATTTTCTGTTGCCTCGCTTATAGAAGCTGCGGATGCGGCTGTGAAATCTGCTAACGTAAAATTAATTGAAGTTCGGCTTGCTATGGCTCTTGGTGGAAAAGCATTTTTTACAGTCACGGGCGAAGTTGCAGCCGTAACAAGTGCTGTGGAAGCAGGCGCTCTCGTCGTTTCTGAAAAAGGATTGCTCGTTAATAAAGTTGTTATTCCGCAACCACGTCAAGAATTATTGAACGAAATGATTTGAGTTGTTAATCGTAAATCTTAAAGCAAATTAATATTTATAATCGTTGGTTTTGTTTCGCAGGGACTTTTGGGACAAGTGAGACAATTGAATTGGAATGATTGAAAATTTTGTAATGTGATTTTTACGTAACACAATGGGATAATTAAGAAAAGAAAAAATCAAAAATCGTTAATCGTTGTTCTGAAATCAAAAATTCGTAATTCGTAAATTGGTAATTGCTAATTCTTCAATCCTACAATCATAAATCCTTAAATCTTCAATCATAAAATTATTTCACTTTCTCTAATAGTGGCGATATCTTGGTATCACTTTTAAATTATTATTTTTCTTAAATTGCTTTAACTATTATTTTTTTTGGAGACGAAAGATGAAATCATTTTTTCTTAGAACAATATTTCTTTTCAGTTTTGTATTTCTTTTCACTGCATCAACTCCACCTGATGAAGGGATGTTCCCACTTAGTGAAATTTCAAAAATTGGATTAAACAAAGCAGGATTGAAAATTGACATAAAAGAAATTTATAATCCAAACGGAATTAGTTTTGTTGACGCACTCGTTAGAGTAGGTGGCTGCACTGGTTCTTTCGTTTCTGAAGATGGACTTATTTTAACTAATCATCATTGCGCATTTGATTTTATTAGCGATGCGAGCACTCTTGAAAATAATTATTTGGAAAACGGATTTCTTGCAGAGAATAAAGAAAAAGAAATTTCTGCAAAAGGTTTGACGAGTATGATTACAGAATCTTATGAAGATGTTTCTGAATTGATTTTAGAGGCTGCGGCTGGCGCAAAAGATATTTCAGAAAGAACAAAAGCTATTCAAAAAAAGAGTAGAGAGTTAATTAACGAAGCAGAAAAAAAAGATCCTTCAATTCGTGCCGAGGTTTCAGAAATGTTTGTTGGAAAAACTTACATTCTTTTTAAGTATAAAACTATTCGTGACATAAGAATAGTTTACGCACCACCAAGATCAGTTGGTGAATTTGGTGGAGAAACAGATAATTGGATTTGGCCTCGACACACTGGCGATTTTACTTTTTTGAGGGCATATGTAGCGCCTGATGGAACTTCACGAACATATCACGAAGAAAACGTTCCGTTCAAACCGAAAAAGTTTTTGAAGGTAAATCCGAATGGAATAAATGAAGGTGATTTTGTTTTTTTGCTTGGCTATCCAGGCAGAACTTTCAGACATCAGCCATCTCAATTCATTAGATTCGACGAAGAAATCCAGCTCGCATACATCTCCGAATTGTTCAGATCTTTGATAAATAGTTTTGAGGAAGTGAGTGAAAGAGATCCCGAAATGGGTTTGAAACTTTCTTCAAGAATTAAAACGCTAGCAAATACAGAAAAAAATTTTAGAGGAAAACTTCAAGGAATGGAGAGATTGTCTTTGGTTGAACAGAGAGAAACTCAAGAAAAACAACTTCAACAGTTCATTGAATCTGACCCAGTGTTAAAAGAAAAATATGGAAATGTTTTGTACGACATTCAGAAAATTTATGATGAAATATTTTTATTAGGTAGAACAAATCTTTTTTACAGTCAAGTGTTTAGACAGATTACTTCTTTTGCATTGGCAGATATTCTAATCGACTTTCCAATTGAAAATGCAAAGCCGGATGTAGAACGCAAAACTTTGTTCACTGAAAAAAATCAAAAAATGTTGCAAGATAGAATCTTAAATTTGTTCGAAAATTATAACAAAGAGATTGAAAAAATTTCCGCATCAAAAATTATTGGCGATGCAGTTGAGTTCCCCGAACTGAAAGAATTTTTACCACTGAAAAAATTTAATTCTTCCAAAAGTGAAGCTGAAAATTTTTTAGTGGATATAATCAACAGAACAAAGATAAATGATCACGAAACATTTTTAAGCTTGCTCTACAAATCGGAAGAAGAGATAAAAAACTTAAATGATCCGTTGATTGAATTTGTCAGAGAGATGAAAGAAGCTTTCAAACCAATTCAAAAATCAAATGAGATAAGAAGTGGCAGACTAAATATTTTACAAGCACAATTTTTTGAAGTTAAAAAAGAGTGGCAGAATAAAACATTTATTCCAGATGCAAATAGCACACTGCGTCTCACATTCGGCTACGTGCGTGGCTATTCTCCGGCAGATGCAACTTATTTCAAACCAATTTCAACAGCCACTGGAATTCTTGAAAAGAATTTTACTGGAGAGGATGATTACAAGTTGCTTCCAAAGGTTAGAGATGCAATCAAGAAAAGAAATTTTGGAAAGTTCAAGTGCAAAGATTTAAAAGATCTACCTGTTGCATTTCTTTATAATATGGATACAACAGGCGGCAACTCTGGAAGCCCTGTCATTAATGCTTATGGTGAGGTTGTTGGAGTAAATTTTGACCGCGCATTCGAAGCAACTATTAATGATTACGCTTGGAGCGAATCGTATAGTCGATCAATTGGTGTAGATATTAGATACATACTTTGGGTAACCAAAGAAATTGGTGGCGGTGATTATATTTTGAAAGAGCTTGGGGTTAAGGATTAATCTCACAAAAAATATTTGATTACTAATTGACACATTAAAATCAATCATTAATTAATTATCATCGTAAAATATTTTGTTTCTGTTTGGATGACTCTTGAGTAAATTTATATTT
>PNNF01000042.1 GCA_013824085.1 Chlorobiaceae bacterium | reverse complement strand
CTCAGTAACGATTGAGTTCAACATCCTGCGAACTGATCAAGTAATCTTATCAAGTTCAGGAATAAAGTTCAATGGAAATATTAGGGGTGAATCCAGAAATGAAAATATTAATAAAGTCAATACTTGGTATAATAATATTGGATTAAATTTAAATTCAACTTATGGTGATTGGAATTTTTTCGCGAACGCATTTGTAACTTCAGATGAAAAACCAGATCGCCAGCCAAATAATCGCTATGCATTTTCTATTCAGAGCAGTTGGTTGGATTTAAGATATGGCGACAATTTCCCTACATTTCCAAACCTAATATTGAGTGGAAGACGAGTGCGAGGATTCACAGGAGCTTTGAATCTTGGTTTCTTTAATTTACAGGCATCATTCGGGGAGGTGAATCGTGCAGTTAATGGAGAATTGCTCGCGACAGGTGATTCCCCATTTGACCCGAATCTAATTGCTGCAGGCGGAAATATTATAGCCGTTGATCCACTGAAATATGGAGGAAAGACATTCGCAGCGGTTGATGGAGCATTTTTCAAAAGAGATATTGTTGCAGTGCGTCCATCATTTGGGAGTGGCGAATCGTTTCAACTTGGATTCACTTACTTAAAATCCAAAGATGATATTTTGTCTTCAGAATTTGGAACACGCCCAAAAGAAAATTTAGTTGTTGGAACAGATTTATTTTTTGGATTTGATGAGAGAAGAATTCAGTTCACTTCTCAAGCAGCAATGAGTGCAAGCAATTCAAATATAGCTCCGGGAAGTTTTACAGATGATCAAATCGATTCTCTTTTTGGAAGTGGAAATCCGCTTGGAGGAGATCCGAGTGATATAAAAAATTTACGGGATTTACTCGAACAATTTATTACTGTTAATCAATTTATTAAACCACTAAATCCAGAAGAACTTCCAACGCTTGCGAGTGAGGCAAATCTAACTTTCAATTACTTCAACAATTTCTTAAAATTAACTTACCTTTATAGAGGAAGTGATTATGAATCTTTCGGACAAACTTATTTGAGAACTGACGTTGCAGGTTTCAATATTTCAGATAATCTACGCCTCTTTGACAATCGACTTTTCCTCTCAGTTCTTTACGAAGACCTCAAAGATAATTTGCAAAAATCAAAACCCGCTACAACAAATTATCGAACTTTATCTGGAACGGTAGCCTTTTATCCGAGAGCAAATTTTCCAAATATTAGTTTTACGTATTCTCGATTTACAAATAAAAATAATATCGAATTAACTGACGTGCGATTAGGTAGTTTTGCAATCGATGATTTTACTGACAGAATTTCTACTTCCCTTTCTTATGATTTTAGAGGTGAAAGAGTAATTAGAACAAGTTTAAGTTTTTCAATTTCAGACAGAAAAGATAACTCACTAAATAAAAATGATATCAAAAATTTTGCTACATCTTTCTCAGCTAATACTTCTGTGACAAAACAAATCTCTGCTTTTGCATCTGTCAGCATAAACCAAACTTCAATGCCTAATAGAGATTTTAATTTTGTAAATATTATTTTAATGAGCAAGTGGCAAATAATTGAAGAAGAACTTTCTTTGAACGCGACTCTTAGTCCAAGCTTTGGTGATCTCAATCGACAAACACTTGATTTGTATGCAGAATATTTTGTAATGCGAAACTTAAGTATCCAATTGATAGCGCGTTACTTCAAGTATGGTGAGAATAATGATACTGTATTTGGACTTTCTACGCAATTTGCTCTTAATTAGTTGTAAGTTTAAAAGTGAAAAATAAATCTAAATGGTTAACGCAAATATGGATTTCTCTCTTTTTATCTTTACTTGTAATCGTATTAACATTAGAGATATTTTTTACGATTGTTCCATTAAAAGAATTTGAACAAAACCACATCGATGAAAGATTTCTCCGCAGAGGACCAATCGATATCAGGGATAAGTCTGAAGTAATTATTCTGGAGATAACACAAGAGACTTACGATGGGCTTCCGCATCCTTATAACATATGGCCTTGGCCCAGAATTATATTTTCAAAAATAATAGAAAACTTAAACGAAGCTGGCGCGAAAGTTATTGGGATAGATTTAATAATGTCAAATCAGGATCGCCTTTCTCCACTGAATGATTCCTCATTAGTTGCTGCAATCAAGAAATATAAAAATGTAATTGTAGCGGGAAAAGTTGAAGATGCAACTGCTACAACAATACAAACAGGTGAAGATGGCGAAACAGTTTATAAAGAAAAATTTCTTATCAGAAAAACTGATTTCGATTACAATAATATTTTTTTTCGAGCTGATAGTGGAATTGGATTAGTGAATGTTACTTCCGACCACGATGGAGTTTTTCGTCGTTATTTACCCTTCATCTATTCTCCCACAAGTGAAAGATTAGTTCCAACTTTTGGGTTTGCAGTCTTGAATAAATATTTCGCACTTCCAAATAATCATCTCGCATTGAATGAAAAAAATTATTTTGTTTTGCAAGAGATATCAATCCCAAAGTTTGATGATATTTCCCTGCTAATAAATTTTTACGGACCCAGCAGAACATTTAGACATGAAAATTTACTGAACGTTTTAGATGATTCTGATTTCAATACTCACGATGAAATTTTTTATGGAACTGAAATCAATACTTGGGAAGATTCCGCTTACCAATCTCTCTTCAAAGATAAAATTGTTTTAATTGGCTCAACTATGCCGGAGGATAAAGACATACTTCCAATAGCATTTGCTAAAGGTGAAAAGAAAGGTGATAATTTAATTTATGGAGTTGAGTTCCACGCAAATGCAATACAAAATATTATTTCAAAAGATTTTCTTGTAAAAGAATCGATGCGAACTGAATTGCTTCTGATTTTTCTTTTAACATTTTTGAGTTTCTTTTCAACATCTTACTTTAAGAATTTAAAGTCAAAGTATGGTTTGTTAATTGAGATGCTTAATCTGTCGATGATGATTGGATTGATATTTGTTATTCGTGAATTTTCATTCTTCCTTTTTCAAGAAAAAAATTATGTTATTGCTCTTGTAAGTCCAAGCTTATCAATCATCTTAGGATATTTTGGGAGCACAGCTTATAATTTCATTGGAGAGAAGAGACAAAAAGCTGTGATTAAAGGAATGTTTAGCCATTACGTAAACCCAACTATTGTAGATGAACTTGTCACAAATCCAGAGAAGCTAAAACTCGGTGGAGAGAATAAATTTCTAACAGTATTTTTTAGCGACATTGTAGGATTTTCTACATTTTCAGAGAAAAAAAGCCCGGAGGATTTAGTAAAATTTTTGAATGAATATCTAAGTTCGATGACAAATTTAGTATTTATCAACAAAGGAACTCTCGACAAATATATTGGTGATGCGGTTATGGCTTTTTGGGGAGCACCAATTCCAATAGAAAATCATGCATATTTGGCGTGCTCCACCGCTTTACAAATGCAGGCAGAATTAGTAAAGTTGAGAAAAAAATGGGAAACAGAGGGAGAAACATTAATTGAAGTAAGAATGGGAATTAATACGGGAAATATGGTTGTCGGGAATGTCGGCGGCAAAGAGCGATTTGATTATACGGTTATGGGTGATAATGTAAATCTCGCTTCACGATTGGAGGGAGCAAACAAAGAATATGGTACTTTAATAATGATTTCTGAATCAACTTATGATGAAATTAAGGAGCATTTCCTTTGTAGAGAATTAGATTTAATTATAGTAAAAGGCAAATCGAAGCCGATAAAGGTTTATGAATTAATAAGTTACATCGAGCAACCTCAGTCAGAAAATATGCTGGAAAGTTTGAACGAATATAATTTGGGCTTGGATTGTTATAAAAATCGTAATTTTTTGGGAGCATTAAAATATTTTTCAAGTTCATTAATTTTGAATCCTTCGGATGCTCCGTCAAAAGTATATTTAGAAAGATGTGAATTATTTTTAGACAGTCCACCAGCAGAAAATTGGGATGGTGTTTTTACATTAACTCGTAAATAACGTGCTCCATAAAATGATGAATCCTTTCAGCTTATGCTTAATCTAACTATTAAAAATTAAAAAAATTATGTCAATATCTTTAGAACGAATTAAAACCGGCTTATCCTTTGAGAATTATTTTGCGCAGATGAAAAGACGATTTGAAGAAAATGCTAATCAACTCCTCTCAGATGAAGAATCAATAAATCATCATTTAGTTAAACTTAACATTAGCAGAGTCAATCGTAATCTCAAACAATTTTCACCAAGTGAAAAGACGCAGAAAATTATTTCTTCAATTAATCAGAAGCAGTACTGGTTCATCCTAAGTGAAGATTGGTGTGGCGATTCTGCACAGATTCTTCCAATAGTTTCGCAGGTGGCGTTGTTAAATCCTCTCATCTCAATCCATATTTTTGAAAGAGATAGCAATCTCGATTTGATGGAAAAATATTTATCTGACGGCAAACAGAGCATTCCAATATTAGCTGCATTTGATGAGACTGGAAATGAATTGTTTAAATGGGGCAGCCGTCCGAAAATTGCAGTTGATTTAGTAAGTGACTTAAAATCAAGAGGATTTTCAAAAGAAGAATTTTTAGAGAACCTACATAGTTGGTATGCAAAAAATAAAGGGATAGAAATTGAGAATGAGATAGTGAGTTTGATTACGTCGGCTTTTCAACAGCGGGCGGCTCTTTTACCTGCGTCAGAATTAACATTCCAACAATAAAAAAGAATGCGATAGTTAAAATTGCAATTCGCTGACTCCCAGTTCCATAACTGACAAGACCAAAAATCATTGGACCAAGTATCGCAGAACTTTTTCCGAAGAAAGAATAAAATCCAAAAAACTCGGTGCGTTTTTCGTATGGAGTAAGTTTCGACATCAAAGATCGACTTGTAGATTGACTTGAACCAAGTGCAAAGCCCGCCAGCGTGCCTACAATGTAAAACGTCAATTTCTCAACGCTGATGTATGCAATAAAAGTAGTGCACAGCCAAATTCCGAGCGAAATCATTAGAGTAATTTTAAGCCCAATTTTATCGGCTAAAATTCCAAATAGAATTGAACCAATTAAAGCAGTAGTTTGAACTATAATAAAAAATATGAGTAAGTCTTCTTCAGTGAATCCAATTGTAGTGCTTGCATAATTTCCGGAGAAATAGATGATTGTGTTCACTCCCTCAATGAAAAAAAAATAAGCCAAAATAAACGTAGCTAAATTTTTATAATCTTTAAGATGAGTTAAAGTATTGTAAACTCTTCCTAAGCCAAGTTTAACAAAGTTAATTCCTTTGATCTTCGGTTTTTTTTCTTCCTTTAGAAATAGAAAAAGTGGAAGTGAAAAAATTAGATAGAAGAGTGCAGCAATTGGAAATGTTTCTCTCAACATCTCATTTTGTATGAAAGGTAAAGTGATGAAAAGAATGCAGAGCGAACCGAAGTAACCCATTGCAAAGCCATAACCACTTACTCTTCCAAAATTTTTGGGCTCAGTAAGTTCGGGGAGAAAAGCGTCATAAAAAGTAAGCCCCGCTTCAAAACCAATATTAGCAAAGATGAAAAAGATTAATCCCCAAAAAATATTTCCTGTTTGAACGAAGTAGAGCAAACTTGTAAAGACGATACAAAGTATTGTGAAGAATAATAAAAACTTTTTTTTACCTGCGGAATAATCTGAGATAGCACCCAGTATTGGAGATAAGAAAGCAGTAATTAGCATTGCTGAACTCATTCCGATGCTCCAATACAAATCGCCAATGGGCTGCCCTTGAGCAACTACTTTTTTAAAATATACTGCATAAAGAAAAGTAACAACAACAATTGAATAAGAAGTATTTGCGAAATCATAAAGACTCCAGACAAAAATTCTCTTCCTTTCAGTCATCGTCTTCAGTTAATTTCTGAATTGAATTATCCAATAATCCCCTTCCCACTTTATTTAGCTTTCCACTCTCTTTTAAGTCTGATAAAAAACTATCCAAAATTCCGTTTACAAATTTTCCGCTACTTGCAGTGCTAAATTCTTTTGCAATTTCAATCACTTCATTGATTGTAACTTTTGGAGGAATGTCGGGAAATGCTTCCAACTCACATAAACCCATTCGTATCAAGATACGATCAATAATAGCAATTCTGTTCAGCTCCCAGTTATCTACTTTCAATGTAATTTCTTTATCATATTTGTCTTTGTGAATGATAACTTTTCTGACAAGTGAGTCAGCAAATTTTCTATCTATCTCTGAAGTTAATTCTAAAGTTATTCCAGAAATTAATTCCTCTAAATTCCCTTGATTATATTCATACGCATAAAGAATTTGAAGAACTTTTTCTCTAATAACTCTCCGATTCGATTTTTTTAAAAACATAGTTGACTTTTTCATATTGAGTAAAACCAAAAATTTAAAAGAGCAATACTTTCTCTTAATCTATAATATAAAATATCTCTTGAGTTAAGTTTTAACTCAGAGCCAATTAATTCTAAATTGATGTCATAGAACTTACCAATTTGTCTTATTCTCTTCAAATGATATTTATCGGAGACGACAAGAATATTATTCATTCCCTTTTTTTCTATTAATTCTTCTTTAATAAATTTTACTTGTTCAATTGTTGACGTAGTATTTTTTTCAACATAAATATCATTTTTGTTGATTCCAAATACAGAAAGATATTTGAAAGAGACTTCTGCTTCGCTCAATTCACCGGGAGCGTTGCTTCCAGTTAATTGTATCTTCCCTATTTTTTTATTTTGATAAAGCTCCAACGTTTTATTTAATCTTTCCATAAGCGTAGTACTTGGAGTATTGTTAGACCAAACAGCAGCACCAAGCACAACAGCAACTCTCTCATCTGAATTAGAAAAATTATTTATATCGGTTTCATTCATTCCTTTTGTATAAATAAATGTTAAGATTAAAAGTATAATTCCCATAACTAAAGTATTAATTAACGACCTTAGAAGGAGAAGACTTTTAATATTAAAGACTTGAAACCACGAATAATTAACGATGAAAACTACTATTAACAGATTTAAGTTGAACAAAAATCCATACAATATTTTATTGAAAGCTTGACCAACAAAATAGAACTCAAGCAAAGTTACATCAATTTTTGTTACAACAATTGCCAACAAAAAAGAACTAAAAGAAAATATAGCACTGATGAATAAAAAATTTATTGCTTTATTGAATTCATTTCTCCTCGCAAAGAAGAGTACCAAAAGTCCGATAGCTAAAATTACATGTATTACTAAAGTGAGAATATTCCCAGCGTAAAAGAGATTAATATTATTTAATGATAATGAATGATTTAGATATTTATACGCAATGGAAAAAATAGCATTGATAATCGGGAAGAACAATATTATCAAGGTCTTAATCGATATTCTATTTTTGATTTTTTTCATGCGTTCAGATTTTATACTAATTATTAGTTACAGAAAAATATTTATTCTTGAAAAAATAGACGAGCAGAATTGCTGTTAATATTCCAAGAAAATTTGAAATCATATCATAGATTGAACACAATCGTCCAGGAATTAAAGACTGAAGCAACTCACTCAGCACTCCATATATTGTAAGTAACAGAAGCGTAAACAGAAATGGATTTTGCTTCATTACGATAAACTTATTTTGAAAAGAGAGGGTTAGGCTAAATAAAATTCCCAAAAATAAAAAAGCAAAAAAATGTTCAAACTTATCTGAAACCCCAGTGGAAGGAACTGAATGTCCCGGAATACTCACTGCAATAAAGAGTATCAACCAATAAATTACTAAAGGAAAATAGAGAAGAAATTTTTTATTTTTTTCGATGTACTGATAAATCATTAGAAATTATTTTCTTAAAAGTATTGTGTAAATTATAACTCAAATCAGAAGCCGTAAATCCATAAACTGATTTAGAATCTTTTTGTAAATCGGCAGTGGCACCGTGTAAAAATCCACCCAAGAGCGCTGCATTTAAACAAGAAGACTTTTGCGCCAAAAATCCAGAGATAACTCCAGTCAAGACATCGCCGCTTCCAATTTTTGCGAGTCCTTCGTTTCCGCTTTCTATAATATATGTATTAGAATTTTCTGTAATTAAAGTTCTGCTTCCTTTTAATAAAAGAACAGCTCCAGTTTTTTTTGCAAATTGTTTAGAATAAAAAATTCTATCTTTCATAATAATATCTTGAGCGATACCTAACAAATTTGAAAACTCTCCCATATGCGGAGTAATTATAGAATTTTTCAAATTGAGTTTGGAAAATCTTTTTTCACTAATTGCAAAAATTGCATCAGCGTCAATTACATATTTTTTTGAGCTATGACTTTGCATTAAAAAATTTACTGCGTCAATTGTTTTTACGTTACGACCAAGTCCAGGACCAATAGAAATAACATCAGCCCAAATTATTTTTGTTTTAAGTTCAAGAATATTTTCTTTAGATAAAAAGCCATCTTTTTTATCATCATAATAATGTAAAAGAAGTTCGGGATATTTATTTTTCAATAAACCTTTGCAAGAATTTGGGAAAGCTAAAATCACCGCACCCGCACCTGTTCTAAGTGCACTGATTGCTGCTAACTCTGCAGCACCGGGATAAGCTTTAGAACCCGCAATCATTAAAATTTTACCCGTTGAATATTTATTTGAATCTTTCTTTTTTATGGGAAGAAGTTTTTGGCAATCAGAAGCTTCAAATAAAAAAGAATCAACTGGAAGATTTTCTAAAATATTTGCACCAAAACCGATATCTGCTTTTTCAACAATACCTGAGGAAATAAATCCTTCTCCATAGAATAATCCTTTCTTCAAGCCTGCGAGTGTAATTGTGAAGTCAGCATTAAAAATTATTTCACCAAAACCTGAATTGGAATTTAATCCAGTTGGAATATCGATAGCAATTCTTTTTAATTCTAAAGCGTTCAGTTTACTAATTATATTTTTTAGAGATGAATTTAATTCACCTGTTGAGCCGCTACCAAGAATTGCATCAAAGAGAGCTATACATTTAGAAAAAAGATTTAGATCTGCTTCAGTTTTATATTTTTTTATTACAATATTTTTATCTGCTTTTTGGCGTCGCGTTAATATTTCAAAATTCAGTTTAGCATCTTGTGACATCTCACTTTTATTGAATAAATGTAAAACCACAACTTTGAAATTATTATTTAAGAAATGTCTTGCAGCAGCAAATCCATCTCCACCATTATTTCCTTTGCCGCAGATGAAACCGATTTGATGCACCTTCGGATCAAAATTAAATTGATTGAGTGTCGTTAAATAAATATTCATCGCAGCATTTTCCATTAAGATTTGAGATGGAATCCCAAACTTATTGATTGCCAATGAATCTATTTTTCTAATCTGCTCTGTTGAAAAAAGCTTTTTCATAAATAAAAAAAGGGATCAATTATTTTTTAATAACTGATCCCAAATTAACAATTCTAAAATCTATTACTTAACGAAATTTGAAATTAAATTAATAATTGAGCCCGGGGCAATTCCCATCACAATTACTAACAATGCGGAGATCATTATCCCAAGAAGTGCGGGACTTGAATCTTCAACATTTAAAATATTCTCATCCTTTTGGAAATACATAACGACAACAACTCTGAGATAAAAATAGATTGAAATCACACTTGACAATACACCAACAATAGCGAGCCAAGTTAAGTTTGATTCTATAGCAGCAATGAAGACATAATATTTTCCGAAGAAACCAGCGAAAGGAGGAATACCTGCTAATGCGAACATGAATATTGCAAGCAATGCTGCAAGCATCGGTTTTTTATTTCCTAATCCTGAATAATCGTTTAGTGATAAGTTTCCCTCATCTTTATTTTCAATCATAGAAATAATTCCGAATGTACCCAAGTTCATGAATGTATATGCAGATAAATAAAAAATAACGCTGGCAATTCCCAACTCACTTCCCGCTGCCACTCCAATTAATATATAGCCAGCATGCGATATTGATGAATAAGCGAGCATCCGTTTCAAATCTGTTTGTGCAATAGCTACAATGCTTCCGAGTAGCATTGACAAGGTTGCAATCACTACAAGATATGGCTGAAACAATGTTGACTGTGTTGTAGCGAACAATGGAGTAAAAATAATTAATAATGAACTGAATGCAGCTGCTTTTCCGCCCGTTGACATTAGCGCAGTAATTGAAGTTGGAGAGCCTTGATAAACATCAGGAACCCACATATGAAATGGGACTGCAGCAATCTTAAATGAAAATCCAATGATAAAAAGGAGTAAGCCCGCAACAAAAATAATATTGTCGCTATAAATTAATAATCCATTAGCGATTGCAGGAATCGACATTGTTTGTGCAACTCCATACATCAAAGCTATTCCATAAACTATGAAACCTGTTGCAAATGCACCAAGTAAAAAATATTTCATCGCTGCTTCGTTCGATTTAATTTTCTTTCGATTAAAACCAGCAAGTATATAAAAACAGACTGACATCTGCTCCAAGCCCATAAAAATCATGACCAAATCTTGAGCATTAGCCATCAACATCATTCCAAGAACAGCAGACTGAAGTAAAATGTAATACTCTCCGTAATACATTCCAATTTTTTTGATGTAGTCAATAGAAATGAGAGTTACTATTGCTGCGCCAAAAGTGAAGACGAAGAAAAAAATATTCGCAGTTCCACCTGCAGCAAGCATCGAGTTAAAAATTATTCTCTCGTGCCCAACCGTAAGTAACGAATAATAAGCAGTGCTTACAAAAAGTGCTATGCTAAACCACGGAAGTATTTTTTCACTCTTACTTGAAAACATTTCAATAATAAGTGAAATCAAAATACCTGCAGCAATTATTAACACAGGTAGTAAAAGTTGAAATTCTAATGCTGTTGGAATCATATTATTCAATGAATGTTATATCTTGATCTAATTGTTCAATAACTAATTTATGTTTTTCTTTAACGTAACAAACTAATTTGGTATGATTAGAAAAGTCAAAAATATTTTTGTCTTTTTCGCATACCACCATTTTTATTGATGAAAATTTTGATAATTTTTCTTTCAATGATTTTATTTCCAAGAAATACAGACTTGTAAAATCATCATCTTCAACTACTTGAACACCTTCAGAACTATTTGAGAAATCGGTTATGATTTCATTCTCGAGAATAACTTTCAAAAAATGGGCATGGAATGGAAGAATAATTCTATTCCCAAAATAAAGTCCATCTAAATTATTTTTTAGTGTGTGCTCAATTTTTTTCATTTAATAAAAAAATAAAATCCATATTATAGTAAAAATTGGTAACAAAACTGGAATCGAATACTTAAAAAGATAAATCATGAAACTTGGCATTTCAATTCCAGAACTCTCTGCAATAGACTTAATCATAAAATTAGGGCCATTGCCAATATATGTCATAGCTCCAAAAAAAACTGCTCCAACTGAAATTGCTCTCAAATAATCCGAACCAATTAAAACAAAATCTTGTACATCTGCTTTGTTATTAAGATGCAAATCATATTTACCCATAGATGCACTTAAAAAATTTAAGTACGTTGGTGCATTATCAAGAAAAGATGATAATGATCCACTTGCCCAAAAAAACAATCCAACATTAAAATACTCGTTGTTCTGTTTAGCAAAAACAGCTATCAATTGCAGAGCAGGTATCATTGTTAAAAAAATTCCGACAAATAAATATGCTACTTCTCGAATAGGAGTAAAATTAAATTCATTCGCCTTCAGTATTTTTTCATTTGCATTTTTATAAGATAAAAAAGCCACTGCAAACATTATCAATTCTCTAAATCCAAATGGTAACGGATACATACTTGGAACGAATGAAAATATATTTGGATCCATAAAAACAGCTATGACTATTGCTCCTAAATATCCAACGTTTCTAATTCCTTTAAATTCAATTTTTCCGGTGTAAGTCTGATTATTTTTTACAATTTTTGAATTTTTAAAACTATCTATTATAAAAAATAGTATGAGAACCATTATTAGAGTTGGTACCCAAATATACCAAACATTAGCAATGACCCAGAAGAATGGAACCCCACTTAAATATCCAAGAAATAAAGGAGGATCGCCAATTGGAGTTAAAGCTCCGCCAATGTTTCCAACTATAAATATGAAAAAAATAATGTGATAAGGTCTTATTCTTTCACCATTCATTTTAATAAAAGGTCTTATCAAAAGCATTGACGCTCCTGTAGTTCCAATTACATTTGAAATAATTGCACCAAACAATAAAAAAAGAACATTAGCAATAGGCGTTGACTCTTTATCAATCTTGATTAGAATACCACCTGAAGCAACATATAAAGAACTTAACAGAGCAATAAAAGAAATGTATTCTGTTATAGTATGATGAAGGCTGTATAAATCCTTCATTACAACTATATAATATAAAGCAGTAACTGACCCAAGTAAAACAGAAATTTTCGGAAATGATTTTTCCCAAAAATGTTTATAAAATAATGGGCCTGTTGCAATCATAAACAATAAAATCAAAAATGGAAGAACCATAAATTCATTAGGAAGATTTTGATTCGATGCTCCAGTTTGATTCTGAGTATTAGATTCAACAGAATTAGCAAAACTGCTATCTGCAAGTAACATTAAAAAAAGAACTATTTTGAAAATCAAAAAAAAATATTTATTCGTATTACTTAACAACTGATAAAGGCGTATTCAATACTTGATTTATTAAATTGCTCACTGTTGCATCAGAAATATTTAAGAATGTACTTGGATAAACTCCAATCCATACTATAAAAAAGAAAATAGGAATTATTACTATCAACTCTCTTGCGTTCATATCTGTTAAATGATCTAATTTAGGATTAGTATTCAATTCACCAAAGACAACGCGCTGATACATCCAAAGCAGATAGACAGCAGCGAAGATGACTCCCGATGCTGCAAAGATTGAATACCACCAACTATTTAATACAGGCGATTTGAACGCACCAAGCAAAATTAAAAACTCTCCAATAAATCCATTTAGTCCGGGCAATCCAACTGAAGAAAGAATTGCAAATAAAAATGCTACTGAAAAAATCGGAACAACCTTTGCAATTCCGCCGTAATCAGAAATTTCTCTTGTGTGAGTTCTTTCATACACAACACCAACCAAAAGGAAGAGTGCGCCAGTAGAGAGTCCATGATTCACCATCTGAATTACAGCACCTTGCATAGCTTCATGTGTAAAAGAAAAAATTCCAAGCACAACAAATCCTAAGTGAGAAACAGAGGAATATGCCACCAATTTTTTCATATCTTTTTGAACCATCGCAACAAGCGCACCGTAGATAATTCCAATGATAGCAAGTATCGACATCATAGGAGCGATATCAATTGACGCTTGTGGAAAAAGAGGAAGACAAAATCTGATTAATCCATAAGTTCCCATCTTCAACAATACTCCCGCAAGTATTACAGATCCTGCAGTTGGTGCCTCAACGTGAGCATCAGGTAACCAGGTATGAAGCGGAAAAATTGGAACTTTAATGGCAAAGCTAAGAGCGAATGCTAAGAACATCCATTTTTGAATTTCATGCGGAACGTTAGGACCGATTTTATATAACTCTAATAGATTCGTAGTAAAATATCCTAACTCATTTGACGCAAAAACTGCTAACCAGATAATTGCAACTAACATCAACAAACTTCCGAGCATTGTGTAAATGAAGAACTTGACTGATGCGTAGATTCTTCTTCCACCGCCCCATATACCGATTATGAAATACATCGGGATGAGCATTGCTTCCCAAAAAATGTAGAACATAAATAAATCTAAAGAGACAAAAACTCCCAACATTCCAACTTGCAAGAGCAACATAAAAAATGTAAACTCTTTTACTTTGTGTTGAATGCTGCTCCAACTCGAGAGCAAAGTGAGTGGAGTTAAAAATGTTGTTAACAAAACTAAAATCAAACTTAGCCCATCAACCCCAACAAAATAACTGATATTAAAATTTTCAATCCAAACAAATTTTTGAACAAATTGAAAATCAGGTTTCGATTGATCAAAATTGAAATAAATAATTAAAGAAATTACGAATGCAATTAAACTAATTCCTAATCCAGCATTTTTTATAAATTGCTTTTTCTGACTCGGAATTAAGAGCAATAAAAATCCACCAACTAATGGAGTCAATAGAAGATACGTTAGTAAAAAATTATTTTCCATTATATTAAACTCACTATTATCCAGAATAGAGCAATTACAATTCCTATCATCATTATGATAGCATAAAACTGAGCCACGCCAGTTTGAATTCTTTTGATGTTATTAGAAAAAAGATCTATTAAAGAAGCGGTTCTATTTATTGTTCCATCAATTATTTTCACATCAGTAAATTTGAATAAAAATCCATCTGATACTTTGTAGATTGGTTGAACAATTAATTTATTATAGATTTCATCAACATAATATTTATTGAGTAAAACTGAATAACCCTTCTTCATTCTATTTGCGATTTGATCTGCTAAGCCAGGCTTAGTTAGATAGACATGCCGAGCCAACCAAATTGCTGCAGCGGCGCCTGCAACTGAAATCACCATCAATAAAATTTCAACAAAATGTGAAGGCATTCCATAAGTAATTTTTTTACTATGTGCATCTGCAAACACAGGAGCTAACCAATTTTTAATTTGATTTCCACCCTCTCCTGAAAAAACTTCAGGTATTCCAATAAATCCTGCGACTATAGAAAAGAAGGCTAAAATAATAAGCGGAACTGTCATAACTTTTGGAGACTCGTGTGGATGAACATGATGTTTATCAAATCTCTCTTTACCAAAAAAAGTTAATGACAACAACCTGAACATATAGAAAGCTGTTATTAAAGCGGTCAAAGCACCAATCAACCAGAAGAGGAAATTTCCTTTTGCGTATGAATACCAGAGGATTTCATCTTTACTAAAAAATCCGGAGAAAGGTGGAATGCCGGCAATTGCAATACAAGCAATAAGAAATGTAATAAATGTTACAGGCATATATTTTTTTAGTCCACCATATTTTTGAATATTCTGTTCGTGATGCATTCCGTGAATCACAGAACCAGCGCCCAAAAATAAAAGTGCTTTGAAGAATGCGTGAGTCATTACGTGAAAAATTCCAGATGTGAACGCACCAACGCCAAGAGCTAAAAACATATAACCAAGTTGACTAACAGTTGAATAAGCTAAAACTTTTTTTATGTCATTTTGAACAAGTCCAATTGTTGCTGCAAACATAGCTGTCAACAATCCGATAATTGCAACTACCATCATAATTGTTGGAGCCATCGCATAAAAGATTGAACAACGAGCAACCATATAAACACCTGCGGTAACCATTGTAGCCGCATGAATCAAGGCTGAAACTGGTGTCGGACCTGCCATTGCATCGGGTAACCAAACAAAAAGTGGAATCTGAGCTGACTTACCGATCGCACCAATAAATAAAAATAGAGCAATAAAACTTACAACGGATTCATCAACGGGAATATGATTTGCAGCAGTAAAAACTTCAGTAAAATTTAAACTTCCGAAAGTCATGTAGATTAAAAATATTCCTAACAAAAATCCGAAATCACCAATACGATTTATGACGAAAGCTTTTTTGGCTGCACTTGCTGTGGTCGATTTTTCAAATTTTCTATCATACCAAAAACCAATTAATAAATATGAACAAAGTCCAACACCTTCCCAACCAAGGAAAAGGAGGACAAAATTATCTGCAAGAATTAAGTTCATCATTGCAAAGATGAAGAGATTTAAGTATGCAAAGAAACGCCAGAATCCCTTGTCGCCATGCATATATCCGATGGAATAGACATGAATCAAAAATCCGATACCTGTTACAATCAAAGCCATTAAGATTGAGAGTTGATCAACTTGATAAGCAATAGAGATATCTAAATTGCCAACTTTCATCCACTGAAATAACGTAACAATAGTAACTCTTTGATCAGCAGGTTTTCCAAGAGTTTCAATTAAGATTAGCAGCACGACAATAAAAGATAATCCTATTGCTCCGCTACCAATTGTTCCAATAATTTTTTCATTTTTAATTTTAGAACCAAAAAGTCCATTAATTAAAAAACCGATTAAAGGAAGAAGAACAGTTAAATAGATTAATTCAGTCATCAATTAATATTTACCATTTCAGAATATTTATTTCGTCAATATTGACAGTCTTCTTATTTCTAAACAAAGAGATTATTATAGCCAATCCGATTGCTGCCTCAGCTGCTGCAACAGTCATAACAAAAAAGACAAATATTTGTCCGATTGGATTTCCGAGATAAGATGAAAATGCAACTAAGGTAAGATTAGCTGAATTTAACATCAGTTCAATTGACATAAATACAATGATCGCATTTCTGCGGGTTAGAACTCCAACCACGCCGACAATGAACATGAAAGCACTTAAACTTAAATAATATTCAATCGGAATCATTTATTAATCTTCAAGTTTCTTTTTAGCTAATATTAAAGCTCCAATCGTAGCTGCTAATAATAAAAACGCAGCAGATTGAAATGGAATTAAATAAGTTGTATAAAGTTCTCGTCCAATAGCTTCGATTGTTCCAACTTCAATACTTCTTTGGAGATCGGGCGTTAACCCATCTGAAGGTCGTCCAATGAAAATGATTGCAAGAATTTGTGCAAAGACTAGAACACCCACAAAAGTTGCTAACCATTTAAGTTTTGGATTGTCATCAAAAATACTTTGTTCATCGCTCGGTCTGAGTAACATAATAACAAAAAGGAAAAGCACCATTATCGCACCCGCATAAACAATCACTTGCACAACTGCAATGAACTGAGCGTTTAGTGTTAGATATAGTCCGGAGAGTGCTGCGAAGTTCAATATCAAAAATAATGCAGCGATGATTGCACTTTTTCGAGTTATCATTAGAACTGCTGATGTAGCTGCAATAAATGCGAATATTAAAAATAATATAAAATTTAACGACATCTTTTTATGGAGTATTTCTATAAATCATTCTTGGAAAAGGTATTGTTTCTCTGACATGTTCTAGTCCACAAATCCATCCGACTGTTCTCTCTAAACCTAAACCGAATCCCGCATGCGGCACAGATCCGTATCTACGTAAATCAAGATACCACTCAAAAGCTTCTTGTGGTAAATCATGTTCTTTAATTCTTTCAAGTAAAAGATCTAAATTATCTTCTCTCTGACTTCCACCAATAATTTCACCAACTCCTTCCGGAGCAAGTACATCAACGGCCAAAGCGAGATTAGCATTTTCTGGATCACGTTTCATATAAAATGCTTTTACTTCTTGAGGATAACGATGAACTAAAACAGGTCTATCAAATTGATTTGAAATAATTGTTTCATCTGTTCCACCAAGATCGTTTCCGTATTGGAAATCGATATTATTCTTTTTCAAAATCTCTACAGCATCATCATATGAAATTCTTGGAAATGGTCGCTTACAATTTTTCAGTGAAGTTAAATCTCGTTCTAAAACTTTTAATTCTTCTTCCCTATCGGCAATTACAGTTTGAACGACATATTCAATAAACTCTTCTATTAAATCCATATTGTCATTCAGATCATTAAAAGCAACTTCAGGCTCGACCATCCAAAACTCAGTTAAGTGTCTTCTTGTCTTAGATTTTTCTGCTCTGAATGTTGGACCAAATGTATAAACTTTACCTAAAGCCAATGCGCCTGCCTCAGCATAGAGCTGTCCTGATTGAGTCAAATAAGCTTTTCCTAAATCAAAATATTCTGTTTCAAAAAGTGTTGAAGTTCCTTCGCAAGCAGCAGGAGTTAATATTGGCGAGTCCATCAATACAAAACCTTTGTTATCAAAAAAATCTCGTATTGCTTTTATGATTCTATGTCTAACTTTCATGATAGCTACTTGTCGGCTTGACCGCAACCACAAATGACGATTGTCCATCAAAAATTCTATTCCATGTTCTTTGGGAGTTATTGGATACTCTTGAGAGAGTGAAATAATTTTTAGATCGACTCCATCTAATTCAAATCCTCCTACGGCACGTGGTTCTTCTTTTACTCTACCTGTTACTTCGATTGAAGATTCTTGTGTTACTTTATCGCAAAGTTCAAAAACTTCAGGAGTAACACTTCCCTTAAAATAGACGCACTGAAGATAACCAGTACCATCGCGTAGAATAATAAATTTAACTTTTCCGCTAGATCTTTTATTGTAAAGCCAACCTTTTAAAGTAATTTCTTGCCCAATAAAATTTTTTAGATCTGAGATATAAATTTTCTGCATTTAATAATAGTATTTTCTTAATTATAAGTGTCAAATATAAAAAATGTTCTGATAAGCAAAAAAAATATAATCCTTTTATTTCATTTTATTTTTGTTAAAGAAATTTCCAAAAAAATTAGTTGATAGAAACTCCAGATAACTTAGTTTGATTAACAAGAGAATCTGGCCCGTTCCAGTGCCAATGCCAAGGCTCAAATACAACACCTTTTTCATTTTCTTTTGGAAAAGAAATATAAAAATTAAAAGTTGAAGCATTTCTTAATAGCCATTCGTACTCTTTTAGGTTTTCAAAATCTGCTGCAGTCTGCCCTTTATTAAAGCCATTAATTCCATTTTCATTCACAAGATCGAGACTTGTTCTTATCGGATCGCCGTGTTCACTATAACCGGGCATTGCAATCCATTTTGCATTTTCACTCAAAGAATAATTATTGCTACGCACGAGATAGAAAAAAAAGAGATATGCTTGTCTGCCTTGTGATCTGTATCCCGAATCGATAAATAATTTTTTTCCAATATCACTTTGCATCTGTTTATTCATTTTCACAAAATCGATATAAACGTGGGGCGGTGCATACTGAATTCCTGTTTTATACTCTTCCCCATCTTTGTCAATCAATGTAACTGACTCAATTAATTTAAGATTATTTGGTTTCTCTAAAGAAAAAAATTTCCCTCGAAATCCTAAATCTGCAGGGTTGATATCAAATACTTTCTTAACTAATCTTTTCTCAAAAAAATTTAATTCTGCAAAAAGAGTGTCGTAATCAACGATGGCTCTTCTATCAGCATCCATAGTCAATATTTTGGCTTCCCATTTATCGACAATATTATTTGCCAAATATTTATGAACTGGATTTAGTTCTTTGTACAATGGATTTTGCACCCACAGCACAATCAATGTGAGCACTCCAACCATCAATATTATTCCCAAATACATCAATATTTTTTTCAAATTTTTCTCACTTTAGCATTTTATAAAAATTATCTTAAACATAAATTAAAACTTTTTCCAAAATAATATTGTAATTATTTGTGCTTAAGATATCACTCATATTTTATTAAGTTCTTAAGCGTAGGTTATTTTTTTATGAACATAAATTAATTATGAAAAAGTGTCCTAACAACAATTAATATTTATTGTATTTTTGCAGACATATTATAAATTAATTTCTAATAATTCTATTATTTATTTAAAAAAATTTTTAATCATTTCCTTAGTAAGGCAGTATGAGAAAAAAAGAAGGTAACAAAGAACGAGATATACTCGAAGCTGCAATAAAAGTCTTCGCAAAGTATGGATACCATGAGTCTAAGGTGTCGCAAATTTCAAAAGAAGCAGAAGTATCTGTTGGAAGTATCTACGTCTATTATAAAAGTAAGGAAGATATATTAAATAAAATTTTTTCTTTTCTCTGGGACAAGCTTTATGAAAAAGCAGAAAAAATTATTGCCGATGAAACGAAAAGCCCAATCGAGAAATTAAATTTATTTATAGATACTTTCTTTGAGCGATTTGTATCAATGCCTGAATTAGCCATTGTTTATGTGAACGAACAGCGACATATGGAGATGGGAAAAAACCTTTTACCACTTTCATACTATAAATATCTTGAAATAGGTGAACAGATAATTTCAGAAGGAATGAAAAAAAAGCTTTACAATCCTGAAGTGAATGTGAAAGTATTTCGTTTTTTTATTATTGGTGGAATAAGAAATTTGCTTGAGTTTTGGGCGAAGAATCAAATCGCTTTACCCTTTACTGAACTTCGCAAAAATGTTGGATTAATAATTGAGCGAGGCATTGGAAATCACTAATCATTTTTTATTGATTACTAAATGTCCTACTGATAAAAGCTGATGAAAACTTGGGAAAGAAATCTATCGATTATTTGTGTTGGTCTATTTTTTTCGAGTGCTGGCTTATCTGCTGTTGTCCCATTTCTTCCTTTATTCATACGT
>PNNF01000041.1 GCA_013824085.1 Chlorobiaceae bacterium | reverse complement strand
AAAATTAATTCGGTTCTTTTACTCTTAATACAATAATCCCGGTATGCTTTTTTATCTTAGCAAGATAATTACCAATTGGTTCTTCAGTTATTTCAACTTCTTTACCGACTAACGGGGCATGCATAAAATGAATTCTACCATTTTTCATTTTTACTGCAATACCAACGTGACTAATATCCAAGCCTTTCAAATTAGTAGTGATAGCAATTAAATCACCATTTTTAATTTCATTTTCTATATGATGAACATTTCCCTTAGGAATAAAATAGTAATCTCTTTGGTTAATCAATCTTTCATGTTCTTTAATTGTATTAACAAATTTAGGATTATTTTTTAAGTGTTTATATAAATCAGGATTTTTTGACATGAAAAAAAGATTAAATTTTATTTTCTCGCCACCAATTTTTTCGGTAACATCTTCGACAATATTTTTCTTAATGTTGTCATAAATCCAATCTGAGAAATAATGTAATCGTGATGTGTAATCACTCATCTTCCCATCTCTATATCTTACAAATTCCAATTCACTTTTAAAATCTTCAAAATTAGATTTTTCTTTTTTTATCAATCTACTAAATACAATTACATTTTCGAGAAAAGTGGTGCAATCAAGACCTGATAAATTTATTATTAAATCTTCATTCTCAGTAACTTCTAAAGTGTGAGCAACATAAGGAGTACCAATAAATTTTTTCCCAATTTCAGTTATCACATCATTGATTGGCTTTACAGTTAAATTTTGTTCAACTGCAAATTGAAATTTTGAGTTACAAATCTCAACATCATTCTCTGAGTAAACTTGTGTGTAGGAATTAAGTGATAAAGCGATAAAAAATAAACCGATTGAATTAATTAAATTTTTCACATTATATCTTCCGTATCTAATTTAGGAATAGAAACTTCATCAAACTTTCTGTACTTTTCAAGATTTTCAAACCTTGCATGATCTTTTAAGAACACTAATCTCACATCACCTGTTGGACCGTTCCTCTGTTTAGCTATAATAATTTCAGCGATTCCTTCAGTTGGCATACCATCATCAAATTCACCGATCTTATAAAACTCAGGACGATTAATAAACATCACAACATCGGCGTCTTGTTCAATGGAGCCTGATTCACGAAGATCCGCGAGCTGTGGTTTTTTGTCTGCTCTCCCTTCAACAGATCTATTCAACTGAGCTAAGGCAACCACTGGAATATCTAATTCTTTTGCTAAGGCTTTCAATGATCTTGAAATATGTGCAATTTCTCTTTCTCTCGATTCGGTTCTAATATTTGCTTGAATCAATTGAAGGTAATCAATAACAATTAATCCAATTCTTTTTTCAGATTTTAATCTTCTTGCTTTTGCTCTTATTTCAAGAATTGATTGTGCGGGCGAATCGTCAATGTATATTGGTGCATTAACCAATTTGGTAGCGGTCAAACCTAAGTGCCTACCTTCCTCACCACCGAGTTTTCCAGTTCTAATTCTATGTGCGTTAAACTTTCCTTCTGAACAGATCAATCTTATCACTAACTGAATCGTTGCCATTTCAAGACTAAAAATTGCAACCGGAACTTTACTCGTTAAAGCTGCATTAGTTGCGAATGAAAGTGCCAATGCTGTCTTTCCCATTGATGGACGAGCAGCAAGAATGATTAAGTCAGATTTTTGAAAGCCACCCAGTATTGCATCCAAATCGTAAAAGCCTGAAGAGACTGCAAATTTGTTGTAATCTTTTCCATGAATCGCTTCAATATATTCCAATGCATCTTGAACAGCTCTCTTCATATCAGTAAATGAGCGCTTCAAGTGTTGTTCAGTTATCTCAAATATTTTTTTCTCTGCAGAATCTAAAATCTCAAACGCATCTTCATTTTCAGCGTAAGCAGATTTTGCAATATCATGCGAAGTACTTATTAAATTTCTTAGGATTGATTTTTCGAGAATAATTTTTGCATGATACTCGATGTTTGCAGCGGAAGAAATATTTTGCGAAAGATTACTTAAATAAACTGCTCCTCCAACTTGTTCTGCCTGTCCATTCCGTTTCAATTCTTCATATAAAGTAATTGTATCTATCGGCTCGCCTGCATCGAACAAGCGACGCATAGCTTCAAAAATAAGTTTATGTTTGGGGCTATAAAAGGTAGCGGGGGTAAGCATTTCTACAGCTTTTGCAACTGCTTCTTTCTCTATCATCATGGCGCAAAGCACAGATTGCTCTATCTCTAATGCTGCTGGCAACCTAACATTATCAGGCATCACTTGCAGACTTACATTTTCATTTTTTTTTCTAACCATTTATCAAACTCACTCTGTCATCTTCGGCTTAAAATAATTTCAAAAATATTTTCACTCTGTTGTTGATTTTCATTTTGCATCAGTCTTTATCAACAATTTTTTTTCTATTATATTCTGAACTCTATAAAATTTTTAAATAAATTTATACTGTAACTAAAATTAGAAAGATTTTCATTTTAATAAAATAAAACTAAATTATTTCTCAGTTGAAGGAAGTTCGTCATAAAGTTTTCTAAACATTTGGACATCTTCCCAGCAGCCTCGTTTCCAATTAGGATTCCTTAGCAGTGCAGCAGGATGATAAGTAACAACAACTTTTCTTGCTCCATAGTTAAAGACATTTTGCCGCATATTTCCTAGCGTCTCTTTTTTGTTCAACATAGCATTTGCAGCAGTTGTACCAAGACATAAAATTAATTTGGGAGAAATTAATTCTATCTGTTTTTCCAAAAACTGAATACACACATCTATTTCGCTTTGAAGTGGTGCACGGTTTGCGGGAGGGCGACATTTTACGATGTTTGCAATATAGACTTCATCACGTGTAAAATTTATTGCTTTGAGAATATCAGTCAGTAGTTGCCCTGCTCGTCCAACGAATGGCTCGCCTTGTGCATCCTCATCTGCTCCAGGACCTTCTCCAATTACCATTACAACAGCATTCGGATTTCCTTTTCCGAAAACAAATTTGTTTCTTCCTTTGTGCAAATCACATTTTTCACAATTACAAATTGTATTATTTAATTCTTCTAATGACTTTGCTGTTTTGAAGAGTTCGATTTGATTTTTCATAATTTTTATCTCAGAATTTTGTGAATTCGTTTTTAAAGAAATTTGAAATAATTCATCTCCAAAAAGCTCTTTTTGAAATTCAAGTGCTTTTATTATTTCTTTTTTATTTGGCAAAATTATAACTTAATTATTTCAGAAAGAATTTGATTTGCAACTTGGAACTTGCTCATAAGAGGAATATTTTTTTGTGAGCCATCGCGTTTAATAATAGTAACTTTATTTGTATCGAACTCGAATCCGCTTGATGCATCGTTCAATGAATTCAATACAATCATATCTAAATTTTTAGATTCAATTTTTTTCTTTGCATTTGCTAATTCATCATTCGACTCTAATGCAAAGCCAACAATATTTTTCCCTTTTGTTTTTATTCCGCTCAAAATGTCATCAGTTTTTTCAAGTTCAATTTTATTAAAGTTTTCTTCTTTTTTAATTTTTTGTTTTACGAATTGTTTTGGTCTATAATCAGCAACAGCAGCAGCCATAATTAATAGATCATTTTTTTCTAACTGAGTATTAACTTCATTTTTCATCTCATCTGCTGAGCGAACAGAAATTTTATTTATCTCTTGATAAACATTTTCAGATGATGGTCCCGAAATTAATGTTACATCAGCTCCTCTTAGATAAGCAGCTTTCGCAATTTCGTATCCCATTTTTCCAGATGATCTGTTTCCAATAAATCTGACAGGATCTATATCTTCAAACGTTGGACCTGCTGAGACTAAAATTTTCTTTCCTTCAAAATCTCTCAAATGTCCGCTCAAAACAATTTCGGCTGCATCCATAATTTTTTCAATCTCGGGTAATCTTCCCATGCCTTCTAATCCGCTAGCCAATTCACCAATTTCAGCATCAAGAATATAGACGCCCAGTTTTTTCAATTTCAAAATATTTTCTAAATTAATTCCGCTTTCATACATACAAGCGTCTGCGGCAGGCGAAACAATCATAGGAGCTCTGCGTGCAGAGATTAAAGTAGTCAAAGCGTTGTCAGCAAAACCGTGAGCAATTTTTGCAATTGTATTGACTGTAGCAGGCGCAATAATAAAAAGATCAGCCCAGAGTGCCACGTCAATATGCCAAGTATTTAATCCTCTTCCCTCTTTTTGATTTGGAAAAGTATTCACAATGATATCATTTTTTGAGAGTGTAGCAAGTGTTAGAGGCGTTATAAATTCAACTGCAGACTGAGTCATTGCGACTTTAACTTCAGCGCCTCGTTTCACCAACTCACGAACAATGTAACAAGCTTTGTAAGCTGCAATACAGCCTGTTACACCTAAAATTATTTTTTTTCCAGATAAAATGTCTGAAGTCATTTTAGTTTTTAGCTTTTATCTCAAATTTGATTTCGCCCGCCAACAAAGAATCTAAAGCACGTAGATGTGGTTTTTTTCTTTTTTCAAATTCTAATGAGACTTTAATTTGTTGAGGATTAACAAAATCTTCTCCATCATCATCTGAATTAGAATTGGTTGAAGGTATAGTTGACAAAAGTTGGTTGAACTCCAATTTTTGTTCTTCATTAATTTGGCGTGATCGTTTTGAACAGACAATTATTGCTTCATATACGTTTGAGGCTTGTTCATCTATTTGTCTTAAATCAATTGGTCGTATCGACATCTCTACTCCTTAATTATTTTATTTATTAAACTTTTTAAATTAACAATTGCTTCTTCTAAATTTTCATTGAATACAAAATAATCAAATTTATCTTTTTGATTCAACTCCATTTTTGCTCTATTAACTCTTTTATTGAAATCTGACTCGCTTTCAGTATTTCTATTTTTTAATCGATTAATCAACTCTTCCACACTCGGTGGTTCGATGAATATTAATGAAGCGTCGGGATAATTATTTTTTATACTAATTGCTCCTTTAACATCAACCTCAATAATAACTGAGCTTCCTTTTTTTATCGTATCTTCAACAAACTTTTTGAATGTGCCGTAATAATAATCATAAAATTTTTCCCATTCCAAAAATTCATTGTCACTAATCATTTTCAAAAATTTTTCTTCGGAAATAAAATAGTAATCAACTCCATCTTTTTCTGAATTTCTTTTCGCTCTTGTAGTTGCTGAAACTGAAAAAACAATTTCAGGAAATTCTTTTAAAACAGAATTAAGAATTGTTGTTTTGCCCGTTCCACTTGGAGCAGAAATTACTATAACTTTTCCGATTATTTCTTTCACTCAATATTCTGTATTTGTTCTCTTATTTTTTCTATCTCTTCTCTGATTAATACAGAAAATTTTGTTACTTCCATTGATATAGATTTTGACGCTATTGTATTAGCTTCGCGATGCATCTCTTGACAAATGAAATTTAATTTCCGTCCAACTTCTGAATCATTCTCAATTGTATTTCTAAAAAATTTTATGTGACTTTTTAATCTTACACATTCTTCAGTAACATCAGACTTGTCAGCTATTAGTGCAATTTCTAATTCCAGTCTCTCAGAAAAACTTGATAAATCTTGAATGAGAGTTGCAACTTTTTCACGAAGCTTTGCGCGATACTCAATCAAAACAGATTCATAACACGCTTGAACTTCTGTTAAATAATTTTCAATATTTTCTAATCTTAAAATAAAATCTTTTGCTAATTCATTTCCTTCATTATTCCGCATCTTAATCAAATTATCTAGCGACTCAGCAATCGTATTTTTTAGTATTTCTAATTTTACTTCATCTAATTCAAGCTGAACAGGGGTAATAATATCTTTGAATGACAATATATGTTCAAGTTTTAGTTTCTCTTTACTTCCAACAATTTTTCTAATTCTCTTAAGTGCATTTACAGTTTCTGTAATTTTTTCTTCGTTAACTATCAGACTGTTTTTTTCTTCATCCAAATTTTTTATAGAAACATTTGTGAAAATTTTTCCACGTTTAATTTTTGTTCGGATAAATTCCTTAAGTTCATATTCATTTTGAACCAATGATGAAGGCAACTTTAGAGAGATTTCTAAAAATCTATTGTTCACACTTCTTGATTCAACTTCAATAGAAAATCCATTAATATTTTTTGTGGATTTCCCAAAACCTGTCATACTTGAAATCATAATTTTCGCTTAAAATAGTCTGTAAAAATAGGCAAGAACATCAACTTGACCAAGAAAATCTTTTATTAGAATGCTTCCCCAATTCCGAAATGAAACTCCATAATATCGAAAAATTTTCTTTTGAAAAAGGGGATTCGATTTTCGGGATCAAATGTCTTGAAACCAAAATCAATTCTGAAGGGAGCAAACGATGTATAATATCTGAACCCAAAGCCAGTAGCTACTGCCACTTCATTGAATCTGAGATCTTTATAACCACTCCAAACATTTCCCCAATCAACAAACAGAGCTGTCCCAAAATCATTTTTAAATCGATATCGATATTCCATTGACCCCTCTAATAAAAAAGTGCCGCCACCTAATACGAAAGCATTCGCACTTAATGACTGGATTAAATCTTGTGGAACTTGGCCAGCACTAACAACCTGAACTCGCGTAAGTTGTCTGGGTTGCCAACCTCTTACAGAAGTGCTTCCTCCTGCAAAAAACTTTCTGTTTGAAGGAATGTCTAAATCACTTCCAACATATGATTGAGTGTAACCAGTTTTTATTTTAAATGCAAAAATTGCGTTGCGTGCTTGAGACAAAGAATGATAATTCGTGAAAGTGATTAGCGCCCTATAAAATGCGGGTGAACCTATTATTTTATTCGACAATCTGTTTATCAAATATGGAATTAAATTTGCTTCTTCTAAGTTTAAAAAAAGATTATAACCCCTCGTTGGAAAAAGTGGACTGTCTGTTTTTAATGAACGAATATCAGCTCCCAACACTGAGAGAGTTGAATTCAATCTTAACTTAGCTGCTCCTTCTGTGAAGCGTAAAGTAAAATCAACTGCTTCAAGATTGTAATAAGTTGACAAATAATTTACAAAAGTATGAGAAGGAAGTTCAAATTCAAAACTGAGTTTACCACCAATTCTTCTGATTGAACCGATATTATTTTTTTCTACGTTAATGTAAGTTTCAAATATTCCAAAAATTGGTTGATTAAAAACATATGGCTCTTCAATTTTAATTCTGCCTTCCCAATAGCCCATCAGTGTTGTGTCTTGAAGAGAAAATTTGCGCGATAAATTACTAAAATCAATTCTAAAAAAATCTTGAATACCAAAACTTCCGCCACTTGTAAGTTTTCTTGCAGCACCAAGAAAATTTTTTCTGATATAATTTGTTCCCAAACCTAAATTAAATGTTCCCTGTTCATTGTTCATAATAATTTCTGGCGACAGTTCATTCATCTTCCCAATAAGTCCCGTCATAATTAGTGGAACTTTTCCTTGAAGTGTATCAGCAAGTTTTGGCGAAAGAATCACGGAGGTGAATAGCCCTGTTCTATAAAGCCGAACTTGGCTCTGTCGAATTTTTTCTAAGTTATAAGTTTCATTCTCTTCAAAACCAACAATCTCGCGAAGCATTTGTTCATCTACTTTGTCCGCACCTTCTCCACTCTTTTCAATTAGCACAGAACTGATTTGATACGATGCTCCAACACTAAAATAGATATTTACATTTGCATTATGTTTTACAGTATCGCGATAAATTATTGTTGAGTCAAATCTCGCTTGCATATAACCATTGTTCTGTAATGTAACTACAATTCGATCGATGTTCTGCTTTACATTATTTTCAGAATAGTATTGAGTTGTATCTATTGTAAGAGATTTAAATAAAGATTGATTCAATAGCTGTGGTACTACTTCTAATCCAAAAATATTTAATTTATTGATCAATGCTCTTTGGTTCTCCTCAATATAAAACTTAAGTGAAATATTTTTTTTTGCAGTGTCCGCAGAATATTCTGCAAAAAATTTGGAATTGAAATAACCATTTGAAACATAAAATTCGTTGAGCGACAACAAATCGAATCTAATATTCAAGCTATCAAAATATGAAGCTCCCTTACCAAATGATGTGAATGAATTGATGAATTGTGAAATCCAACCTGGACTTTCTTTTGACACAATTACATCGGCTAATGTAGATGATGAAAAAGAGGAATTGCCAAAAAATTCTACTTTAGTTAATTCAAAAGTATTTTGACTGTAACTAAACTTTGCAGTAAAAATAAATAAGATTATTATTGAAAATAATTTCAAATTAATATGTCTTTTTTTAGAGATCACTTTTAATATCTTTTCTGCTAATTACAAGATTTGGAAAATCATTTTTTAATTCGTCATTAAAAAATTTTCGTACCGTCGGTAATTTAGTGTTTTCAGAAATAAAGAGTCTCGGATTTCTTTTAGCTGTTATGGAAAGATGGGCATAATAAATTTCATTTAGTTTACTATCAACTAAATAGAGAAAAATATCTCCGCCGCGCGAACCCGTAAAATAATCTAATGAGTTGTAATACAAAAGTTGATACGTAAATTCGGGTAATGTTACTTGCTGTATTGATGAGCCTTCGATTGAACCATCAAGTAAATTAGATTCAAATATTTTTGTTAAAGAAGTATCTCCAATTGTGAAATTAAATATTTTCAATCCTGCTTCTTTATTATTTGATATTTCTTGAAACGCAACTAAGGATTTTAAACTATCAGAAGAGAAATTTAGAATAAATACTGAGTCAATTTTTAATTGAAAATTTTCATACAAATAATTTTTTGCAAAACTTTGCGTCTCAATTGCAGACTTGAAATCAACTTCTATTTTTTTTTCTTCTGTTTTTTTACAAGCTGAAAAAGTAAAAGAGATAATCACTAGCAGAAAAAATATTTTAGAACTATTTTTTAATAACAACTTTTGTTCCTTTCCTGATTACTGATGCAATCTCCTCGATGCTACTATTACTGACTGCAATCGAGCCGTTAGTCCAATTAAAAACAAACGGAAGATTTCTAAAAATCAGATCGAAATCACCAATTCCATGTATTCCCATTTTGCCGCCCATTCTTGTGTTTTCATTAATGCAAGTTCCATAAAAATAATCGAATCGTAAATCTTCATATTCTTTCTTAGTCAACAAACCAAGTTTCAAGCCTTCGCTAATATCATCGATGTTGGGATAGTTTATTCTTAAGAAAATGTTGTACTTGCTTGTTGAATCAATTTCACAAATTTCATAAGTACCAATTGGAGTTGCCAAATCACTTGCTATTTTTTTCTGATCGGGATTTCTTCCAAACACTGCCTTATATTCTTTAACTAAAGTTGTATCGTCATAAAGATAAAGTTTATAATCATTTCGATCAATCACCAAAATTGCATTTTCAATTTGTGTGATTTTTTTTGCGTCCATCTCTTCTTTTAAAGTTTTATCTGCTGTGTTCAATATTATCCCATAAAGCACACAACCTGCGAGGAACAAGATTATTCCTCCCGAAAACAATAGGATATTTTTTATTATTGAGACTTGCAACTATACTCTTTTTAATTTTCCTAAATTAATCAATTTGAAGGATTCTATTCATCCCTATTTTCATCATATGCTTTATCTTCCACAAAATTTTAAAAATATTTTTTGATAGCAATTCGAATCAATTTCAATAAACAAAGAAATAAACCATACATTTAAAAAGAAAAAAGCTGTCAAATTTCGACAGCTTTTTATTCTCACAAAATAATTTTAGACTTCTAAAATTTCTTTTTCTTTATGCTTTAAAATATCATCAACAAGTTTAATATGGTCATCAGTAAGTTTTTGTGTCTTGTCTTCAGATTCTTTCAAATCGTCTTCAGTCATTTTTTTCTCTTTCTGAGCTTTTTTTAGATGTTCATTTGCATCTCTGCGAACATTTCTAACAGCTATCTTTGAATCTTCGCCAATTTTTTTTATTAGTCTAACTAAATCTTTTCTTCTCTCTTCTGTCAATGGTGGAATAGGCACTTTAATATTTGTTCCATCACTCATCGGGTTAAGGCCCAAGTTCGCCTCTAAAATTGCTTTGTCAATGGCTTGAATTAACGATCTATCCCAAGGTGTAATTGAAAGAGTGTGCGAATCAAGTACGTTCACATTTCCAACTTGTTTAAGCGGAGTGATAGTTCCGTAGTAATTAACTTTAACAGTGTCTAAAAGCGCTGTTGTTGCTTTGCCGGATCTAATCTTCGCTAACTCATTTCTGAGATTTTCAATAGTTTTATCCATCCTTGATTTTGCATCTTTAAGAATCGATTCCATAACTCCTCACTTTTGTTAAAAAATTAATTACAAAAATAAAAAATCTTCTCATCTATTTTACTATAGTCCCAATTTTTTCTCCACTAACCAACGATTTTAGATTTCCCGGAATATCCATATTGAAAACAATTAAAGGTAAATTGTTTTCTTGACATAAACTTATTGCGGTCATATCCATCACTCTTAAATTTTGGTTTAGAATATCTCTAAATCCAATCGATTCAAATTTCAGAGCTTTAGAATTTTTTTCTGGATCTGAATCGAAAATTCCATCTACTCGGGTTCCCTTAATAATTACGTCGGCATTTATTTCAACCGCTCTGAGTGTGGCTGCGGTGTCAGTTGAAAAATAAGGATGTCCAGTTCCCGCACCAAAAATTACGACTCTATTTTTTTCTAAATGTCTAATCGCTCTTCGTCTGATATATGGCTCAGCTATTTGGTGCATTTGTATAGCACTCATCAATCTTGTATAAACTCCCTTTTTTTCGATTGCATTTTGAAGTGCCAAAGAATTTATCAACGTTGCGAGCATTCCCATATTGTCGCCGGTAACACGATCAATTCCTTGCCCCTCTGCGTTGAGTCCTCTAAAAATATTTCCACCACCAATTACAATTCCAATCTGAACTCCCATACTATGAACAGAAATAATTTCATCTGAAAAAAAATCAAGGACATCGGGATCAATTCCAAATCCTTTTTTTCCCATTAAAGATTCACCACTTAACTTCAATAATATTCTATCAAATTTCATTTAACCCACTTTTATTTTTTTTGGTATAGATAAAAAAAAAGTCTTAATTTTTTGTTAAGACTTTTTTTATTTGATTATTTTTTATTCTCATCACCAAGATGAAAACGTAAGAACGAATTTATTTTCGTCTCAGTTCCATTCTTATTGTTGAACTCAGCGATTAAGTTACCAATACTTTTTGAATTGTCTTTAATATATGCTTGTTCAGCAAGACAATTTTCTTGATAAAATTTACCGAGTTTACCTGTAGCAATTTTTTCTAAAATATTTTCAGGTTTTCCTTCTTTACGAGCAATCTCTTTGTAGATATCAATTTCTTTTTCGATTACATCTTTCGGAACTTCGTTACTATAGACTGAAACTGGTTTCATTGCTGCAACTTGCATAGCGATATCTTTTGCAAGTGGAAGAAATTCCTCAGCTTTTTCTTTTGGAAGAAAATCAAATCTAACGATTACACCAAGTTTAGAGCCGGGATGAATGTAGTCAACAAGAATACCATTGTCAGCTTTAACAACAGCAACTCTTGAAACAACAATTTTCTCACCAACTTTTCCGATTAACTCATCGAGAGAAATTTGTAGCGACGGATCTTTTGCGAGTAAATCTTCGAAGGAAGTTGGGAGCAATAATTCAGTAGCTTCAAGAATTTTATTAGCGAACTTAATGAAGTCATCAGACTTAGCTACGAAATCAGTTTCACAATTTACTTCAATAATAAAGCCCTGGTCTGACCCAACTATTTTGGTTAGAACCAATCCTTCATTAGCGGCTTTGTCAGCTCTTTTAGCTGCAACTGCAGCTCCTTTTTTTCTTAAAATCTCAATCGCCTTCTCGATGTTGCCTTCAGCTTCAGTCAAAGCTTTTTTGCAATCCATCATTCCAGCGCCTGTTTTATTTCTTAATTCATTTACCTGAGAAGCAGTAATATTCATATAATTTCCTTTATTGAAAAATTAATTTCCTTTTTCATTAACTTTTGCTGCTCTTTCACTTTTAGCAGAATCTTCAGCTTTTAGTTCTTTAGCTTTTTCTTTTCCTTCAATAACAGCGTCAGCAATTATTCTAGTAATCAGTTCGATAGTCTTAACTGCATCATCATTTCCTGGAATTAAATAATTGATAGGATCAGGATCGCAATTAGTATCCACAATAGCGAAGACGGGTATGCCAAGTTTTTTAGCTTCCATCACAGCAATAGATTCTTTTTTCACATCTACGACAAAAATAGCGCTAGGCAATTTTGTCATAGCTTCAACACCTTCAAGAATTTTCTTTAGTTTATCTTTTTCACGAGATAAAAAGAGTCTCTCTTTTTTTGTAATTTTTTCGAACGTACCATCAACTTCTTGTTTTTCAATTGTTTGAAGTCTCTTCACACTTTTTCTTATGGTCGAAAAATTTGTTAACATACCGCCGAGCCATCTTTCACAAACCCAATACTGTTCGGATCGTTTAGCTTCAGTTTCAATTACATTTTTGGCCTGTTTTTTTGTTCCAACAAACAATATTTTTTTTCCTTCAGCAGCAATTTCAAAAAGTTTTTGCGCTGATTCATGAATATGATGTTGAGTTTTTTTGAGATCAATAATATGAATACCGTTTTTCTCCATAAAGATATACGGTTTCATTTTCGGATTCCAACGACGTGTAAGGTGCCCAAAATGTGCACCTGCTTCGATCAATTGAGTTAAATCAATTTTAGGCATTTTTGCTCCTGTTGAACTTCTACTCTCTTCAACTTCACCTTTAATCCCATTATTTTGCGGGACACAGGAGGTGAATCAGAGAATATGAATTATTAAATAAGTTAATTAAAAAATTATCTCTTGCTGAACTGGAATCTCTTACGAGCTTTTGGTCTGCCGTATTTTTTCCGTTCAACCATTCTTGGATCTCTTCGTAAAAATCCTTCAACTTTTAATTTAGAACGTAGATCACTATCAAGTGTATCTAACGCACGGGACACTGCTAATCTAATTGCTTGCGATTGTCCTGTAGTTCCACCGCCCGTTACGTTAATCGACAAATCATATTTCGATTCGGTCTGTGTTACTCTGAAAGGTGATAAGATATCTTCTCTATTCATTGGTTGAGTAAAGTAATTCTCAAAATCTCTTCCGTTGACAGTTATTTTTCCAGATCCGTTTCTGATAATAACTCTAGCGACAGAAGTTTTTCTTCTACCTATAAAAATTTGGTCGTTCATTCTCTCTCCGTTATAAACTGATTAGTTCCGGTTTTTGTGCTTCGTGCGGATGAATATCACCTTTATACACTTTTAATTTTGTAATAAGTTTTTTACCAAGTTTTGTTTTTGGTAACATTCCTTTTACTGCGTTCTGAATAATAAATTCGGGTTTAGTCGCCTTCATTTCTTTGTAAGACTTTGACTTCAAGCCACCAGGGTAACCAGAGTGATGAATATACTCTTTATTAAGTTCTCTTTTAGCTGCGATTTTTATTTTCTCAGCGTTAATCACAACTACAAAATCACCTGTATCCATATTAGGAGTAAAAACAGGTTTATTTTTTCCTCTAATTATTCTTGCCACCTTGCTCGCAAATCGACCCAAAGTTTGATCTTTCGCATCTACCAAATACCATTTTTGGTCAGCTTCAGACGGCTTAACAAATCTCGTTAATTTTTCTTGTTTCACTTAAATTACCTCCAATAGCAAAATTCTATTAAAACATAGTTTGCAAAGATAAAAGTCAGAGCGTTAAAAGTCAATTAATTTATAAAGATAAATTTTTCTTTTTTTTCTAAAAGATTTTCCACCCAAACCGAAATGTTCGAATCATGCCAAAAAAAATTGGCTGATATGCGTTAAAACTTTCCCAACCAATTGTATTTAGCTTCACAATATAGTCTTCTTCTGTCTCAGTTCTTAGGTAAATTGTTTGACTTACATGATTTTCCATTTCAGTCGGATCGTTAAAATGTGCAACAAATCCATTCATCTCAATTTTTTGAGTAAATCGAGTTGGATTAAATTTAAATTTTTCTGCAACTTCAAAATGAACACTCGGTGGTATGCCCGAACTAACAGGATAATAAAATGTTACTCCATCTAATTTATTTCTTACATCTTGATCAAGAAATGTCCAACCTTGTGGAAATTTAATTCTAACGTTCAAAGATTTTTCAGAATAAATTTGTGAAAGTTTTGTTGTGTCTGATTCAGCTATAGAAATTCCACTTCCAAACTTTGCTCGAGTTGGAGCTGTTATTGTTGATGATCCTAAATTTTCTAATTGAGTTTTTTCTTCATCACTCTTTAAAATATTTTCTCCCGTTAAAACTTTTTCACCACTTGCTTCATTCAAAATATTTTCAGCTTCATTTACACTACTAATTTTTTCTTCATTTAATTCTGAAGTTGCTAAACTTGAATTGAATGTTTCTATTTCAAATCTCAAATTTGTGCCACCACCTGTAAAAGAGTTGTAGTCACTCAACGCAAAAAATGTAAGTATAAGAAGATGAATTAAAATTGAAATTATTAATCCAAAAAAAGTTTTCTTCTCAGGGTTTATATTTATTTTTGACAATGACAATTTTTTATTCTTGAGTGATTAATAACAAATTCTTAGTTGATAAATAATTTAAAAAGTAAAGTAAGGAAAAGTAATGAAATTTTTAGTAACAGGTGGGTCAGGATTTTTGGGAATAAACATTATTAGATATTTATTAAAAAAAAATCATGAGGTTGTAAATCTTGACGTAGTTCCTTTTGATTATAAAGATTGCAAAAATTTAATAACTTCAGTAACAGGTGACATCAGAAATAAATCCGATATCGAAAAAGCAATTCAAAATGTTGACCAAGTAATTCATTGCGCTGCGGCCTTACCACTTTACAAACCTGAAGATATTTATTCCACTGATATTGATGGAACAAGAAATTTATTAGAAGCCTCCGAAAAATTTGGAGTAAAAAGATTTATCCATATTTCATCAACTGCTGTTTATGGAATTCCTGATCATCATCCTCTACTCGAAACAGATGAACTGATTGGTGTTGGTGCTTATGGCGAAGCAAAAATATTGGCTGAAGAAGAGTGCTTAAAATTTCGAAAAAAAAATATGTGCGTCCCAATCCTGAGACCGAAATCATTCATTGGTCCTGAACGTCTTGGCGTTTTTGATCTTCTATATGATTGGGCAAAAGATGGACACAATTTCCCGATGATTGGGAAAGGAAATAATAGATATCAATTGCTTGATGTTGAAGATCTTTGCGAAGCTATTTATCTTTGTGCAACTTTAGAGACCGATAAGGTTAATGATACTTTCAACATTGGTGCAAAAGAGTTCACAACTATGAAAGAGGATTACCAAGCTGTTCTTGATCATGCAGGACGGGGAAAAAAAATTATTCCGCTTCCAGAAAATTTAATAATTTCGACTCTGAGGTTTTTAGAAAAATTAAAACTATCTCCTCTTTACAAATGGGTTTATGAAACCGCATCTAAAGATTCTTTTGTATCGATTGAAAAAGCAGAAAATATTTTGGGCTACAAACCAGTGTATTCAAACAAAGATGCACTGTTAAGAAATTTCAAGTGGTATCTTGACAATATCGATATGATTCAATCCTCATCTGGAATTTCTCATCGCGTAAGATGGAAACAAGGGATATTGAGAATTGCAAAAATATTTTTTTAAGTTTAGTAAATTGAGTTTTAAAATAAATTAGTTATTTACAAGGAGTAGTTCATGAAAGAGAAAAGAGAATACTTAAATAAAGTAATCGAGCATATTGATATTAAAAAACATAATGTCGTTCAGTTTGTTGACGAGATGGAGAAGATGGCATTTCAAGCTCGCAACTTACACAGAGCTTCAAAGATTTATGAGATGATGCTCAAAGAAAAAGAGTGTGCTGTAATACTTACATTAGCCGGAAGCTTATTTAGTGCGGGATTAAAAAAAGTTGTTCACGATATGATTATGAATAATATGGTTGATGCTATCGTTTCAACTGGTGCGATAATTGTTGACCAAGATTTTTTTGAAGCACTTGGATTCAAGCATTACCTCGGCTCGCAGTTTAGTGATGACAATGAATTACGAGAACTCGCGATTGATAGAATTTATGATACTTATATCGACGAAGATGAATTAAGAATTTGTGATGATACAACTGCAAAAATATTGGATTCATTAGAGCCACGACCATATTCTTCACGCGAACTTATTTGGGAGTTTGGAAAATATTTAGAAATGAACGGCGGACCAAAAGTTGATGACTCAGTAATTTATGCTGCGTACAAAAAAAATGTTCCGATTTTTGTCCCTGCTTTTTCTGATTGCTCTGCTGGCTTTGGATTTGTAATGCATCAAACAAAAAATCCTAATGCACATGTTTCACTCGATGCCGCAAAAGATTTTCTTGAACTAACGAAAATAAAATTGGTGAATAGAGAAACCGGAATTTTTATGATTGGTGGAGGTGTGCCTAAAAACTTTACGCAAGATATTGTAGTTGCTGCAGATTTGCTGGACGAAAATCCTACGATGCATAAATATGCAATTCAAATTACAGTTGCAGATGAGCGCGATGGAGCTTTATCGGGCTCTACATTAAAAGAAGCAAGTTCATGGGGAAAAGTTGAAACGACATATGAGCAGATGGTTTTTGCTGAAGCAACTATTGCAATGCCTTTGGTTGTTGGATACGGATATCACTCGGGTGCTTGGAAAACAAGAGACGAAAAACAATTCAACAAAATTTATACAACAGAAAAATTGCCAGTATAAAAGAATATATTGTCTGATATTTTATAAGAATGCTACAAACAAAAAGTCCCGAAATTTTTCGGGACTTTTTTTTTGTAGATTGTTTGCTCTACTCATCTTAATCACAATAATGATTTATCAAATTTTTATTTGCCACGTCTTTCAAGGTGTGGATAAAAATAAAAATATTTATTTCCCTTTAACAACAATTATCATTACTTCAGCAAGATCATTTTCTTTGTTGAAAAATATTCTTTATTACTATGTAAAGCAGTTGCAGAAATGTGATAAAAATAGATTCCACTTGCAAGTCGCGATCCATCAAAAGCTTTTAAATAATAACCGGGTGAGTGAATTTCATCTACCAGTACTTTAATTTTTTGTCCCATAATATCATAGATTTTTATCGTAACAACAGATTCTTCAGGAATCGCATATTTTATGTTTGTTACCGGATTAAATGGATTCGGAAAATTTTGAAATAAATTAAAATTAACAATGGTGTTCGACTCAGGATTAATTCCAACACTCAACCCAGCAACTCTTATTGAATCAAAAATTGATAACCCTTTCATTGTCCTAATAAATAGTGTATCACCTGCTGAAGGAATAAATGAATTTTCTCCAACAAAATATAAAAGATAAGAAATTAATGTTCCATTCGGATTCGATAAAACAATTACATCAAAATTTGAAAGAGTATCACGTTTTGTGTAGTCCTCTTCAAAAAAAGAAAACTTTACTCGCTTCGGGGCGGTTTTATTGGTAATATCAAAAATTCTAAAATTTAACCGCGTTGAAATAGGGAAATTATAACCTAATAAATGATTTAAATTATTTGACGAATCAGAATAACTATTTGAAAAAACCAGAGCGTAATCAAAAGGTGGTGTCAAACCTGTCACAGTAAATGAAGAGTAACGCATCCAAGAAAAATTTAGGTTGTTAGGTCTATTGATATTCCAGTGTGATCTTGCGGTATCGACTTGAGTAAAAATATCTTCGGTATATAAAGTCATTCCATCAAAAACTTCTGATTCACTGAAAGGAACTAATCTACTTAACCTTAACAAATACGAGTTAGTAGCTCGTTTGAAAACACTAAAATACTTTTTAGCAAGATCTAAAGTATCATTAAATGTTATGATATATTCACTTGAAGTAAATTGTGTGCTATCAATTATTCTTATTTGGACTGGAACTTCGGCAAACCTGTTTATAAAATGAACGTTAGAAGTAGTAACAACCTGCCTTGCATTATTTTTTTCAAATCTATCAGTTAAATCAAAATGATTAAATTGCCCATCGCTCACTTCTACTTTGATAATTAATCTTTGTGAGTTAGGTATTGGGAGCAAATTCAAGTTGAAAATTTGAGAAGCTGAATCACTTTGTATAGTCATTGATTGAGTGAAAACAAAAGATGTATCATCAAAAAGACTATAATAAAATCTCAAGTTTAATTGTGTTGATTCTGGATCACCAACTAATAATCTAAAAGGCTGAGTAGGAGTTGTTATCACAATTCCATTTGCAAATTCTTCATTTAATATTTTTACGAAAGGACTTCCATTCCCCGGATTATTAATCTTAAAATATCTACTCTGGCTGAAACCGTAAATATTTCCATTAGAATCTTTTTTGTACAAACGTAAAAGTCCAAATGAGCAATCTTCTAAAAGAGTTGTATTAAGTTGATATACTCCTGAATTCGGAGCGTTCTTTTCGATAATTTTCCAAGTCTCCCCCGCATCGGGACTGAACATAATTTCTACGGTACCGGCAGTCACACGCGAACTCCATCTAATTGTCTCAACTCCAGTTAGAGTTTTATAAAAGTTTGGATTAGTCAGTGTAATAGCGGTTGTTACTAAAACAGTATCAAAATTTGAATGATATAATGCTTCTGCATTCTTAGCATTTATTAAATTTTCATATCGATTATCACCGAATGTAAGAAAAGTTGCGATTCGCCTTGTTTCACCTGAAGCAAGCGAAAAATAATGCGAACCGAACATGTAGTCGCCATCTTCTCCCCTTTGTGCAATTGGAATTGAATCGAAACTATAGTTTACAGAGCTCGGGAAATAAAAAAATCCAGGTGTTAGTCGCCTCCATAAATCTCTTTCATCACTCAATCTAATATTATTTGCGGGAACAAAATTAACATAACTTGCAATTCTATTTTGATTAGGAGCTTGTAAAAATCCTTCAGCAAATTTACCTACTCTACCTCTCCATCTATCATTTGCAGATGTTCTAACAAGTGGCGCACCATTCATACTTGGTTCAAAATCTTGTGTAATAATTATGTTATCCTTTGGATAAAAAAGAGATGCCTCATCATTCCATTCATCGCCATATCCGCCAATGTAGGTTCCGCACAATTTACCAAAAACAACTTTTGAATAATTAAATAAACTTTCGTTTTTTATATCATAAATTCTAAATAAAATATCCTTAAAAAGTGGCTTATCTAATTGCACATAACGGACACTAACTCTTATGCCGTAACCTTTGCGGGTAGGATTTGTGGAGTCTGGCAAAAATCCAAAACGTCGAAACATATCTTCGTCTCTGCTATCATCAATTACAAAGTATGCTTCTTGTTTACCAACAAATGCATTTGGTCCAAATAATCCATTCCATACATTACTTCCCCAAGTGGGTTGATCGGGCCACCTGTTAGGCCAAGTGATTGGATAATTACTTAATGCTATTTGTCTTAACGTATCTGGATTTAGTAGATTGAAGAAACCCGGAACAGGTTCAAATCCCCAGTGATTGCCACCACCAGTTGGAAAATTTCCTCCGCCCGGTCTGGACACGGGAGTAATTATAACGGGAGTAAGTGTATCTAAACTACCATCATTATTATAATCTTTAATCGGTAATTGAACGCCAATTAAAATGCTATTGTCTCCGAAGTAGGAATTATGAGTCCCTTTCCACGTACCACGAAATAATTGGTGATTACTAAAAATACCGGTATTTGAAAAAATAGTTTGAATATTATTGGCGTCAAGAAGGGAAATTCTGCGATGTCTATCATCTCCATATTGGGCTTGAAGATTTATAGCAAAAATAAGAATTACACTTACAAATCGGATGAAGCTTAACATCACCAACCTCCATTTAATAAGTACTGAAAAAAATCATTATCAAAGTTTGACTTTTGTGTAATCTATCTAGAACTCAAATTATGCTAAGTAGATTTTTTTTTATTTCATGATTAAATAAAAAGTGCTTAGGAAACTTAGTATTCTTTTATTGAAATACAAAGCATAGGATTACTTCAGATAAAAAATCAATGTGTGAATAATTCAAACGTGATGAATCAAAAAAAATCTCAATTAATTAAATAATTTTATTTATAGATTATCGATTCCTAATTTTTAGTTGCAAATATTTCATTCCTACAGTGTTTGAACAAAAATAGATTGCAATCATCTATTTCCATTAATGAAAATATTTAAGAAAAATTAATTAAGGGGATATAAATCTCATTCAGATTCGAAAGTTTTCGGGACTGATTCACGTAGATATTAATTACAATAATTTAGATTTTAGGAATGTCCTTGTATGAATAGATTTTTTGTAACTACACAGTTCTCTAACTGCTTCATTGGAACGCTGATGACG
>PNNF01000040.1 GCA_013824085.1 Chlorobiaceae bacterium | reverse complement strand
ATTTATGGATTAGTCCTCTTGTTCCTTCTTCCTTGATTTTCTTTAACACACGATAGGTTTGCCTGGGACTGATTCTCATCAAAGTCGATCCTGCCTCTACCGTAACTGTTTTTGATTCTATCTGACCAATTATTTCCAATCGGTCGGCTTCTTTGCGGCTCATTGTCAGTAGTCCTTCCATTTTCCGAATCCCTCTTTTTTGAGATCCGAAAATTACTTGCTACTGACATTTCTATTGTGCTATTACATAAACTTTTAATTATATTATTGGAGTTCGCACTTCTTACTACGAACTCTTAATCTTCTTAAACCAAAAAACACGATTGATTTTCAAAAATAAATTGCAACATAATTTTTTTTCATTAATATTTTGTTTAGGTATTTTATGAATTATTTCAGATAAAGGTTAAATTATTATTTGGATTTTTATGAATAATGCATTAGAAATTAGAAATATTGTTGTTAACCGAAAGGCAGAGTTTGAGTATTTCATTTTACAGAGATATGAAGCTGGAATTATTTTAAAAGGAACGGAAGTAAAATCGTTACGTGAAGGTAAAGCAAATTTTATTGATAGTTATGTGCAAATAAAAAATGGTGAAGTTTGGTTGATTGGACTTCATATCAATGAATTCAAACATGGAAACATAAATAACCACGAACCGACTCGAACAAGAAAATTATTGCTCAACAGAATTGAAATAAGAAAACTGAATAGTAAAGTTATAGAAAAAGGATTGACTCTCGTTCCCCTTCGAATCTACTTAAAAGGAAGTCTTGTAAAAATTGAGATTGGAATTGCAAAAGGAAAAAAGAATTACGATAAACGAGAAGATATTAAAAAGAAAGATCTAAAAAGAGAAGAACAAAAAAGTGATAAATATTAATCTTAAAAAAAATTAATCAAAATAATTTTTCTAATTTTATTATTTTCGGTTTGTCATTTATAAATATTAGTAAAAATTAAATCGGAGACCAAACAAGAATTGAAATTTAATTTCCCTCCAATAAACGAACAGATGGATTTAATCAAAAGGGGAACTACAGAAATTATCCCTGAAGATTTCTTAGTTCAAAAAATTGAGCGTTCACTAAAAACCAGCAAACCATTAAATATAAAATTGGGATGTGACCCAAGCAGACCGGATCTACATCTTGGTCACGCGGTAGTACTTAGGAAGCTTGCACAGTTTCAAACATTGGGTCATAACGCTATTTTGATTATTGGAGATTTCACTGGAATGATTGGTGATCCTTCGGGAAGAAATGCTACTCGCCCCGCTTTAACATTGGACGATACTCGAAAAAATGGTGAATCATATTTTCTTCAAGCGTCAAAAATTTTGGATAAAGAGAAAACTAAAATTGTTTACAACTCTGAGTGGTTAAGCAAAATGACTTTTGAAGATGTGATTAAACTTGCTTCAAAATATACAGTTGCACGTATGCTGGAGCGAGACGATTTCACAAAACGATATAAAAGTTTTGAACCAATTAGTCTTCACGAATTTCTCTATCCACTTGCACAAGCAATGGACTCCGTAGCAATTGAGAGCGATGTTGAATTAGGTGGCAACGACCAAAAATTTAATTTGCTCGTCGGACGTGACATACAACGTGAGTTTAATGTTGAGCCACAAGTTATAATCACTATGCCGCTTTTGGTTGGAACTGATGGAGTTGAGAAGATGAGTAAATCTTATGGAAATTATATTGGGATCTCAGATTCTCCGAAAGAAATTTTTGGAAAATCTTTGTCTATTCCCGATAATTTAATTTATACTTATTTTGAATTGGCTACTGATATATCCAATGCAGATTTAGTTCAGATAAAAAATGATTTAGAAAATCCAGATGTTAATCCGAGAAATATTAAGAGAAATTTGGCGAAAAAGATTGTAACGATGTATCACGACAAAGCAGCCGCCGATGAAGCGGAAGCAGAGTTTGATAGAATTTTTATTAAGAAAGAAATTCCCGATGAAATAGAAGAATTAATTTGGGATGGAAATAATTCGATTGAAGTTATTGATCTGCTCGTTCAAACAAATATGGCACCTTCAAAAAGTGAAGCAAGAAGATTAGTTATGCAAGGTGGTGTAACATTCAACAATGAAAAAATTATTGAAGTAAATAAGATATTAAACTTAACCGAAGAAAATATTCTGAAGGTTGGTAAAAGAAAATTTTTAAAAATAATAACAAAATAGTTCAATTAGAAAGGAGATGATACATTGTATGTACCAAAAAAAATATTCTTTACAAAAGGGGTAGGTAAGCACAAAGACTATCTTGCATCGTTCGAAATGGCGTTGAGAAGTGCAGGCATAGAGAAATGTAATCTTGTTACTGTTAGCAGTATATTCCCAGTTGGTTGTAAAAGAATTTCAAAAGAAGAGGGATTCAAAGAACTTGCACCTGGCCAAATCACTTTTTCTGTTATGGCTCGAAACTCAACCAACGAACCAAATAGACTAATCGCAGCTTCAATAGGAGTTGCTCTACCAGCCGATACTGAGATGTATGGCTATTTATCTGAACATCATCCATTTGGTGAGACTGAAAAAGTCGCAGGTGAATACGCAGAAGATTTAGCAGCTACAATGCTCGCTACAACATTAGGCGTTGAGTTTGATCCAAATCAAGATTGGAATGAACGCGAAGATATTTATAAAATGTCGGGAAAGATTGTAAAATCTTTTAACGTTACTCAATCTGCTGAAGGTGATAAATTAGGATTATGGACTACTGTAATTTCTGTTGCTATTTTGCTCCCATAAACAAAAAAATTTAAGGCGGTATTTTTTTACCGCCTTTTTTTCAATATCCCATAAGTGTGAATTAATATTGCTATAATCAATCCGGGGATCATCGGCTCAATTACATTCAAACTTTCATTCAATAAAGAAAAACTCCGCAGCAAATACCAAGTTAGTGACGCTGCTGTCGCAAGTATAATTTCATAGATAATTATTTTGCTTTCGATTTTAAGCGAGTCAAAATAGGAGGAGATTACCACAACAATTAATCCGGGAATACATAGAGAGCCAATCAGATACCACATATCAATTACGGATGGAATAACTAAACAAATTATAATTGAAAAAATTCCAGATACGACAAGTCCAATTCTTGTATTTAATTTTGTCTTACTTTTATCTTTTGAAATTATATCTAAAAAATCTTTTCCAAAAGTTACTCCACTTAAAAATAAAAAACTGTTCAGAGTTGAAAGCACTGTTGCGATTAATCCAACAAAGAAAAGTCCTTTAATTCCAGAACCGAAAAAATTTTCTGCTAAAAGTGGAAAAGCTAAAACAGGGTTTTCCAAATCGGGCAGCAAAGCTCGTGAATAAAGTCCCACAGAATTTGTTAAGAAGTCGAAAAATACCCAGAGCAGAATAGAAATTAGTAAACCTTTAACAGCAACGTTTCCATTCTTTGCTGCGTTAGATCTCTGATGCATTCCGGGATCAACGAAAGTCCAGAGTGCAATAAGAAACCAAACTAAAAGATATGTGAATGAATTCCCTCCCGTCAAACTAAAATGAGATTCGGGAAGATTTTGTTTCAGAAATTGCAACCCACCAAAATTTGTATAGAGAAAAATGAAAGCAATAATAAACCCAATAAACATCACTACAAAGAAGAGAACATCTGTAGCAACATCAGTCTTAAAGCCACCATAGAAGAGATATACAATCGTGATTGAGAGTGAAATTATTAAACTAACAAAAATTGAAAAGCCAAAAATCAATGACAATAGATTTGCGAGTATTAAAAGATAAGGTGCAGGAGTTGTCAAAATGAAAATAAAAATTGTTGAGATCATCCCAACTTTTTTTCCATAGACCGAATTTAGTTTTTCGGGAATTGTAAAAAATGCCGCACTTCTAATTTTTTTTGCAAGAAAAATCGCGAAGAGAAGAGCAAAAATATAATACGGCAATCCTTGAGTAAACCAACTTGATATTCCGTATCGATAACTGTATTCACCCACACCAAGTATTCCGCCATACCAAGTTGTAACAGTGGTTAGAACAAAAAGAGTAACGCCCAAACTTCTGTTGTTGAGTAAATATTCTGCATCTGTTCCTGATTTATTTTTCCCGAACACAAAACCAATAATGAGAACTATTGCAAAGAAGATTACAAAAATTAAAATATCAAGATTACTAAATGAGATCATATTTTTTTATTTTGTTAAAGTCACGCACTACAAATACAACTCCATTTTTTATCTTTAGTTCAATCGAGTCGCCAATAGCAACGTTGCTTGTGCTATCTCTTTTTCCGAAAGGAAGAATATCATTTTTAAGTTCGTACAATAAACCTTTTGAGGTGATTTTAGTTTTATAGTCAAAAGCATAAATAGAAATTGTCTCATTAGCTTTTGTTTTTAAGATTACATTATTAGAATAAGGAACTAAATAAGAATTGGATCCGATAATTGAAATTTTTATTTGAGAAAAAAATTTTAATACAATTCCCAGATTACTAATTGAATGATCTAACCGCAGACCTAAAGCTCCCAACAGAACTATTTCAGAATATTTTTTTTTGATTAAAAACTTTATACATTTTTCAACGTCAGTATCATTTTGTCTTTTTATTTTTATGAATTTAGTTTTCTCTTCATACAATTTAATTTTTGTTTTATCAATTGAATCAAAATCTCCGATTACAAAATTTGGGGAATATCCCAATTTAACTGCAGCATTGAAGCCACCATCAGCACAAATTATCTCAGTAAAATTTTTTCTGAGTAGATATTCTATCTCACTTTTTTTAGGGGCAGCACCGTTAGCAATTAATATAGATTTTTTCATAAAATGATTTATAAATAATTAATACGAATGCCAAAGAAAAAATTTCTTTCGGCTGCTGGAAAAAAGTTATCTCTGTCAAATCCAATTAACAAAATTTTATCATTCAGCAAATTATTAATTTCCAAAAATACTGAAAGATCCACGAAGCTAATCGGTAACTTGTAATTAATTTTTGCATCCAATAAATAATAAGCATCAACTGTAACCGCATCATCATTGGTTCCGCTTGCTCGTTGTGAATTATCTGTAAATTGCTTTCCAACATGTTTCAACAAAAGAGATGCAAATAAATTTTCATAATTATAATTAACAGAAGCATTATAAATTATTTCAGGTGCGTTAGCAATATTGTTGCCATCACGAATCATCGCAATTCCTTGAGCATCATATTCAACAAAACTTAAAAATCTGTTCGAACTCAAATTAAGATTAAAGTTAAAGTCAAATCCCCTCATTATTCTATACGCTGATTCAATTTCTATTCCAACGTGTCGAGTCTTGTCAGCATTTCCAACACGAGGCTGACCAAAAACATCCAATCCACCTGAAGGAATTATTTCATCATAAAATTCCATCCAATACAGATTCGTATTCAAGTTCAACTTTGAGTTTGTGTATCTTGACCCCAATTCTAAGTTAAATAATTTTTCAGGCACAACTAAAGGATTGTCGAAATCGTAATTTCCATTTTCATCCAAATTAAATTGTGGAGTTACTCCCCAAGATGCAGATCCTGCATCATACAAATTTTTCAGTGGTGGTTCTCTTCTTGTTAAAGCCAAACTCAAATAGACGCCGTAATTATCATTGATTTTATAATTCACACCAAGCTTTGGATTAACAAATAGATATGGAGTTGTAAATTCAGTGTTTACAAACTTCTCATCAAAAATTCTATACTGCTGAGACAAGAATTGAATATCTGCGTTGACTGTAATTTTTTCATCAAACTGATGAAGGTGACTAACATAAAACGAGTAGATATTTTTCCCACCTCTGTATTGATAAAAACGTTTATCAGCTTCGCCCACTACATCAGCAGACAAACCACTTCCCGATTGAATTCTGCCCCAATGAAGTGATTGATGAAATCTTAATTCAGCACCAAGAATTGTTCGACCGCGATCATGATTATATTGAATTTGCGGAAGCCATCCGAATTGTTTATTATCAACAGAAGCACGCATTACCAAGTCAGTCGGAATTACAACCGTTGGGTCTAATCTAAAATAATCTGTTGTTCCCCAACTACCATCAAAATCAAAATAGCCATAACCATTTATAAAAAAGGCACTATTTCTTAGAGTAGTTTTTTCGTTGAGAAAATATTCATGATGCAGAGATAATTGAGGTTGATTGAACCATTCTCTATCATTTAATCTGCCACCGTAATTTGTTTTTCTTAATTCACTTTCATTATAATTTTTTGGAATACCGTAGAATGCTAATCCATCTTGCTGAGGTCCGCCGAATAAATTTAACCTAATTATTTGTTTGTCGCTCAAAAAAGTTCCAGATAAAAAATATCGATAATAATTTGTCCAAGCCCATTCTCTATAGCCCGAAGAGAGCACCCTGCTTACTCTTCCATTCAGAATAAAATTATTTGCGATTAAACCAGAATTTAATGAGAGATTAAATTTTTGTGTATTAAAACTTCCAATTCCAATTTCGCTTGATACACTTGGTGTTGCTGAAGGTAACTTCGTAATTAAATTTATTGATCCGCCTATTGATGCAGAGCCATAAGTGTTGCCACCAGCGCCACGTTGCACTTGAATATCTTCTAATGATGAAGCAAGTTCATAAAAATTTATCCAATAAACATTGTGATCTTCAGGATCATTTTGTGGAATGCCATTAATAAAAACGGAAATTCTTCTTTGGTCAAATCCTCTAATTCTAAGATAAGTGTAACCAATCGCGTTTCCATTTTCAGAATAAAAAATTGAAGAAGGAAGATTGCTCAAAGCTTTTGGAATGTCCTTCGACATTGTTTGTAGTTGAAGTTCGCTTGCAGAAATATTGCTAAATGTTATTGAAGATAATTTCTTGTCGCCTCGCAAGCCTGTAACTACTACTTCAGGAGCAGGAATATTTTCGCCATCTAAAATTACAATTTCTTCCAAATATTTTTTATCCTCAAAATTATATTCGATTACTCGCGTTGCATAACCGAGAAAAGAAACTCTTACAGAAATTTCTTCTTGTTGAATAGATTCAAAAACAACTTTTCCATGATAGTTAGAAACTTTTGTAAGCCCATTAAACAATAGAGTGACACTAGCGCCATGCAAAATTTTATTTTCTTCATTCTTGATTGTTAAAGACAAGCTTGAATTTTGTGCAAATAATAAATTGCAACTGAACAAAAAAAAGAAAAGTAACCTCATTTTATTTCTCCTTATTTAAACAAAAAAAAGCCGACTCCTAATCATAGTAAAGATTAAAAATCGGCTTAACCAAATATTAATTCCTACGCCGGCATTATCCGGATCAGGTTCAAAGGGTATAATCTCAGAGTTTCAAAAACCCACCCCGTGCTGAAAAATTTCAGCAATACATTAAATAAAGAACCTTATTTTTTTACAACCAATAATTGTCCAGCTTTAATTTTGCTGCCAGACAAATTGTTCAATTTTTTTAATTCATTAATCGAAACAGAATATCTTTTAGAAATTGAATCTAACGACTCACCTCTTCTAACTTTGTGAGTAACAGTTCCATCTTGTGAATTTCTCTCATTAGATTTTCTGCTTGTTCTAACTGTTTCATCTGAAGTAACATTCGAATAAATTTTCAATCTTTGTCCAACCATAATTTTATTCGACTTCAAATTATTCCATCTTCTAATTTCTGCTGCAGAAACATTAAATCTTCCAGCAATTCCACCAATCACGTCACCTGATTTAACAGTATAATTTGTCAATGTACCTGGAGTTTTATAAGTTCTATCGCCTAAAGATGAAGCACGTTCATCGGTGAATAATCTGAGTGTTTTGCCTACCACAAGTTTATCAGAACGTAAAGAATTCCATCGCTTCAAATCATTTACTCTAACATTGTATTTGTCCGCGATCTCGCTCAAGGTTTCGCCTCTTTTAACTTTATGTCTGAAAGGTTTACTTCTATCAGTGTTATCGGCTGTGTTGCTTGCAGCAACTACATTATTAAATTTTGTTGAGTAAATTTTTAATTTTTGTCCGCGCTGTAATTTACTTCCTTTAATGTTGTTCCACTCTTGAATTTCATCGAGAGTAACATCATATTTTTTTGCAATTGCGTAGAGAGATTCATTTCTCTTCACGACGTGATTTATCAATCGACTTTCTGATGAAATATTTTTATTTGCTAGAGTCTTTTTCTCTCTTGCAGATTGATTATCCAGACTTGCATAAAAATCTTTTTTATCTTCTGGCACATAAACTTTTACTCTCTGACCAACTCTAATTGATTGAGTATAACCGATGTCGTTCCAGTTTCTTAAATCACTAACTCGCACATCAAAAAGATCAGAAATTTGTAGAAGACTTTCATTTCTCTTAACAGTATAAGTTACGAGAACTTTTCCCGCAGGAATAATATTTGTTGAAACTTCGTCAGATTCAGTATTTTCTTCAGTTGATGAATCAGACTCGCTATCGGCAACATTGCTCTGAGCTAAATTATTGTTCTGAGAAGCATTATCACCACGTGAATTATTTTCTTCTGCTTCTTGAGTGTTAGCATTCACAGCAAAGTCAGAAGTACTCTCTGTTGGCTTGAACGGAATTTTTAATCGAACGCCACGTTTGACTTTTGTTTTTGCAGAGATGTTGTTTACATCAGCAAGTTCATCTCTCGAAACTCCATAAAACTTAGCAATCGTATTTATTGTCTCGCCTCTTTTTACAGTATGGTAAACAAATTGTCTTCTTGCAGATTCAGGAATTTTTACTACGTTTGCAGCAAAAGTTTGAAGTGTCCCTTTAGGAATTCTTAAATAATATCCACCGGGATAATTTGATGGTGAACTATTTTGAGTAAGTTCTGGATTAAGCTCAGTCAATTGATCTACCGGAACGCCTGCGCTTGCAGCCAAGTAATTCATATCAATTGCTTCGTGAATTTTATAAGTTTCGTATTCGAGTGGTTTCAAATATTCGATATCGGTGAAACCATATTTTTCGGGATTCATTGCAATCAAACAAGTAGCGATATATTGAGGAACATAATTTCTTGTTTCTTTCGGAAGAAATTTTTGAATCTCCCAGAAGTTTCTTGAACCCGCTCTTCTAATTGCTCTTGTAATTCTACCTTCACCAGCGTTGTAAGAAGCTAATGCTAAATACCAATCATCTAATGTTTCATATAAATCCATCAAATGACGAGCAGCAGCTCTTGTAGATTTCTCAACATTTCTTCTCTCATCAAAATGGAAATCAGAATTCAATCCATAAATTCTACCAGTTGATTTAACAAACTGCCACATTCCAACAGCAGCAGCCCAAGATCTTGCAGTTGGATTCAATCCGCTTTCTATCATACTCAGATAGACTAATTGCTTCGGAACATTTTCTTCTTCCAAAATATTAAGCATCACAGGAAAATATCTTCCAGAACGTGCAAGCCAAGCAGTCATATGCTTACGACCACGACCGGTGAAATACTCAATCCATTTTTCTACTGAAGGATTTACTTCAAGAGGAATTTCGGCAGGAATTAAAATCGGTGCTTTTACTTTTTCAGTGGCTAAAGGAATTTCAATTTCAGGAAGTGATTGCCCCATCCATTCTTCATAAGCAGCGAATGAAACATTCTCAGGTAACTCGCTTAATCCATCAATGAATTTTTTATAATCTTCAATAATAGAATTTGATAACTCTGAATAAGCTTCGTTCTGATCTATACCGGGATAGTAACTTAAATTGTTAATTAACCGTAAGGCATTTTCATAATTATTAATCGCTTCAACTACACTATTAACTTCTTGTTTTGATAAAGCTGAAACATAACTCTGACGAGCTTGTTCTAATAATTCATAAACAATTTCCCCTCTTCGGACTTCAGTTGTTTCTTCAGTTTGTTCTACTTGCTTCGTGATCTCTTTATTTGTTCCACAGCCTACAAAAAATGAAACGAATAAAGATGCCGCAAAGAGTCGTAACAAGGTTATTTTCATTGTGACTCCATAATTTTAATGATCGTATTTGGCAACATAAGTTTTATTCAATTGTTAATCAAGTAAAAAATTAATAAAAACTTATAACATCTCATTAAACAATGGATTAGCAACTCATCAACTCAGCAAGTAGAACTTACCAAAGAATTTTATTCTAATTATTTACAACGGAATATTTCCATGTTTCTTTTTCGGATTAGTATCAACCTTTGTTTTCAGTAGATTGAAGACATAAATTAATTTATCGCGTGTTTCATGAGGTAAAATAATTCCATCCAAATAACCTCTTTCAGCAGCGACAAAAGGATTAGCAAATTTTTCTACATACTCGTTCACTTTATTATTTAATTCTGCTTCAGGGTCAGCAGCAGCAGCAATTTCTTTTTTGAAAATAATTTCCACCGCACCTTTAGGTCCCATAACCGCAATTTCTGCAGTTGGCCAAGCAAAATTAAAATCACCTCTAATATGTTTTGAATTCATTACATCATACGCACCGCCATATGCTTTGCGAGTGATTACAGTTACTTTTGGAACTGTTGCTTCGCAGAAGGCATAAAGAAGTTTTGCACCATGTTTTATAATTCCATTCCACTCTTGATCTGTGCCAGGTAAAAATCCGGGAACGTCAACAAAAACAAGTAATGGTATATTGAAAGCATCGCAGAATCTTACGAAGCGTGCACCTTTTACTGAAGAGTTGATATCCAAAACTCCCGCCAAATGTGCTGGTTGATTTGCAACTATTCCCACTGACATTCCACCAATTCGGGCAAATCCAACAATAATATTTTGTGCGTAATCTTTATGAACTTCCATAAAGGAATCACTATCAATCAATAGATTAATTATCTCTTTCATATCGTAAGGTTTGTTACTTGAGTCAGGAATTAAATCATCAATTTTAATTAAGTCATGATTTTTTTCTGAATAAGTAATATCCTCAGGTCTATCTTTGTAGTTCATAGGAATGTAGTCAATCATTCTTCTAACGTTCTGTAACGTTTCAACTTCATTATCAAAAGCGAAATGAGCAACTCCACTTTTTGAAGCGTGAGTATCAGCTCCACCAAGCTCTTCAAATGTTATCTCTTCATGTGTAACTGTCTTCACAACGTTCGGTCCAGTAACAAACATATAACTCAAATTTTTCACCATAAAAACAAAATCAGTTATTGCTGGTGAATAAACTGCACCGCCTGCGCAAGGTCCCAAAATAACAGAGATTTGCGGCACTACTCCAGACGCAAGTGTGTTAAGCAAAAATATATCTGCGTATCCACCCAAACTTCCAACGCCTTCCTGAATTCTTGCACCACCCGAATCATTCAGACCAATAATAGGAATGCCGAGCTTCATTGCTGCTTCCATTACTTTGCAAATTTTTTGCGCATTTGTTTCTGATAATGAACCACCGAGCACTGTAAAATCTTGACTAAAGAGCGCTATCGGTTTTCCATTTACTTTAGCAAACCCAGTAATTACACCATCACCTAAAATATCAATTTTGTCGAGACCCAAATCTTTTGAGCGTTGTTTAACAAACATATCTGTTTCTTCAAAAGAGCCTTCATCCACTAACAATTCAATTCTTTCGCGAGCTGACAACTTCCCTTTTTTCGCTTGAGCTTTTAATTTATCAAGTCCCCCGCCCAATTTTGCTGCTTCCCTAAGAGCTGTTAACTTTTCCAGTTTTTCTTTCATAGATTCTTCTTGGTTTGTTTGTATTTATTTTTTTATTAGATCTAAAATTTGATTAATAATCTCGTCTGTCGTCTTTAGTGAATTTTTCGTTGATACAATCGTCGAACTATCTAAATGTAAACCTCTGAAGACTAAAACTGAATCTCCTAAATTTATTGCATCAAAAATATTTGAAGTCGCGTAAATAAAATAGAGATCAGATTCATCCGCAATTTTTCGACATAATTGAAGTGATTCTGATTTTGTAACTTCATCCATAAACTTGAATGAGTCATCAATTACAATAAGCTTTGGATTAACTGCCAATGCTCTTCCTAATGAAATTCTAAAACGAAAACCTAAACTATCTTCTGTTGGATAAAAATCTTCATACCCTTTTAAGCCAATAAAATCAATAATCTTGCTTATGTCGGGATTTTTTGCTTTCATTCCAAAAGAGATATTTTCACTCACATTCAACCACGGAAAAGATGACGGAGAAGTTGAGAGATAAGGAATTATTTCATCTTCAGATTTTTTGAGATTATTAAAATATATTTCTCCCGAAGTTTGCTTTTCAATTCCTGAAATAATTTTCATCAAGCTTGATTTCCCAGAAGCAAACGGAGCGTAAATTGAAATAATTTTATTCTCTTTATCAAAATGAATTTTTTGTTCCAAATCTTTGAAAATTTTTTTACTAATTCCATTTGTATTTTGGAATGAGAACGATAATTTTTTTATTTCTATTTCAAACATTTTTTAATTCTCCCACGGATAAAATTTTTTCTCAATGTAATGAAAAAATGCTTTTAATAGAGTTATCGAAAGCAACGAAATTAAACTGAGAGAGATTAAATACTCAATACTCCAATATTGGAAAGTGATTTTCAGCAAGTAACCAAGCCCTTTTTCAAATGGACTCAAAAATTCACAAAAGATTATTATCGACCAGACAAAATTCAAACTTTTGTAAACTTCAAAGAGTGAGAGTGAATTTATTCGCGGACTTAATAATTTAGACTCCGCTTTATCTTTCTCAATAAAAAGAGATTTTGCAGCATCAAAATAATTTTTGGGGATTAACTCAATTCCATCAATTGTCTTTTTTAACAAATATGGGAGATAAAAAATTGTTGCGATTAATAGTGGAGCATATTCAAAACTAACGAACCAATGATTGAATAAAAATATTAAAAATATAAATGGCAGAACAAATTTTTCAAACTTTATTTTTTTTATTAGAAATTTTCTTACACTACTATTGTTCAACAATAAAACCAATAGTATCAACGATACAATGATGACGAGCATTACGTTCGTTAGCGTGTAGAGTAGATTAAAGAGTAGATGATAATCTTGATATAATTTTTCGACAGCACTCAAAACCTGATGCCCATTGGGGAAAATTTGATTTGCTGGCAGAATAAAAATTATTAAGTGAAATATTAAAAGTATTACAACATAGACTAAAAGGTTTTTCGACATAAATTAGCAGCTTCCAGAAAAAAATTATTAATACTACACTACAATTTACAATTACTTTAGGAAAGGATTGTAGTTTCTTTCATAACCAATTGAAGATTCTTCACCGTGTCCGGGAAATATTTTAACTTCATCATCTAATATCAGCAACTTTGTCCTGATTGATGAAATCAATTGCTCGAAACTTCCTCCAAAAAGATCAGTCCTTCCGATACTATCTTTGAATAGAACATCTCCCGTAAAACAAATTTTTTCAGAAATCGAATAAAGACAAAATCCACCCGGCGAGTGACCCGGTGTAAAAATCAATTCAAATTTGTAATCACCAATTTCTAATGATTTATTATCATCCAAGAATTTATAATTCGTTGGTTGTTCATAAACATCAAAGCCAAATGAAACAGCTTGAGTAGAAAAATTTTTTAATAAAATCTCTTCATTCTTTGGAATCAAAAATTGACACTCATATTTTTCAAGAATAAATTTGTTGCCAAAGATATGATCTAAATGGCAATGTGTATTTACAAGATATTTTGGAATAATTTTATTTTCTTCTATAAAATTTTTTAACTCTTTTTTTTCTCCTGGTGCATAACAACCTGGGTCAATTACAATACCTTCTTTTGAAATGTCATCCCACACAATGTAGGTGTTTTCATAGAAAGCATTAAAAATAAATTTTTTTATTTTCATTTTTTAACTCTAAAATTTTTTTTAATTCTTGGAACAATTTTTTTTATATAATTCGAATAGTTGTCTCTGATCTCTTCCATAGAATCGCCGCCGAACTTTTTCAAAAAAGCATTTGCAATTACTAAAGCGAGCATTGACTCACCAATAACCGAACACGCAGGAACAGCTACAAAATCGCTACGTTCTCGGCGTGCGGAGACTGTTTTAAAATTGCTTAAATCGATACTCTGAATTGGACTCATCAAAGTAGCTATTGGCTTCATCGCTGCATAAACAATAATCGGAAGCCCTGTGGAAACTCCGCCTTCAATTCCACCCGCGCGGTTAGTTTTTCGAGAAAAATTTATTCCATCAAAAATAATTTCATCGTGAGATTCTGAACCAAAACTATCGGCTGACTCAAATCCCTTTCCAATTGAAACACCTTTAATAGCATTGATAGACATAAATGATGCAGCAATTGCAGCATCAAGTTTAGTATCATATTGAATATAACTTCCTAAGCCCGGTGGAACTCCAGATGCAATTGTATAAAACGTTCCGCCTAAAGTGTCCCCTTTTTTCTTAACGAGTTTTATTTTTTTTATAATCTTTTCTTCTTGAATTTTATCCAAAACTCTCACAACACTTTTGTCAGCAGTTTCAGAAATATTCCAAGCATTTATCGATTTATCATTTCGGAAAAGAGATTCTGCGAAACTTTCTTTTGGAAAAATACCGCCAATACTTTCGACATAACTTCCGATTGAAATTCCAAACTCCTCCAAAAACATTCTTGCAACAGATCCAATAGCAACTCGCGCTGCAGTCTCTCTTGCACTTGATCTCTCAATCGAATTTCTAATATCGTTAAAGTTATATTTTGTAACTCCGACTAAATCTGTGTGTCCGGGACGAGGGATTGAAATTTTTTCAATGGCTTTATCTAAAGAATTGATAGACATTATTTCTGTCCAATTCTCCCAGTCATTGTTCTTAATTAATATTGTTATAGGCGAGCCGAGCGTTTTGTTAAATCTGATGCCTGAAATAATATCAGCTTTATCAGATTCAATTTTCATTCTCATTCCCCTACCGTATCCGGCTTGTCTTCTCTCAAGATGAAAATTTATCTTCTCAACACTAATTTTTAAATTGGAAGGAAATCCTTCAGCAATTACCGAGAGAGCTTTTCCGTGTGACTCACCTGCAGTTAAAAATCTAATCATCAATAATTTTGTAATTGTATATACGAAAGTTACAGGAAAGAAATAAAAAACCCAATTCGAATTGAATTGGGTTTTTATTAATAATTATTTTACTTCAGTTATTGGGGAATTTCCAAACCGACAAATCTCGAATTTTGTTGGCTATCAACCACAACTAAAAGAACTGCAGAACCTTTCTTATCATCAAAAATCTTTTTCAACTCTGCAACATTATTTACATTTTTTCTATCAGCTTTTGAAATCACTAATCCTCTTGATAGTCCTTGATCAGCTGCTCTACTAAAAGCTTTAACATTAGAGATCATGACACCACTCTCAATTTTGAATTGAGTTTTTTCTTGTTCAGTCATATTTCTAACTGTTAGCCCAACAACTTCAAAATCAAGTGAAGTGATTTCTTCTGAATCTTTTTTAGTCTCTTTTTCTACTTCTTTTTTTGCAGTTTCTGTCTCTTCTCCATCTCGAGCTTTGAGAGTAACAGTTCTATCAATTTTTTTACCATCACGCCAGAGTTCAAGTTTAACTTTTGTTCCCGCAGGTTTAGCAGCAATATAACTTTGCAATTGGTTCGGCTGATTTACAATTCGTTCATCAACTTTTAAGATTACGTCGCCAACTTTTATATCTTCAGAAGCCGCAGAACCGCCCTCAACAACTCTCTCAATAATTACTCCTGTTGGTGTTTCCATTCCAAGTGATCTTGATAAAGCTGCGTCAACTTCACGAATCTGAACGCCGATGTAACCACGACTAACAGAACCGTGCGCGATTAAATCTTTTGCAACTGAGCGAGCAAGATTAATTGGAATTGCAAATCCATAACCCATATATGTTCCAGTACGAGTAGCAATAGCAGTGTTAATTCCAATCACAGAGCCGTTCAAATCGACTAAAGCTCCGCCGCTATTACCTGGATTGATTACTGCATCGGTCTGAATAAAATCTTCGACTCCATAACTATCTTCAATAATTTGAATGCCGCGATTTAGTGCGCTGATAATTCCCGATGTAACAGTTGAAGCAAGTGACAACGGGTTTCCGATTGCCATGACCCATTGACCAACTTTTAATTTTTCTGAATCACCTAAAAATGCTTCGGGTAAATTATCTGCATTTATTTTAATTACTGCAAGATCGGTGAGCGGATCTGTTCCAATTAATTTTCCTTCCAACTCTCTTCTATCATGCAAAGCAACAGTAATTCTTTTTGCGTTTTGTACCACATGGTTGTTGGTCAAAATATATCCATCGTCACTTATAATAATTCCACTTCCCGCTCCTTGTTGCTCACGCGGTGCATTATCAGGAAATCTGAAAAAGAAAAATGGATGATCTTCAGGAACTGTTTGTTTTCCTTCTGATACAACTTTTACTTGAACGATTGATGGAGTAACTTTTTCAGCTACTTCGATGAAAGCTTGACTAAATGCAGTAGCATCAGCGTTTAATTGAACAGGTGGTTTTGAAGCACCGAGTTTAACATCTGCAAAACTTGGTCTAACCCAACCAAATCCTGATACAAGTATTGCACCGAAAATAATTCCAGCAAATACTAAAGCAACAGCACCAAGCAATTTAGATTTTGATCTCATTTTCTATTCCTCTCTTTTTATTTTTACTTTTTTGGAATAGTATCAATTACTTATTCGCACTCCTAAAGTTTTAATGAATTAATACCTTTGAAATCTTCAGAATGAAATTTAAGAAAATTTTCTAAAATTCCGATAAGTTCTGAACTTTGTTTCAGACTAAAATTATTCAGACTACCTCGATTCTTTAAACACTTCATTGAATCAAAAAGTTCTTTTGGAATTGTTCTTGAGATAATTTGATTTTCTGAGCAATCAAAACAAATTAATCCCAAACTAAAATTAATAAATTGCTCTTCTCTGATTTCTATTTTTGCCTCACATAAAGTACATAAGTCTAAACGAATATCATATCCAATTTCTTTTAAAAAAAAGAAAAAAAATCTTAAAAAAATTATATCGGATCTTTCGGAATTATCATTCATCAATAAAAATATTTTTTTTATTCCGTTAAATAATCTTTCATTCGTTTCATTTTCATGTATAAAATAATTTACTAACTCAATTATTGCAATACAATATTTTAGTGATTCAAAATTTTCTTTAAGCTTCGGGAAGGAATGAACTAAGTCAGCACTACTTAATATTTGAATGTCACGAGAATTTTTTTGATAGACGACAAGATTTACGACGTTAATAGGATCGATGATAATTCCGACTCCACTATTTTTTTGTCTTCCCCCTTTTACAATCACATTCATTTTTCCATAATTTTTTGTAAAGAGAGTTGCAATTTTGCTTGTATCACTAAAATTAATTTTAGACAATACAATCGCTTCTGTCTTAATTATTTCACTCATTAAAATTATAAGGAAAAGAAAATATTTTTTCGTCCGTAATTATTCCAGTTATCAATTCAGAAGGAGTAACATCAAATGCGTAATTTAGAAATTCATATTTGCTCGATGTTAACTCGATTCTATTTATCATTGAAAGCTCTTCCGATTTTCTTAACTCAATTATTATTTCATTGCCGGAAGAAATTTTTTTGTCGATAGTGCTAAATGGTGCTGCAATAAAAAATGGAATCTTATGAAAACTGCAAAGTACTGCAAGATTATAGGTCCCAATTTTATTAGCACTATCACCGTTTGCTGCAATTCTATCTGCGCCTGTAATTACTAAATCAATTTCACCAAGTTTCATCAAATGTGCAGCAGTTGAGTCTGTAATTACTTTGTATGGAATATTATTTTTTTCTAATTCAAATGCGGTAAGTCTTGAACCTTGAAATAGCGGTCTCGTTTCATCCGCATAAACAAAGGAGACTAAATTTTTATTGAAACCTTTTTTAATAACATTAAAAGCTGTTCCCTCTCCTGCTGTTGCTAATCTTCCCGTATTGCAGTGAGTTAGTACTTTAGATTTTTTCATAAAAATTGCTAAACCATTCTCCCCAATATTTTCACAAGCTTGGAATTCGGAGTTATTTATTTCTACTGCTTTTGCAATTAATAAATCATAAACTTTTTCTGAATTTCGATTTTGTTCAAAACAATTTCGAATTTCATTTAATGCCCAAGAAAGATTAACTGCAGTTGGACGCGTTGAGATTAATCGATGGTAAGCAGTAAAAAAAATATTTTCTGAAAAATTATTTTTTGTTGAAAGTGCAAGTGCGTAAGCTGCAGCAACTCCAATTGCAGGTGCGCCTCTTATTTCAAGCCGTTCAATCGCAACAGCAATTCTTTCATAGCTATCAGTCCGAATATATTCTTCCTTAATTGGAAGCTTAGTTTGATCAATGAAATGTAATTGCTCGTCTAATAATTTCATAGAAAAATAATCATTCACTATCATTGAAGCGTGACATTGTTAAAAAATCTCGGAAGCGATCTTGAATTCTTAGATAAGATAAATTTTCCAAACCTTTAGTACTGAATTGTTCAACACAGAAAGAAGCCATAGTGCTACCATAAACAACAGCACGTTTCAAACAGTCGGGACTAATATCTTGGGCTTTATGAATGTAACCAACAAAACCACCAGCAAAGGAATCACCCGCACCAGTTGGGTCTTGAATCATTTCGAGTGGATACGCAGGAGAAGAAAAAATCATATCTTCACCAAAAAGAAGAGCGCCGTGTTCACCTTTTTTTATGATTAAGATTTTCACACCAAGTTCGCGAATAAATTTTGCGGCTTTTATTAAATTTGGTTCGTGTGCAAATAGTCTTGCTTCAGAATCGTTAATAATCAAGACGTCAGTTCTTTTTAATACTTTTACGAGTGCATCACGTTTTCGTTCAATCCAATAATTCATTGTATCACAAACTACGAAATAGGGATTTTCAATTTGGTCTAATACTTTCAATTGCAATTCGGGATCGATATTTCCGAGACAAATATATTTTGATTGCCTTAATGCTGGAGGAATAACCGGATTAAATTTTTCAAATACATTTAATTCAGTTAAAAGCGTGTCGCGCGAATTTAAATCGTAATGATACTTCCCCGACCAGCGAAATGTTTTACCGCCTTTAACAATCTGAAGTCCTTCGAGATTGATGTTATGCGACTCCATCATTTGTAGATAATTTTTCGGAAAATCTTCACCGACTACGCCAATGATATGTATCGGCGCACTAAAGTAACTCGCTGATAAAGAAATATATGTCGATGAACCTCCAAGCGCATCTTCAACCTTATTAAAAGGTGTTGCAACAGTATCAAGACCAAGCGAACCAACAACTAATAGACTCAATTTTTACTCCACAAGTGATTATAATTTACAAAAGTAACTAAATACAAATTGAAAGATAAACTAAAGTAAGATTTCTATAAAGTTTAATGCAGAATTTTTTTTTGTCAGAAACTCATTGACCAGAGTTATTGATTCTCTCTGTCCGCTCCAAGCAAATCGAGATCGTGCAACTTCAAAGCTACACCACTCATATTCAGAATGTTCTGAAGAAAGAATTACTTCATCATTTTCATTACACCGAAATAAAAAAACTGGAATTAAAAAAATCGTATCAGATTTTTCCGAATAAAAAGAATTCACTATTGGAACAACCCATAAGTTAATAGGGTTTAGTGATGTCTCTTCTTTCAATTCTCTTATTGCAGTTTCAAATCCTTTTTCATTTTCATCACATCTGCCTGTAACCATTTGCCACAAATTTGGAAACGCTTCGTTCTCATCTCTTCGTAAAATTAAATATTCAACCTTCTCATTTTTCACTCTGAAAATATGTGCTTCGACAAAAGTAGATAATACTTTCATTTTCAACTAAACTTTATTTTTGATAATAATTTATTACATAAATATAAATAACTTACGCTCTATAAATTAAGTTCAATATTATTTTTTCTTAATCTGATAAATATTTTTTAGATATTTTCCTTACCTACATTCTCTTTAGATTAGAAATCTTCAGAATGCCTTACCAAATAATTTTTTTACTTAGTTTGAAAATTGATGAACAAAAAAATGAGTACTCTTAAAAAAAGATAAATAAAAAGAATTAGAACAAAATTTGATATTTTTATAATTAACAAAAATTAAATTATATGATTAATCTGGTAGAAATAATATTTCAATCTTTAGAGATGATTCCTGATTTATGTTTTATTACTAAAGCTGATGGAGAAATATTAAATCTAAATCAAATAGCAATTGAAAAACTTAATTGCAAAAAAGAAAAAGTAATAGGAAAAAAATTTTCTGAAATTCTTGCACCCCACTCAATTTTAACTTTTGAATATGAGTTTCATGAATCACTCAAAATAAAAAAAAATACTAAACTTGAAGGAAGAATTCAGACTGCAGACGAAAAAATTATTGCGTTAAAATTAATACTCTCAAGATTAGATTTTTCGGAAAAAGAAAAATATATTTTAATTTATGGGCACGATATAACTGAGGAGAGACAACGAGAAATTGATCTTTTAAGATTTTATTATGTTGCTGAGAACACTGTAAATCCACTTCAAATAACTGACCTAAGTGGAAAAATGATTTTTGTAAATCCTGCTTTTGTTGAAGCAAGTGGATATTCTAAAGAAGAATTAATTGGAAAAAGTCCGAGCATTTTCGGAAGCAACAGACATTCACCAAAATTTTGGGATTCTGTCTGGAATATTATTTCTGAAGGAAAAGTTTGGTCGGGAGATTTAGAAAATAAGAAAAAAGATGGCAGTCCTTTCTATACAAATTTATTGATATCGCCAATCTTAAACGACTCAAAAAAAGTTGTAGGATACTTTGGCATTCATAGAGATTTAACAGAAAAAAAATTATTAGAGAAGCAATTAATCCACACACAAAAAATGGAAAGCATTGGAGCACTTGCTGCTGGCGTTGCGCACGAGGTTGGAAATCCACTTGCATCAATTTCTGCACTCGTACAAATTGTTCAACGACAAACAGAAGATTCATTCACAAAAGAGAAATTGGAATTAGTAAAAAAACAAGTTGATCGCATTTCAAAAATAATTCGAGACCTCGTGGATTTCTCACGTCCTTCAAACTACGAACTAAAATTGACTGACCTAAACGAAAATCTAAAAGAAGCAATTGAAATTGTTCGTGTTGGTAAGAAAGCAAAAAATAT
>PNNF01000039.1 GCA_013824085.1 Chlorobiaceae bacterium | reverse complement strand
AATTATTATTGAAATTATCAGCGTAACAGTAATTAAAAAAACAGGAACAACTGGAACAGTGTATCTGTAATAGAAATAGGTGGAGTGAAAAAATATTACGTAAACAATAATTGCAGGAATTATTGAAAATAAATAGTAAAATAGAATTTCATTTTTATCAAACTTTAGTACTTCATAAATTCTCTTTTTAATAATATAAATTGTTGAAAATATTGCTACTACTAATGTTGCTAAATTGCTGAGTAATATATTACTAGCAAAAATCCATGGCACGCTATGATCAAGAATAGAAAAAAACATTACATTAATTCTATAGATTACAGAAGATAAAGATTGAGGTACGCTTGATTGAGCAGTTCCCGAACTCGGAATAATTGAGTCTGTAATTTGATAAATATAAATAAACCAAGGGAGAGAAATAATAAATGCTATTGAACCAACTTTAATTAGTGACCGCAAATTAATTTTCTTCAAAAAAAGCAAAACCAACATGAATGCTGAGATGATAAGGATAAAATCAACTCGAGCCAATACTGTCAGCCCAATTACAATTCCCAAATAAACATTTGACATTTTTTTATCAATCACCGAAACAAGTGAATTAATAAAAATGACAATCATTACAAGATAAAGGGAAGTCTCTAATCCATTCAGAAATGTGTTGAACAATCCAAAGTTAAATAATACTATGCTGCATAAAACTAAAGTTCTTGAGTCAGATGAAATATTGAAAAGATTTAGAGTCTTCTTTAGTAAAAAATAAAAAATGATTTGAAGAAAAGCACTGAACAAGAGTACAATTCTCAAAACAAAATATTCTGAACTACTAAATAGATTTGTTATCCAAAAAATTCCCGCATAAACAAAGGTCATCAAAGGTTGAATTCCACTTGTTGGGATGTTAAAATTATAAACTATCCCATTTCCAGAAGCAATATTTTTTGCTACCGTGAGCATATAAAACCCATCTTCACTAAGAGGCTTATCAGCTAAAAAAGGAAAAATTGATTGAGTCCACAAATTATTTGGCAAACCATCTTTGCTAAATATTACGAGGAGTAATGAGTAAAAAATAAAAGATGAGATCATCAAGATTTCAAAAATATTTTTTTCTTTTTTTAGCATTTCATTTTTTTTAGATTAATTTTTTTTATGCACACTTATTATTTCCTAAATTAAATTGGTTTTCTTTTCAGTCCGATTTTTGTTTAAACTCTCAAAAATCATTTGATAAAATTGAGTCTCTATTTATTAAAGAGTATGCTCAAGCATTTTAATGGCAGGAAAGCAATTCAAATCTATACAATTCGTATTAGATTAAATAATTATTTAATTAATAAATGTATTGGATATAGGAATGGAAGCGAATTTTGATTTTTTAATCAATGATTGAAAAGTATTGAACTCTCTGAGTCAACAAATATTTTTCTGAATAAAAAAAAAGCCATCTAAAAGATGGCTTTAAGTTGTGAATTAAAATTCTATTTTCTTTTTGTACTTAGTTGCATAATCGTAAACCATTGCGCTTGCAACAAATATTGATGAATATGTACCGATGATAATTCCAAATAAAAGTGTGAATGCAAAAGCTCTAAGCACATCACCACCAAAAATTAATAATACTGTTATCGTTAGGATTGTCATACCACCCGTTAGAATTGTTCTGCTGAGTGTTTTGTTAATTCCTTGATTCAATAAATTATAAAGTGTTTCAGTTTTGTGAATCTTAATAGTCTCTCTCAGTCTATCAAAAATAACTACGGTATCGTTAATCGAGTAACCGATTAGTGTTAAGAACGCAGCCACAATTGTTAGATTGATTTCAAGATTAAGTCCGGGAATCAAACCATAAAAGATTGCATAGAGTCCAAGTGTTATTAGCACGTCGTGAAACAGCGCTAACACAGCACCGAACGCAAAAACAAATTTATATCTGAAGCCGAGATAGAGCAGAATCGTTAGTAATGAAAGCACTACAGCAATAAGCGTATTTACTTTCAATTCACTTCCAACTTTTGGTCCAACTTTTTCTTCACGAATGACTGTGAAAGGATTATCAACAAATTTCGCACTAATACTTTCTTCAATCCAATCAGCCATTGCAATCCGAGCACTGATGCTTCTATTAGTTATGTCCTCAGGAACTCTTCCTGCTTGGAAACCAAGAGCAATTAATCGCTCAACCACTAAACCAGCAGTATCGGGATTAGCAAACTCAAGAATTAAAGTATTAGCCGATGTATCTTTCAATTCAAATTTTGAAGTAGGAAAATTTGTGCTTAATAGATTAAGCATATTTTCTTTCATCTTAGGAAAAATTTCTGGAGGTAGTTCAGTCAGTTCTGTACTTACAAGAACTCCAGTTTCTCCGCCAAAAGTTTTTACTTCAATATCACCTAAACCGATTCCTGATAAATCATCTCTAACATCGCTGATAGAAATTGGTTTTTCAAATTGTAAAACAATCTCAGTTCCACCTTTGAAATCAATTCCAAATTCTAATCCTCTGAAAATAATACTCAGTAAACCGAGCACTAAGATGGATGCAGAAATTATATAGAAAAACTTTCGCTTTCCCATAAAATCTATATTTATATTTTGAAATAGTCGCATTAAATTTAAATCTCCTTTTTACCTTTATTAACCTAATGAGAGTTTATAACCTTTGTAAACAAATATTTCCGCTATAACTCTACTAATAACGAGTGCACTGAACATACTTGCACAAATACCAATCATCAACGTTAGAGCAAATCCTTGAATAGGACCTGTTCCAAACTGATAAAGAATAATACCTGTGAAGAGTGTAGTTAAGTTCGAATCAAGAATTGCCGAGAATGCTTTTGTATAACCTGTATCGATTGCAGAGCGGAGAGTTTTTCCTAATTCAAACTCTTCTCTTATTCTTTCATTTACAAGCACGTTCGCATCAACAGCCATACCAATAGTAAGAACAATTCCTGCAATACCGGGCAGTGTTAAGGTTGCCTGAAATCCAGCAAGAATACCGAGTATCATCAACACTGTGCTCACCAATCCAAACGTTGCAATAGCTCCAATTCTTTGATAGTAAAAGATCATAAATATACTAACTAAGATGAAAGAGACAATAGTTGAATTCAAACCTTGCATAACTGAATCTTGTCCCAAAGATGGTCCGACAGATCTTTCTTCAATTATATCAACAGGAGCAGGTAAAGCACCAGCTTTTAAAACTATCTCGAGAAGTTTGGCTTCTTCTAAATCTGCCATACCTTCAATTTGTGAACGTCCTCCGGGAATTTTTCCACGAATTACAGGAGCCGAGAAAACTACATTATCTAAAATAATAGCACATCTCTTATTAATGTTAGCGCCAGTTATTCTTGCCCATTCAGTTGCACCTTCAGAACTCATTTCCATTGATACCATTGGTGATGAAGTAGTTGGGTCAAGAGTAGCGATAGCGTCAGTGACAACATTACCAGTAAGCTCAGGAGTTTTATTTACCAAATACATTTGATAAACTGCTTGTCCATCTTGAAAAGTTACAGGCTTTGCAGAGAATAAAAACTCGACATTATCTGGAATCACTCTTTGAACATCAGGTCTTTTGAAAATTCTTTCTAGCGTAACTTTATGGTCTTCGCGAACAAAAGCATCTGCTGATTGTCCTTGAGGATCAAGCCAAGCAAGAGCAAAGAAAGGATGTTCTCTTTTAAATTCTTCTTCAGAAAGTTGTCTATCTTTTGCAGTATCTTTCTGAGCAGCAGTATCAGTTACGGTTTGATTATTCACAACTGCAACAGTATCATTAAAAATTTTACCAGCAATTACTTTATCAATTTGTTGCATCACGTTCAAAGCAAAGTCAGGTTCTTTCAATAACTTGAACTCGAGCAAAGCTGTTCCCTGAAGTAATTGACGTGCTTCTTCTTCTCTTGCAACACCCGGCAATTCGACAATAATTCGTCTGTCACCTTGCTGCGTTATTGAAGGTTCAGATACGCCGTATTGGTCAACTCTATTTCGTATGATTTCCATCGCACGAATAACGGCTTTCTCTGTTTCCTCATAAAGATTAGCAGTAATAGTAGCGTCGTCTTCTCGGATATTACCGAAATATCTACTAAGTCGGATGCCACGCTCAGTTAATTTTTTTGCGAGAATGTCAACCACGTGATCTTGAGTTATGGCAGCTTCTGCTTTAACGGCAGCTATCACTTCAAGAAACGCATCATCTTGATTTTGTGCGAGCTTTTCAATCAGCTTTGCAGTATTAACTTCCAAGACAACTCTCATTCCGCCTTGAAGGTCGAGACCAAGTTTCATTCTTTTTTCTCGAGCGGCTCTAAATGATTCAGTAGCCTTTATACTGTCTTCCATCGCAATCAACTTTTTTTCAAGCAGCCCTTCGTTCAATTGAGGCTGAGATTTCTGAAGCAAAGACATTTCCTCAGAAAGAGTTTTTTTAAGATCTTTTGTATGTTGATAGTCTTGATAGGTTGGATATATTAAGAAGATACTTAACCCAATCGCAAAAATTATCAAAATTAGTCTAAATCGGAATTCTTTCATATCTCATTTATGTTTTATGATTTTACAATATTAATTAATCTTCAAAGTTAAAAGAATTATCTTGAAAAATCAATAAAATTTGTGTCAAATAAATAAATAGCATTAAATTTGTGCAATACAACTAAATTGTTACGAAATCAAACAAACTTCAAAAATCATTATGAAAAGTGAATTAAGAAAAAAAATTGGCGAGTTTATCGAGAGCCAAAAAATTCAGAGAATAATTATTACACTTATCATCATCAACTCCATTACTATTGGAATGGAAACATTTGATTCTGTTATGGAGAAATATGGAACTATACTTTTAACAATAGATAGAGCCATCTTGTTCATCTTTGTAATAGAAATTATTCTCAAGCTCTTCGCATTTAGATTGAGCTTCTTTAAAAATGCTTGGAATGTTTTTGATTTTGTAATTGTAGCGATTGCATTATTTCCTGCATCTGGAATTTTCGCTGTGCTTAGATCACTTAGAATTTTGAGAACATTAAGATTATTAAAAACAGTGCCGAGACTTCGATTTATTATTGAAGCATTGTTGAGAACGCTTCCGAGTCTTGGTTGGATCTTTGTTCTCTTGATGTTAGTGATTTATGTGTTTGCAGTGATTGGAACAAAATTATTCGGCAACACATTTCCAGAATGGTTTGGAACTCTTTGGCTAACAATGTTTACGCTCTTTCAGATAATGACGCTGGAAGGTTGGGCAGAAATTGCTCGAGCTCTAATGACTCATTATCCAATTTCAGTCTTTTATTTTTTATTATTTATTTTAATTGCATCCTACACAGCATTGAATATTTTTATAGCTGTTGTTGTGAACACAATGAATGAGATTGAAAAGAAGAATGAAGAACTTGAAATGAAAAATTTAGAAAAAATAATTAAGAGTGAAAAATCAGAACTACGTGAAGAAATATTTTCTCTAAAAAATGAGATACAAAATTTGCGCGAAGATTTGAAAAAAATTAAGTAATTAATTTTCCATCTTTCATCTCAAAAACAAAATCTGCAATATTCATTAAGTCTTTGTTGTGAGTAACAATCAATAATGTTTTATTAAAATTATCACGAAGGTCAATAAAAAGATTTATTAATAATTCACTATTAGCAGTATCTAAATTTCCAGTTGGCTCATCTGCAAAAATCATTTGGGGATTATTCGCAAGAGCACGAGCAACTGCTACTCGCTGCTGTTCACCGCCTGAAAGTTCTGCGGGTTTATGATGCAGTCGATCAACCAACCCAAGATCGGATAATATTTTTTCACTCTTCAAAAATGCTTCAGCTTTATTTTTTTTTGCTATCAACAATGGAAGTGAAACATTTTCGAGTGCAGTAAATTCTGGAAGTAAATGATGAAATTGAAAAACAAAACCAAAATTATGATTTCTAAATTTTGCTATTTTATTTTGATTCATTTTTGAAATATCTTCATCATCAAAAAAGACAGAACCAGAATCGGCTGCATCAAGACAGCTTAAAATATGTAGCAAAGTACTTTTACCTGCACCAGAAGCACCAACAATTACAGAAATTTTGTTAGATGGAATTTCAATATTAATTCCTTTCAGTACTTCAAGTTTTTTGTTCTTAACAGTATTAAAAGATTTAAAAATATTTTCTGCTTTTATCAAAATCTTGGATTCCATTTTCATTCCCATTTAATTGCGTCAATTGGATTAATTGTTACTGCTTTCTTTGCTGGATAAAATGAAGCGAGGAACGACAACGTGATAGAAGCTAAGCCAACTGCGATAAAATCGAAAAGTCTTAACTCCATTGGAAGTGCATCAATCTTGTATTGAAGTGGATTTAGTGGATATATTTTGTAAGTGATTTGTAACCAATAAACAAAAATGCCGAGAGCAAATCCAACTAGCGTACCAACCAGCCCAACAATTAAACCTTGATTAATAAATATTTTTTTGATTTGATTTTGTTCCATTCCCATGGCTTGAAGTATGCCGAGGTCTCGTTTTTTTTCAATCACTGACATCGACAAAGAACTTAGAATATTAAATACTGCGACTGCAATTATCAAACATAAAATAATATATGCAACCCATCTTTCAATTTCCATAATTGTAAAAAGTTCTCTGTGTAAATCATACCAAGTATAAATTCTGAATTCATTTTCACCTGATGTTTTTAATAACTCATTTTTAAATTGGTCAGCAAAATTAATATTGTCGAATCTTACATCAATGCCGTCAATATTGTTACGTTGATTAAAAAGAATTTGTGAACTTTTTATTGATGAAAAAATATATCCCGCATCATAGTCATTATTATTCGATTGAAATATTCCTTTAACAACAAATCGTTGGTTACTCGGGATCGAAAGATTGATTATGGCTCGTTCAATTCCCGCTGGAGAGACAATCATTAAAGTATCATCTATAGATAGGTGCATTCTGTCAGCGAGTTGTAAACCAATAATTACACTTGGAGTATTTTCGTCTGACAAATCAAACTCTCCTAAAATTACATTCTCTTCGAACCCATAAACATTGAAAGATTTAACTTCTTCGATTCCTTTCAGATTTACTACTTGAGTTTTATTCTCTGAAACAAGAAGAACTTTTCCTTCTACGAAGTTAGAAAATCCAATCACTCTCTTTTCATTAGAAAGAATATTTTCAAGATTTTTGACAGTTGTTTTATCAGCATCAGCATTGATTTCAATTCTAAGATGCGGATCAAAATTTACTAAGTAAGAAGTAATGAGAGAACTAAATCCATTAAACACTGAAAGAACAATAATGAGTGCAGCAACGCCAATCGTTATTCCAGTTATAGAGAGATAAGAAATAATCGTTATAAAATTTAACTTATGTTTTGAAAAAAGATATCGAAGAGAAATAAATTTATCTACACTCATTATTCAAACCTAAGACTGTTAACAATTTTTGTTCTTGAGGCAATCCAGCTTGGCACTATTGCCGAAACTAAACAGAGCGCAACAGATATTAGCGAAACCATTAAATAAATTTTCCAGTCGAATGAAATTGGAACAGTGCTAATAAAATAAATTGCAGAGGGAAGCGAAATAATATTAAACGTATCTTGAATTATTAGTAATGAAAATGCGATTGTATTTCCGAGAAGAGTTCCAACAATTGCAATGACAAAACCTTGTAGGAGAAAAATTTTATTTATCAAAAAATTTGTACCACCCATTGCTTTTATAGTTCCTATCGTTGTTCTTTTTTCAAGTATCAACATCAACAGTGTGCTTATGATATTAAAGACAGCTACAAGAATAATTAGTCCCAGCACAATTGGTATTGGTTTTTTTTGAAGTTCAAGCCAAGTAAATATTTGTCTATTTGTATCGAAAAAAGTTTTTACAAAGTGAGGATGCCTGAGAGCTTCTTGCAATTGATTTGCCAAAGAATCAACTTTCTCAATATTATTCAATTGGATTTCGTAGGAAGAAATTTTTCCAAAAAAATTAAAGAGAGTCTGAGCTTTGTTAAAAGAGATGAATGCAAAAGAGTCGTCATATTTAGAAACGCCACTTTCAAAAATTCCAGAAATAATAAATTGTTCAATTATTGGAGGATTCTCAGAAGAGGGGATTTCATTTCCACTCAATGCGAAGATAGTAATTTTATCTCCGAGCTTTGCCTGAATTCTATCAGCTAATATTTTTCCTATTACAATATTATTTTCATTTTCAATAAATAAACTTTCGCTACTACCTTCTTTTATATTAAGACTCTGTTTATTATCAAAATAATTATTTTCAACTCCACGGATAAGCATTCCATCAGTATAGTTTTTAAATCTAACAACTGTCAATTCAGAAATTACTTTTGATAATTCTCTTAATTCATTTCCGACGACCTCTGTAATAATTTCTGAATTTTTTTCAATTTGAGATAAAGGAAGCTCACCAAAACCAACAATTTGAATATGCGAGTCGAGATTAACTAATTTTTCCTGAATTGATTTTTCAAATCCTTGTAAGATACTAAGCGTAATAATTAAAGCAGCGACACCAATAGCGATGCCAATAATCGTTATGCTTGAGAGGAGCGAAAAAGTTTGTGATTTTTTTTTCTCCTGAAGAAATTTTTTGGAAATGAAAAAGGTCAATCGAAGTTCTCTAAATTTTTGTGTGTAATTTAATCAACAAAAAAGATTAAAAGAATTTAAATAGTTTAAGTAGTTAAAAAGGGGATAAAATGAGGGAGAAAATATTTTATAAAAATTAATTGGAAAATAAGCAGAACAAAATTATATTTGTATTTCCTGTTTAAATAGTTCTTATAAATTTTGAAACAGCGGGGCGTAGCGTAGCCCGGTTCATCGCGCCTGCTTTGGGAGCAGGAGGTCGCAGGTTCAAATCCTGCCGCCCCGACATAAAGCGATGCGCCCGTAGCTCAATCGGATAGAGCATCAGCCTTCTAAGCTGAGGGTTAGTGGTTCGAGTCCACTCGGGCGTACATTTGAAAATAAATTAAATTTAGAATTTTAATTTTTCTAATGTTAGATTTGAATATGATTTTTGATTTGAAAAATTATATGGTGGGTGTAGCTCAGTTGGTTAGAGCATCAGGTTGTGGCCCTGAGGGCCGTGGGTTCAATTCCCATCACTCACCCAAAGTTTTTTTAAGTTTTTTGTTCGGGTTAATTTTTTTTTCATTTTGGCCCTATCGTCTAGTGGTTAGGACATTGCCCTTTCACGGCAGTAACAGGGGTTCAAATCCCCTTAGGGTCACTAAGCCTTGAGAATTTTCTCAGGGCTTTTTTTTTTATTATTAATAATAGGTGTGAAATGATTAAATTCTTTGTTATTGGAATTCTATTTCTAATGTCTTCTATGACTTTAGCTCAACCGATCGTAAGTCTTAGCGATGTCACAACTCCGGTTAATTCTTCTGTCACAATGCCACTCAATGTCCAAAATTTTAATAGCGTTGCAACTTTTTTATTTCGAATTGAGTATGATACAACAAAAATATCATTTACTCCATCAACAGGAGTTATAAATAGAAGACCAGAATTATCAGCCGGTGGAACATTCTTTTCAGTTACGACTAATAATGTAATTGGAACGACATTTAGAAGAGCAGTTATTTATTGGGAATATGACTTAACTAATACAATTAATATTACATCTGGTAAATTATTTGATATTGTTTTTCAATATTTATCCAGTCCCTCGGCTTCATTAGTTTTTGCTTCAGGTTCAATTGTTGAAGGCGTGAGCGGAAATCTGAACGCTAATTTTATTAATGGCTCCATAAGTGCTTCAACTTTAGTACCAGTTATTAATTTATCACCAACGACATTACCAAATTTTGGAAATGTAATTGTTGGTCAGAACTCTACTCCGCAAAGTTACACCGTTAGTGGTAGCAATCTCACAGCAAACATTTTAATTTCCGCACCATCCGGTTTTCAAGTATCAACAAATAGTACGACTGGATTCGGAAGTTCATTGACTTTGACACAAACAGCTGGATCAGTCTCAACTACAACGATATTCTCAAGATTTGCACCAAACGCAGTTCAGTCATTTAGTGGAAATATTACTCATACAAGTACGGGAGCAACGACTCAAAATGTTGCAGTGACAGGGACTGGAATAGCTCCACTGCCAGCAATGACGGTATCAGTAACGACTTTGAGTTTTGGAAATCAAACATCAGGTACCTCATCCGCTGCACAAAGTTTTGTAGTAAGTGGAAGCAATCTTACTAACAATATAGTTTTAACAGCACCAACAGGATTTGAAATATCATTAACAAGCGGAACTGGTTTCGCATCAACATTAAACTTAACTCCAACAAGTGGTACAGTTTCTAACACAACAATTTTTGCAAGATTTTCTCCGAATGCAGTTCAAGTGTTTAGCGGAAATATTAGTGTTGCAACAGTTGGAGCGACTACACAAAATGTTGCTTTAACTGGGACTGGAATTAATCTTACAGCTCCATCTCTATTAAATCCAACTAACAATTCTTCTCTTCAAACGGGTAATATTTTTTTTAATTGGAGTCGTGCGTTTGGAGCTACAAATTATAGGCTTCAAGTCTCTCAAGATTCATTATTCGCAACTACAATTTTTAATGATTCTACAATAGTTGACACTTTTAGAACGGTGAATGTAACTCAATCTTTCAGACGAATTTTTTGGAGAGTTAGTTCAAGAAATGCTCTTACTACAAGTCCATTTTCGCTAACCTTTGCATTCAATACTTCAGATACTATTGGGTTTGGTAATTTACAATGGCCATTGAATCCAGTTATTTTACGGCAAGATTCAGTTACAGTTTATGGACAAATTTTCGTGAATGGTTTAACTAATGCACCTGGCAGAGGAGCAGGAATAAACGCTTGGCTTGGATGGAGTAACACAAATTCAAATCCAAACACTTGGACAAACTGGATTCCAGCAACTTACAATGTTGATGTTGGAAACAATGATGAGTATCAAGCAAATATTGGTGCGGGACTACCACGCGGAGTTTATTATTATGCTTTTCGTTATCAATTGAATTTAGGAACTTTTCGTTATGGTGGGACAAATTCATTTTGGAATGGGACAACGAGTGTAAATGGAATTTTAAGAATTAATGCGCGTCCAATAAACAGACCTACAAATTTAACAGTTACAAATATTCAACAAAGACGGGCTTCATTTAGTTGGATTGATAATTCCAATAATGAAGATAATTTTGTTTTGCAAAGAAAACTTGGCGATTCATTAAGCACAAATACTTATTCAGATGTTGCAACTTTAAACTCAAATCAAATTACATTTACCGATACAACTTTAACTCCTTTAACTCAATATTCTTATAGAGTCTTTGCAAGAAGCATCGACACAGTTTCAACATTTTCAAATCAAATTAGTTTTACTACACAACCGAGCAGCGTTGGAGCAGAAAATATTTTAAGTGATTTTATGGTGATGCAAAATTTTCCGAATCCATTTAATCCATCTACAAATGTTCAATACAACTTGCCGTATAGTAGTAATGTTAAATTGGTAGTTTACAATTCACTTGGGAATATTGTTTTTGAAAGAAGTTTTGAAAGTCAAAATGCTGGACTACATTCATTACAATTTAATGCAACCGATTTAGCAAGTGGTGTCTATTATTATTCGATAATTGCTATTTCACTCGATGGGAATAAACAGCACCGAGCCACTAAGAAGATGCTCTACTTAAAATAGAAAATATTTTTTTGTGAATATGAAAGGCTTGATTCATCAAGCCTTTTTTTTTGTCGAACAATTTTGTAATGCAATTTTTTTTCAATCTCGTCTGAGTTTAGTTCATCTCTCTCTCTCATTTTAGTAACATTAACTTAACTCTCTCTTAACAATTTCTTAACACTCATAAATTACTTTTGCACCGTCGAAGAAAATTAAAATTTAGGAGTTCAAATGTCATTTTTAAGAAAGTTTCTATTGCTCTGTTTTATAGTATTAGGAAGTAATTTATTATTTGCGCAGGGAAAAGGATCAATTATTGGGAAAGTCCTCGATAAAAATACGAATGAGGAACTAATTGGAGCAAGTGTTTTAATTGAGGGAACTCAAACTGGAATGCTAACTGATATCGAGGGTTCATTCTATTTGAGAAATATTAACAGCGGTCAATACAATCTACGTATCTCATATATCTCATACAAAACTTTAACAATTGAGAACGTCGTTGTTAAAGAGGGTGAATCAACTCAGTTAAAAATTGCTCTCGAATCAACAACAACTGAATTAGATGAAGTTGTAATTACTGCAGAAGCCTTGAAAAATAGTGAAGCATCTATTTTGAGAGTTCAACAAAATGCTATAAATATTGTAGATGGAATGAGCGCTGAGTTGATAAGCAAAGGGAATAGTTCAGATGGTACTGATGTTATGAAAAAGATGACAGGTGTTACAATCTCGGAAGGGAAGTATGTTTTCATTAGAGGAGTTGGAGATAGATATAACAATACTCTGTTGAATGGTGCAAATTTACCAAGCACTGATCCAGAGAAAAAAAGTTTTTCTTATGATCTTTTTCCAGCAAGTTTAATTGAAAATTTAATTACTGCAAAAACTTTTTCGCCTGATAAACCCGCAGATTTTTCGGGAGGATTAGTACAAATAAATACAATCGATTTTCCATCTGAATTTATTTTAGATGTTGGCTTTTCTTCAAGTTCAAATTCTGGAACTACTTTTAAAAACGTGATAGAATCGCAAGGTGGGGGACAAGATTTTTTAGGTCAGGATGATGGCACAAGACAAATACCAACTTTGATTAATGGCAATCAAGTTAACAGAGGAAATTTTACAAGTAGTGAATTAGTCAATATCGGATTATCATTTAAAAATAATTGGGCTACAAAAAATTCAATCGCACCTTTAAATACTGGTTTTAAGTTTTCTCTCGGAAATAAAATAAATGTTACCGAAGATAGTTTTTTGGGCTACATCGCTTCATTCACTTACAACAATTCTTTCGAGTCAAAAGAATTTGAAAAAAGTAATTACAGTTTTGAAGGATTAAGATATCACTACAAAGGAAATAGTTATTCTCATTCAGTCTCGCTTGGTGGTATGTTTAATATTAGTTACAAATTTGGACAGACAAATAAAATTAGTTTAAAAAATATTTACAATCAAAATGCTGATGACGAAACAGCGATGTATGCAGGAGATAACACTTCTTACTTACAATTCAGAGATGTTACTTCATTAAGATATATCTCCCGAAATTTATTATCGAACCAAATTTTAGGTGAACATCAATTTTCACTTTTAAGTGGATTAAATTTTAATTGGGGCTTAAGTTTTTCAAAATCTGAAAGAGATGAACCAGATGCAAGACGATATGTTTATGCACGTGATATGCTTGAGGTAGCTGACCCACTCAGATTTTTACTTGACCAATCAACTGTAACAAGATATTTCGGAAAATTAGTTGACAACAATTTAGGTGTTCTTCTTAATTTCAATTTGAAACCTTTTGAGAATCCCGATTTACCTTCATTCAAATTTGGTTTTGCTTATGATAAAAAGGAGAGAGATTTTAACGCAAGAACATTCGGTTTTAGAAATATGCCCGGTGGAAATTTCTTCAATGAAGATAGCATCTTGACATTGGGAATAGATAGAATTTTTCAACCCGAAAATTTTACTTCAAATTTTATTGAAGTATCCGAAGTAACAAAACCTTCTGATAGTTATTTATCTAACCAAACAGTTACTGCAGCTTATTTAATGTTCGATTCAAGAGTTGTGGAAAAGTTAAGAGTCTCTGCTGGTGTTAGGTTCGAGAGATCAAATCAAAATATGAATACTAAATCGTTGACAGGCGAAACAATCTCTATCTCTCCAGTTTACAATGATTTTTTACCAGCATTAAATTTGACCTACATCTTAAACGACGAGATAAATCTACGCTTTGCTTACAGTCAAACATTAGCGAGACCAGAATTTAGAGAGCTTGCACCATTCAGTTATTTCGATTACGTCGCTAATGAATTAGTTGTAGGAAATGATTCATTAAAAAGAAGTTTGATACAAAATGTTGATTTAAGATTTGAACTTTTCCCCGGCTCTTCTGAACTCGTTGCAATAAGTTTATTTTACAAATCATTCCAAAATCCAATTGAGCAAGTGATTGTAGCTTCTGCAAGCCTTGAGCCAATCAGATCATTCGCTAATGCTAGCACAGCAAACAATTTTGGTATTGAGTTTGAAGTCAGAAAAAATCTTGCATTCGTTAATCCATCATTAAAATATTTTTCGTTCGTTGGGAACGCAAGTTGGATTGAATCTAAACTAAAACTTTCTGAAAAATCAAATGACTTCCAAAGAAATGAAAGAGCATTACAAGGGCAAGCAAATTATATTATTAACACTGCACTTTACTATGACAATTTCGAGTTAGGATTTTCTGCTGGTTTACAATACAATCAAGTAGGAGAAAAAATTGCGAAAGTTGGTTATGCGGGATTAGGAGATATTATTGAACTACCAAGAGATGTAATTGATTTCTCAGTTTCACAAAAATTATTTGGAGCATTAACTCTCAAATTAACTGCAAGAGATATTCTTGCACAAGATTACAAGTTTGTTCAAAGAACATCTGAAGGTGACAAGGTTACTGACCTCGACAGAAAAGGGAGAGGTTTCTCAGCAAGTATTTCGTATGAATTATAATTGAGTGGGGCGAATGCTCCATTCTGCTTTATTAAAAAAAAATAAATAGGAGATCGAATGAAAAGAATCGCTCACATATTATCACTGATAGTATTGCTCTCAATTGTTTCTTTTCCACAAGCGTGGGAAGTGATTCAAGGAGACATTACTTCTGACAGAACTCTAACCTCTAACAGAACATATTTACTGCGTGGCTTCGTAAGAGTGCAAGCTCCTGCAGTATTGACAATTCAACCTGGGACAATTATCTATGGTGAAAATACCACTCAAGGTACATTGATAATTAAACCGGGTGCACGAATCAATGCAAATGGAACTGCAGCAAGACCAATTGTTTTCACAAGTGAATTTGCAAGAATTGGTTCAACAAAAGCACCAGTGCCAGGAGATTGGGGTGGACTAATTGTACTCGGCAACGGAATACTGAATGTACCGGGCGGAACTGCATCTATTGAAGGTCCTGGAGATACATACGGTGGAACAAATGCTAACGACAACAGCGGAACTATTCGTTACGTAAGAATTGAATATTCTGGAATTGCATTTTCTCTCAACAATGAAATTAATAGTTTAACAATGGGTGGCGTTGGTGCAGGAACAACAATCGAATATGTACAAGTAAGTTATGCTAATGATGATGCTTTCGAATGGTTTGGTGGAAACGTTAATGCAAAGTACTTGGTAGCTTACAGAACACTTGATGATGACTTTGATACAGATTTTGGTTACAATGGAAAGCTACAATATTTAGTGGCTCTTAGAGATCCAAGAATTGCAGACGTGTCGGGCTCAAATAGTTTTGAATCAGATAACGATGGATCTGGTTCTACTAACAGTCCATTAACATCACCAACTTGGTGGAACGTTACATTGATTGGTCCATCTCAAGCAGCGACTGATACAATTAATGCGCTTTACCGAAGAGGAATGCACTTAAGAAGAAATTCACAAAACAAAATTTCAAATGCTCTAATTGTTGGATGGCGAACAGGAATTTTACTTGATGGTAATAGAACAATTAGTGGCGCCATTGCTTCAACTCCAACAATGTGGGTTAGAAACAGTATTATTGCGGGTGCAACGACACGAGCAACTGACACAACAGCAGCGGCTGGTGCAATTATTACTCCAAACACTTGGTTCACTGGAAGTAACGGAAGAATATTAGCTGCCGCTTCAGACGCACAACTTACTGCTCCATTTAATTTAGCATCACCAAATTTTTTACCATTGGCTGGTTCACCTGCTTTAACTGGTGGCGCAACTCCTCCTAATGATGGCTTCTTTGATGTTACTGCTACTCACGTTGGTGCTTTTGGTGCAACAAATTGGATGGCTAATTGGACAAACTTTAATCCTGTTAATTATCCAGTAAGTACAAAAGAAAATAGTGTCGCAGTTGAAAATTTTTATTTAGCACAAAATTATCCGAATCCTTTTAATCCTTCAACACAAATTAGTTTTACACTCGCAAAGAGGAGTAATGTTACTTTGAAAGTTTATAATTCTTTAGCTCAAGAGGTTGCAGAAATTGTAAATGGAAATCTCATTGAAGGAAATCATACAATTAATTTTGATGCTTCGGGACTTTCAGCAGGTGTTTATTTCTATCAACTAAGAACTAGTGATTTTACTAGCACAAAGAAAATGACTTTACTCAAATAGTTTAGTTCTTCTAGAACTACTTCGACAAAAAGGGTTCTTCAATCATTTGAGGAATCCTTTTTTTTAAGTTCAATATTTTTTTCGTAGGATATTTTTTGTTGGGATTTTATGATTGAAAAATTTATAAAATTTTGAGAATGAATGAGTAAAATTTTGATAAACTCAGGTCGAGGGAAATTTTAACTTAAGATAACAAAAATTTCAAAATCTATAAAACTAAATATTTTTTCAAAAATCTATTTCTTAATTTTTAATTAACATTGAATTCATATTTTAGACGATATAAAAATAAGTAATTAATGAATTCTATAACTATAATTTCAATAATTCAGAACACATAAAACAACTCTAAATCAATAACTATTTTCTTCTTTGGAGGCAAAATGAAAAAAACCTTTCTCTTTATATTCCTCGCTATTTTTATGGCTGGAATATCATCAGAAACATTAGCACAAGGAACTACATCTTCCGCTATTTATGGTAGCGTCATAGATAATAATGGTCAGCCATTGCCTGGTGCAACAGTGTTAGCTACTCATCTTCCATCTGGAACAACTTATGGTACATCAACTCGAGTAAACGGTGACTTTAACTTGCCGGGTCTCAGAGTAGGCGGTCCATATAAAATTGTTGTAACCTTCATTGGTTACACGAACCTCGAGATGCGCGATGTTCATTTGGAATTGGGTCTTAGTACAGAATTTAACTTCACATTAACTGAAGAAGCATTGCAATTAGGCGATGTTACTATTACCGCAGACAGAGATGCAATTATCAGATCTGATAGAACCGGAACAAGCACATCTATCAGTAGAGAAAATATTGCAACACTTCCAACTATTTCGAGAAGAATGGAAGACTTAACAAGATTAACTCCACAAGCGGGTAGAAGATCTTCTTTTGGCGGAATTGATAACAGAATGAACAACATCACTATTGATGGTTCATATTTTAATAATTCATTTGGATTGGGTGGACTGCCCGGTGATAGAACTGGTGTTGCTCCTATTTCTCTTGATGCAATTGAACAGATTCAAGTAAACATTTCTCCATTCGACGTTCGTTTTGGTAACTTCGTTGGAGCAAGTATTAACTCAGTTACACGCAGTGGTACCAATGAGTTTGAAGGTTCAGTTTATTATCAATATAGAAATAATGACTATGTTGGCGATCAAGCAAAAGAGATTGCATTTAATCCTGGTACTTTTAGATTTAATCAATACGGTTTACGTCTAGGCGGACCGATCATCCCAAATAAATTATTTTTCTTCGTCAATTTTGAAGATGATAAAATAATTCAACCAGCTACAACATTCATCGCTAATCAAGGTGGAGTTCCAGTTGGGGGAAACGTAACAAGAGTTCTCGCTCGTCAATTAGATTCATTAAGTAATTTTTTAAGAAGTAATTTCGGATATGAAACTGGTCCTTACGAAGGTTATGATTTCGAAACTCCTTCAACAAGATTTTTGATGAAACTTGATTTTAACCTTGATCCTTCAAATAAAATTAGTTTGAGATATACTCATCTTGATTCTTTCACAGATATTATTTTATCAAACTCAAGCTCTCTTGGTTTCGGAACAAGAAGAACAGTTACAGATGCTCTTAACTTCGCAAATTCTAATTATCAAATTAAAGAAAATATTCGTTCAGTTGTTGGTGAATGGAATTCTATAATTTCAAATACAATGTCGAACAATATGATAATTGGTTATACTTTCAATGACGAAAGTAGAGCTTCAAAAGGTTCATTCTTCCCATTCGTAGATATTCTTGAAGGTGGTTCTGTCTATACTTCATTTGGATTTGAACCATTCACTCCAAGCAATGAACTTAGATACAAGAGCTTCCAATTCCAAAACAACTTAAGTATCTTCCTCAAAAAACATAACATCACAGTTGGTGTAAGTGTTGAAAGATATGAATCAGAAAATATCTTCTTCCCTGGATCACAGAGTGTTTATGTATATAATTCACTTTCAGATTTTTATCGCGATGCTCAAGGATTCATTGCTAATCCTGCTCGTGATACATCTACTGTAACTCTGAGAAGATTCCAAGTTAGATGGTCAAACATTCCTGGACAAGACAAACCTATTCAACCATTGAAAGTTTGGTACTCAGGAGTATATGCTCAAAATCAATGGCAAGTATTAGAAAACTTAAATGTGATCGCTGGCTTAAGATTAGACGTTCCAATTTTCGAGAATACTGGTTTCAGAAATGCACAGTTAGATACTATGTTCTTTAGAGATGAAGCTGGTCAAAGAGTACAATATCAAACAGATAAATTACCTGATCCAAGTTTCCTTATCTCACCAAGAGTTGGAATTAACTGGGATATCTTTAATGATAAAGCTGCTCAGCTAAGAGGCGGAACAGGTATCTTCACTGGTCGTCCTGCTTATGTTTGGATCTCAAATCAAATCGGAAACAATGGAGTTATGACTGGATTCGAAAGATTAGACAATACAAGACGCAGACCATTTAATCCTGATCCAAATCGTTACAAACCAACAAACGTAACTGGTGCTCCAGCTTCTGCTTATGAATTAGCATTAACTGATCCAGATTTCAAATTTGTTCAGATGTGGAGATCAAACATTGGTGTTGACGTTAAACTTCCTTTCGACTTTGTTATTTCTGCTGAATATTTATACAGTCGAGACGTGAATGGTGTTTATTACATCAACGCGAATTTAAGAGAAGCGAATACAGCATTTAATGGTATTGACAACAGACCAAGATGGACTGGTTCAAATAGAATTAATGCTAATGTTGATAACGCAATCGTATTAAAGAATGAAGATAAAGGTTACTATTGGAGTGCTACTTTATCTTTAGAAAAACCATTTAGCAACAATTGGTATTTCAAATCTGGTTACAATTATGGCGAAGCTAAGAATACTGTAGATCCAGGTTCAATCGCTTTTGGTTCATGGAATAATAATCAACATTCAGGTAACCCAAATAATCCAGGTGTTGGTTTCTCTGCACTTTCTCCAGGACACAGACTTTTTGGTATGTTTACTTATAGATTAAATTATTTTGATTTCGGCTCTACAGCATTAACATTATTTGTTGATGGATTTACTCAAGGTAATGCGAGCTTTACTTTTGCTGGTGACTTAAACGGCGATGGTGGAACAAGTAATGATCTAATTTACATTCCAAGAGATGCATCAGAAATGAACTTCGAGCAATATTCAGTTACACTCAGTGGTGTTACTACTACCTTCACAGCACAACAACAGATTGATGCTTGGGAAGCTTTCATTAAACAAGATGAATATCTAAGTGAGAACAGAGGAAAATATGCTGAAAGAAATGCAGCGTTTTTACCAATGGTCTTCAGAGCTGATTTAAGTCTTGTTCAAGAGTTCGCAGTTAATTTTATGTCAAAGAAAAATACATTACAATTCAGAATAGATATTTTGAACTTTACCAATTTAGTGAATAACGATTGGGGAGTTGGTGATGTATTTACAACGACACAACCTTTAATTGCAAGACCTACACCAGCTGATGGAAAAGCTCTTTATAGATTAAGAAATGTTGGCGACAAACTTATTTCAACTACATTCCAACAATCTGCAAATATTGATGACGTGTATAGAATTCAAGTTGGTATCAGATATATTTTTGAATAAATAATTTGCTCTCTTTTTCTTTAGGCTGTCTCAAAAGGACAGCCTAATTTATTTTAAACTTGACTCTCCCGTTATTCTTCTCTAAATTATTCCTCGTAAAAATTTTTTAGCTTCAGAACAACATTGAAGTTTTTGCTTCAATGTGATTTAAATCTCAAATCAAAAAAAAATAATGTAATAACTCTTTAAAAATGTCAGTAGTTAAAACTCCATAGAAATGTCAGTATTAATTTAGTAAATAATTTAATTAAAGTTTTGTTTTAGGGTAACGAAAGGAGGGCGTAGCCCGACTGTAGTTACCCTAAAACTGCTGCAAAAAAATTCCGCTTTTTATCCTCTCTTATTTTTTGATTCATTCTTCTCCAAGGATGATCTTTAGGTGCAGGAAGTAGTTTATATCCTTTCTTGCTTGGCTTGTTGGCAAGATGGGTAAACTTAATTTCTTGTCCGTTAAAATAAATGTGAAGCTCACCATTTAACCATTTGCAAATAGTTACATTCTGTTTCGGTATTGGCAGCGGAGAACTTCCCTTCAGTAGTTGAATATATCCACCAGATAGATTGATCGTATAATCATTTCTTACCTGTCTGGATGTCTTGTAACAGAATATATTCTTGAGATCATAACCAGTGGCTATTCTGTGTGCATCCGGAACTTCCAGGTTTACTGCAAATCTTGTGTTATATTCGTTTATAAAATTTTCCTGAACATACTTGTTGGCTTCTGCAATATTCGATATGTCTCCACGTCTTAATGCTTTTACAAGACGATCCTGAAGTGTACGATTAACTCTTTCAACTCTGCCTTTGGCTTGAGGTGAGTTTGCAAATATTGTTTCTATGTTTAACTCCTTCATCGCACGTCCAAAATCCGTTAGCTTTCCTTCTGCCTTATAAACACTGTATTTGTCGGTGTAAATGCTTCTTGGTATTCCATATTTATTTACATACTCCCACAGGGTTAATAATACATCTTGCGTGTTCTCTGATACCGCAAATTTCAAATATACTTTTCCTGTTGAATCATCTACACAATTGATTAAGCAGCATTCGGCTCCTCTGCCTTCGAACCAGTCGTGATGACTGCCATCAAATTGTAACATCGCTCCAAAGCAGCTCCGTCTTTCTCTTTTTTTGCGGTGCGGTCTTTTCTTGCGCATTGATGTTGTTATTGCTTCGGCGCGCAGCCATTTTCTCAGAGTCTCATGATTGACACATATTCCATGGCTCTTAACCAATTCTTCTGAAAATAGTGTCGCTCCATAATCCGAATATTGTTCTCTGTATATTTTTACTGCTTCTTTCTTTAACTTTTCCGGATAACCCCTGTTTGATTTTTTACCCCGCA
>PNNF01000038.1 GCA_013824085.1 Chlorobiaceae bacterium | reverse complement strand
AGTTCACTTTAGGGAAACAGTCGCTGCGCTCCTTCAGAATGACAGTTGATCATCAATCCTCATCCTATCCGCGATTATCAGGTTTATCCGCGTCATCCGCGTTCCATTGTTTTTTGGGGACAATTGGGACAGTTCCACAAATAAACAATTACACGATTCAACAAATACATAACTACACAAATTTCCCTATCCGCGTTCCATTGTTTTTTGGTTGGGACAATTGGGATAGTTCCACAAATACACAACAACACATAGCGTCTTCGCGAGCAATTGTGATTGGTAATTTTTAATTCGTAATTCGTAATTCTCTCCTAAGCACTTCTCTCTTCATCTTGCCGAGTTCAGTTTTTGGAATTTCAGAAATAAAAAATATTTGTTTGGGAATTTTATACTTAGATAAATTTTCTCTCAAATAATTAACCAAGTCGGCTTCAGTTAATGCGTTGTCATTTCTTACTACAAAAGCAACAACTGACTCGCCCCACGTTTTATCAGGCTTTCCTATTACGCACGACTCATCAATCATTGTATGTTGATTCAAAATAGACTCCACTTCAATTGGATTTACATTCTCTCCGCCTGTAACAATCATATCATCTCTACGCAAAGAAATGTATAAAAAATTTTCGTTGTCGAGATATCCGTAATCGCCAGTTAAATAAAAATCGTTGTGAAATTTTTCCTTTGTCTCATCAGGATTATTTAAATATCCTTTCATCAGAGCTTCGGAACGAATAATTATTTGTCCAATATTGTTTGCTGTAAGTTCATTCATCTTTTCATCTACAATTTTTATCTCCACTCCGTCTAATGCTAAACCAGATGAAGAAGTTTTGTTGAGTAAATCTTTTGGTTGCAACAAAGAGACAAAAGCAGCGGTTTCAGTTGAACCATAAACTTTGTGAATTTTCCAATTATGTCTCTGTGCCGTCAATATTAGCTCCTCATCAGATTGCCCACCACCAATTAAAACAGCTCTGTGATTTTTCGGAGGAAGAATATTGGCATGAATAAATTTCAACATTTGCGTTGGAACCAGCGAGATTAAAGTTGTATCCGATATTTTCATTGCGTCATCAAGATCTTCAATACTCAATGAATTGGGAATTACAATACTCGACGCTGACAACAACGCACGAATGAAAATTGAAAATCCTCCGACGTGAAAAATTGGCAAAGACAAAATTGCTCTATCGTTTGAACAATATTCTAATCTTCTTTTTCCGGCTTTATAACTTTCCAAAAAATTCTTAAATGTTAATTCAACTCCTTTTGCAATTGATGTTGTTCCACTTGTAAAAAGAACTAGAGCGGTCTTATTCAAATCGAAATTAGATTCTTCAAGTTGGGTATCTGTTGTAAAAAGATTTTCTAAGTCGATTGTTTCATCCTTTATATTCAGCTCCAAGTCTGTTAAGATAAAATCAACTTTTGAAATTTCAAGCAGTTGATTTAATTCTGTTTGCTTAAGATTTGGATTTAATAAAATTGGAAGAGCAGAAATTTTCCATAGAGCTAAGACTGAAACGATTGTCAAGAAATTATTTTTTGATATTACTGCAACTTTCGAATCAACATTAATTTTGCGACTTAAAAAAGATGCCGCAGCAATGTTTGAAAGTCTTCTTAATTCTGTGTAATTGAGTACCAAATATTTTCCATACTCATCAAACTCTTTGAAGTTCTGTTGAGATAAAAAATTATTATTCAGAATTAATTCGCTGGGAAAAATTATTGCTGAGTGATTGGGATGTGAGTTTGCAGCATCTGCTAACCAATCTTTCTTCATCATAACATTAACTTATTGATTCTTATTTTTCCATTCACAACGGGATAAATATCTTCCTCAATATCGGATTCAAATAAATTTGAAGTTGAAAGCCCACAAGCTAAATCGTGCTCCAGCGTTGAGGCAAGCACTACAGCTTGACGCTTGCCAATTGCTGAGTCAAGCGATGTTGTTACTACAGTTTTAATATTTTTTTTCTGTGCGGCTTTAATTATTTCAATTGAGTTTAGTAGTCCACCCGTTAGCATCGGCTTTAAAATAATAATATCTGCGAGTTCGTTTTCAATTATTGTTTCAGCATCTTCAATTGTTCTAATCGATTCATCAGCCGCCAATGGAATTGTAGTATTGATTCTTCTAAACTCTTTTACATTTGCTATCGGTTGCTCAACATATTCAATTGAAAAATCTTCGAGTGATTTTAAATTATTTTTTGCTTCAGTTAAACTCCATTTACAATTTGCATCGAGTCGAATAATTATTTTGTCGTTAAAGCGTTTTCTCAATTCAGAAATAATTTTTAAATCATCAAAGAAATTTTCTCTTCCAATTTTTAATTTTACTGTTTTATATCCTTCATCAATAAAATTTTCAATTAAAGAAATTGTCTCATTCAAACTCTCAAACCCAACCAAAGCATTTACTTGAATTTCATTCTTTGTATTAACATCAAAATATTTTTCTAAACTTATTCCATTCTCTTTAATCAATAAATTCAATAGTGCTTGTTCAATTCCTGCTACTGAAGCCCTTTGCATGAAAAAATTTTTTCTATATTCTAAAAGTTTATTAACATCAATTTTATTTTGTTTCAGTTTTAATAATTGTTTTAATCCAAACAAAAATGTTTTGGTCTCACTCAATGATTCAGAACCGAATTCGGGGAAAGGAGCAGCATCACCTATTCCAACATTTCCATTTTCTGATTCGATTTTTATCAGAAATCCAGATCTGCTGAGGATCGTTTTGTTGGCTATTGTCAAGGGTTTTTTGAGTTTTAGTTCATAAGGTTCGTAACTAAACTCGCGCAAAATCATAGAATAAAACCGAGTGAAAAAAGAAACCCGAACAATACAGAAAGCTTTGCCGTAAGCTCTAATGTTGGATTTAATTCGGCTCCATTATTCTGAAGCATTGCAATTATTAATTTATACGCAAATGGAAATGTGATATAGGGAAGAAAAATCCACGCACTAACATTGTAATGAATATAAATAATAAGAGGAACAAGAAATGAAAATGCGATTAAGAAGATGTATTCGTAAAGTGAAAATGTTTTGCCAAGCATAACTGCGAGAGTTTTTTTTCCCGCAACTTTATCTTGTTCAAAATCTCGATAATTATTTACAACTAAAATGTTGGTAATCAAAGCGCCGACAGGAATAGCAGCAATAAAGGCAATACTCGAAATTTGATTAGTATTCAAATAATAAGTTCCGACAGTTCCAACCAAACCAAAAAAAATGAAAGAGCAGATGTCACCCAATCCATTGTATGCAATTGGATACGGACCAGCAGTGTATGCAATGCCCGCAATGATTGAAAGAATACCAATCGCTAAAATTATTAATCCCGAATTTGCTACAAGGACAAGTCCCAACGAAAATGCAACAACAAAAATTAAAATAATTGCGCGCTTCATTTCCTTTGCACTAACTAAACCTGAGTTTAAAACTCTTAATGGCCCAACTCTATTTTTATTGTCAGCACCTTTTAAGTGATCATATAAATCATTTACGAAGTTCGTTCCAACCTGAATTAACAATGCTACAATCAATGCCACAAGTGAAAGCAATGGACTAAAATTTTTTTCCGCAACTGCAAGAGATGAACCAACAATTACAGGAACGAATGATGCAAGCAGTGTCTTTGGTCTGCATGCCAAAAACCAGATTTCAAATGTTGAATATTTTTTTGATTCAATGTTCATGGTAGTTTAGGAAATTTTTTAAAGTTTGGTTTTCTTTTTTCGATAAAAGCATTTTTTCCTTCTTGTGCTTCTTCTGTCATATAATAAAGAAGTGTTGCATTGCCAGCTAACTCTTGAATCCCTTGCTGCCCATCAATATCAGCATTGAACGCAGACTTAAGGACACGAATTGCCATCGGACTTTTTTCAAGAATATCTTGTGCCCAAAGTATTCCTTCATTTTCAAGTTGCTCAATCGGTACAACTTTATTTACCAATCCCATTTGAAACGCTTCAGCCGCATTGTATTGGCGACACAAATACCAAATCTCTCTCGCTTTTTTTTGACCGACAATACTTGCAAGATAACTTGAACCAAAGCCGCCATCAAAACTTCCAACCTTTGGACCTGTTTGACCAAAGATTGCATTCTCTGCAGCAATAGTTAAATCGCACACAACATGCAAAACGTGTCCACCACCAATTGCGTAGCCCGCGACAAGTGCAATCACTGGCTTTGGAATGCTACGAATTAATTTTTGAAGATCGAGAACATTTAATCTCGGCACTCCATCTTTCCCTACGTAACCTTTGTCAGCTCTGATGCGTTGATCACCGCCAGAACAGAAAGCATATTTTCCATCTGCTGCGGGACCTTTTCCAGTCAATAAAATCACGCCTATAGTCTGATCTTCTCTCGCATCACAAAATGCATCAAACATTTCTTGCACAGTTTCGGGACGAAATGCGTTTCTAACTTCGGGGCGATTGATAGTTACTTTAGCAATTCCATCATATTTTTCATAAATAATATCGTTATATTTTTTTGCTACTTCCCAAATGACACTCATAGATTTCCTACTTTATTTTATTTACTTTGTTCTTAAATATTAAAAATTTTAACTAACAAATTTACGAATTCTTTCGGATTGTTAAATTGAGTTTTATTTTTTGTTATCCATTTTTTTTGCATAACATTTTTTTGAAAAATATTTTTTTTTGTAATCTTCACTCATTCCAAATTGATTAACATTCTTTTTACCCAATTAAAAAGCCGTTAAACGTGCATTAATTTATTTTGATTAATACATTCTAACGGCATTAGGTCTTATTTATTAAAATTGAAACACTTAAATGCTGAGAACTACTCTTCCATTAATTTTTCCTTGCTTCATCCGAGTAAACACATCATTGATTGCTTCGAGAGGTTGTGTTTCAGTTGTAGGAACTATTTTACCTTCAGCAGCAAATTGTAAACACTCTTGCAAATCTTTTCGCGTTCCCACAATAGAACCACGAATTGTAATGCGTTTTAAAACTACTTCGAATATTGGTGTTGGGAAGTCACCTGGAGGTAAACCAACGAGAGCACAAGTTCCGCCACGTCTTAGAACATCAAGCGATGTTCTAAAAATATCTTTTGAAACTGCTGTTACTAAAACTCCGTGTGCACCACCAATCTGTTTTTGAATCACAACACCGGGATTTTCATCTTTCGCATTAATGATAATTTCTGCGCCGAGACTTTTTGCCAATTTGAGTTTGTCATTACAAATATCAACTGCTGCAACGTGCAAGCCCATCGACTTTGCATATTGAACTGCAACGTGTCCAAGTCCACCAACGCCAACAATCACAATCCAGTCGCCCGGTTTGGTATCAGTTTCTTTAATTCCCTTATAAGTAGTAACTCCCGCACAAAGTATTGGAGCGGCTAAAGTGAAATCCAAATTATCGGGTAATTGTCCGACGTATGCTGCAGGTGCTGAAACATATTCTGCGTATCCGCCATTGACTGAGTAGCCAGTATTTTGTTGATGATGACATAAAGTTTCCCATCCTGAAAGACAATATTCACAAACTCCGCAAGCACTGTGAAGCCAAGGAACACCAACACGATCGCCTTCTTTTAGAAATTTTACATCGGCTCCAACTGCGGCTACAAATCCCACTCCTTCGTGTCCCGGAATAAGTGGAAGTTTTGGTTTTACTGGCCAGTCGCCATCAGCGGCATGAAGGTCTGTGTGGCATACTCCACTTGCAACAATTTTTACGAGTACCTGCCCGTAGCCCGGACGAGGAACAGCGACATCGTCAATCATTAATGGTTTCCCAAATTCATGAACAACTGCTGCTTTCATTTTTTTCGGTAACATATTAACTCCTTCATTTATTTTATTAGTAATTCAAAGAAACTCTTAATTATTGGTCAAGAATGAACTTTATTCAAGAATGTTTAGAGGAACCCAATACGATATATTTTTATCGATACAAATATATCGATATTATTTTATCGACACAAGTATTTTTTCTAATTTTTTACAAATTTTTCCATCTCAGATAAATAAAGTAAAAGAAAAAAATTTTAACTTATTTTTATTGAAAGAATTTTTAATAAATAGTTTGATGAATCATTGAATAGTTCCCACATAAAATTGTCAGACAACTTAGTCGTTGAGATTAGAAAATTATCAGCAGGATTTTTAACTAACTCTGAACTTGATTCGATTCTATTAATTCTCGAAAAGGAAATTTCTAAAAATCATTTTTCAATCTCTTCCGAAGCTAATTTTATTCGGATTCTCCACGCACTTTACAATCCAATCAGTTTTCTAAAAGATGTTCTTAAGTTCCCTCACATTTTTGAAATTCTCATCACAATTTGCAGCTACAGTAATTATTTGTCGGAGATATTAATTCGCAATCCTGAATATTTATTCTGGTTGATTGACGAAGGAATGATTAACAAAAAATTTGATGAGGAAAAATTTGGAGCTGCGCTTGAATCAAAATTATCAAGCTACAATAATTTCGACTCGAAACTTAATTACTTAAAGTCGATTAAGCGAAGAGAGATTTTGCGAATTGGGAGTCGTGATTTGCTCAGCTTCTCAGAGTTAATTGAGACTACAACAGAGCTCTCTTTTCTCGCAAGAACGATTTCAAAAAATCTATTTAATATTTGCTACGAAACAATTTTAAAGAAATATAAATTAGAAAAGATTAATCGAAACTACGCCCTTGTTTCACTTGGGAAAATGGGTGGCGACGAGCTTAATTATAGTTCAGATATTGATTTGATAATTTTTTTTGATAAATATTCCAAACTCAAAAACGGAAAAGAATATTTTGAAATATTAACTGAAGCAGTTCAACTTTTTATTAAAAGTGCATCAAACCCAACAGAGACGGGCTTTCTTTATCGTGTAGATTTTCGTTTGCGTCCCGATGGAAAAACGTCGCCACTTTGTCGATCAATAAATTCTTACTTTAGCTACTACGAAGCACGCGGTGCTGATTGGGAACGACAGATGTTATTGAAATCAAATTTTATTTCGGGAGATAAAAATCTTTATCATCAATTTAAAAAATATTTAATCCCATTTATTTTTCCGTCCTCGTTTTCAATTTCGCCTTTAGAACAAATTCAAAAAATGAAAAATAAAATTGAATTACATTCCAGCGATGAAATGAATATCAAAACATCAAAAGGCGGAATCCGTAATATCGAATTTTCGGTGCAGGCATTGCAACTGCTCAATGGTGGAAAAATTGAAGAGTTAAGAACTCAAAATACTTTGGACGCATTGAATAAACTGCAGAAAAATAATTTGCTGCGTTTGCAAGAATATAATTTACTAACGGAGTGTTATTGCTTTTACAGAAAGATAGAACATTTTTTGCAACTGATGAATGATAAACAAACTCATACTATTCCAAAAGATGAAGAGATGCTTGAGAAACTCTCATTTTATTTGGGATACAAAAGCACTCAAGTTTTCTTAAATGATTTGAGCGATAAGAAAAAGAAAATTGAAAAATTTTTTATAGCACTAACAAGTTCATCGAGTGAAACAAAAAAAATTAAATTAACTTTCAGAGATGTAAAATTCTTAAATCAAGCCGAAGCAAAAAAACATTTCAACTTTTTGATGGAAGGAAAAGGGCTTGAAGAGAAGAAAGAATTTGATTCGATGGTAATTTCATCTTTTCAAAAAATTGAAAAACATTTTCTAGAATTGCTGCACAATGCAAACCATCCCGATTTAGCTTTATCAAATATTTACAAAGTAATAGCACAAGAAAAATTTCCGTCAATTTGGTTTGAACTATTTCAAAACAAAAAAATATTGATCTCATTTTTTTACATTGCAGAAAATTTTAATTCAATAATTGATGAACTGATTGAAGATTCACTTTGCAGAGAATTTTTTCTAAGTGGAAAATATCTTGATGAAGAAGCTTCGCAAAATAATTATTCGATTAAGCATACTCAGTTCTTATTAAAACTTAAATTGGTCTTGAAAATAATTGACCAGAGAACTGTCTCAAAAAAAATGACAGGAATAATTCAAAAAAAAATTAACGACACGACAGAAGATTATGAGAAGATAAATTTTGTGAAGCATAAATTTTTTGTTGCGGGAATGGGAAGTGTCTCAAATGATGAGATGGATTTTAGTTCAGATGTTGATTTGATTTTTGTTTTTGACGATTCATCAAACAAAAAAAATCTTGAAGAGTATTTCCAAATTTTATTGAGTAGAATTAAAATTGCGATTAGCCCGATAAATATTGATTGCCGTCTGCGTCCCGAAGGAAAAAGTAGCACGCTCGTCTGGGATTTAAATGGTTATAAAAATTATTTGCAATCACGAATACGAGTTTGGGAATTACAAGCATTTTGTAGAATAAAAATTTTATATGGCGATGAAAATTTATTCAAAGAATTTATGGAAAATTTCTCAGAGAGAATTGAGTCTTCTGAAATAGAAGTTGTTCAAAAAGAAATTAGAAATATTATTTTGCAATTAAATTCTTCTGTTGGAATTAATCAATTTGATGTAAAAAAATCTGTTGGCGGATTGAATGACATCTTATTTTTAACAGAGTTTTTTATGGTAACAAATTCCAAAATTTTCCGTGAATGTTTTGGAAAAGAGACTGATGAGATTTTAAGATATTTATCGCGAAAGAAAATAATTCAAAAACGTGAATCTGATTTATTGATACATAATTTTAGGATATTAAAAATTTATAAAATGATTGCAACACTTGGAAATAAAAACTCAATCGAATCGATCTTCTTAAAACTGATGAATATTAAAAACATAAATGATAAATTAGCAGAAGTAAAAAAAACTAATCGAGAAATTTTTAACAAATATTTGAAAACACAGTGAATTTTTTAAGAAAATATTACGAATATTTTACGCTCCTGTTTGTATCTTTTGTATATCTCTTTACAATTGCACCGAGTGTAATTCAAATTGATTCAGGAGAATTAGCAGCAGTTCAAGCAACACTTGGAATTGCTCATCCAACGGGTTACCCTTTATTTACAATGCTTGGATATCTCTTCTCAATAATTCCACTTCCATTCACAACTATCTATCAACTGAATTTGCTTGCGCTTATTTGGTGTGTGATTGGATTATTATTTTTTATCAAGACGATAAAACTGATTTTGGATAATCTAAATCAATTCGTTGTTCAGAAAAAAATTAAGCAAGAAAAAAAGGGAACTAAAAAAGGGAAACAAAACGAAGCGACTGAACTTAAAATAATAATTGAAGAAGATATAAAAATATTTATCTCAGCAATTGCTGGATTAATATTAGCGTTCAGTTTTACATTTTGGCATCAGAGTGTTTCTGTGGAAGTTTATTCGCTCCACATCTCATTGATTTCTTTAATAATTTATTTTTTAGTTAAAGCATTTTTGTCTGATAAATCATCGATGCTTTATTGGTTTGTTTTGGCTTTAGTTTTGGCGTTGGGATTTTCTAATCATATGACAACCCTGTTAATATTGCCCGGAATCGCTTATCTCTTTTTTACAAAGTTTGGAATCAATAAAGTTGCATTTCAAAAAATGTTTAAGATGATTTCACTTTTTATTCCGGTTTTGATTCTCGTTTATCTTTATCTTCCGATACGTGCTGCACAAAACCCCATTCTAAATTGGGGAAACCCGATAGATGTGGAAAGAATGCTTCGTCATATTTCAGGATTTCAATATCAAGTTTGGCTTTTTACATCAATGGAAGCTGCTAAAGAACAGTTGCAATATTTTTTCTCAACAATTTCTATACAGTTTAGTGTAAGTCTAATCTTAGTTTTTATTGGAATTGTTTACTCATTTGTGTTTTTAAGAAAATTATTTTTTTTCGCGATCATTAGTTTAGTCTTTACTGTTGCCTATTCAATCAACTATTCAATTAGTGATATCGATTCTTATTTCCTTTTGGCTTACATCTCAATGGCAATTTTTTCTGCGTTTGGATTATTGAAATTATTTCTTTTTCTACGCGACAAAAAATTAAAACTTATCCTGCCAATTATTTTGAGTGGCGTAATTATTACTCTTCAGTTAGCGTTTACATTTGGAAAAGTTACTCAACATGAGAATTATGTATTTGAAGATTATACAAAAGCCGCGCTTAACTCCACTTCAAAGAATGCAATTATTTTTAGTTATCAATGGGACTATTTAATTTCAGCATCATACTATTTTCAATTTGTAGAAAATTTTAGAAAAGATGTTGCTGTAATTGATAAAGAATTGTTGCGTCGCTCTTGGTATTATAATCAGATTGAAAAAAATTATCCCGATGTAATTGATGAGATAAAGCCAACGATTTTTCAATTCCTTGAATCAGTAAAATTATTTGAGCGAAGTGAAAATTATAATGCAAACACACTTCAATTTCTTTATCAAAAAATTATGACTGATCTTGTTGCAACAAATTTTGATGAGCGAGAATTTTACATTGCTCCCGAACTTGTTGATTTTGATATTCCAAATCGAGAATTTATTCTGCCTGAAGGTTATTCAATTGTTCCCGATATTTTCTTTTTCAAAGTTGTTAAAGGCAATGAATACGTTCCTGTAAGTGATCCAAATTTTACAATCCGTTTTCCAAAAAATCGAAATGTTTATATTGATAATCTTGAAAAAATAATTGGTAAAATGCTTTTGAAAAGAGCACTTTATGAAACTCAATTTGATAAACGAGATAGAGCAAAATTATTTTTAAAGAAAGTAAGAAGTGAATTTCCTAACGTAGAAATTCCTGCCGGAATAACTGAAGCAATCGAAAAATAAAAGGAATGAAATGGAAAAAATTTTTAAGTCCGACGAAGAATGGAAAAAAGAATTAAACGAATTTCAATTTCAAGTCACCCGAAAAAAAGGAACTGAGAGAGCTTTCACAGGTGAGTATTGGAACAATCACGAGAATGGAATTTACAAATGTCTCTGTTGTGGAGAAGAACTTTTTGATTCTACTACAAAGTTTGAGAGCGGCACTGGATGGCCAAGCTTCTTCTCTGCAATTGCAAAAGATAAAATTGAAACGGAAGTTGATTCAAGTCTATTTATGAAGCGAGTCGAAGTCCATTGCAAAAAATGTAATGCTCATTTAGGTCACGTGTTTGATGACGGACCCAAGCCAACAGGAATGCGTTATTGCATCAATTCAATCTCACTAAAATTTGAGAAGAGAGATTAGAGTTTTTAATTCTATCTATATTTTTCAACAATTTAGATTGATTTTTTTTAGAGTTTTTAATCAAACTGTTGAATTATTCAACTTTCGACTGTTGAAATTTTAATCATCCTAACTCCTTTTGTTTATAAAGAAATACAACGTTTACTATAAGGTGCTGTTGAAAAACTCAACGTTTACTTTCTTTCTTAAATTTTAATTAAAAATCGAAAACAACCCATAACGGCTTACATTATAAACACTTAGCTGTGTTAAACAATTATTAATTTTTCTTGGCATTTTTCTTGCACTATTATTCATAGAAAACAAAAGGAAAAGTGTCATGACAGTCTTAATGGTTATTTTAACATTCATAGTGGTTATCAGCATTGGCGTGATAATAAGCAAAATCAGAGATAAAAAGCTTCTTGAAGCTGGAAAGACTCTCGACCCACAAAGCCACGCAGTATTTTCAAAAAATTCTGTATTTACTCCTAAAGGAATTTATTTCGCACAAAATCATAGTTGGATGCAACTTGAAAAAGATGGCAGCGCAAAAGTTGGCATTGATGATTTTTTGCAAAAAATATTTGGCGTATTCAGAATTAACAAAGTTGCATCTGTTGGTCAGTTGATTAACAAGGGAGATGAGATTGCTGAAATTGAAATTAATGGAAAAACACTCAAGATAAAATCTCCTATCGATGGAAAAGTAATATCACAAAATCATGAAGTGATTGTCGATTCCAATATCATCCACGAAAATCCTTACGAGAATGGCTGGATCGTGAATCTTGCTCCAGTTAATCTAAAGGAAAATCTACGCTCTCTTTTTATTGGGAAAGATGTTATTGATTGGAAAAATAATGAAGTTGTAAGATTTAAAGATTTTCTTGCAACACTTTCACCTACGCTTAAACCAATAGGCGTAACGTTGTATGATGGCGGAAATATTAACGAAGGTGTAGTCGCAGAATTAGATTCTGAAAATTTTAAGAAATTCGAAAAAGATTTTTTGTCACTATAACAAAAAAAATAATAAATGAACATTCATAATTAAACCAACAGCAGAGGAATGAAATGGTAGCTATTTTCGTACTAATCACTTTTCTTTTAATCATTGGAATTAACCTTTTAGTCTCAAGATTAATCGATAAAAAAATTACAATTTTTCAGGATGATAAACCACAGCTTGTGCCTGAAGAATCATACCAAAACTCACTAACCAATGTTTTAGTTCCAGAAGGATTATTCTTCTCGAAAGGACACACTTGGTTACAAATAGATCTTAATGGACAAACCCGAATTGGTGTAGATGACTTCATCAATAAGCTAACATCTTCATTTGTTTTAGAGATGTCTAAAAAGGTTGGAGATAAAATAAAAAGAGGTGAAAAATTTCTCAAAGTAAAATTTAACGGAAAGTTATTCAATATTGCTTCTCCAATTGATGGAGAGATAAGAGAAATTAATCATAAAGTGTTGCAAGATCCAAGTGCATTAAAATCAATTCCTTACGAAGGCGGTTGGCTTTTAATGGTCGAACCAACAAATCTTAAAGATGATTTAAGTCTAATGATTATTGGAAAAGATGTGATTGATTGGATGCGAAATGAATTGCACAGATTTAAAGAATTTTTAGGTTCAATTGCACAACAGCAACAACCATCATTAGTTGGACAAACTATGTATGACGGCGGTGCAGTAAAGATAGGGGCAATTTCAACTCTGGATGAAAATTGTATTAATGAACTCGAACAAAAATTCTTTACGCTGTGAGGTAAATCGTGAAAAAAAGAAAAGCAATGTTATTTGATATAACAAAATGCGTAGGCTGCTTGGCTTGCTATGAAGCTTGTAAAGTAGAAAACGATTTACCAGTAACAGCCGAAGATCCGTTGCAAGATACGCTATCGGATAAAACTTTTACTTCAATTGAAATGCGCGGCGATTATTATATTCGTAAAATGTGTCAACATTGTTCTGACCCCGCTTGTCTATCGGTCTGTCCCGTAGGAGCATTCTCAAAGTCAGCAAGTGGTGCGGTTTTATATGATGAAAAAAAATGTATGGGCTGCAGATATTGTATGCAAGCTTGTCCATTTCAGATTCCAAGATTTGAATGGCGTTCAACAAATCCCAAAATTACAAAATGTATAATGTGTTATGATTTAGTTAAGAATGGCGAAGCGACTGCTTGCTCAACTGCTTGTCCAGCAGAGTCAACAATATTTGGTGATTACGATGATATTGTAAATGAAGCAAAATCGAGATTAGAAAACAATCCCGAGCAATACCATCCACACATTTATGGATTGAAAGAAGTTGGCGGAACTTCAGTTCTTAATCTTTCGCCTGTGCCATTAGAAAAACTTGGATTCTATGCGAATCTTCCTAACGAACGATTACCCGATTTAACTTGGAATGCGCTTGAAAAAATTCCAACTGTAGTTTCTGTGGGCGGTGTAATGCTTGCTGGATTTTATTGGTTGACAAATCGAAAAAATGAAATTAAACGCGAGGAATTATCACAGAATAATAATCGGCATACAGAATCTACGCAAGGAGAAAAATCAGATGAAAAATAATACAATTTTCAAAATCACATTTTGGAAAGTTATAGCAACAGTAATAATTGTAATTGGGCTTTATGCTATCTATCTTCGATTCACACAAGGCATTGGTGCTGTTTCTAATCTTAGTGATGAATTCCCGTGGGGACTTTGGATAGGGTTTGACATTTTATCAGGTGTTGGACTTGCAGCCGGCGGATTTACACTCTGTGCAATTGTTTACATTTTTAATATTGAAAAATATCGCCCAATAATTCGACCAACAATTCTTACTGCTTTTCTTGGATACTTGCTTGTAATATTTGCATTAATGATTGACTTAGGAAGACCTTGGGCAATTTGGCATGCAATAATTATGTGGAATCCAAGATCAGTTATGTTTGAAGTAGCTTGGTGTGTTATACTTTACTCGACTGTTCTTTTTCTTGAATTTAGTCCGATTGTTCTTGAAAAATATAAATTAAAAAGACTCTTAAAGGTTGTAAAAGTTATAACAATTCCATTAGTAATAATGGGAGTTATACTTTCAACTTTGCATCAATCATCACTCGGCTCACTCTACTTGATAACACCAAGCAAAATGCATCCACTCTGGTATTCGAGTCTGCTTCCAGTCTTCTTTTACTTGAGTGCAATTGCTGTTGGATGTGCAATGATTATAATGGAATCGTATCTCAGTGCCAAAGCTTATAAAAAACAACTCGAATTTAGTTTGCTTGTTAATGTTGGGAAATGGATGGTAGTTGTATTAGGTATGTATGGAGCTTGGAGATTTACTTATTTAATTCAATCAGGAAAAATTGGTTTATTATTTCAACCTTCAGAAGCGATGTATCTATTTCATTTAGAAATATTAATCGGAATAATTGTTCCAATCAGCTTATTGTTATTTAAGAAAATCCGAGAGAATCGTGTTGGATTATTTATCGCTTCGATAACAGTTATTGGTGGTTTTTTATTAAATAGATTAAACGTAAGTGTAACAGCGTTTCAAGCTTCTGCGGGAACGTATTACTTCCCTTCTTTCCTCGAAATATCACTAACACTCTTCATCATAGTTATTGGAGTTATAGTCTTCAACTTTGTGATAAAAAATTTCAATGTATTCGAAGATATTGTGGAACCTGACCCTGTTGAACTGAAAGAAGTGAAACCAAAATATGCAGTGCTAAATGACTTAAATGCGTTAGAACAAAATTGAGAATGAAAGTGAAAAACTTTAAAGAAATAAAGTGCGTTTATATGGAATCAGGTTTTGTCGATTACAAAATATGCGACAAAGATTTTGATTGCGATAACTGCGCATTTGATAAAGCCATACACGGGCGAGGAGCTTCAAATGGATTAACTAAAAATGGGAGAGCAAATGGAACTCGAAATAAATCTCCCAAATTTAATATTGCACAAGAAATTCCTGCTGAACTGATTTTCTCAAAAAATCATGTCTGGTTAAAAAAAATCGAAAGTGATTATTTCTTTTTAGGTGTTGATCATTTTGCTCAAAATATAATAAAAAAAATTCCCACATTTCAGTTCCCTTTTGTTGGAAGTAAAATTTCAAAAGGCGAACCCATCGTATCGATACTTGGTGAATGGGGAGTTGCTTCAATTCCCTCTCCAATAAATTGTGTAATTCAAAAAATTAATTCAGAGCTTTTGCTTGATGTAGGAAAATTTTTCTCAGATGATATTTATCAGACATGGTTGTTAAAAGTAAAAGCTACTGAAATAATTAATCAAAGTCTGTTTCACAAAAGCGAAAAATATAAGGAACAATTAAACGAGGTTATCACAAATATAAAAAATATTGCAGGCACTTCTAAAATTGGTGCCACTATGTATGATGGCGGTGAACTTATATCAAACTTACCTGATCATCTAAACAAAAAAGAATATGTTCATTTACTTAATCTAATATTCAACAATAAATAATTCTAAGGACTCAGTCATGAAAAAATTTGCTTTACTAACTATAACACTTTTTTCTCTCTTTTTGATAAGCGGTTTTACAGTTGAAATAACTGCTCAAAATAAATTCGTTGGAGTAAAAAGTTGTGCACCTTGCCATAAAGGAGAAAAGGGCGGAATGATTCACGAAAATTGGCTTAAGACAAAACACGCCGATGCTTACAAAACACTATTGAATGAACAATCCAAAGAGATTGCAAAAAAACTTGGACTAAAGAAGCCGCCTCACGAAGCTGATGAATGCTTAATGTGTCACGCAACTGGTTATTTTAAGGGTGAACAAAGAATGCCTTCAAACAAAAAAGAAGATGGCGTTACTTGCGAAGCTTGTCACGGAGCCGGCTCTGCTTATAGAACTTCACACGGTAAAGGTAAAAAAGAAGAAGGAATAAAGAAGGGTTTAGTGCGTGGAACAAACGATCCGAAACGTTGCACAAATTGCCATAACTCCGATAGTCCAACTTACAAAGGATTTAATTACAAAAAAGATTGGGAAAAAATTAAACATTAATTTTTTTTCACACTGTTAAAAAAAATTCTCGGGAATAGAATTAACTGTTCCCGAGAATCATTCTGTTCCTGATTTTATTAATTGCTATTATGTTTAATGATGAGTAATTTTGTTTAACGAAAAATAATAAATATGTTTAGTAGATTTTCACTTCATAAAACTCTTGCCTTCAGATTGTTCATAAGTCTAATCATTGTGCTTTTAGTAATTTTTTCTATCGACACCTATTATTCCATCAAGCGACAACAAGCTCAAGTGATTGATTTAGTGATGATGAACATTATACAAAATGGTGATATCATAAAACGCTCAACTCGCTACGGAATGTTGATTCATCGACGCGAAGACGTGCATCAAATAATTCAGACCGTTGGCGATTTACCTGAAATGGAAGTAATAAGAATTTACAATAAGCGTGGCGAAATAATCTTCTCAACAAAAAAACCTGAGTTGTTTACTACCGCTGATATTAATGATGTCTCTTGTCAACCTTGCCATTTTGAAACCAAACCGCGTGCAGACCTTTCAGATAAAGAACGAATAAGAATTTTTGAAAATGATGAAGGAACAAGAATCATTGGAATGATAAATCCAATTCGGAATGAACCCGCTTGCTCAGGTGGTCCTTGTCACGCACATTCACCAGGTGTAGAAATACTTGGTGTTCTTGATATTCAAATGTCGCTTGCTTCTGTTGATGCACAGATTGGAGAGCAACGAAGAAGTTTAATTTATTCTTCTCTTTTCATTACTCTGTTGACTGCATTTTTTTCGGGAATTTTTATTTGGATGATGGTGCATACAAGAGTGAAGGAATTGATTAAAGGCGTAAAGACTATTAGCTCGGGAAATCTCGATTATACTCTCAATATAAAATCAAAAGATGAGTTGGGCGAATTAGGACAAGACTTTAATGAGATGTCAACAAATCTAAAAAAAGCATACAACGAAATAAAAGATTGGAATGAAACACTCAACTTAAAAATTCAAGAGAAGTCGAATCAATTAAAAGAAATTTATGAACAAATAGTTCAGATAGAAAAAATCGCATCACTCGGAAAACTTTCTGCAACAGTTGCACATGAAATAAATAATCCTTTAGAAGGAATTTTAACTTATAGTAAGCTTATCACAAAAAAATTAAAGAATCAAAAAGAAAATATTGAAACAGAAAAAATAATTTCGTTTTTAGAAATAATTTCTTCTGAATCGGAAAGATGTGGAAACATTGTAAAAAATCTTCTCCTCTTTTCACGTGCATCAGAAAAGGTAATTGAGAAAAATGATCTTATCACAATAATTGACAGAAGCATCTTGTTGGTTTCACATCACTTTAAAATGAACAATATTGAACTAAATAAAAAATTTAGTTGTCCAACTTTTATAATCGATTGTGACAAAAACCAAATCCAGCAGGCACTCGTTGCAATTATAATTAATGCGGTTGAAGCAATGCCCAATGGTGGAAGTTTAAGCATCGACTTAAGCTTTGAAGAATCAAAAGTAACAATTGAAATTGCAGATACCGGAAGTGGAATTCCGAGCGAACATCTCGATAAAATATTTGAACCATTCTTTACTACAAAAAGTAGCGGCAAAGGAACAGGCTTGGGTCTCTCTGTTGTTTACGGAATTGTTGAACAACATAAAGGCAAAATAAATATCGATAGTAAAATTGGAGAAGGAACTAAAATTCAAATTACTCTCCCAATAGAATTTAAAACTGAAATAGCTTAGAGGTTTATTATGAATAGTGAAACAAGAATTTTAATTGTTGATGATGAACTAGTAGTTAGAGAGTCGTTAAAACATTGGTTCGAGGAAGATGGCTACAATGTTGAAGTTTCTGAAGATGCTTTTAATGTGCTTCAAATTCTGCAGCCCGACAAATGGGATATTATGCTCGTCGATATTAAGATGCCAAAGATGAGTGGATTGGAGCTTCTTGAAAGAGTAAAAGCAATTGATCCCGAATGTATAGTAGTTATTATTACAGCTTACGCATCTGTGCCAACTGCAGTTGAAGCCTTAAAGAATGGCGCATTCGATTATGTAACTAAACCAATTGATCCTGAAGAACTATCTCACTTGATCGCAAAGGCTGTAAAACATAAAAATCTAAAAAACGAAAATATCTCACTCAAAGCCCGAATTGAAGAGATGATTAATCTCGGTGATTTGGTTGGTGAAAGTCTTGAGATGAAAAAAGTTTTTGAGTTGATACACATAGTTGCTCCTCAAGATACAACAGTAATGATACGTGGAGAAAGTGGAACGGGAAAAGAACTTATCGCAAGAGCAATTCACTTAAACTCGCCAAGAAAATATTATCCAATAATTGCTGTTAATTGTGGTGCGTTGGCTGAAAGCATTTTGGAAAGTGAATTGTTCGGACACGAAAAAGGTGCATTCACTGGAGCGCAGTATAAACGAAAAGGTAAAATTGAAATGGCTGATGGTGGAACTCTTTTCCTCGATGAAGTAGGAACTCTTTCACCTAAAATGCAAGTTGATCTTTTGCGTGTTATTGAGTCGAAGCAATTTAATCGTGTCGGCGGCAATGATGTTGTGAAAGTAAATTTTAGATTAATCTCCGCAACAAATGAACCGCTTGAAAAACTTGTGGAGAATGGTAAATTTAGAGAAGATCTTTATTATCGATTAAACGTCTTTGCTATCAACGTTCCCGCATTGCGTGAGAGAAGAACTGATATTCCAATACTTGCAAATTTTTTCGTCAATAAATTTTCGCGACTAATGAACAAGCCCAACAAAAGTATTTCCAAAGATGCAATGGAAGTTTTAAACAATTATAATTGGCCAGGGAATGTTAGAGAATTAGAAAATGCAATTGAACGTGCAATGGTTGTCGGGACACTTCCAGAAATTCAAGTTGAGAATCTTCCCTTTAGAATTGAAAACACAAAAGGAATGTTGGATTCACTTGAAGATTCAGAAAGACTTCACATCAAAAAAATACTAGAAAAATATGACTGGAACGTTACCCGAGCAGCAGCCGCACTTGAAATAGATAGAGTTACACTTTACAACAAAATGAGAAAATATGATTTCAGAAAAGAATAATGAAACAGAAAGCGGTACTAATACTTTTTAGTTTTACGAATAGTTATACTAACAGTTCAACTACAAATAATATCCTCGATTTATTAAGCAGAACATTTCCATTTGAATGGGAAATTGTTGACGCAGATTTTAATTCAAAAGATTTTTATTCTCATCCACGCAAACAATATCATTCAACAAAAATTCTCGAACAAGCATTAGAAAAATATTCAGATAATTTTGAAAAAATATTAGTCCTAACTGACTACGATTTATTTGTTCCTGTTTTAACATTTGTATTTGGCGAGGCACAACTAAAAGGAAAAGCCGCCATTGTTTCTACATTCCGCTTGCATCAAGAATTTTATGGATTACTTTACAACGAAAAACTTTTTTTTGAAAGATTACAGAAAGAAATTTTGCACGAGTTAGGACATACATTTGGATTAATACATTGCAAAGATTGGTTTTGTGTAATGCACGCCTCTGCAAACATTGATGAAATCGATATGAAATCTGACCATTTTTGTAATATCTGCGGAAAATTTATAGTAGATTGAAAATTTAAGTAGAAAAAAAAATAATTTTTACCTGAATCATTCCATAGATTCGTCACCAACCCCTCAGCCCTTGTGTTCCAGTCAAATAAATTTTCTCTGGTAATAATATTTTTTTGAACAAATAAAGCCAGCTTTAATTTTCTGCCACTCGTTCAATCGTCTATCAAAAAAAATTAAAACGATTTGTACACTTAAAAGAAATAGAAAAATGCAGTCAACACTCTTACGTTGCTTACATTTTTTATGTTCTCTATTTTTCCTTTATTCATCCAGTTTGGCGAACCATAATCAGCCGAAGTAAATTCAACTTCTGCGGAAATTCTCGTCTTGCCGGAATTAAATTGCACTCGCGGCGATATTCGAAATAGATTGTCAATATTTAATCCTCTGCCAAAACTTGGGCCAACAATTGATTTGTCAGCCCCAAGATTTTTTGCATATCCACCGAATAGACCTAATTCAATTTCTTTACCATAAATAATCTCGCCCCAAACCGAGAGCGTGTTTATTGGCGAATATTCCTCTTTACCTGTTACGGGATCGTTCTTAGTTACACCATAACCACCAAGCATAATTTGATCCGACATATTTGATCCATATACAGCTTCTGCTTTTAATACAAATGGATTTAAGTTCAATCGAGTGTAACCAATAAATGAGATGCTCTCAACTACTTCGTCAGTTGCCACTCTTTTTGTAGTTACGAGACGTGGTTGAATTCTCTTGTAGTCAACTCCCGCACCAAAAAATTTTCCTTCAGAATTATATTGTAGTTGAAAATTCAGATTTGGAATTACTGCATTTCTTAAATAACTACTACTAAAACCGATTGGTCCATCGCTTGGAAAATCTCGCTGCGAAACAGCTGATGCAATGAGTTTAAGCTTGTCAATACTGTATGACAATCGTATTTGTGGATTTCGTGAAAATGGTTGAAATGGTGCTCCCGCATTAAATGAAACAACTCCGGGAAACATCTCTACAACAAACATTGGATGCCAAGTTTGTCCCACAAGTAGCGAAACATTTTCCCAATCTAAATTTAGAAAAGCATGTCTTAATCTCACTCCATTTACATCAGCTTCTGAAGTCCCAAAAAACTCAGCTTCTACAACTGCCGAGCTTGCAGCACCAAATGCTTCGGGTCCTGTAAATCTACCTGTCAAACGAGTTTGAATTGAAATCATATTAAAATTTGATTTCGCATTTATATCATTTCCGTTTGTATCTAAATTCACTGGAAGTGGATAGATTGAAAAATGACCTTCTCTAAAACTGACTGTTTGTCGGGAGTCATAAAAAATGTCTGTCTTAACAAATCCAGAAAAATTGAAACCAACTTTTGATTCCTCTTTTTGCGAAAAAATTGTAAGACTCGTTAAAACAAAAATTAAAAATATTTTTTTCACTTAATCCTCAAAAGTTATTCTGCACCTACTCCAAGATAAGTTCTCAATTTTTCTTCTTCAAATTTTTCTTCTGCTTCTTTTTCTTTTTTCCATAAAGAGAAAATAATTGCTGCAAAAATGAAGCAGTCAATGAAACAATCGCTGGATTTCTCAATGGAAAAATTGCGGTTTCAAACTTAAGAATATCCACCCAAACAGTTGGACTAAAAATTATTAAGATTACTGATAACAAAGCTCCTGTAATGATACTTGCAACAGCACCTCGTGTCGTAAACTTCTTCCACATTATCGATAATACCAACGAAGGAAAATTTGCACTCGCAGCAATTGCAAATGCAAGTCCAACCATAAACGCTACATTTTGCCCTTCAAACAGAAGCCCGAGAATTATTGCCATTGCACCTATTATCAATGTTGAGATACGCGCAACTCTAACTTCGCCAACTTCATCGGTCTTTCCTTTTTTGATTACGCTAACATAAAGATCATGAGA
>PNNF01000037.1 GCA_013824085.1 Chlorobiaceae bacterium | reverse complement strand
TTACCATAAGAACCAAACCCGGGAATATTAACATCACCCAAAGTCCCTCTGTTATCAATTGGAAGCTTTAGCTTATTTATATCAAGTAGAAATGATGTTGTTAATGTTGATTGCGTTTGATCTGGTTGGAGAGATTTCTTTTGATCACTATATTTTGAAGTAGTTACTTCTTGCGAAAATGTTTGTGGAATTAAAAAGAGACTAACTAGTAAAATAAATATCTTTTTCATAAGACCTCCAATTTAATAATGTTATGTAGTAATCGTAACGTAATGGTTTTGTTAATCAATCACTACTTTTAATATGAAGAAAACTTAATTGTTTTTCTTTTCAAAGTCAAGAAGATAAATAAAGTGAACCCTAAAAAACTCGCTTATTTTTTAGTAAACTTTGTTTTTATTTATCTCTCATCTATTGCTAACACTTCGTGCCTTTGTGTATTTGTGGCGTATGTTTTTGAATAAATTCCTTAATAAATAATTTTGCCACAAAGTCACGAGGACACAAAATTTTTTTATTTAATTCTCAAAAAAAATTTGTCAGTTTTTTAATGAAATATATTATCTCATCAAAATCATTTTTCGAGACAAGCTTCCAAGGTCTGTTATCATAGCATAATAATAAATGCCACTTGGCAAATTACTCGCATCAAACTCAATTTCATATTTACCAGCGGGCTTTTCTTCATCAACCAAATTTGCTACTTCATTTCCCAATACGTCGTAAACAATTAGTGATACGTAACTGGTAATTGGTAATTGGTAACTTATTTTTGTAGTTGGATTAAATGGATTTGGAAAATTTTGATTTAACTTGTACGAAACATTATTTAAGTCATCATCAATGTTAGTTGCGGGAGTAATTGTAATTGATTTCATTGGAGCAAAATTCCATTGATCCCCGGTTTGAGCCCTATCAAAGTTAACACTATTACTAATAGCGTGTAAATTTGTTGTGCCTGAATTGGCAGGTGCAGTATAGGAAAAAATAAACTGAACTGAACCGGCAGCTTGTGGTTTAGGGGTAGAGTGTGTTAATTCATTTCCAATTTTTTTTAGATCTGCCGATTTAATATTTAACGTCCCCGCTGTTCCCGCAATGTTTACTCCTGCTGCCAAAAGTGGTCCGCCAGTAATTGTAACTGTGTAATCAACTGTCTGATTTATTCTCAATGTATCTGGGCCTGCAATTAATACCATAACTCCCGATGATTGGGGACCATGACAACTGCAACCTTGAGTTCCGGACAATGAAGTTAGACCGGTTACTCCACTACTGAAGCCGTAAAATAGAATAGATGAAAAAAATGTGAAGAGAAGAAGATTAATTATATTTTTCTTTTTTAACAAAGTACTCATACCAACTCCTATAAATATAAATTATAAAAATTTCATTTTTCCGAGATGATAGATTTTTATTTTACAATCTTGATTTAATATACTGAAAAATAATTTATGTGAAACAAATTTTACAAACTAATTTTTTGAAATAACTATCAGTCCCAAAAATTTTCGGGATTAACTGCGGGAAAATTTTTTTAAAAAGCATTAGAGTCTGCTCAATGCAGATATCAAATTACAACAACATATTTTTTAGAAATGTCCTTTAGATATTTTCCCTTTAAAACGGAAGAAGCGAACCTTTCAGCTCGCTTCCTCCAACCACACGTACCGGATTGCCCTCCAGTACTTTATTTCTGCAAGATCATCTTCTTTGAATAATTTGCGGATTTAGATCTTAAATTATAGATGTAAACTCCGCTTGCTAATCCTTGTGCATCGAATGTTACTGAATACTTTCCAGCTTGTAATTCTTCGTTGATTAATGTTCTAACTTGCTGACCAAGTATGTTGTAAACAATCAAGCTAACAGCTTCTTTATTTGCAACTGAGAACTCAATCTTTGTAGAAGGATTAAATGGATTTGGATAATTTTGTTTTAGTTCAAACTCTGTTGGTACATCAATCTCTTCTTTTGTTGATGTTGTTCCGTCAACTCTTTTCATAATTGAGCCACTGCTTGTTCCAACATAGAAAGTATTATCAGAGTTGTTAGAAATCATAGAGCTTACACCAAATCTGGTTAGACCCGCTGAAGTCCAGTTTAGTCCGTTGTTCTTAGATTCAAAAATACCACCAGTATAAGTGTTTACGAAAATGTTGTTTCTTGAATCAACTTGAATAGAATAAATATGATCAGAAGTTAAACCTTCAGCTGTCTTCATCCAAGATGAGCCATTGTCAACTGATCTATAAACGCCATCACCAAAAGTACCAGCAATAATAATATTGTTACTAGTAACACCAAGTGAATAAACTTTTTCAAATTCAAAGTTTAGTTTATTCCAATTGTTACCATTGTCATCAGATCTGAAAACACCACCATCAAATGATGCTGCAAATAATTTTCCGTTAGGAGCTTGAACAACAGATGTAATTAACATTGAAGTTAGTCCACCATTTGCAACACTCCAGCTCATTCCGTTATCAATTGATCTGTAGATACCAAAACCCCAAGTAGCTGCAAATAGCTCGCCACTTGCTGTCTTAACAATTGATCTTACATCAATACCAAAAATTCCAGTATTTGTCCAATTGCTACCATCAACTGAAGTGAATACACCTTTTTCAGTTGCGGCTACAATGTTACCATTGTTTGCAGTTGCTAATGACCAAACAAAATCTACATCCATTGAGGAATTGATTTGCGACAAGGTGTTGTTTGATTGACGATAAATATTTCCGCCAACAGTTCCAACAATCATATTTCCTTGAGCATCATTGTTGATTGATTGAACTGATTCATTAGAAGGAACTCCGCCAACATTCGACCAAACCGCACCGTTGTTATTGTTTTGTTGTTGTGCGTTTGTAACTCTAACAATTGCTTGAGAAGAATTATTATTAACAACTGGATCATTTGGAGATGAAGAAATAATATTTGCAACGTTTACAACTGTAGTATCGACAGGGATAAATCCAGTGAATTGCGCTAAGTTAAACTGTCCCATTCCTCTTAAATTTTTTGCTATCATTTGTCCGTGTTGAACACCAGTAATAAAATTAACATCAGCTTTAGGAGCTAAAATAGAACCTCTAACATCTATACTTTCAATAGTAAGCGAAGTAGTTTGATTAAAATTATAGATTACATTAGAAACAGAAGTTCCTGTTATGCTAAGTCCACCTCTCCAAGAAACTGTTGTTCCGCTAATATTAACAACAACGGAAGCACCATTGGGAACATTGATTTGGAAATCATTAGCTACAGAAAGCATTGCGCCATCTACACTAAAGACGTTGAGCACAGGATTTGTTCCCGTTAAGAAAACTCCACCCCATTGATAGAGGGTGTTTCCATTAACTGTTTGAGCTGCCAAAGTAGTTGAATAATTATTTAAGTAAGCTTCTGCAACAACAAAATCAATAAGTGAAGCTTGTCTAATTGTTCCACCAGTTACTGAAGTTGGGTAATAAACTGGAACAAGATTAGTTGAATTTCCATAAACTACGTTTCCATTATAAACTGCGCCACTTGTATAAGTTAAATTGTTACCAACAACTAATACATCTTCTTGTCCAAAAGCTGCGTTTAAGATTTTATCGCCAACACTATAGTTTGCTAAGTTAGCATTTCTTCCTACAGCAACTTTTCCTTCAGTATCTGAAGAAGGTTGGGTCAAATCATAAAGCACAAATAAGTTATAAGGTTGTGCTACTCCAAGATTAAATGATGAGCCAGTCGGTGTTGTTGATGAACCACCATTAACTTGAGCAGTAGTTGTAATTACTAAGGTTGCACTCTGTCCATTGTTAAGATTTCCAATTGTCCAAACGCCTGTTGTAGAATTGTAGCTACCGATTGTTGCAGTAAAACTATGGAATACTAAACCTGCTGGAAGTAAATCTTGAACCTGAACATTTGTTGAATTTTGTGGGCCAAGATTAGTAGCAACTATTGTGAATTTTACTACTTCAAGATTGTTCACGCTCTCTCTGTCAACAACTTTTGTAACTTTCACGTCAGCATTGTTTGGTGCTGGTGGTGGACAAATAGTTGGGTTCCAGAATAAAGTTCTTGTAACAGCATTTCTAATTGGATTTCCGTCACAATTAAGAACATTGATTCCAAATACTACTGAAACTGAGGAGTCGCCTGAACGAACGCCTGGCCAATAAGCTGAAATTGTAAATGAAGTATCGCCACTAATAGCTACACTTCTGAAAGTTGTGCCTGAATCAAATTGCGCAGGACTAACAATTCTCCAAGAAGTTTGCAAAATTGCGTTAGAAGGATTTGGAGTTAAATTTACTCGTGCATTAATAGTTATCCATTGTGGAGTCATTAAACAGATTGCAGAATCAGCAGCAACTGTAGCTGTCCAATTTGTAACACAAATAGTTGGTTTAAATATTCCAGCATCCCAACTTAAATCATTCTCGCCACTTGTAATTGTAGTGCAATCAGTTCTTCCAGTTGATACATTAGCGTCAGAATCTCTTGAATTATCGCTTCCTTGATCTCTTGAAGTAAAGCTATAACCTGAAGGAAGCACAAATTCTACATAATAGTCGCCGGGCGCTAAATTTGTGAAAGTATAAATTCCGTTTGAGTTCGTTGTAGTAGTTGCGACTAAATTATTATCGCAATTGAATAATCTAACTGTTACGCCACCTACGCCATTTTCATTTAAATCTTGAATTCCATTATTATTTTTATCTTCCCAAACTCTATCGCCAATAGAACCGAATTGAACTCTACATTCTAAGAATCCATTACTATTTCCATCGTTGAAATTTTCATTTATTGAGGAAGCTGCGTCATTAATTTGACTTAAAGTAAAAGCAACAGTTTCGCCAGCCAAAGCACTATTTGCAATATCAAGAAATTGATTTACAGTTAAACCATAAAATGGTCCTTGAGCTATAAATAAAGTTCCGAGTGCTTGTGGATTTGGACCAATAATTCCTGCAGCATCAAAGAAGACGTTCATCGTTAATGCTGTTACTTGTCCTGCAAGCACACCAGCAGTTGTAGTAGTAGGATTAGTTGTTTGTCCTGTTAATGTTGAAGCAGTTCCACCTTGTGGTAAAAAGTTTTTTATTGCTGAAGCAGATGTAAAAGTAGCTTTTCTTAAATTCTTTCCAATCGTTAAACCAGATGGAAAAACAGAAGCAAAATTGTTGTCTCTAATTTTACCGGGTTGACTATTTGAAGGAGATCCCCAACCGCCTTGTGTATAAGTTGCAAAACCATTTAAGTCACAAATGCCGGGTTGTGGTGCTTGATACCAATTTACTGTAGAAGTTGCAGATTGAGATGCCTGCGTTGGTGTAGCAAGTACTAATTTTTGATAATTATTTGGATCTACTCTGTGAACATATCTTGTTCCTTGTGGAATAATTAATGAAGATGTAGCGGTAATTGTTGCGCTATTCGGTGTTCCTTTAGTTAGAGTAAGATTTCCTGTTGATCCATTTACGCCTGTAGTGGAACTTACTGCTGAGAGTGTCCCCGAAGTTGTAGAAAGACTTATTGTTCTTCCTGAGAGTGAATTTCCGATTGAATCAAAAGCCGAAACAAAAAATGATGCTGCACTGCCGATCTGTACGCTTTGTGTTGGAGGAGTTATCAACAACGTAGTTACAGGAACGACTGAGCCAGCGTTTGCATTAGCGTCAGCAATTATTTGAAGTGCTCTTGTTCTTATATCCGTTTCATTTTGAACTGTGTTCACATTAACACCATCACTAAAAAACCAAATTGCTAACTGAATAGCTGCAGCTTCTCTTTGTGATGCAAGTCCACCTACGTAAGGTAAACTTCGGAAAGGGAAATAATTATTTAATATATAAGTAATTTGTGAGGGTGTGAATCCTGAATCGGTATAAAGATGTGGTTGACTTTGAGTCCAGTAAGCGATATTTTCTTGAATATCGATACAGTAAAATCTCGCAGCATTGCCATCTAATTCGCCTCTAAAAGTTCCAGCAAAGTAAGTTACAGCAGTATTGCTGAAAGGATTTGTAAACTTTACGTTTGTGCCAACATCTGTGCCGAAGACTTTTGCGTTACTTGCACCAAGAATATTATTGTTTATATTCTTAAAAAAAGAGGCAGGATAGATATTTCTATCTACTTTGGGATGTTCTCCGGCAATCGCGAAAACATTCACAAGCCCCATTATAAGTAGTACGAACAATTTCCTAAACATTTATAACTCCATTTTTTTAATATCTTGCTCACTTCCTACATTTTTCATACCAAACCAAAAACCTTTTATTTTGACCCATTTTCAAAGGAAACTCAAAATTTTAGGAGGAAGTTTATGTAACATAATGAGATTTGTATCTTTTTGTGAGTGGTGAATGGTGATTAGTGAATTGTGAATTGTAGAATCTCTGGCTAATCTCTGTTATCTGCGTAAATCTGCGGGAAATAATTCTCCCGTAGATATTCGCTGAATTCGTTTTAGGAGTGCCTTCAAATAAAAAACTTTGTGAGACTTTGTGTCCTTGACATAAAATGAATAATGCTGAATTGTGGAATCTGTGATAAATCCTTCCAAAAAAAAATTTTCTATTTTTGAACTTTAATCTTGACTTTTTTGTATAGATTGGGTAAGTTTAACAATAAAATTGAAAATTTAAGGAAATTTGATGAGTACAACCGAAGTAAATGAGATAGAAAAATTAGCCAATCAAGAATATAAGTATGGATTCGTTACCGATGTTGAAGTTGATACGCTACCCAAAGGATTGAATGAAGATATTATCAAACAACTCTCGGCAAAAAAGAATGAACCCGAATGGATGTTAGAGTGGCGACTAAAAGCCTTCCAACATTGGAAAGGAATGAAAGAGCCTCACTGGCCAAACGTAAATTATTCTCCAATTGATTATCAAGATTTAAGTTATTACTCCGCTCCTAAATCTGTAATAAAATTAAATTCACTCGATGAAGTAGATCCAGAAGTACGTAAAACTTTTGAAAAACTTGGTATCTCGCTCACTGAACAAAAAAGACTTTCAAATGTTGCAGTTGATGCTGTGTTCGATTCCGTTTCTGTTGCAACAACTTTTAAAGATAAACTAAAAGAACTTGGAATTATTTTCTGTTCATTCTCTGAAGCAACTCGCGAACACCCAGAATTAATAAAAAAATATATCGGCTCAGTCGTTCCACACACAGACAATTTTTTCTCCGCATTAAACTCCGCAGTTTTTTCCGATGGCTCTTTCGTCTATATTCCAAAAGGTGTTAGATGTCCGATGGAACTCTCAACTTACTTTAGAATTAATGCCGCCAACACTGGACAATTTGAGCGAACATTAATTATTGCCGACGAAGGCTCGTATGTTAGTTACCTCGAAGGTTGCACGGCGCCAATGAGAGATGAAAATCAGTTGCACGCCGCTGTAGTTGAATTGATTGCTCTCGACAATGCACAAATAAAATATTCTACTGTGCAAAATTGGTACGCAGGCGACAAAGAAGGACGAGGTGGGATTTTTAACTTCGTTACTAAACGTGGTTTGTGCAAAGGAGTTAATTCGAAAATTTCTTGGACACAAGTTGAAACTGGTTCTGCTATTACTTGGAAATATCCAAGCTGTATTTTACAAGGCGATAATTCTGTTGGCGAGTTTTATTCTGTTGCACTTACAAATAATATGCAACAAGCAGACACGGGAACAAAAATGTTTCACATCGGAAAGAACACAAAAAGCACTATCGTCTCTAAAGGTATTTCTGCGGGACTCAGTAATAATTCTTATCGTGGATTAGTAAAGATTGGAAAGAAAGCAGAAAATGCCCGAAACTTTTCTCAGTGCGACTCGCTTCTTATTGGTGATAAATGTGGCGCTCATACTTTTCCTTATCTCGAAGTAAACAATACTTCCGCAATTGTTGAACACGAAGCTACTACTTCAAAAATTGGAGAAGATCAAATTTTTTATTTGAAGCAAAGAGGTCTCTCAACCGAAGACGCAGTGAACCTAATTGTGAATGGATATTGTAAAGAAGTTTTTAGTGAGTTGCCAATGGAGTTTGCAGTTGAAGCACAAAAACTTTTGAGCGTTAGTCTTGAAGGCAGTGTTGGGTGATTGTGAATTGTGAATTGTGAATGGGTAATGAAGAATGAAGAATTAAAATTGAAAATTGAAAATTGAAATAAAGGAAAAGATAAAAATGATCGAAATTAAAAATCTGAAAGTGAACGTTGAAGGAAAAGAAATTCTTAAAGGAATTAATCTAACTGTAAACAAAGGCGAAGTTCACGCAATAATGGGTCCAAATGGATCAGGAAAATCTACTCTTGCGAATGTACTTGCAGGTAGAGAAGAATATGAAATAATTGATGGCACAATTTTATTCGAAGGAAAAAATTTATTAGAAATGTCAGTTGAAGATCGTGCACGCGAAGGTGTCTTTCTTGCTTTCCAATATCCGATCGAAATTCCCGGTGTTTCAAATACTAATCTTTTGAAGAATGCTGTAAACTCAATTCGTAAATATCGCGGTGAAGAGGAAATTGACGCAGTAGATTTGCTTGCGTTAATCAAAGAAAAAATGTCTTTAGTTGAGATGAATAAAGAACTTCTTAGTCGTTCAGTTAATGAAGGTTTTTCGGGCGGAGAAAAAAAACGAAACGAGATTTTTCAAATGGCTGTGTTAGAGCCGAAGCTTGCTATTCTTGATGAAACTGATTCAGGGCTTGATATTGATGCGCTACGAATAGTTGCCAATGGAGTTAATAAATTTAGATCCAGTGAAAATGGAATTATTCTTGTTACTCACTATCAAAGATTACTTGATTACATCATCCCTGATTTTGTTCACGTTTTAAATGATGGGAAAATTATTAAATCGGGTGACAAATCATTAGCACTTGAGCTTGAAGAGAAGGGCTATGATTGGGTTAAGGATCAATACGCTGAAATGGCATCGGCATAAGGAATTGAAATGAGTAAAATAACTGAACTAAAAAATTGGTATCTCGACAAGTTTAAGGATTTTGAAAATTCACTAAATGGCGAAAGTAAATTGCCGTTTCATCAAACACGAATTGATGCTATACAAAAATTTTCAGATCTAAATTTTCCAACTATTAAAGATGAAGAATGGAAATTTACAAACATCTCTTCTTTGTTGAATCATAACTTCAAACCAGCAAGCGAAAATGTATTAGAGTTTGATCATTCAATAATCGAAAAATATCTTTTTGATGAGAAAGAATATATTACGATAGTTTTTGTAAATGGAGTTTTCTCGCAGAAGCATTCTAACATTCATTCATTGGGCGAAGGAATTGTAATTTCAAATTTGAAGAATGCAATGGTCGAGCATCCTGAAGTAATTGAAAAATATCTTGGAAAGTTTGCGGGTTATGAAAAAAATATTTTTACTGCACTAAGTACTGCTTTCGCAAAAGAAGGAACTTTTATCTTCGTTAAAGAAAATAAAATTGTAGAAAAACCGATTCAAGTTTTGTTTGTTACTTCATCTAACGAAGAAGTTTTTTCATCACCAAGAAATCTTTTTGTGTTTGGAATAAATTCACAGGCAAAAATTATTGAAAGTTATGTCGGTGTATCTGATAAAACATCTTTCACGAATGCAGTTACAGAAGTAATATTAGAGATGGGCGCAGTAGTTGAGCACGTGAAAGTTCAAGATGAGTCCGAGCGAGCTTATCATATTGCAAGAACAGAAATTGATCAAGAGAGAAGCAGCAATTATTCTTCCTACAACGTAAACTTTGGCGGAACAATTGTTAGGAATGATTTAACAACAACTTTTAATGATGAATATGGTTTCTGTAAATTAAACGGATTGTATCTAGGGAAAGGAAATCAGTTGATTGACAACCACACTTTGATGAATCACGCAATGCCACATTGTGAAAGTCATGAAATGTATAAAGGAATTTTAACTGACAAGTCACGTGGTGTTTTTAATGGAAAGATTTTTGTAAAAAGAGATGCACAAAAAACAAATGCATATCAACAAAACAAAACTTTGTTATTATCAGAAGACGCAACAATAAACACCAAACCACAACTTGAAATTTTTGCAGATGATGTTAAATGTTCACACGGCGCTACCGTTGGGCAGCTTGACAAAAACGCTCTCTTTTATTTACGTACAAGAGGCTTGAGTGACCAGCAAGCAAAAACAATTTTGATTTACGCCTTTGCGAGTGATGTGGTTCATTCAATATCAATGAGGCAAGTACGAGATCACTTAGAAAAACTTTTGTCAGAAAAATTACTTACAGCAGATTTAAAAGATTAGTTTTTAACTAAAACAAAAATATAAAATCAGATGGCAATAGAAATAGACAATAACGAGAAGAAAAATAGAACTTTTGATATTGATAAAATTAGAAACGATTTTCCAATTCTTAAACAATTAATAAATGGAAAACCACTCGTTTATTTTGACAATGCTGCAACTACACAAAAACCGCTTTCTGTTATTAACAAAATAGAAAGTTATTACAAAGAAATTAATTCCAACATTCATCGCGGCGTTCATACGCTTAGTCAAAGAGCTACTGTTGAGTACGAAGCCACTCGCGAAAAAGTGATGCGATTTATTAATGCAGAAAATCTTTCCGAAATAATTTTTACTAAAGGAACTACTGATTCAATTAATTTGGTTGCTTCTTCTTTTGGAAAAAAATTTGTAAAGGAAGGAGACGAAATAATTGTCTCGCAAATGGAACACCATTCCAATATTGTTCCTTGGCAAATGTTATGTGAAGAAAAAAATGCTCATCTAAAAGTTATTCCAATCAATGATAGCGGCGAACTTATTATTGAAGAATATGAAAAACTTATAACAGAAAAGACGAAACTTGTTTCAATTGTTTATGTTTCCAATTCACTTGGGACGATTAATCCTGTAAAAGAAATAATCAAAATAGCTCATTCAAAAAATGTTCCTGTGCTAATAGACGCGGCACAAGCAATTCAACATTTTAAAATTGATGTAAAAGAATTGGACTGCGACTTCCTCTGTTTTTCTGGTCATAAAGTTTATGGACCAACGGGCATTGGTGTTCTTTATGGCAAACAAGCATTGCTCGAATCGATGCCTCCTTATCAAGGTGGTGGCGATATGATTAGATCCGTTAGCTTTAGCAAAACAGTTTACAATTCACTTCCAGCCAAATTTGAAGCGGGTACGCCAAACATTGAAGCGGGAATTGCATTAGGCACAGCTTTCGATTATATAAACTCAATCGGAATCGAAAACATTTTTGATTATGAGACTGATCTTTTCAATTATGCAAATGAAAAAATTTTGGCAATCGATAAATTAATTCCGATTGGAACGGCAAAAAATAAATCGGGTACAATTTCATTTATTCTTGATGGCGTTCATCCACACGACATTGGAACAATTTTAGATTTCGACGGTGTAGCAATAAGAACAGGACATCACTGCACACAGCCAGTAATGGAGCGATTCAACTTGCCCGCAACTGCTCGCATCTCTTTTGGATTATACAACACTAAAGAAGAAGTTGATATTGCAATTAAATCTATAAAAAAAGTTTTTGAGGTGTTCATTTGAATTTAGATCTACGTGAACTTTATCAGCAAGTGATTTTGGACCACAACAAAAATCCAAGAAATTTTAAGATACTAACTAACTACAATCATTTCGCTGAAGGTTACAATCCTTTGTGCGGAGATAAAATTGATATTTATGTTTTGATAGAAAGCAATATTATAAAAGATGTTTCTTTCGTCGGGAATGGTTGTGCAATTTCTAAATCTTCAGCATCGCTTATGACGACGATATTAAAAGGAAAAACTGAAGAAGAAGCAAAACAGATTTTTGAAAATTTTCATGTAATGATAACCGGAAAACTTAATGAAGAAAAATCTCTCGAAGAGCTTGGGAAACTTGCAGTCTTTCAAGGAGTCAAAGAGTTTCCTGCACGCGTAAAATGTGCTTCGCTTGCGTGGCATACTTTTAATGCAGCTGTTAAAAATGAAAAAACTGTAACAACCGAATAACGATATGAATAAAAAAATTGATTTAGGAAAATTGCAACAAGACACAATCAAAGTATTGAAGTCAATTTATGATCCTGAAATTCCAGTTGATATCTGGGAGCTTGGTTTAATTTATGAACTTAATTTTGATGAAGAAGGACACTTAAAAGTTAAGATGACTCTTACATCTCCTGCTTGTCCAGTTGCGGGCACGCTTCCACCTGAAGTAGAAAATAAACTTAGTCAAATTCCAGAAATAAAAAGTGTAAAGGTTGAGATTGTTTGGAGTCCGCCTTGGGAAAAAGATATGATGAGCGAAGTTGCAAAATTGGAACTTGGTTTTTTATAAATCTGTTAGAAAAAAAATTATTATAAAATTATTTTCATAAAGGAGTAAAAATGTTTAATATTTCTCGTTCACCAATGTATGACGAAGATTCAGTACAGCCAATGCGAGACGAATTAGTTGCTGTCGGTTTTGAAGAGTTGCGTGATGCAAAATCCGTAGCTGATACCATCGACGTTAAAGATGACAAAACAATTTTAGTAATGATAAATTCTGTTTGCGGCTGTGCTGCGGGCGGTGCAAGACCTGGTGTTTCGCTTGCATTACAAAATGACGTTATACCAGATAAGATCGCAACTGTATTTGCGGGGCAAGACGGAGATGCAGTTGATGAATTAAGAAAAAGAATTACAAACATGCCGCCATCTTCACCGAGCATAGCGTTATTTAAAAATGGTGAGGTTATATTTTTCTTACCACGACATGAAATCGAAGGATTTGGGCCGACTGAAATTGCACAAAAATTAGTAACTGTTTTCAATAAAGCTTGTACTCGCAAAGGTCCATCAGTACCCAAAGAACAGTACGACAAAGTATTAAGTGCTAAAGCGTGTGGTTCAAAAATTCCATTGTATCAGCAATAATGAAAAATTTTATTTTGCTTTCGTTTGGTAAACTATGAAATTCTCTACACAAGAAGAATATGGCTTGCGGTTTTTACTTCGCATTGGATTGAACAAATCGCAAGCAGGATTGACAATTCCTGAAATTGCACATGCAGAAAAATTATCACAAGCCAACACTGCAAAAATTTTAAGAACGTTAAGAATGACCGGCTTTATAGAAAGTGTGAGAGGACAATCTGGCGGCTATAAATTGAGCAAACCGCCAGAAGAAATTATTCTTAGCGATGTATTAAATTTACTCGGTGGAAGATTATTCGCATCAAGTTTTTGTACTGATCATTCGGGCTTCGATCCTATTTGCACTCACAGCATTGACTGTTCAATAAGATCATTGTGGAAGACTGTACAAACTGTTGTTGATGGAGTATTAACAAAAACTACTTTAAAAGATTTGATGGGAAGCGAGTCACAGTTTAATGAGATTGGAACTACATTAGGTTTAGATGTTCTTGCTAACTACAAAAAAAATGACTCGGTAGTAACTTAGAAATATTAAAAATTTTTGTCAAAGATTTTTGATTTATTCTTTCTCAACACTAAACTCATTAATGGACCACTAACGACACTCGTTACAAGAGCCATAATTACCAATGCAACGAACATTTGCTTTTCAATTACTCCTGCTTGCAGAGCTAAAACTCCAAGAATAATTCCAATTGCTCCGCGAGCATTCAATCCAAATCCAATTGCAAAAGATTCTCTGATTGGTAAGCGAGCAAAATAATGTGCCCCTACTCCCACCCCAATAACTTTTGCAACAAAAGAAATTATCAGAACAACAAGCACAATTACTATCTCAAAATTCTCAATGAAATTTATTTTCAGTCCAATCGTTACAAAAAAAAGTGGAGTAAAAATATTTGTTACAAATTGATTCAACATCTCTTTATGTTGTTCTGTGAAGTAAACAGTATTTCCGATAGCAATTCCAAAAATAAATGCGCCAAAAACAGCGTGCGTTCCGATATATTCTGTAAACATTGCTGCCGCAAAACACGCAATTAAAGAGAAAGATATTATTCCACCGGGAATATGTAATCGTTCATGAATAAGTTTAAATGTTTTCTGAAAAATTATTTTTCCAAATGTTAGAGAAAAAATAACGAAAAATATAATTGCCGCAATTGTCCAACCAATTCCAATCGAAGCTGTTTCTTTTGCGATTATTCCAAGTATTATTGAGAACAAAATCCATCCAATTAAATCGTCAATCATTGCAGAGATAAGAATTAGTCGCCCGATCCTATGTTTAATTAAATTTAAGTCGATTAATGTTTTTGCAATTACCGGAAGTGCTGAGATTGATAAAGCTGTTCCAAGAAAAAGACTAAAAACAAGTCGATGCTCTTCAGGTGAATTAGTAAGCAGTTCAAACAGCAACCAACCAGAAGCAAAGCCAAGTATGAATGGAAAAATTACTCCACTCAAGCTGATTACAGTTGCGTTCTTTCCTTCTTTTAAGAGATGAGAAAGTTCTAATTCTGAGCCAACAACAAATAGCAAAAGAACAACACCAATTGTTGCTAATCCTTGAACTGCAATTGCGGCGCTTTCACTCGATAAAAAAATATGATTATAAAATTCGGGAAAGAATGAACCAAGAAGAGTTGGGCCTAAAAATATTCCAGCAAGAATTTCACCAATGACTGAAGGCAATTTTAATCTTCTTGCAACTTCACCAAAGACTTTAGCAAATAACAACAGTATCGCAATTTGTGCGAAGAATAAAACCAAATCATTGTGCTCGAGAAAAGTCATGCTTTAACAATTAAAATATTTGAAGGGAGATCTTCAAAAATGTATTCTAAATCATGTTTAATAATTCTATCAATCAATTTATATTTTTTTGAAGGCGCTGCAACAATTAACAAATCAAATCCTTCTTCGCTAACAAATTCCCTTGTCTTGAAGCCTTCTTTTCCATAGAGTATCTGAATATTGAATTTCATCTGAGCAAGATTTAACTCCTTCAATAAAAAATTTATTTTTTCTTTTTCTTCACTACACCATCGCAATCTGCTCTCTTCCGCATCAGAAATCGTTCCCGTATCTGTCGTTGATAGCGAAAGTCCCGGCACCAACATTTCTCGAATTAAAGTTAACTCGGATAATTTTTCACTGTGAGCAATTTGGTATGCGAGTTTTAGTGCTTTTTTTCCCGACTCGGAAAAATCTACTAAGACAGAAATATTATTTATTACATTTTGTGTGTGTGGTACATTTTTACAAACAAAAATTGATATATCTAACTCTCGCATTATATTTCTTGCAACAGAACCAGTGTAATACTTAATTAATGATTCCTTTTCAAGTGCACCGCAGACAAGTAAATCAACATTATTCTCTAAACATTTCTTTTTAATGACTTCAAAAGGTTCTGAATCCTCTAACTCAATCTTTACTGAGTTTGGATCAATCGAGAGCTTCTCTAATAACGATTGAAATTTATTTTCATTTGCTTTATTTTTTTCGCCGGCGTGAATCAATATTAATTCAGAAGCAAAAATGTTTTTATATCTTAAGCTTTCACTCAGCAAATATTCGCTATTTTCGGAAAACGAAATCGCTGTTCCAATTTTATGAATTAATTTTTCCATCGTTTGGTTGCGTTAATAAAATTATCAATCTTCTTTAAATTAAATTTAACTAATATTTCAGACTAAACTCTTTTATGTCAGCAGAAATACTTTTTCCAAAAAATCTTTTTTCGTTTCACAAATTAAGTTTAGCAATTTATTCGTTATAAATTTAAGCTGTTTTTTTTTACATTTTTGTTATTCTAATTTCTGTTTACTATTTATGCTAATAAAATTAAATTGATTGCATGATAAATCCATTGTCGTTACAAATTATCTTTTATTTTTTTCTTTTATTTAATTCGTGTAATCAATCGGAAGTTGAAAATAAAAAAACAGATGCGAATAACTCAATTATGAAAAATGAATCACATAGTATTGCTACATTTGGTGCGGGCTGTTTTTGGTGTATAGAAACATTGTTTGAAAAATTGAATGGTGTCCATTCAGTTGTCTCGGGTTATGCGGGCGGCAATGTTGCTAATCCAACTTATGAAGAAGTCTGTAGTGGAACAACGGGTCATGCAGAAGTTTGTCAAATTACTTATGACTCAACAATTATTAGATATGAAACTCTCTTAAAAATATTTTGGGAAATACATGACCCGACAACTTTGAATCGTCAAGGGAATGATGTTGGAACTCAATATAGATCTGTAATATTTTACAGCGATGAAAATCAAAAATCTTTAGCAGAATATTTTAAAACGGAGCTTGATAAATCAGGTGCGTTTAAGAATCCAATTGTAACGGAGATTTCTCCACTCCCAATATTTTACAAAGCAGAAGATTATCACCAAAACTATTATGAGCGAAATCCTAATCAAGGTTACTGTGTTTTTGTAATTAAACCAAAAATTGACAAATTCGAAAAAGTGTTTAAAGATAAAATTAAAAATCAAAAGTAGGAATTATATGAAACTGAAATTTTTCTTAGCAATTATATTCTTTCTCTCTTCTTTCTCATTCGCACAAACTTATGAACCCGTTCATAAATTTGACCCAACAAGAGATCCGGGCAAAGACTTAAAAGCTGCCATTAAAGAAGCGAAGAAAACTAACAAACGAATTATACTTGACATTGGTGGCGATTGGTGTATTTGGTGCAAGCGGATGGATGCATTCATTGAAGAAAATACTGACCTAAAAGAATTCTTAAACGATAACTACATTTTGATGAAAGTTAATTTTAGTAAAGAAAATAAAAATGAAAAGTTTTTATCAAAGTTTCCTAAGATAGAAGGTTATCCGCATCTTTTTGTTCTCGATAAAAATGGAAAACTTCTCCACTCACAAAACACCGGTGAACTTGAAAAAGATAAATCTTATAGCAAGGAGAAGTGGATGGAGTTTTTATCTAAATGGGCGATAAAGAAAAAATAGATTAAAACTCAAACAAATCAGCCAAGACAGAGGTTGCACCAATTTTTCGATTATCTGCAGGTGAATCATATACCAAAAGTATTTTTTCTTTCTGCGAGTCGTCCTTAAAAATTGTCATTCCTTCTGCTTTATCTTTTCCAATTCCGAAAGGAACTTCAAATAACTTTTCGGGTTTTGCAATTGATGCTTCTTTTGTCTTGCATCCATTAACCCATTTGAAGACAGAGATATTGCCATCTAACTCCATCGTTGGTCCAGCCAATATTAACAAGTCGTTATTGCTTACACACAACTCACGAATTCCCATTCCATGCAAAAAGACAAAATGCTTAGTGTAGATTTTTCCATTTTTTTTCTTGAATGAAATTTCTTTCTCGTTAATATCATTTATTTCGAGAGTCAGAATAATTGCCCAACCTCTTAAGACTGGTCCACGCAAACCAAGAAAGAGTTTGTTGTTTGAGATTGTTAATCCTTCAATATCGAAGCCGTTGTCTTTGCCCGGAATATTTAAAAAATTCTTAATGTGTTTATCATCTTCCAATTCTTCCATAAGCATATTACTTGTGTCATCACCTTCAATCTTTTCGGCAGTCAATTTTCTATTATTAACGACAGCGGTTTTTTCTAATCTAAACAATCCCGTCTCTTCATCTTTAACAAATGGAATTCTTGCAATTAAATATCTATTCGGATCAACTTCAACTTTTGCTAATCTGTTAATCTGTTTTTCAATATCTTCAGATTCAAATTTTATTTTTTTTCTTTTTAAGCTGTGTGAACCCGTAAGCCACAAATAATTATTTTCAAATGTTATTCCTTCAATATCAATTTCGAGTGCATCTTCTGCGGGCAAGTTAATAAAGGCGCTGATATTAAAAGACTCAACCTCGCGATATGTTTTGAAGTCATCGGTAATAAAAGATTCAATAGAAGTAGTTTCATCAGATGCAACGAATAGTTGTTTCTCTATTTGTAAAACAACTGACAAGCCATCACGAACAAAACTTCTTTCCGATGTAAATTGTAACTCGATTTGATTTTGCATAACATCTCTTCTGGTAATTTTTTTTTGACTAAATTCTTAACTAATTATTTGAATAATTTACTAATAAATATACTTCTTTCTGACCTTTAACTTGATATTAAAATTGCTTTTTAATTTCGTTCCGAGTGGCAATAATTAATATTTTTGTAGAATAAATTTTTAAACTCTAACAATAAAAAAAATAACGGATAATAAATGGAGATTTCATTTTCGATAATTAGTTTGATTCAATCGATGTTAGCACCCGGAGTGATGATCTCCGCATGTGCATTATTATTGCTCGGAATGAATAATAAATATTCTCTCGTTGTAAATAGAATTCGCTTATTGAATGAAGAGAAAAGAAAATTTCGTTTGAAAGCTTCGGAAAGTAAATTTAAGTATGAAGATGAAGTAAGATTAAATAGTCTTTCGATTCAATTGTCACAATTACGAAATCGCGCAATGTTGGTTCGCAATGCGGTCTTCTGCTATTCGATTGCAGTTGCTTCATTTGTTATTACTTCACTAATTATTGGTTTTAACTTTCTGTTTACAAAGCTTAATGTAGAATTTTTTGTAGTAGTAATTTTTATGTTTGGAATGATTTTAGTCTTGGCTGGAGTAATGTTTGCAACGTGGGAAACAATAAACGGTTATCGAATTATTTCTTACGAAGTTAAAGTTGATGAATAAAAAACAAAAATTTATGTGGGACGATCTACTTCTCCCATTCAATATGATTCAACTCTATGCTACGGGAGCTTTCCCGATGGCTGATGAAATGACTCAAGAAATTCATTGGTACAAACCCGAAACAAGAACAATTATTCCGCTTGATAATTTTAATGTTCCTCGTTCATTAAAAAAAATTTTGAAAGAACATAAATTCAAAATTGAATATGACCATGATTTTCTTTCCGTAGTAAAAAATTGTGCTAATCGAAAAATAACTTGGATAAATCAAAAATTAATTGACGCTTACTTAAATTTAGAGAAGCTCGGGCACATACATACCGTTGAAGTTTACGAAGAAGATAATCTGATTGGCGGACTTTATGGAATTAGTTATCAAGGAGCTTTTTTTGGTGAGTCGATGTTTTCAAATAAACCTCAAGCTTCAAAGATTGCTTTAGTTTATTTAGTTGAACGATTAAGAGCAAAAGGTTTTGTTCTTCTGGATGTTCAATATCCAACTGATCACTTGGCTATGTTCGGAGCTATCAGAATTTCATTTTTTGATTATCAAAAACTTCTAAAAAAAGCTTACAAAATTGAGTGCGAATTTTAGTTTTTAATATTTTCAATTATTATATTAGTCGCTATGATTTTACAACTCAGGAAATATCGATTATCTATTTACACAATCTCCGTCATGTATATCTGTTTTTTTCTGATGTTACCTTTCTTTCATCATCATCATGTTGATGTTAATTTCTCTGAAGAAAAAAAATTAATTTCTCATCTCCATTTTGGTGAAGGTTCAAATCACGATTCACATGAAGAACCCGACGACCACTCTCTGCATGGAAAAAGCAATGATCATTTCGTCAGATTAAAACCATCACTCAATATTGCTTCAACTCGACCATTAGAGCTTGAGCACATTAATAATTTTCATACTACATTTTTTTACTTTGCTGATTTATCAAGCACCAAACCTATATTGATTAAATTAGCAGGACCTGTTTTAGAACTTCATAGGGTGAAGTCTATACTTTCCGCTGCAAACGTCTCTCCACCATCTACTTTTTGCTAACAATTCTTTAAAAATATTTTTTAACATTTCATAGGAGGAATCATGAGACTGTTCCGTCTCCTGATAGTGCTATCTGGTATATTTATTATATCAGTTAACGCACAAAATAAATTAACACTTGATGATGCAATTGACCTTGCCATCAAAAATAATCTGGAGCTTCATAAACAAAAAGCACTTCTCAATAGAGTAGAATTGCGTTTAGATGAAACCAGACTTTTGCCAAACCCAGTATTTTCATATTCACGCGAAGACTTAAAAGACAATCAGTTTAACTATGGTGAATGGATTGCGTCAGGTTCAATTCCAATAAATTTTTTATGGAGTCGCTGGTCGAATATTGAATCAAAAAAAAATATGCTCGAAGCTCAAAAACTTTTTTACGACCATAACAAAATGAATATCGTTGCGGAAGTTCAAGAGGTTTATTTATCATTTAACAATTATTCATTTTTGTCCGAAAACTTAAAATCTTCTTTATCGAAACTTTCTAATTTGGCTGAAGCATCAAAACATAAAGTTACTGAAGGAGATATTTCGGAATATGAGTTACAACGAATATTAATCGAGATAAATAGATTAAGATCTACAGTTTCAGAATTAGAGTTGCGAAAAAAAAATTATGAGAGCAGACTAAGACTATTGATTGGTTATGATCGTACGAAAGAGATAACAACAGAATCACTAAACATTAAATCTCATTTTCATTTTAGTAAAGATGAATTAATTACTCAAGCTCTTAAGAATAGAAAAGATTTATCAGCAGCTTCACTTTTGATTGAGAGTGAAAATTTATTTCTATCGCATAATAAAATTAAAGCGATTCCCGAAATTAATTTAACTGCCGGCTATAAAGAACAAACTGACAATATGAAGGGAACTATTTTCCAAATCAATTTTGAAGTTCCATTATTTAATAGAAATCAAATCGCTATTGAGCAAACTGAGATTGAACTTAATCTTCTTGAAAGAGAAAAAACTTTCTTGATTGAAAAAATTAAATCTGATGTTTCTGAAGCATTAGAAAAATTAACGATGGTTCAAAATTTACACAAGTCTCAAGATGAACTTCAATTTATGAACATTTTCAACTCTGCAATTTACTCTTATGAACAAGGCGAAATCTCATTAGTAGAGTTTATTGATGGTATCAACGCTTACATAGATGGTGTTGTATTGGCAAAAAAATTAGAAACAGATTTTTATCAAAGTGTATTCGAGCTTGAAAAACTTGTTTCAATTTCATTAACAAATTATAAAGAAAAAAGATAGGTGACCTCAATGTTTAAGACAATTTATAAATTTATTTTAATCGCAACCGTATCAATATTCATTGGTTGCGGACACGATCATGAGCAGAACGCTGGACATGGCGAAGACGCTCACGCTCACGCAGGCATTACGGCTACTTACTGGACTGCTGCAACTGAAATGTTTATGGAACATCCCGTTTTAATTGCGGGACAAGAAGCTGAATTTCTAATTCACTTAACTGATATAAAAAATTTCAAACCAGTAGTTGAAGGAAAATTAACTATCGATTTTGTGAATGATGAAGGCGTAAAAGTTTCTGTTACGCTTGAGCAACCAAAACGCGATGGAATTTATACTCCTAAGATAAAATTTGATACACCCGGTTTTTACAATATGACAATGGTACTAACAGGAAATCAAGTTTCAGATAGAATAATTGTTGAAGATATAAAAGTGTATGAAAATGAAAGTGTTGCTCCTCATCTGCATGAAGAGACAACAACCAACATCTCTTTCTTAAAAGAACAACAATGGAAAATTGATTTTAATGTTGAGCCTGTCGTTAAACGTGAAATGAGAAAATCAGTTATTGTAACGGGTGAGATAAATGTAAAGCCCGAATATTTTGCAAAAGTTGTTTCTCCAATTGCGGGAATTGTTCTGAATAAAAACAACACCAACTTAAAATCGATTGGTTCATTTGTAAAAAAAGGTGAGTTACTCTTAAATGTTTCCCCTTCTGCAGATGCGAGTGTAAATATTCAAAGAATAAAAAATGATTTTCTCCTCTCTAAATCTGAGTATGAACGCGTTCAGAATCTATTTGAGAAAAAAGCAGTTTCACAAAGAAGACTTGATGAAGCAAAGTTTGACTATGAAGCAAAACTTGCAAGCTACAACGCTATGTTAGATCAAATTAAATTTACTGAATCTGGTTTTGCAATCTTCTCACCAATTGACGGCTTCATTGAAAAAATTAA
>PNNF01000036.1 GCA_013824085.1 Chlorobiaceae bacterium | reverse complement strand
TGAAGGCTTAAATTGGGATGGTCTTGGAACATTAGTTAGTGGTGTTAGAAGATTAGCAGTTATTTCTCCTCTACAACGCACAACAATAACTTTTTCACTTCCATCTAATCAAAATGTTAGTCTGAAGATTTATAACATTATGGGTGAAGTAGTAGCTACACTTATAGATGGTTTCCACAAAGCAGGTTCATTTGATGTTGAATTTAATGCGTCAAATCTTGCAAGCGGAATTTATTTCTATACTTTACAATCAGATAATTTTTCTTCAACCAAGAAAAAAGATTTTCGTAAAATAGTTTTTAATTAGTAGAGACGGGCTAAAATCCGTCTCTACATTGTTTATCTTAAATTTCTCTTAATAATTTGCTACGAGTTGAAGTTCATCTTTATGTATGTAGAATGAATTTAATCTTTGACGCTGTTCTTCAACAAAATTTGGAATAGATTTCAAGTTTTCAGTTGGGAAAGATTTGCGATTAGAAATTTCAAGAATAAAATCAATTCCATTTTGAAGATTATCCTTGAACGTTTCAAGATATTTTATTTCTGCAGGAGTGCTTCCCATAGTTCCAAGAAGTTTTTCAAAGTAATCGACATAAAGTTCAAGCTCCAAGCAGAACATATGCGGTCGCGATACAGTAACAAGCGATTCACCACGTCCATATATATGGTCGATCATTTCTTTCAATGAATATTCTCTATTGAACCAGACGATGTTTGGACCTGGGCAAATAGATTGCGGAGCTTTCATCTTTGGTGTGATACCAAGTTTTATCAGAGCACCATTTCCTAAGTGATCGCACAAACAAACTTTTTCAAAGACTCTATTTTTTAGTTCAGTCTTCTCAGCTTCGGAGATTTGTAACTCAGAAATGTCTTTTATTTTTTTTACCTGGAATTGACTTGAAGCTGTGCAGATAGGTCGCTCTGAATATTGAGTATCTGAAATTAAAAATCCTTTTGGACAAGGTGAGCCCGGTTTAGAGGTTCTTGATTTTTCTTCTGTCCAAATTTCCGAACCCGTTCCTCTAAGATTATTAAATGGAACACCCAGCGGCGAAGAATTACTTAAATACAAATCTTCCTTCTTAGCATTCATCAATAATTTTAATGTGTCATCGTCAACGCAAGTTGCTTCTGGCACCAATAAAAATGGGCTTCCCCAACCAGTTGAGTCACATCCAAAATCTTCAATCAATCTTAAAGCTTCACCACTCGTTCCAATTCCACCTTGAACTGTAATCAATGGTAAATACTTAAAATTAGCTTCATCAAAAAATAATTTTTGTTTTTCATAATAAGATTTTATCAGAGGAATAAATTCATTTGTTAATTGTTCTCTTTTAGTTTTGAACTCTTGTAAGATAGCAGGAAGTAAATAACCTTGTGAAGCAAATGCATGTCCGCCACAATTCAAACCAGACTCAATGTTAAATTCTTTAACTTCAAGTCCTTTCATAGCCAAAAATTTCCCTTGAATTAATGCGGAACGGAAATCACTAACTTTAATAATAATTTTCTTTTTTACATATCCATTTTCATCGCGATAGAAATCTTTAAAGTGTGTAAGATAGCCGAGTAATCCTCTGTTAAAACCAGCGGAAAAAACAATTGATGAATCTAAAATACTCTCTGCATATCCGCGTAACGCTGCTTTTGCATCACTGAATTCTTCACTCAAGATCGTTCCATCAATAGCATAATTAGTTCTATCAACCTTTGACATAATGTTTACGTTAATCGATCCCGCTCGCATTAATGAAGTTAACTCATCAGCGAGATTATTTTTTTCAATGCCATCACCGAGCGCTAAATAATATAAATATTTTTTCTTTAGTGGACTTTCATCGGGTAGTAATTCAAAATATTTTGTTTTTTCATTTTGTGGTGTGAAAGGTAATTTTTTTATTTCATCAAGTTTAGAATTTACAATTTGATTTACTAAATTTAAGTATGCAGTAATTCTCTTTGATCTGGCAAATGGATCTCTTTTAGAAAATTCTTCTTTTGGATATGAATATTTATCAGAATAATATTTGTATATTTTTTCAATCAATATGTCATCTACAATCGACATTTCTGTAGATATGCCAAGGTGGGCGACACGAATTGGCGAATCGATTGAGTGACCAGTTCCCATTACGGGAATATGAAATTTATGATAAATATTTTTCATAGAAGAATTTTTATATTTCCTATTATTGAATTAAAATTAATTTTACTCAGTATTTCTGCTTTCAAAACTAAAGAATTTAGTCGGGATAAAAAGTGTGAATAAGGACTTTTACAATACTTTTACATTTCTCTTTTAAGGAAAAAAAATTAATATTTGTTGGAAAATGATTCTATTATTTTTATTTGAGAATCTTTCACAGATTTAAGAGATTTTAGTTTTTTTTGAGAAAAGAGTTTTTTAAAAAGTCAATTTATTTTTAAAAATATATTTTTATAAACCAATTCAATGTCAGTAAAAATCTCACTATTTTGCGATTCACATTGAAAAATTATCTGGAGAAAAAATGTTTAAATTCCTAGGAACTTATCAAGTTACACCTCGCTTGCCCGAGAAACTTGAAAAGCTTAGAGAACTCGCGTACAACTTAAATTGGTCATGGAATCAAGACACAAAATATTTGTTTAGACGAATTGATAGAGACTTATGGCAGGAGACTAATCACAACCCAATAATGATGCTTGCGAAAGTGAGTCAGGAGCGATTAGAAGAAGTAGCAAACGATGATGGATTTTTAGCACACTTACAAAGAGCACATCAAAATTTAACATCATACTTAACTTTTCAAAGTTGGTTCGAGAAAAATTATTCTGAAAAAAATGGCTTTACTATTGCATATTTTTCTGCTGAATTTGGATTGACAGAATGTCTCCAAACATATTCAGGCGGATTGGGTGTCCTTGCAGGCGATCACTTAAAATCTGCAAGCGATCTCGGTATTCCTTTAATCGGAATAGGACTACTTTATAAGGAAGGATATTTTCAACAATATCTAACTTCTGATGGCTGGCAGCAAGAACGATACGAACGAAATGATTTTGAAAATCTTCCTATTCAATTAGTAAAAAATTCAGACAACCAAACATTAGTGCTCTCTGTTTCTTTCCCGGGAAGAGAAGTTTTTTTTCAAGTTTGGAAAATTCAAGTCGGTAGAATTCCATTGTATTTAATGGATACAAACGTTCAGAATAATTCTCCACAAGACAAAAGAATTACAGAAACACTTTACGGCGGAAACTCTGAAACAAGAATTCAACAAGAAATTATTTTAGGAATTGGTGGCATTCGTTTAGTTCAAGCTTTAGGATTTAAGCCTCCAATTTGTCATATGAATGAAGGACACTCTGCATTCTTATCACTTGAGCGGATGAGATTATTGATGCAATTAAATGAGCTAACTTTTTCTGAAGCAAAAGAAGTCGGCTATTACACAAATATTTTTACAACTCACACTCCGGTTCCCGCAGGAATAGATGTCTTCTCAAACGAGCTTGTAGAAAAATATTTTGGGAATTATTATAGGAATGAATTAAAAATTTCTGATAAAGAATTTTATGCTCTCGGAAATATTAATCGTGATAAAGATGCTTCAGTATTCAATATGGCGCACCTTGCAATGAACACAGCAGGATTAATCAATGGTGTGAGCAAGTTGCATAAAGTTGTTTCCAAAAAAATGTGGACGAGCGGATTCAAGTCAGTGCCATTCAATGAAATTCCAATTGATAGTGTTACTAATGGTGTTCATACAAAATCTCATCTATCATTAGAGATGGAAGAACTTTTTACTCGATACCTCGGAGAAAAATGGATTTACAATCCTGAGTCATCTGAAGTATGGGAAAGAGTAGATAAAATTCCTGATGAAGAATTATGGAGAACGCATGAAAAAAGGAGAGAGCGTTTAGTTGCTTTTGCAAGAAAAGGTTTGATGTTTCAAATTAAGCAAAGGGGAGGCGGACTATCTGAATTAAGAACTGCACAAGAAATTTTAGATCCCTCTATTCTTACAATCGGTTTCGCAAGAAGATTTGCTACTTACAAAAGAGCAACTCTTTTATTTCATGATTTGGACAGATTGCATGATATTTTATTTCATCCAAAATTTCCTGTACAAATAATTATTGCAGGCAAGGCGCATCCAAAAGATGAAGAAGGAAAAAGATTAATTCAAACAATTCATCAATTTGCAGAGCAGGAAAGATTTAGAAAACGAATTGTCTTTTTAGAAAACTATGATATGAATGTTGCGCGTTATCTTGTTGCTGGCTGTGACGTCTGGTTGAATAACCCAAGACGACCTCTCGAAGCAAGTGGAACATCAGGTATGAAAGTTATTGCAAATGGCGGACTGAATCTGAGCATTATGGATGGCTGGTGGGATGAAGCATACGATCCAGAAGTTGGTTGGAAAATTGGAAACAGAGAAGAATATTCGAATCTCGATTTTCAAGACGAAATTGAATCGGGACAAATTTATTCTCTAATCGAAAAAGAAATTGTGCCTCAATTTTATGAAAGAACTTCAGAAAACTTGCCACGTAGATGGATTAAAATGATGAAGAACTCAATGAAAAAATTGGGACCAGTTTACAACACCAACAGAATGGTGATGGAATATTGTGAAAAATTTTATCTACAAGCACACAACAGAAGAAAAATTTTAAGTGCAAAGAATTGGGAAAAGGCAAAAGAAATTTCCGAATGGAAAAAAAATGTAATTGCTAATTGGGATCAGATAAAAGTTTCAAATGTTACAACTGATAAGACTGACTCAGTTTTTGTCGGTGATAATTTTTTCATTAATGCCGATGTATATCTCGGGAAATTATCAGTCGATGATGTCGAAGTACAGATTTATTTCGGTCCTTCAGACAGATTTGACAACCCCGAAGCGTATGCAGCTGTTCCGATGAAATTAAAATCGAAATCAAATAGTGAAGATGGAATGTTAAAATTCTCGGGAGCAATTCCTTGTTTGACAAGTGGTATGCAAGGATTTACAATTAGAATTTTACCGAAGCATAAATTAATGGTGCACCATTTTGAACTCGGAAGAATTTATTGGACACAAAAATAAAGTAAATGGTATTAGAAACATTAGATATAAAAAAAGAAGATATTTTTATCTATTCAGAAAATAGATTTGATCTTCAAAATAATTTTCGGCTGATCTATAAAGATCTGAGTTCGAAAAATCCAATCAAGATACATTTTAATGATGTCTGCAAATATTTAGGCGATAACAATCCCAAAAGTTTGATTGTCTATCGCCTTCTTTCAAATCTTCCAGAGTTTGATTCCGCTACTATCAAATATGGCTATAACTTGTTGATTGAAGGAGTCTCTGAAGTAATTTTTTTCGATCCGATTTATGCACTTAGAGAATTGGAAGAGTTTGAGGGTATTAAATCATTTACTCAATTAAGATTTAGAATTCAACAAATTGGTTTGATCTCTAAAATAAGAATCTTTGATAAAATAAATTTTTCTGAAGTCTATTCGTTTGATCTTGAACCAACTGAAGCTCGTTGGCAGAATGATAGAGCTTTCGCAGAATTAATTTTTGCCTTCCAAAATATTGCTTTTGATGAACCGATAGATCAGAATAAATATGAACCTATTAAGAACGTAAAATTAAAACGTCCTGAAGTTTTTAAGACAATTACGGCTGCAGACTTAAAGGAAATTACTCTCGAGGAAGATTTTTCATTTGACCCAATAAATATGAAAAAACTTATATCAACAAAAAAAGCTTCGGGTCAGTCACAAAATTTTTCTGAAAGTATTCTTCCAAATTTATCGAATAGGAAAATCTCAGATATTGATTCGGAGAAAGATAAAGAAGTAAATTCATTCATCAAGAAAATAAAATCAGATGTTAAAAAAATTGACGCAGAAGATAACCAACAAAGTAAAAAACCTTTAGTTGATCTATTCAAATCATCTGCTCCAATAAAAGAATATCTTGATCAGCGAGAAAAAAAACAGGTCGTATTAAAAATAAAATAATAATAAATTTTTGATAAGATTTTTTCAGATGAAAAAAAATTGTTGAACAAAACTATTTACACTCAACTTGAATTGTCATCTGAACTTTTACGTAGTTATCTTTTTTTCTTCCGGGCTTAAAACGAGTTCTCTTAACTGCAGCAATAACAGCTTCATCACAACCATAGCCGATCCCCTTTATTATCAAGGCGTTTCTCACTCTCCCATTTTCATCAATAAATGCTTGCACATAAACTAAACCATCAACGCCTGCTGCCTTTGCTCTTTCGGGATAAACAACTCTCGCAGAAATAGAATTTTCTCCACCAATTGGTTCAGGCATCTCTTCAACTGCGATATAATAAGTTAAGTCTTCCTCTCTTTTTTTTGGATTAAGCAGATGTTCAGGAATCCCAATTCCGGGCTCAGTTCCACTTCCAAAACCAGATCCAGTTCCTGTTCCAAATCCAGTTCCGCTCCCTTCACTTGCAGCTTTTTGATTTTCTGTAACTTGATTCTTAATAATTTTTCCAGTCTCAATTTCTGTTTTTCTGTCCAAAACTTTTTGTCGAATTTCCGGATTTTTTATCTGCTTAGACTCAACTTCAGAAGTAATTAAATTATTTTCTACTTTTGCTGGTCCGCGACTTCCGCCTGCTTCCATTAAAATAACAAAATTGTCGGGGCGTGGCTCAACATTGCGTAAATTGATATTGAGAAGGAATGCAAAAAATATTAAGTGAAGTAGGAAAGAAAAAAAAATTGCATAACCATTTATTTTTGTTCTATTCATCTTTTGGTGTTGTAGCAATTATTAATTTTTTGGCTCCTGCATTTGTTAATGCGTCGAGCAGTTTTATTACATTTCCGTGAACAGCTTTCTCATCAGCTTTTACAATCACATCTTGACTATTTTGAATTAAAAATTCTCTCTGTAAAAATTCAGTAAGAAGTTCATAAGTTACTCTACTCTCACCAATATAAATTTCATTGAACTCATTGAGATAGACTTCAACCACATTTGACGGTGCATTTTCAGCTTGAGATGATTCTGGTAATTTTACATCAATAGCTCCCGTCATAAGAAAAGGACTGGCTATCATAAAAATTATTAATAGAACTAACACAACATCAGTGAATGGAGTAATATTAATTTCAGAAAATTCTTTTTCTTCTAACTTGAATTGTCTCATTTAATTATTCTTCAATTGAAAAATTAATTCACGCATAGCTGATTGAAAGTGGGGGAGACTCAGCTTAATTTTTTTAGTTAAATAGTTATAGAATACAACTGCAGGAATTGCAACAAACAAGCCCGCAGCCGTTGCAATTAAAGCTTCTGCAATGCCTGCCATTAATTGCGGATAGTTAGCTTTTCCTGTTCCCGCAAGTGCATCGAACGCTCTAATAATTCCGATTACTGTTCCGAACAAGCCCAGATAAAGTGAAATGTTTCCGAGTGTTGCAAGAATTCCTAAGCCCTTTTCGAGCTTACTTAATTGAATGTCGAGTGAAGTGATTGCCAAGTCTTCTAAATCTTCTTTTTTTCTCTCTTTGTTTTTGATCAGCTCAATATAGACTTCACTTAATGGAGACTTGATTTTGAAAAATAGAAATGATAAACGATAATTTTTTGCTGTGTCAATTGCTGATTGAAAATTTTTCTCTTTAATAAATTTATAAACTTCATTAGAAATATTTTCAAAAACTTTTTCTGAAAGCCCTTTGAACAAAATTATTTTTTCAAAAAAAATTTTAAAAGATAGTATTGAACAAACAAACAAAATTAGAACAGCAAATCCACCTTTTGTTAAAAGACTTATTAAAGATAAATCAAACATTAACTTTCCTATTATTTTCTGTTAAACTAATATTCTTAATAATTGTTTCAAACAATTCAGGAAGCTCATTGAACTGATTTTGTGAAATTTTATTTCTAATATTTTCTTCAAAATTAACTTTGGCTGAAAGGCCAAAATATTTTACAACTCCATTTGCAATTGCTTCTGGAGAATTTGGTTCAACTATTATTCCCGTTTTTTCATCATCTACAAATTCTTCCAGTCCTCCAACGCGTGTAGCAACGACGGGCTTTCCAGCGGAGTATGCAACTGTTAATATTGCGCTTTGTGTTGCACTTTTGTAGGGAAGAATAAATAGATCTGAAATTTTGCTATACAATGAAATTTCTTCATTCGGAATAAATTCATTCTGAATTTTTATGTAGTCGTTCAAACTAAATTTATCAATCAGTTTTTGGTATGTAGAAGGATCATCATAAAATTCACCGACAACAAGTAAGCGAATTGATTTATCGAATTCCAAAATTTTTGGCATCGCTTCAATCAATAAATCCAGCCCTTTGTATTTTCTTACGTATCCAAAAAACAATAAAATTTTATGCGAAGAATTGTATCCAAATTTTTGTTTTAATTTATTTATACTTTCATCATCAACATTTTTATTGTAATTAAAAATTGGCAACTCTGATTTATAAATTTTTCTTTCTCCTTTTATTTCATTCAATGAAGTTTCAACTTCTTTAGAAAGTGCTAAAAAAATATCAGAATTTAATAAACCAAATTTTGTCAGTGTTCTATCGATGAAGTGTCCTTCGTGTGAAATAAAATTTTCTGTGATAAACATTATTTTATTTCTGAGTTTTGATTTTACTAAGAAAGAAATAGTAAAATGACAGAATGAAAAAAATGGATGCCACCAATCAAATACAAGAAGATCAGGATTTTCGGCTTTAATTCTTTTTGCAACTTTGTACCAATTAAAAGGATTGATAGAATTAATAATTCTTTCACTTGGTGCTTTCTTAAAAATTTCTTTGCTTGTATCAAACTGAGTTGTTCCTGGAAAAAGGAATGAGGGATAAAGCAGCTTATAATTAAAAATTTTCACATCAAATTTTTCTGATAATGCTTCCCATACGTAAGTTACAAAAGTTGGATTGCCTCCCCGATAAGGATAGGCGGGACCGATGATAATTATTTTTTTCTTTTTGTTCATTGCTATAAAATATTTGTCCAAATTTAATCATTAATTGAAGCAATCTGAAATGTAGATCACTTATTCCCTAAAGAATTATTGTAAAACAAAATTCAAAATTGTTGAGTGCAAAATATAAAATATTTGGAAAGCATTAGGTTGAAATGTGGGCCCTGAAGGACTTGAACCTCCGACCCGCTGATTATGAGTCAGCTGCTCTAACCAACTGAGCTAAGGGCCCAAAATCTTTTGATTTTAGATTCCTAAGATAAACCGATGAACCTGATTATCCAAAAATTTTTTGTAGCTGAATTTTTAAAAAGTGATTAATGAAATATTTTTTCAGTCAAGGTGAGCAATGCTAAACTGCAATAGCAAAAAAATGTAACCTGATTCCAAATTGCTTCGGAGTCAGTTTTATTGTTGGAAAGATTATTCAAAAATAAAAAATATTTTTTCCAAATATTTTCTAATTCACAAAAGAACTTCTATACAACTTCAATAAATTAATTCTTCAGAATAAATTATTTCAGCAAAATTATTTTTTTACTTTCATAAAAATTTGGACTAGCAACTACGTAAAAATAAATTCCACTCGACAAGTTTGCTCCATCTATTTCAAAACTTTTTCTTGAGTTTCCTTCAATTAAGCCATCAAAGATTATCGCAATTTTTTCTCCCATAATATTATACAAAGCAATCCTTACAATTTCAGTTTTTGGAATTTCAAAATAAAATCTTGCAGTCGAATTAAAAGGATTTGGATAAGCTTCACTCAAAAAATAGAGTGCGATAATTGGTTCTTCATCCTTTACTTTAGTAACTATTATTGAATCATACATTGTCATTCGATTGTAATCCGCCCACAATAATCTATTGTCTCTGCTCAGTTGTCTATGAACAGTGTCAATATGAAACCCAATAATTTGCCAAGTCTCATAAATTGTCTCTGGTAAAACTGCTCTACTTGTCACCAGCACATTTAAGCTATCTTTTAATTGCAGAAGAGAAGAGGCGGTTGCAGATGGAAAACCAACATTCAACTCACCACCCAAAAACATAGGAGCATTAATAAAAATTGTATCGCGAAGATGTTCTAAAAAATAAGTTCCGATAATTTTTTGAATTCCGTCTTGTGAAGGGAAGCCGAAAATTTTAGGATCAATCTTCCAAGAATATTTTATTGAACTGCGAGGAGGAAATATTAATTCTTCGGATGTTGCAAGACAGCTAGTCCAAATTCTAGAATAAAAATTATTAAACTTAAATTCGGCTTGACAAGAATTAAAATATGGAGCCAAGATTCTAATTGTTGTATCTGAATTATTGGTTACTGTGCAATAGATAAAAATAGTTTCGCCATACTGATATGACGGCTTATTCGTTGTTACTCTAAATCCTAATTGAGGGAAGATGTTATTAGCAAAAAGCAATAGAAACAAAAATGGAATCAAAATTTTAGCATTCATAATCAACTCCTTTTCAGATTACTAATACAAAACTAATATAAAATTATGCTTAAAGTCAAGTTAGAGATTAAACCTCTTGGCAAAGCAATAATTTTTTTTTAGGTGAAGCAAAACCTTTACCACAGATTACCACCGATTTCATTACAGATTTTCACAGAAAAAAATTATTAAGACAAAAAAAAAGTGAAGCAGATTTCTCCACTTCACTTTATAAATTAAAAAAATTATACTACTTCATCAAGACAAGTTTTTTGGTTGCTACATAGTTACCCGCTTGTAGAGTATAAAAATAAACGCCTGAAGGGAAGTCTGCTGCATTAAAATTCGCATCATAAATTCCCGCATCTTTAATTTCACCATCGATTAAAGTAGTTACTTCTTTTCCAAGTGCGTCATAAATTCTAAGCGTCACTTCGCTTCGTGTTCCAATCTGAAATCTAATTACAGTATTGGCATTAAAAGGATTTGGAAAGTTTTGTTCAAGTGAAAATTGACTTGGACCACTTATATCAACTTCAACTACATTCGACATGGTTGATGTTCCGTCGAGATCAATTTGAATTAATCGATAATAAAATTTTGAAGCAAATAAATTCTTATCAACAAAAGAATAATTTGAAACAGATGTAGTTGTTCCTTTTCCTGAAACAAATCCAATTGAGATCCAATTTGAGTTATCATCTTTTCTTTGAATCTCAAAACCTTTGTTGTTTAACTCAGTTGCAGTAGCCCAATTCAATAGAGCAGAATTACCCTGTGCTAAAGCAGTGAACGAAGTCAACTCAACTGGAAGTGGGAAGTCAGGTCTTTCGTCAGCTCCCATATATGGGAAAAATGTATGTCTCAATTGTCCATCAATATCTCGAGGAATCCAAGAAATTGGAATTCCAACTAATGAAAGATCTGCAACAGAAGTGCCTGCGAGGTGTAAATCTGTATCAGAAACAAATGTAACATTTCTTGAGTCGGAGTTCGCATCTTTTCCCGAAGCAGTTTGCCAATTTGCTAAAGTTGGCGTTGCGGCTGATCCCCAAAAACCAATATTTGCTAATGGTCCCGAAACAAAATAATTATTATTGTTTGAATTTAATACACTGGTTGGGCCTGGAGTAACAGGATAATGAATAATAAAAGAAGTTGCGATATTACGAGCATTAAAAAAAATATTATTGGTAATATTTAATGTGGCATTAGAATTTGTTTCCCATCCAATTGCAGCATGTCTTCCAGTTGAACTCGAAGTATCAATGCGAATAGTGTTGTAAATAATATTCGCAATTCCATTCCAAGTTGCTGAACCGAATACAATGCCATAAATTCTACTTTCTAAATTAGTTCCAAAGTTGAATGAATTTCCACAAATAAAATTATTAACAATATTGATAACGCCGGTATTACCCCATATGACTATTCCTCCAGCATATCTCACAGTTGCTCCAGCTGCCATATCAAGTCGAAGAATTCTATTATTCTCAACAAGTGTCGTATCGTTTGTAACACTTCCTGTTATATAAATTCCACTGTAAAAGACTTGATCAGGAGCCGGATTAACAATGTAGAGCGTGTTTCCTCTGTAAATATTTCTTGCAATATGGAATGAAGTAATTGCTCGTCGCGAAGAATAGATTATGTTGTTTGAAAGGGTTCCACTCGTTGGATTAACCGTATTATTTCCAAACATTGAAATACCGTTGCGGAAAGAACGTGTTGGTTCACCTATTTCACAATTATCAACTAAAATATTATCAGGAGCACCCAGAGTTCCATCACTCGATCCTGAGAAAGCTATTGCACTTGTATTTGATGGAATAGCTGTGAAAAAAATATTCGTGTTTCGAATAACAACATTATCAGTATTGTTTGAAACAGCAATAAGATAAGCTTGCGTTGCTGTTGCATCGTTTCCGATAATTGTTAAATTTCTTGTCGAGCCACCAACAGCATTTGAGCCATCGATTGTAACAAAAGAACTTCCTGTAAAAGAAAGCCCTTGTTCAATTGTTCCAGAGAGAGAAAAATTAGTAATAGTTAATGAAACAGTTCTACCAACATTTGGTCTAATTGTTACCCTGTTTGTTGAAGTAAAATCATTTCGAGTGAGAATTAAATTAATTCCTTCTTCGTTAAGATTTTCATCAATGAGTAAAGTAACATGTCCTGAAACACCGTTGGTATTAATAGCAGTAAATGCTGCAGCCAGCGTTGGATAGTCACCAGCAGTTGCTCTAATAATTTTGTTTCCAGTTATCGGTTGGGAGTTGATTGTAACTACTGCAATAAAGAATATTACAGTGAAGAGTTTTAGCATTCGTATCATTTTTGCTCCTAAATAAGTGAGAAAAATTTATTTAATCGAACAGAACTAATTATCAAACTTAAGAATAAAACTCTTGTGATTTTTAATCAACAAGTAAACTTCTCTAAGGAAAAAAACTTTGTTAAACTTTGTGTGCATTTTGTTTGACTCATGAACTAATTAATTTTCTTTGGTTAAGAATATTTTTTCTGCCACTAGGACTCAAAGACACAAAGTCTGTGAATCAGATTTAAAAAATTATTAATTAAGCTACTTCTTGACCGATTTATCTTGTCCGATTACTAACAATAAAAAACTACTTTCAATTTTCATCACACAAAAATGGGAATAATAATTACAAATTTGTAGAATTGATTAGACATATTCAAGATTATTCAAAAATAGTTTGCATTCTGAAATTAATGTTAAAATTTGATATTGTCCAGATGTATAAAAGGAGATATATCGATAGAATAAAAGTTGTTAATTTATTGCAAGGGAGAGAATATGATAAAGAATATTTTTCAGCCACAAAGTTTTTGGAACGACTTTTAGATTCATCCGGGTTAATAAGATTTTCACTCTTGATAATGATAATATGCTTTTCGGCAATTCTTTTTCTTTTTCATCTGGTGAGAAGAGAAACTAACCTCAATAAATTAGCACTCTCTCAACTCATTCTTTTTAATTAATTTCAAGATGGGTAAAAGATGATAAGCTCAATGAATAAAGACAACTGCAATTGAAATTACTGAGACCACGAAATGTACTTTTAGAATACCTGATGGAATTTGGAAATAAAGTAAGCAGTGGAATGTGCATTGTTGTAGTGAAAACAAATTATGGAGAAAAGAAATTAAAGATTGGGATCGTTATCCGAATCGGAAATTAATTTGAAACATCGTCACTGAAAATATATCCTGCGCTTCTAACACTTTTGATAAACTTCGGATTATTCGGATCTTTCTCAAAATATTTTCTTAATCTTGAAATAAAATTATCTACTGTTCTTGTCTCGACATCAGAATTTATTTCCCAAACATTAGCGAGTAACTCTTTTCGAGAAACAATTTTTCCTTTGTTGTCAAAAAAATATTTTAATACCATCGCTTCTCTTTGAGTTAGAAAAAATTCATAGCTTTCATTTTTACACATAAGTTTTTCAAAATTAATTTCCCAACTACCAAGCTTATAAATAATTTTTTCATCAGGAAATTTTTTGTACCAAGTTTTTCTTTTGAGCATCCCTTTTACTCGGAGCAAAAGTTCTTTAAGATGAAATGGTTTTGTCAAATAATCATCAGCTCCAAGTTCAAGTCCTTTTATTTTGTCTTGAGTTGAAGCTCTTGCGGTAAGCATTAATACTGGAGTCTGCGGATATAACAGCCGCAACTTTTCAACTATTTGAAAACCATTAAAGTAGGGGAGCATTATGTCGAGTATTATCAAATCATATTCATTTTTTTCAATAAACTCAAGTGCTTTCCGACCATCTTTTGCCCATTCAACAACAAATCCTTCATCTGAAAGATTAAACTCAAGCCCAATCGCCAAAGATTCTTCATCTTCAACTAATAAAATTTTTTTTCCAATAAAAAATGATTGTTCCATCTTATTGTTCCGTAGTCACTTTCTTCTTCGAACTTTTCAATAAAGATTTTAAGTAGAATTTTTTCTGAGTATTATAAATTGGTAATTCAATGATGAAAGTAGAACCTTTATCTAAGCCTTCACTTGCCACAGAAATTTTACCACCGTGTAATTTTATAATTTCTTTAGCCCAATACAATCCCAGTCCCGTTCCTTTAACACTCGGTGAATTCTCATCATCTAATCTTAGAAACTTTAGAAATATTTTTTTAAAATTCTTTTTATCAATTCCAATTCCATTGTCGCTAAAATAAATAATAATATTTTTTTCATCCGATTTAAACTCAACCGCAATTTGAACGGGAGATTTAGAATATTTGATTGCATTACCTAACAAGTTATCGAACACATTCTGCATCGAGTCCTCATCAATCACACACTTAGCATTAGTCTTTCCAGAAATCTGCATTGAAGTTAATGGAACTCTAAAATGCTCCATCGAATTGGAAAGCAACTTAGATAAAATAATATCTGCATCTTGAATATGATAGTTATACGCAATCCGCTTCTGCTCAAGGCGAGAGACTTCTAAGATGGAAGAAATAAGACGATTCAATCTTGCGGAATCTTGGAGCATAAGATTAACAAATTCTTTTCTCTTTTCTTCTTTAACATTTTTATACTTTAGAGTTTCGAGATAAAGTTGAATTGATGCGAGTGGCGATTTTAATTCATGTGTAACGCTTGCAATAAAATTATCGTAAAAACGATTCAGCTTCATCTGCACAGTTAAGTTTCTAAATATCACAAAGATTGCAACTGCAATTCCTACAATCATAATAATTCCAACTACGAATGCAAATACATTTGGATATTCAATAATTGCTTGATCGTCAAGTGAGACTCCCACTTTTTCTAAAATAAGATAGTTCGATACATACCAATAAATCCATATGCTCAAGAGTCCAAGCCAAGCTAATTGAGCAAGCACAAATGCGGCTATCATCAAAGAATGTGAGTGAGTTTTTTTCATCAATAAAGTTAGCAAAAATTTTATTAATTAAATATGCAACATTAACGCCTCAAATATGATTGATAATTAAATAACGTCAAACAAGAAGCGAATCGTTTTTACAATTCTTTTACAATAACTTATTTGGAGATTCACAATTATTGCAAAGAGAAAATTAATTTTTCTTAAGTATGATAAATACTGAACGAGCGATATTAATTTATTGTAGGAGTCTGAGATGAAAATTTTATTAGTTTATCCGGAAACCCCATCTACATTTTGGAGTTTTAAAGATGCATTAAAATTTATTTCAAGAAAATCTGCCGAACCACCGTTGGGGCTTATAACAGTTGCTGCACTTCTTCCAGAGGAATGGAACAAAAAATTAATCGATATGAATGTAACTCAATTAAACGACAAAGATTTGATGTGGGCTGATTATGTTTTCTTGAGCGCAATGAATGTTCATATCTCTTCAGTAAAAAATATTATTAGAAGATGTAATAAATTAGGAACGAAGATAGTTGCAGGCGGACCTTTGTTTACAACGCAGTACAGAGATTTTCTCGGCATTGATCATTTCGTTCTTAATGAAGCTGAAGTTACTCTCCCAATTTTTTTAGAAGATTTAAAAAACGGAAACTTAAAAGAAATTTATCAAACTGATATTTTTCCTGATGTTGCACTTGCTCCTATTCCAAAATGGGAATTGCTCGATATAAATAAATATGCTTCGCTTAGTTTACAATATTCACGCGGGTGTCCATACGACTGTGAGTTTTGTAGTATAACTATGTTGAATGGGCGAGTGCCGAGAACAAAATCAAAAGAGCAATTCATTGCGGAACTAAATCGTTTATATGAGCTTGGATTTAGAGGCACTCTTTCGATTGTTGATGATAATTTTATTGGAAACAAAAAAAAGTTGAAGCAAGAAATTCTTCCCGCTTTGATCGAATGGCAGAAAGAAAAAAAATATCCCTTCTCATTTATCACTGAAGTTTCAATTAATCTTGCTGAAGATGATAGATTAGTAAAAATGATGGTTGAATCAGGAATCATTAGTGTCTTCATCGGAATTGAAACTCCGAATAATGATAGCTTGATTGAATGCGGAAAATCTCACAACCAAAAAATTGATATGATTACTGCTGTAAAAAAATTGCAACAAAGCGGTATGATTGTTTCCGGTGGATTTATTATTGGATTCGACAAGGACCCAAAAGATATTTTTGATCAACAAATAAATTTTATTCGAAGCAGTGGAATTGTCTCTGCAATGGTGGGCTTGTTAAACGCTCCAACGGGCACGCACTTATTTAATCGATTGAAAAATGAAGACAGACTCGTTGATAGTTTTAATGGCAACAATAGTGACGGCACAACAAACATAATTCCAAAAATGAATTACAAAGATTTAATAAATGGTTACACAAAAATAATTCATACAATTTATTCGCCCGCTGAATATTATAAACGAGTAAAATCTTTTTTAAAAGAATACAATGTACCAAGTTGGAAATCTTCCGTACCAAACTTCAACGAAGTAAAAGCTTTCTTCAAGTTGATATTAGTGCTTGGAATTCTTGAAGGAGGGAAAAAATATTTTTGGCAAATTTTATTTCATACTTTTTTTAATTATCCCAAAAAGTTTTCACTCGCTATGACCTTTGCGGTTTATGGATATCATTTCAGAAGAGTAGCAGCTACTATTTGATTTTTTTTTAGTTGAAACAATGGGCAAGAATTAAATCAAATTACAAAAAATATAATTGTTTGCAAACAAAAAAAATTTGTTGAATTGAAATCATATTAAACTTCTTTAATCTTTTTTAATTACTTTTCATAGTTACGTAATTTAAGCTAATTTTGTAATAGCAATTATTAATTAATCGAGTTAAATATGGAAAAAGAAATTCAGATTATAGAAGATGTTACTGTTAGATTTGCTGGTGATTCTGGCGATGGAATGCAGTTAACAGGAAGTCAGTTCACAGATACTACAGCTGCTCTTGGAAATGATTTAAGTACAATGCCAGATTTCCCCGCAGAGATTAGAGCCCCAGCTGGTTCATTAGCTGGCGTTAGTGGTTTTCAACTTCACTTCAGTAGTGAAGATATTGCAACTCCAGGCGACACGCCTGATGTCTTAATCGCAATGAATCCCGCAGCTCTTAAAGTTAATTTAAAAGACTTAAAACCAAATGCAACTATCATTGTAAATTCTAGCACTTTCGATGCTAAAAATTTAAAGCTCGCTAAATATGATAATAATCCTCTTGAAGATGATACTCTTAGTGGATTCAATGTGTTGCCAGTAGAGCTAACAACTCTTACTATGAAAACACTTGAAGACATGGATATTTCACCAAGAGAAAAAGAACGATGCAAAAATTTCTTTGCACTTGGATTGATGTACTGGCTTTATAACAGACCACTTGACAACACAATTAATTGGTTGGAATCTAAATTTAAAGATCAACCAAAATTCTTTGAAGCAAATAAACGTGTGTTGATTGCTGGTTATAATTATGGTGACACAACAGAAATTTTTACGACACGCTATGAAGTAAAACCCGCACAATTGCCTAAGGGAACTTATAGAAACGTTTCGGGAAATGAAGCAGTAGCACTCGGTTGCATTGCTGCATCATTAAAGAGTGGTATCCCACTTTTCCTCGGCTCTTATCCAATTACACCTGCTTCAGAAATTTTGCAAGAACTAACTAAGTATAAAAGTTATGGAGTAAAAACATTTCAAGCTGAAGATGAAATTGCTGGAATATGTTCAGCCATTGGTGCTGCTTATGCTGGCTCGCTTGCGGTTACTAATACTAGCGGTCCAGGACTATCATTAAAATCTGAAGCTATTGGTTTAGCTGTGATGACTGAATTACCAATTGTTATTGTTGATGTTCAAAGAGGTGGACCAAGCACAGGATTACCAACTAAGACAGAACAATCAGATTTGTCTCAAGCTTTTTTTGGAAGACACGGCGAATCTCCTGTCTGTATTTTAGCTGCTAAAAGTCCTGCTGATTGTTATTGGATGGCTTATGAAGCTGCTAGGATTGCAACAAAATATATGACTCCAGTAATTCTACTCACTGATGGTTATCTCGCTTTTGGTTCAGAACCATTAAGAGTTTTAAGTTTTGATGAGCTACCAGAAATTCCAATTAATTATAGAAAAGATCCTGAAGGATTTTTCCCTTACTCAAGAGATGAAAATTTAGTAAGACCTTGGGCAATTCCAGGCACTCCAGGATTAGAACATAGAATTGGTGGACTTGAGAAAAAAAATATTACGGGTGGGATTAGTTATGAACCACTTAATCATGAAATCATGACAAATTTCAGAGATCAAAAAGTTAAAAATATTCAGCAAGATGTTCCAGATATTGAAGTTGATGGAGAACAAAGTGGCGAGTTGTTAGTGGTTGGTTGGGGCAGTACTTATGGCTCAATCAGAGAAGCAGTTGTTCGCGTCAGAAAAGAAGGACACAAAGTTTCTCAAGCACACTTTAATTATTTAAATCCATTTCCAAAAAATTTGGAAAAAGTATTGAAGAGCTTCAAGAAAGTTTTATTGCCTGAAATTAACTTAGGTCAATTAGCTTTTGTATTAAGAAGCACTTTTTTAGTTGATGTTATTCAATATAATAAAGTTCAAGGGCAGCCCTTCAAAGTTGCTGAAATTCAAAGTAAAATTATGGAAACACTCGGAGGAAAAAATGGAAAATAAGATAGTTGAAAATTCAATTACACCGGCTGTTAAATATACTTCAAAAGATTTTTCATCCGATATCGATGTTAAATGGTGTCCGGGTTGTGGTGATTATTCTATTCTTGCACAAGTTCAAAGAACATCTCCAGATTTTGGCGAACTAAAAGAAAATATGGTTTGGGTTTCTGGAATCGGATGCTCAAGTAGATTCCCATATTACATGAACACTTATGGCTTTCACGGAATACACGGAAGAGCTGCTGCTATTGCTTCAGGTGTGAAGATTGCAAATCCAAAATTACAAGTTTGGGTTGCAACTGGCGACGGCGATATGCTTAGCATTGGTGGAAATCATTTTATTCATGCTTGCAGAAAAAATATTAATCTTAAAATATTACTCTTCAATAATAAAATTTATGGCTTAACTAAAGGACAATATTCACCTACATCCGACAAAGGACAAGTTACCAAATCTTCTCCACACGGAACAGTTGACTGGCCTTTTAACGCAATAAAATTAGCTACCGGAGCAGGCGCAACTTTTGTAGCAAGATCAATTGATAGAGATCCAAAACATCTTCAAGAAGTAATTTCAAGAGCTTCGAAGCATAAAGGATTAGCGTTCATTGAAGTTTATCAGAACTGTCCAATTTTCAATGACGGTGTTTATTCGCTCGTTACTGAAAAAGAAACTAAAGCTGATAATGTTGTTGTACTTGAACATGGAAAACCTCTTTTATTCGGTCCAAAAAAGACTAAAGGAATTAAGTTAGATGGAATGAACCCCGTCATTATTGATCTTGAAGATGGTAAGCATTCTATATCTGATTGTTTGGTTCATGATGAGTTTGATGAAAACCCAACACGAGTTTTTCTACTCGGAAGATTCACTGACATCCCTGGCTTTCCAACTCCAATTGGCGTCTTTAGACAATTCAGCAAACCGAGTTATGATAAGGAATATGAAGCTCAAGTTGAGAGTCTTGTTAAGAAAAATGGAAAAGGGACATACGAACAATTAATGTTATCCTCAAATACTTGGGAAGTTCGATAACCATTTCGCAATGCAATTCAAAGGTTTGGTGATTATTCATCAAACCTTTTTTTTTATTAATTAATTGAGAACCTGATGTTAGACTTTCACAAATTAAAAAAGTTAGTTGAATCTAATAATAAATTTTTATTAACTACTCATGTTAATCCCGACGCTGATGCTATTGGTTCCGAGTTAGCATTTTATAATATTTTAAAGAAATTAAAAAAAGAAGTTCGAATAATTAATTATTCTGAAACTCCTTATTACTTGCAATTCCTTGATGATGAAAAAATAATTGAAAAATTTAATAAGGAAATTCACAAAAATATTTTTAATGAAACCGATGTAATTGTTTGTCTCGACTTAAATCAAGCAAATAGAATTGTGAAGATGGAACCATTCTTAAGGCAGTCAACTAAATTAAAAATTTGTATTGATCATCATCAAAACGCGGAAAATTTTGTTGACCATCAATTTATTGATACTCAAGCTGCAGCCACTGCACATATTATTTATGATTTTATCGTTTCTACTTTAATCGTAGAGCTGGATGAAAAAATTGCTCTTCAGATTTATGCGGGATTGATGACAGACACAGGTTCATTTAGATTTGAAAGAACAACGCCTGATATTCATCGAATCGCAGCTCATCTACTCGAGTATTCGATTAATCCTTTTTATGTGTATGATGTGATTTATAACTCGGGGAAGTTTGGAAAAATAAAACTCTTAGGCGAAGCAATTAATTCGCTGCAAAGATTTGGTGAGAATAAAGAGTTGGTTGTTATGACTTTAATGAGAAATAGTTTTGATACGAATGAGGTTGATGAATCAGATACAGATGGATTTGTAAATCTTTGTATGTCGATAGAAGGAGTTAAAATCGGATTAAAATTTTTAGAACTTACTGATGGATTTAAAGTTAGTTTACGATCTAAGGGAGAAATTCCTGTTCATAATTTAGCAGCAGAATTTGGAGGCGGTGGACATAAGAACGCAGCCGGAATAAGAATCCGAAACGGATCACTAACTGCTAATAAAGAAAAAATTATTTCAAGAACTTTAGAATTTATAAACGAATTGGAGAAAAAAAATAATGTTTAATCTTAAATTTTTTGCAGTTGATAATTTTAAGTTTCAACCTTTATCGGCTCTATTATTGTTTGTTAATGATGACAAAGAAATCGAAAAGAGTTTAACTGAACTTCAAAAAAAATATAAAATAAAATTGTCTGAGCTTGATAAAAAAAATATTCAATCAGATCATTCTGAAATTAGAATTTCTCAATCTGATTTTTACCCATCTCAAATAATTATCAATAAAGTAAAAAATCAAACACAATTGTCTCCCGATTATTTTAGAAACTATTTATCAACTGTTATTAATTCGCTAAAAAAATCTGAACTAAAAAATATCTGTATTGAAATTCCAGAGTTAAAAAATTTTCAAACTACACTTGATGATGAAGCCTATTTCTATCAAACTTTTGTTGAAGGATTTTTTTATGGTAATTATGAATTCACTCAATACAAAAAAGAAAAAAAGAAAAATTCTGACTTAAATATTTACTTAAAGTCAAATGATAAAAAGAAATTAGTTGCAGCAATAAAATCTGCAGAAATAATTATGACTGCAGTTAAGTTTACTCGAGATCTCCAAAATGAACCCGGCAATGTGGTTAATCCAATTGAACTTGCTGCTCGTGTTAAAAAAACTTTGGCTATAAATAAAATAAAAGTTAAAGTATTTGATGAGAAAGAAATTCGCAAAAGAAAAATGGGCGGAGTATTATCGATTGCAAGTGGCAGCAAAAATCCGCCACGGTTTATTGTGATTGAATACAAAGGCAATCCAAATAATAAAACTTGGGACGCAGCTTACATCGGGAAAGGCGTTACGTTTGATACGGGTGGAATCTCAATCAAGTCCGCTGAAAATATGGGAATGATGAAAGGGGATATGTCGGGAGCTGCTGTAACTGCAGGTGCATTATTTGCAATTGCTTCTGCAAAACTTCCCATGAACATTCTTGGAGTGATTCCAGCCGTTGAAAATATGCCCAGCGGATCAGCAGTTAGACCCGGTGATATAGTAAAAACGTCTTCTGGATTAACTATTGAAGTTGACAACACAGACGCAGAAGGAAGAGTAATTTTATCTGACGCACTTCATTATGTCTCGCAACAAAAACCAAAATTAATAATTGATTTGGCTACATTAACCGGCGCTTGTATGGTGGCACTTGCTGATTTTGCTGCAGGCTTATTCACAAAAAATGAAAAATTAGCTGACGATCTTTATAAAGTTGGTTTAAAAACTCACGACAGACTTTGGAGATTACCACTCTGGGATGATTACAATTCACTCATTAAAAGTGAAGTAGCTGACGTAAAAAATCTTGGTGGTAAATATGGCGGCGCAATAACTGCTGCGAAATTTTTAGAATATTTTGTGGATAAAGATATTCCTTGGGCGCATCTTGATATTGCAGGTCCAGCAATGCCAAACAGATCTTCAAGCTATACAGAAAAATTGATGACTGGATTTGGAGT
>PNNF01000035.1 GCA_013824085.1 Chlorobiaceae bacterium | reverse complement strand
CAAGTGGTGCAACAGACAAAGAGTTTATCGCAATTAAGACTATGACAATTGATGTAATATGATGTTGGAGAATTACATAATTCGCAGAGTGCAGTATATTTAAGTTCGTCTTTAGTATTTGGCTCAACAACTTTACGGTTATCGAACACAAACATTCCACCTTCCCAAACTGTATCGGGATATTTTTTTATGAAAGAAATTATTCCGCCATCAAGTTGATAAACATCATTAAAACCTTGCTCTACCAAATAAGCTGAAGCTTTTTCGCATCTTATTCCGCCAGTGCAATATGTAACAATAGTTTTATCCTTAAAGTCATGCAATTCATTTTCTACTATTTTTTCCCACTCACGGAATGAAATCATCTTTGGTTGAACTGCATTCTTAAAATGTCCGATTGAACTTTCGTAGGAGTTGCGAGCGTCAATGATTACAAAATCTTTTTTGCTTTCGTAAAAATTTAAAAGCTCTTCAGGCGTAAGTCTTTTCCCGGTATTCGTTAAATCAACTTTCAACTTTGAGTTTACTAATTCATCTTTAATTCTGACATGCATTTTTTCAAATGCGATAATATCAGTTTCATCTTCCTTAAAAATAATATCCGCGAAATGAGAAAATGTTTTTAAGTAATTCTCAAAATTTTCTACCGAATCATGCTTGCCAAAAATCGCACCACTGATTCCTTCAGTTGCCAAATAAATTTTCCCTCGCAGCTTATTGCTTAGACAAAACTGCAATAGATCTTTTTGAAGATTTTCAATTTTCTCGAGTATGATGTATTTGTAGAATGAAATTATTCTGAATTGGTTATTCATAAGAAGATAAAAAATAAAATCCCCCGAGATAAATTTAATTATCGATCGGGGGAGAAAATTATTTTCAAAAAATTATTTTGCAGCGACTTTCTTAGCTCTTAATTTTTTTGCTGTAGGTCGTGATTTTCCATTTGAACCTTTAAAGATTTTTCCTTTTTTGGTTTTCTTATCGCCTCTACCCATTACGTCTCCATTTTAAATTATTTTTTTTCATAATCTTAAAGTTATTCAATCGCAATGATTGAACAAAATCGAATCCAAAGATATTTTGCTTATATTCTGAATATTTTACCATTTTGAAATGATTTTACGAATTATGAACCTTTTTTAGATATTCTTTAATGTCAAATTTTTTGGCGCAACCATTTTTGTTCATGTATCTAATTTTTCCATAGACATTTCGATTGAACCAAGCGCGGTCATGAATCCCGCCAATTGACCATGCAATTCCACAATAACCATTTGAATCTTCTCCATCAAGCTCATATTTATCGTTGAGATAAATTGCAATTCTCATTGCTTCTTCTGGCGACTTGCTCCACTCCAATATTTTTTTTGCCCAATACATTCGCATATAGCCGTGCATCTTTCCCGTTTTAACCATTTCAAGTTGAGCTGCATTCCATAAATCTTCATGTGTTTTGCAATATTCAAATTCCTCTAAAGTGTAAAGATAATCGCGAGCAACTTTTCGCTGATCATTTAACGTTGTTTTTGCCCAATCTTTAAATCCTTCAAAAGAGTCGTAATTATTGTTGAAGTAACAAAAATTTTCTGCCAACTCTTTTCTAACTATCAGCTCTTCAAGAAATACTTCAGTGTTGATAGATTCAGGAAAATATTTTTTTATATTCAATGCAATGCGTTGCGCAGACAAATGTCCAAAATGGAGATATGGACTGAGATTAGATTGTCCATCAATTGTTGGATTATTTTTATCTCGAACATAGTTGTGCAATTTGTTTCGCAAGAATTTGTCTAACATTGTTTGTGCAGCTTCTTCACCGGCATGCAACCAATCAACTTCTTTGACGCTGTAGTCAATGACCAATGAATTAAAAATATTTTCCCAATTAATTGTTAATAATTTTTATTTACTCTTGATTCCATTTTTACTAATTGATCAAACTCATCTAATAATTCTGGCAACAACTTGTGAATCTTTGGACGAATTGTGTATGCAGCAAATTCTTCTTTGTTCGATACCAAAAAGGCGGGAACGATATTGTGAGAATCAACTTCATAAAACGGAATAGAAATTAATTTAGAGAGTTCTCTTTTCCAATTTCGCATCGGTCTTAGCGAATCAAAATCAGTTATTAAATTGCAGGCTGAAATATTTGTAAGATATTGGGATAGAGCATCAACTTGAGTATTTATCAACAATTCAAAATGAATGTTATATTTATTTAATTCTGCTTCAACAGATTGAAGTCCGTTTAACATAAATCGATATTGTCTTATCGTGCCATTATAAAAATTTGGGTTAAGGCTAAAGACAACACGCAGTTCTTGATTATTTTTAATTGCCAACTGCTGTGCAAAAAGTAAAGCCCAATTGTCATGAACGCGATGTTCTCTGCTCATCCAATAAACTATTGGTCCAACTCTCTCTTCGCCTGATTGCAGTAATCTTATTCTTTTACTATTTATTGACATTGTTAACTTAGTTTAAAATTTTTATAAGTAATTTAATTATAAGTTTTTATTGAATACTGCTTAATTGTAATATTTTAGAGACCATAATCAAAAAATTTTAATAATATTATCTTCATTTTATCCTAAAGTAAAATTTCTTAAATTAAATAACCAAAAGCTTTAATAAGGAAAATAAATGCCAAAAACATCTTTGGGTATTTGCATTGGTGCATCTACAATATCTTATGTGAAATCCCAAAAGCACAATTCTACCATTGAGATAATTTCTTCAAACTCTTTTTTGCATGAAGGAAATCCTAAAGAATTTCTAACTGATTTTTTTTCAAAAGAAAATTTGAACGAAGTCTCTGTTGTTGTTACTGGTAGAAAATTCAAAGAGTTGATTAACACTCATTCAGTTGCTGAACCAAAGGCAATTGAGGCTGCTATAAAATTCTTAAAATTAAATGATTACGACTGCATCGCATCGCTGGGTGGTGAAAATTTTATTATCTACTATCTCGACAATAACGGCAAAATTGAAAATGTAATTACAGGAAATAAATGTGCTTCGGGAACAGGTGAGTTTTTTCTTCAACAAATTGGAAGAATGGATTTGTCTCTTGACGAAGCATCAAAAAATAATTTAAGCGAAATTGATCCTTATCTTGTTTCGGGACGATGTAGTGTTTTTTGTAAAAGTGATTGCACACATGCTCTGAACAAGGGAATTGACAAAGGCAGAGTTGTTGCAGGATTAAGCAAAATGATTGCTGAAAAAGCAATTGAACTTTTATCTAAACATCATCCGAAAAATTTATTGCTAATTGGTGGCGTTTCATCAAATGATAATGTTGTTCAATTCATTAGAGAAAAATATGAATCGCTTTTAGTCCCTGATTACGCAACATCGTTCGAAGCTTTAGGCGCAAGTCTCATCGCTTTAGAAAATGATTTTATCCTCGACAATTCTAATCCATTTAAAAAGAACTTAACAAATTTTTCTTTCCTTGAACCACTCAATGACAACAGTGCAAAAGTTACTTTCAAAGAGATAATAAAAGATCAACCACGAGAAAATGATATTTGTATTTTGGGACTTGATGTTGGATCAACAACAACAAAGGCAGTTCTAATTCGCGTTGAGGACAATGCGTTTCTAGCGTCAGTATATTTACGCACAAATGGAAATCCTGTTCTCGCTTCGTTGCAATGTTATGAGGCGCTCAAAGAACAAGTTAAAACAAAAATTAAAATAATTGGACTTGGCACAACTGGTTCAGGGCGACATATTGCTGCGTTGCATGCAATGACTAAAGGAATAATTAATGAGATAATTGCTCATTCAGTTGCAGCAGCTTTTTTCGATAAAGAAGTAGATACGATTTTTGAAATTGGTGGACAAGACGCAAAATATACTTATCTGACAAACGGAATCGCAAGTGATTACGCAATGAATGAGGCGTGTTCTGCGGGCACTGGATCATTCCTTGAAGAAGCTGCACGTGAATCGCTCAATGTTTATTATCGTGATATTGGCGAGATTGCTTTTCTTTCAAAAAATCCATTGAACTTTAATGACCAATGTGCAGCATTTATTTCGAGTGATATTAAAAGCGCAGGACACGATGGTTTTCCGAAGGAGGATATAGTCGCGGGGCTTGTCTATTCAATCTGTATGAATTTTGCAAATAGAGTTAAAGGAAGTCGTCCAGTTGGTAAAAAAATATTTATGCAAGGCGGCGTTTGCTACAACCGCGCTGTTCCTTACGCGATGTCAAATCTTGTTGGCAAAGAAATAATTGTACCACCTGAGCCGGGATTAATGGGGGCTTTTGGCGTTGCACTTGAAATAAAAAATCGAATCAATTTAGGTTTACTTGAAGAATCAGAATTTGATTTTGATTCTCTTATCAATAGAAAATTTAATTACGTTAGTGAGTTTGTTTGTGCAGGAGGAAAAGAGAAGTGTGACCGCAAGTGTGCTGTATCAGTGATTGAAGTTGATGGGAAAAAATTTCCATTCGGCGGAGCTTGCAATAAATATTATAACGAACGATTAAACTTAAAAGCTGATGTTGAAAAAAATGATTACGTGAAGAAACGACAAGATTTAGTTTTCAATAAATATCTTGTAGCTGAAAATGGTAAAGGAGAAACAATTGGAATAACTAAAAGTTTTTACGTCAATTCATTCTACCCACTTTACTATAATTTTTTTGCATCACTTGGCTTGAGTGTTGTTTTATCAGATGACGTTGATCCCGAAGGCGTAGATAAAATACGTTCCTCGTTCTGCTATCCCGTAGAAATCTCTCACGGCTTTTTTGAAAACTTAAGAAAGAAAAATCTCGATTATATTTTTCTGCCACATGTTTCAAGCATGAAAAAAATTAATGACGAAAAACATTCAAAGAATTGTGTCTTTGTGCAGGGAGAAAGCTACTACATAAAAGCTGCATTTCAAGAAGAGTTATCAACAAAAATTATTTCGCCTGTAATTGATTTTTCACTTTCGTTCTCAGATATTGAATCTGTTTTTGTAAACATCGGTGAAACAGTTGGAATAAATAAATCTGATTCTAAAAAAGCATTTGCTTTTGCTTTTGCACAATTAGAAAAAATGAATCAAGAATTTAAACTGCTCGGGAAAGAAGCGCTTGATGAACTAGCCAAAGATAAATCAAAATTTGGCGTTGTGCTTTTTGGAAGGTCATACAACTCCTTTGTTAATGAGGCTAATCTAAACATTCCACAAAAATTTGCATCAAAAAATTTAATGGTTATACCTTATGATTTCTTAGATGCGAAAGAGTATAATCACTTTGAAAATATGTATTGGTTTAGTGGACAGCAAATTTTAAAGACTGCACAATTTGTTAAAGAACAGGATAATTTGTTCGGTGCATTTATTACAAATTTTTCTTGCGGCCCAGATTCGTTTATAATTCCATACTTCAGAAAAATTATGGGAACTAAGCCATCACTAACACTTGAGCTTGATAGTCACTCCGCTGATGTTGGCATTGATACAAGGATTGATGCGGCTATAGACATCATCCGAAATTATAATGAATTGAAAAAATTTAATCAGATAGATGAAACTAAAAATGAGATACGTCCACTAAAAGTAATTAACGAAAAAACTAATGTTGTCTTGCTTGACAACAAAGGAAATCGGCATAGCTTAAATTCAAAAAATGTTGAAGTAGTAATTCCATCAATGGGAAAAATAAGCACCGAAGCTTTTGCTGCTATGTTTCGTTCAATGGGTGTTAATTGTAAGCCCTTAAATATTCCGACCAATGAAACACTTAAGCAGGGCGTGGAATAACAAGCTGCAAAGAATGTCTTCCATATATTTTAACAACAGGTTCGCTCGTTGAGTACATTACAGCAAATGAATTAGCAGATAAAAAAGTTTTGTTCTTTATGCCGCACGGTTATGGACCTTGCAGACAAGGACAATATTATATTATGCTTCAAGAAGTTATTAAAGATTTGAAACTTGAGAATGTCGCTGTCTTAACAATGAATGAAGAAGCTTCCTTCGATGATCTTGGAAAAGATTTTTTCCGACGTGGCTGGATTGCATTAATGATATCTGATGTCTTGACTGATATTTACAATGCACTTCTTGCAATTGCTGAAGATAAAATATCTGCTTTAAAAATCTTTGACATTGAATGGAAAAAGATCGAAGCAAAAATTGAATTGGGTGTTGAGAAAGAGATTTTTAATCAACTAAAATCATCGGCTGATGAACTTGCGAAAATAAAACTTAAAACTAAATTGAAGGACGCAAAAACTATTTCGCTTATTGGGGAAATTTATGTGAGGAAAGAAGAATTTTCTCTCGGTGGAATAATTGAAGAACTCGCTGAACGTGGCTTTGTTGTAAGGACTGCTCCAATTTCAGAATATATTTATTACAGCAACTATTTATTGAAGAAGAGAAAAATTGATCAGAATTTTAGTTTATTAGATAGAACAAAAATTATTATCAAAGATAAATTCCAAAATTTTCTTGAACGTAAAATTAAACGAGCATTATCTAAATCAAATTTAGTCCCCGAAGAGATGATAAACATTGACGAGACGATTGCTTACTCAAGAAAATTAATTTCTGAAGAGTTAATTGGTGAAGGAATTTTAACAACTGGTCTGGCGCTCAGAGAAATTCTCGATCACTCGTGCGGAGTTATATCTATTGGTCCATTTAATTGTATGCCTTGTAGATTAGCGGATTCAATATTGAATAATGAGATGACTTTGGATGGAAAACACAAACATTCGCCCTTTGGAGAAAATGGATACAATCCAGAATTAAAAAATCTTCCGTTCTTATATGTTGAAACAGATGGAAGTCCTTTTCCGCAAATCATTCAATCACGACTTGAAATATTTATGATGCAAGCTGAGGAGACGGATAATAAAATGAAGAGAAGGCATTAACGAGATAACAAGCACATAAGAATAAAAAATATTTTTGTGCACTTATCTTTTCGTCATTTAACTTTTATTACGACTAATGTAAGATCATCTTTTAAGTATGTTGTGCCGCTAAATTGATAGATGGAGTCAACTATTGATTTGAGAATTTCAGATGTTGAATTGTTAGCATTTTTTACAATTACTTTTTTCAATCGTTCATCACCAAATTCGTTACTCATATTATTCATAGCTTCAGTAACACCATCAGTAAACAAAATCAATATATCGCCTGATTGAACTAAAAAAGATTCTTCACAAAGCGCATTTTCAAACTGTCCATTTGAGCTTAAACCTAATCCTATTCCTTTCGGCTTAATTGTTTTAAAATCCGATTTTTCAGATTGAAAATGATAAAGAGGTAAATGTCCTGCTCGAAGAAATTTTAATTTATTGTCTTCATTGAGCGTCAAAATATTAGTTGTAAAAAAATTCCCCGCTTGAAAAATTTTATTCACGTTTTTATTAAGTTCAATCAACAACTCTTTGGGTGAGTTAAATTTTTCTGAAAGATAATGAATCATCGCACGCACTTGCACCATATAAAGTGCAGCTGCCATTCCTTTCCCCGAAATATCACCGATTAAAATATGGTTTGAATTATTTTCAGAATTAATTTTTAGAAAATCATAATAATCGCCACCAACTTCTTTAGCTGATTCATAATAACATGCAATATCAAAGCCGGCAAATTCGGGAATTACTTTGGGAATTAAACTTGCTTGAATATTTCTCGCTACTACAAGTTCGTCCTTTATTTTCAGCTTATACGCAACTTCAAATGCAAGAAGAAAATTCATTACGACAAAAGCGAAAGTTGCTTCAAACCAATAACTGTGCAAGTAACCATAGATAAACAACAACAGTGATGCTGTGTAAACAATTCTTATTGTTGGAGAAAGTTTTTTTAAGAATGCTAAAAAAAGATTTTTAAGAAATATTAAGCCTTGTGAAATTTTCCCTTTTGATGAGTCTGTTTTGCTAATTTCACTCGAATAAAAAAAATAGACTTCGGGAGCTTCTCTTTTTATTAGGTCATCGAAATCTTTGTAAGAAAGATCGGAAGTATAAAAATCGTAAATTCTCCTCCATAAAGAGGTCTTGTTTATTTTTTGAGTGTGTCTCATATAACGAAATTAACTTATTCTATCTCTCTAAAATAATTTTTGTGATAAACGTATTAAAACTACTTACGAATGGTTTTTATCCTAATCGCGTTTAATATTGATTTTACTTCTTCATCTTCTTTCTTCATCGAAATAAAATAATTATTGAATTCTCTTCGCATTGGATAATTTTTTCTTAACTCATCGAAATGTTGTGCTACATTTTTACTTTCAGTAGAGAAAATATTTTTTAGATTGTCACTATCCTGTTCAACATCATAAATTCTATCGAAGATTTGATTCAAAATTTTTGCAACTGAAATAGAGTTTGATTCGATAACATTATCAATTACATCGGGTAAAATTGGCTCCCATATTTTTTCTGCATTACAAAAATCAGAAAGCGCATCATAAATAATTTTTGTGCCGTTTGTTTTTCCCTCAAGCGAATAGCCCGCAATATGTGGAGTTCCGATTTTTACTTTTTGCAATAACTCTAAATTTATATTTGGTTCATTCTCCCAAACGTCAAGTATAACCTTAAATTGTTTTTCAACAATTAATTCGTTTAGAACTTTGTTATCAACTACTTCGCCACGCGATGTGTTAATTATGATTGTTCCATTTTTCATTGCAGACAATTTTTCATAATCAAGTAGATGAAATGTTTTGTCCACGCCGCTGTAAGTTAATGGTGTGTGAAGGGTAATAATATCCGCCTGAAATAACTTTTCAATTTCTAAAAATTTCGGATCGTTGCTTTTTCTTTTAAGTGGAGGGTCCGATAAAAATGTTTTCATACCGAGAGCAGTCGCGACATTTTCAATTTTACTTCCGATGTCACCAACTCCAATAATTCCAATTGAAAGATCTTTAACATTTTTGTTTTCGGAGCTAAGAAGTTTAAATAATGCTGCGAGAAAATATTCTACAACTGCAAATGCGTTGCAACCTTTTGCGTCAGTGAAAATAATGTTATTTGCACTCAAATAATCTTTGTCGATATGATCACTACCAATTGTAGCAGTTCCAACAAACTTTACTTTTGTATTCTGCAAAAGTTCTTTTGAGACCTTCGTTATTGACCGAACAATTAAAACGTCTGCATCTCTCACGACTTGATTATTTATTTTTCTACCGTGAACTAATTCAACATTCCCAAATTGTGAAAATGCTTCAGTTGCAAAGGCGATATTTTCATCAACGATTATTTTCAAAAGTATAACAAATATTTATTGTGATTGATTAGAAATTAAAATTTATGTTTATTTTTAATAAAATCTTTTTTTAGAAAAAATAAATTTACGAATTAGTTTTATGATTGTTATTGTTGATTATGGATTAAAAGACCTTCCGTTAAATTTAGACGAATTGAAATCTTTCCATTCAGATTTATTAATTTCTAATTGCGAAGTAACTATTGCCAAAGCCGAAAAAATTATTCTTCCCTCAACTCCAAAAATAAAGTCAGCAGTTAAGCAATTACATATCTTAAATCTTTTTTCAATTTTGCGAATGCTTCAAAAACCAATTTTAGGAATTGGAACAAGTATGCAATTGATGTGTGAATTTATAAAGAAAGATTCAGCGACTTGCTTAGGAATGTTTGAACTCAGTTCTTCGATGATAGAGGATAACGCTGTAATAAACCAAGTAGATGGAAATATAAAAATCAAAAAAATAAAACCATCTCTCTTGTTAAATAATATTGGTGAAGATGAAATGTTTTATTTAAATACTCAATATTTTATTCCAAAAAATATCTTAACGACTTCGGTGATATTTGATAACCCTGATATATCTGCCTCAATAGAGAAAGATAATTTTTTTGCAGTTCAATTTGATCCTTTTAGTTCTGGAGACTCTGGGAAAAAAATTATCGAAAATTTTATAAATCTATAACTCTTCACTCAAACTAAAAGTTTTTTTATCACTGCTTTATTGATTTTCTCTTATAATAAAATTTGATTGCGCCTGTGCAATTGGAGTTAAAATTATTTCGTTGATATTTACGTGATATGGTCTCGTTGCACAAAACAAAATTGCTTCTGCAACATCTTCGGGGGTAAGTGGAGTTAATCCTTTGTAAACACTTTTCGCTCTTTCAGTATCGCCAAAAAATCTTACGTTACTAAATTCTGTCTCAACCATTCCAGGATCAACGGAAGAAACTTTAATACGTTTATCAAGTAAATCAATTCGTAACGATTGGCTGATTGCGTTGACTGCAAATTTTGTTGCGCAATAAATATTGCCAGCGGGATAAACATCGTGACCTGCAGTTGAGCCAATGTTTATAATGTGTCCAGACTTTCTTTCGACCATAACAGGAAGAATTTCTTTGGTAATATAAAGCAAGCCCTTCAGATTCGTGTCAATCATTTCTTCCCAATTTTCAACATTTCCATCTTGAAATTTATCTAGTCCTCTGCCCATACCAGCATTGTTGATTAGTATATCGATATTTTTCCAAACGCTATTTAGAGAAGAGATATTTTTTTTGACTTCATCATAATTTCTAATGTCAAAAACTAACGAAAGAATCGAAACAGAATATTCGCTTGATAATTTTTGTTTAAGTTCTTCAAGTCTCTCTTTTCTTCTTCCAGTTAAAATTAAATTTGCGCCATTCTTTGAGAAGAGCTCTGCAGTTGATTTTCCTATTCCGGATGAAGCACCGGTAATTAAAACTGTTTTGTCTTTCAATAACATCTTTTTCCCTTTTTTTAAATCTGATTAATTATTTTTTTTCACTTTTGTATTGTTCTGCTTACTCTTGAAAGAACAAGACTTAGATAACTGAAAAGTATAAACGCTCCAACAAACACTGACAAAAACCGATGTTGATTGGTCATCTCAGAGTTCGCAAAAAAAGCAATCCATTCTGGTGTTAGATTAAAATTAAATGCAATTCTAAAGAGCAGATAAAAAACACCAAAGAGTAGCCAAGTAACATTAAAGAGTTGGAAAATCGTTATTGGAATTCGTTGCTCGGCTGTGTGGGTTGGTTTAACAAAAAAACGTGAACTTTCTATCAGCAAAATATTTCCAATAAAAGGTGAGATTAAAATTATGAGATGAGAAAAAGAAAATTTCAATAACGATAAATCATAAGAAACAAAAAATATTGGAAATGAAAATTTATATATCAATTCTGTATCGAGAATTAAGACTATAAAAAAACTTTTTATAAATTGCGGAAACAGATAGACGGACAATAAACCTGCTATCAATCCTATTGTAATCGCATTCGCTTTTTTTTGCTGTGAATTATCTTTCAATCCAGCTCGTTCGTTTTGTTTTAAAATTTGGTGCTATCACATCGAACGGAAATTTAATTGCGTTTACATTTTCCCATTCTTTGTCTCCACTTTCTCTTCCTTGCCATTTGAAATTTTCATTCGTCAATTCTTTAGTATCAATATTATAATTTCTATTTGCATCAATAATGTTTGAGGCTAAATTAAATCCCGCAGAACCACGAGTATTATAATTTTCAACTTCAACAAATATTTTATTTTCTCCTTTTCTCAAATATTTTTTTATATCTAAGAAAAGTATTCGCTCGTAATCAACCAATAACGACAAGGATCTACGAGCATGCACGTGTCCAACAAATTCATCGTTGATAAATAATTTTGCGTAAGTATTTCCCAGTAACTGAATGTTTGCTACTTCGGGCAACGCATCGAGATTAAATTGAATTTGAAACTCAGCAAAATTCGCAAAAGTTGTGTCGCTATTTTTTACATAAATCCAATCACTTTTAATTAAAGGAGATTCCAAATTATTTTTTGATTCTTCAAAGTAATAAATCAATCGATTAAACTTATCCATAATCATATTTAAATTTTCGGGCTTGTAATAGCGTAACCAGATTGTTTTATAATCATCACGAAGTGTTTTTAGTTCCGCGATATTTTTTTCGACAAGTGTAATAAATTCTGGAGTCAATATTTTTTCATTGTCAATTAACAATTGCGTTTCAAGTTTCATTTTATACCAATTGTTAAATCGTACAAAGTAGTTTAGAATATCGAGGTGATCTCTATTCTTTTCTACATTAGGTTTTAGCTCTTCAATATCCTTCAATAAATTTGGCATTGTCCAGTTCATCCAATTTATTCTTCCCACTGGAGACATTCTGGCTTCCCACCATTCAGGATTTCTGACTGTCAATAAAGGATGTCGCCATACTTCGTGCCACATCATTTGATTAAACGAGTTGCTGAAAGTCTCATACATTTTGGAAAGTCGTGCGTCATCGATTCCGAAAAAATCATAAAAATATATTTTTGAAAATTTTGATAAATCACTTCCAGCAATATTCCAACTGCATTGAGCTGACCAAACATATCCGAACAAAACTAATTCTTTAATTGTTTCGGCGCCATAGTCTCCCCAATTGGAGTTAATCATTCCATCAGCACCATTTTGAATTCCGGCTTTTGTGATATGATAGATGTTCGGAAGTGCATTAATATTGGTTGGAAACGTTGTCAGGAAATTCCAGACTGAAGGAGAAACAAAATATTCAAATCCGTAATCATTAAATTTTTTTGTTGAAGGATAATCGTCGTCTGCGCGATAGTGCCAATCGACAATAATAATATCCTTTGGAATCAGTTCAAGTATTTCGGGATGGTCAAGAATAATGTCGCCATACATCATTACTTTTTTGCTATACTTTTTGCAAATGTCATAAACTTTTTTGTAATGATCAGCATGAACTTTTGCTATTCCATATTTCTCAACTAAGTGTTTACTTTTTCCGAGTCCAACATCCCAACTTTCATCAGCTCCCATATGAAAATATTCTGAAGGGAAAAGTTCAAAAACTACTTTCAACATCTCTTCGAGAAAAATATACGTCTCATCACACGCAACGCACAATGAGGCAGCACCGGGAAATTCAGCATACTTAAGAAATTCATCTTGAGCTAAAATATTTTCGTAATGTCCTAACGTTTGAAATATCGGAATCACTTCGACAAAAAATTTATTTGCGTGTGCGATTAATTCCTTAATCTCGCCCTTTGTTAATGCGCCTCTGCCCACTCCAATCGTTGGAAATTTATCGAACAGAATCATATCTTCGAGATACGGCATATACGTATTCATTTTATAACGCGCAATGTGCTCAATTATTTTTTTGAAATTTTCTAATGTTGATACTTGTCCCCTGCTTATGTCATCAGAAATTCCGCGCACTTTTAAATCGGGAAAATCAATAATTTCTACACACTCAAATTTATTGTCATAATTTTTTTCGATCAACTGCAATAAACTCATTACTCCATAAAACAGCCCTTTGGTGGAAACTGCATTTATCTTGATTTGCGTTTTTGAAATTGTTAGTTCATACGCTTCAACTAATAATTCATTTTTAATTTTATGTTCATCGAAATAATTTTTTGGAACAAAAGAAAAAACAACAGATGCTTTATTTGGATTTACAAAAGTGTTTCTTGTTGTTGCATTATATTTTTCTTTCAATGAATTAGAGAGCAACTCGATTGTAAATTTTAATTCATCTTTTATCTTTTCATCAAAATAAATTTCTAAATTATTTGGAAAAGAAAAATTTCCGGAAATCGCTTTTACTTGTTTGGGATTTGGGATTATTGGTAGTTCCATATTCTTCCCGAATAATTGAGTTGAGATTAATAAAATTAGTAGAAGTGTCATCATATTAAATTAAAAATATTTATTTATTGTTATGACTAACTTAAAAATTATGAAGCGGAATTCCCAAGAGATAAATTTCACAGATGAAATTATTGTTTAGATTTTTTTTGTCAAAATTTTTGCAGCTTATCTGATTCAACAAGATTTATTCCCTTCATATTTTTTTTGGCGAAATGGAGCATCGCTTTAGCAACCTTCTCAGCTTCGATTGGTTTATATTTTAATAACTTCCCTTTCATAAATGGAGCAATTACTTTGCTTAGTAGAGTTGCAAATTGTTCGCCTGTTCTCGCTTCGCTTCTTACTCCAAGCAGTAGTGACGGTCTAAAAATGTGAAAACACTTGAAGCATAAGTCTGCAATATTTTTTTCAACTTCGCCTTTTACTCTATTATAAAAAATTTTAGAACTTAAATTTGCTCCCATTGACGTTACAATTAAAAACTGCTCAGAATTATTTTTTTTTGTAATCTCTGCGAGTGTCAAAGGGTAGAGATAATCAACCTTCTTAAACGCCTCTTGCGAACCCGCTTTCTTTATTGTTGTTCCGAGTGTGCAAAAAACATGATTGGCAACTAAAACATTTTTGTAATTTGAAAGATTGTCATAATCAATTTTAATTTGTTCCAGCTTTGGATTTGAGAGTTCAATTTTTTTTCTTACTAACAGTTTCACTGAAGAATAATAATCATCTTTCAAAATTAAATTAAGTAAGTGATTGCCAATTAAGCCCGTGCCACCAGCTATTAATGCGGTTTTACTCATTTTGATTTCAATTCGATTTTATTATTCAAAACAGAAAAAATTATTGTAAAAAAAAAGGTAACCATTTGAGTTACCTTTTTATTTTATGAAATTCAGATCAGAATATTTTATGCAATTGTTACTTCATCACAGAGATAAACATCTTGAATTGTGTTCAGCAATTTAACGCCTTCATCCATTGGTCGTTGAAAAGCTTTTCTTCCAGAGATCAATCCCATTCCACCAGCACGTTTATTTATGACAGCAGTTTTACATGCTTCAGCAAAATCATTTTCGCCCGAAGCACCGCCGCTATTGATTAATCCAGCTCTTCCCATATAATTATTCATAACTTGATAGCGAGTTAGATCAATTATATTATCGGAGGTTAATTCATTATAAACTCTTTTATCAATTTTTCCATAAGAAGAATTGCCCATATTTAACGCAGTATATCCGCCGTTATTTTCAGGCATTTTTTGCTTTATGATATCTGCTTGAATTGTAACTCCAAGATGATTTGCTTGTCCTGATAAATCAGCCGAAACGTGATAATCTTTATCTTTTTTGAATTGTGGGTTTCTTAAATAACACCAAAGAATAGTTGCCATTCCAAGCTCGTGTGCATATTGAAATGCTTCAGATACTTCTTGAATTTGTCGTGTGCTATGCTCGCTTCCGAAATAGATTGTAGCACCAACGGCAGCTGCGCCCATATCCCAACATTGTTCGACTGATGCAAACATAACTTGATCAAATTGATTTGGGAAAGTTAAAAGTTCGTTGTGATTTATTTTTACTATGAATGGAATTTTATGTGCATATTTTCTGGATGTCATTCCAAGCACGCCGAGTGTTGAAGCGACTGCATTACAACCACCTTCAATTGCGAGTTCTACTATACTTTGAGGATCGAAGTAGATAGGATTTTTTGCGAATGACGCTCCTGCTGAGTGTTCTATTCCTTGATCAACTGGAAGGATAGACAAGTAGCCACTTCCCGCTAATCTGCCTGTGTTATACATCCATTGCAAATTTTTTAGAACATTAATATTTCTATCACTCTGTGCAAAAATTCTATCTACAAAATCATTACCCGGTAAATGTAATTTATCCTTTGATACTTTCGCTTTGTAATTAAGTAACGAATCTGCTTCTGTTCCAAGTAGTTCATTTATTTTATTTATCATTTTTTTCTCCATTTATTTAATTGATTACATTCGTAAAAATACGGTTAAATATTCTAACAAGGAAAAGTAAAGAAAATAAAACTTCATAATATTTTTGTTCAATCTGGCTTTACTTATTTACGATTAAGGAAAGAGAATTGTGTGGGATACAATTAAAAAAATTCTCAACTTCATTAAACTCTTTTATTCATTACTGATTATTGTTGTAAATTAAAAAATGATTTTTAAAAATATTTTTTAGAATTTTTCTCTTGATACAAATTAAACAAATATTCTTTTCGATAATTTCTACTCTAAAGTCGAGAGACTCTTTTCTAATTGCATTAGCAACAATTCTGCCTAAAGTATTTTTAGTGATCATTCCATATTTACTCACTTCGGAATCGTACAATCTTTTTAATCAATATTATTACGCTGCTGGACTGTTAATGCTTTTCGCAAATCTTGGATTTGATATTGCATATGCTGTTCATAAGATTTCAAAGGCTGCAATAATTTTAATAATTGCTACAAACATTTTTGTCTTTCTACTCTTGCTTAATGCAGCAGCAATTATTTCATTTAGTTTTTTGGATTCGCTAATAATTTTTCCCTACGCATTTGCAATGGTATTGTTGGGGATCTACTTCTTTAAGCTCTTGTTTGAGGGAAAAGTTATAAAATATTTTTTGATGTATTTTATAATCTTCGTTATAAATATTTCGGCGTTATTGTTTTCGCAAATTGTTGAGTTAAGTCCTTTTACGTTGTTGGCAATTTTTTACACACTTTTTTTTATTATTTATTCGTTGACATCAGAGAGGGAGACGCAAATAAATGAATCGTTAATTACTCTTTACACGACAGGCGTTTCAGCGTTTATTATCAACGGTGCGTTTGCATTAGCTTCGAGTATTGACAAAATTACTGCCAACAATTTGTTTGAGCCTTCTCTTGCAAATGCTTATACTTTTTCTTGGGTAATCGTATCACCAATTTTTTATCTCGGGGTTTTTTTAGAAAAATTATTCTATTCTGAAGAGAGGGGAAGTACGGTAAGAAGATACTTTGGGATAACATTTGTTGTTGTGATCTCTTATCTAACATTTGTCATTTGTGCTCTATTCTTTTCTCACATTTGGTTTCCTCATCACATCGATAATGATTTAGTAAATAAAATAATTTTGCCAATGCTTGGAATCTTTGGTTTATTTACTCTCGTCCACTATCCACTAAACGCCTTTATGTACAAGAACAAACTCATTGCTTCGCAAAGGAAAATTGCTTTTGGTTATACAGTGACAATAGTTTTTTTTGCTCTTGTTTATAATTTTATTGAGCCATTATTTTTAAAATATACATATCAGCTATTGCTTCTATTTTTTGGAACATTTTTATTTGTGTTGATGGGAATTAGGAGTGCGATACTGTATCTCGATTATCGCAAATTGAACGAAAGCAAAAATTAAAAATTTTGCTTTTCTATTAATTGGGATAATGATTTGTGAAGAGTAATTGTTACAACTGAATCGATGAGAACAAATTATAATATTGAAGTTGCTTGAGGTGGGTTAATGAAGTTGTCGGGATTTTTAGTCTGAATTATTTCTCGTTTGTAAAACTGAAATAATTTTTATATCCCGTATCTAAGAGTAAACAAAAATGATTTTTTGTTCCCCTGTTTTTCTATTGGAGTTCGAACTAAATTTTTGTCATCAATTTTATAATGCGAAAATAGAGCTTCAAATAGGAGTCGATGAATTGGTTCGTATGCTACACTAAATGAAATTTCTCTTCGGGTTAATCTGTCACCGAATAAAAAATCGGGATAGGGCAATTGGTATTGTGCTGCTTTATCTTCTCGTTCCCCTTTGCGCAAATATTCAAGTAATAATTCTACCCGAAGTCCTCGCAATACAGTCTGCGAATAATTGATTGAAAAAAGATCTGCATTGCTTCCAATCCAATGTCCAAGCGGATAATTATGATTGGTAAAATATTCAGCTCTGTTTGCGTTCATATAAACAAAGGGGTTAATGCGTGTGTATTCAATATTGAAGAGTGAATTATTAATTACTGGATTTGCAACAGACCAGCCAAAAGTTGATCCAATTGCGGATAAATTTGTTCCGTCTAATAATGCATCAATTGATAATTCATCAACAAAAATTGTTGTATATAAATGAGAGTTTAGTTGGTTCCAATAAAAAGAAATATCAAAAAACAATTGTGCGTTATTTCCCGAGTTGCTTTCTATTCCCATGAAATAGTGATCAAGAGCTCTGTAAAAAAGAAGTGGAAAGAAATAAACTGGATTTAATCGATCGCTATAGACAATAGATTCGCCAAGCATTATTTCTAAATTAGGAAATGGATAAATTGTTAGAGAGTGTGCAACAATAAATTTCTGAACATCTCGATAGCTAAAATTATTATCGAAGTTCCATCTTATCGTTGATGAATCGATAATTCCTGAAATCAACCAACCATGCAAATATGAAAATCGCAGCCACTCAACGGGAAAGTAATCAAATTTAATTAGCGGAAAGGAGGGGGCTTTGTTACTAAAAATTAGTTTCCCTTGATTGCCACTTCCCCAATTCAGATACTCTTTGCCCGCAGCTAATGATCCATTCGACCAAGAATAAGTAATCAATCCGCGCGCTTCGCTATAGTCGGTTGGATTAATATATTTCACTCCCGGCTCTTTTGAAAGTTCAGCAACTTTTATTTTTGGTAACGTGTTCTCCCTATTGTCCCTGAAGTAAAAATTGTATCCTAAATTTTTTCCAATATATCCATAAAAATTAAGTCCGTTGAATCGATGGATCAGCCAGTCGTCTAACTTTCTTCCTCGTGTTTGTCCATAAATTGGATTTAATGAGAGTGTAAAATTTGAATCATAATATTCAAATGTTGTAAATCGCTCTTTACTCATTGAAAAATATTTTAATGATTTTTCTTCCTGCTCAAGAGAACGTAAATTTTGTTCAACCAAAAAATCTTGCAAATAAAAATCTATCTCTTCCTGCTCAATATTATTTGATACTTTTTGTTCCTTCAGTTTTAATAATGCTTTCAATATTTCCATTCTTGACAGAGGAAGTTTTTGAAAACTTAAATCGATATTTCCCAACTGTTTCTGTTGCTTTAAGAAATTATAGACTGAGGAATTAAGATCTTCAAGTACAACCTGTGGAAACAAAGAAGCAGAGAAAATAAGCAGAGCAAAGAGTAGTGGTTTCATTAATAAATTAATTGTACAATTAGAGTAAACATCGAAAGTACAAAGGTTGAATAGTAAAAAAAGTTCTGTCCTTTTTCATGAATGACAACAAATATTTTTGTTATTATGTAGGTAAGCGATGTAAAAAAAAGAGCGTTGCCAATATTAATCATCCAGTCAAATTGGAGCAGAATTGAGGTAAAAACAATTAAATTTGAAAAAGCAATAATGCTCAAATCCATACCACTCACCAAGGAGGAAGGTCTACCTTGAATTCGTTCACGAAAAATAAAATAGAGTGTTATGTAGCTAATAACTATTAATGTAAAAGCAAGTTGAAGCAGAGGTTTTATAGGCGCAAATAGATCTATATTATCTATTACTTGTGGTGACTTAATCGCAATAGTATAAAAGACTGTTAGATTGAAAAAAATTAAGATAAAATTGTAATTTTTTTTTTGTAGGCTTGTTGTTATTACATGGAGTAGGCCTGCAACCAAAAAACCCAAAAAGAGATAAAGAATTTTTTTATCAAGACTTCTCTCGATAGGAAAAATAAGAAAGAATGTAACAACAATTAAAATCAAAATTGCGAAATAGAGATATTTATTTATTATTGAGAGACGCTCTATAGACAAAAAAGAAAATTTAGTTTTTACGTCCTGCCTAATGTCGAATTTATTAAGATAAGACAAAATTGTTTTGATGTTCAGAATAAAAGATGAAGCAAAGGCAAAACCTACCAAACCATAAAACTCAGAAACTTTTATATATAATAATGACGCAATTGAAGTAAAAAATGCAATTAATAAAACTATTACAACCGTTGATTTGTGGCCGAAATGGTTGCTCAAAATTAGATGGTGAACGTGGGATCTGTCTGGTAGAAAAGGGTTTTTTCTTGCAATTGTTCTATTGATCATAACTTTCAAAGTATCTACAATTGGGATCGTAAATAAAATTATTGCAAATGTTAAATCGATTGAGGGCTCATTGTGCTTACCTAAAAACAACAATGCACAAGCAACAGTAAGGAATCCCAACCCAAGCGCTCCGCTATCTCCTAAAAATATTCTTGCTGGATGAGCATTAAATTTTAGCATTCCAATCAATGCCCCCATCAAGGAAGCACAAATTATCAACACTAATAAATTTGATGAGATTACTGTTAAGAAAAATAAAGTTGTAACAATAAATAAAGAGTAGCCCGCTACAAGCCCATCTAAACCATCGAGCAAATTGAACCCATTTATTATCCCAACAATAAAAAAGAATAATATTATTTCTGAAAAAGGAGAATGAAAATAGATGCCAAATATTTTTATAGACTCATAAAAATCCGATAAAAAAAAGAGGAATAAAAGAGCGGCAATTCCTTGCGCCAAAAATTTAATATTCCATCTTACATCGATTATATCGTCCACTAGCCCAAGAAAAAATATTATCAAGAATGAATAGAGGAATACCCTAATATTATTCAGATCAGGATAGAAATTGAAGACTATTAACAAAACTATCGAAGCAATTATTACTCCGCCAAGCCTTGGAATAGGAGTGGTGTGGATTTTTCTTTTTTCTATCGGTTTATCGAGAATATTATTTTTATATAAATAATCGATAAAATATGGAGTTATAAAAATCGAGATTATTAATGAAAGAAAAAATATCAGTAAATAAGTCATTGCTCATTTTTCTGGAAAAAATTTATTTAAATATGTTGACTATCTAACCGACATACCGTTGCAGAAAAGAAGTTATTACCCAAGAAACTACAATTATCAACAATCCATAAACCAAAAGCGCAAAGAAAGTTGACTTAGTCAATCCGATATTCGATTTTATTCCTCTCCAACCACAACTTTTACACTTAAAATACTTCATAAACGTAAATGTCTTAACAATTTCCTCGACTATAGTTCTTGCTCGCGAACGGTGCAAAGAATGGAAGCCGCTGCAATTTGGACATTTTTCAAAAGATGGATTTTTAATAACAAACAATTTTGGGAAATTCATAACACTTCTCAATTATTTCTAGCTTTTAGGAGCATTTCAAAAAATTCTATTGCTCCTTCTTCATTATTAGTTTTTTTTAGAACTAAATCGGATAATTGTTTTATTTCGGGAACTGCATTAGCAATAGCAACCTTAAATGCCTTTGTTTCAAACAAACTTAAATCGTTATACCAATCCCCAATAACAGCAACCTCTTTTTCAGTTCTATTTAATTTTTTTAATATTCTATCCATCCCTTTAGACTTATTTGCGCCTCTTTTACGAATCTCAAGAAACGCTATTTCCGAATGCTGATTTGATCGATAGTAACTTTTACTAAGCCCAAAAGAATAAGGGAAACTAAATTTATCTTTTACAAATCTCAAATTCTCTTTGTAGTCGCTCATCATCACTATTTCTAAAACTCTATCTGTGTATCCATTATACGATTGTACCTCTTGATAATTTGCACCAAACTTTCGGAGGAGTGAAGTAACTAAAGAATTGTTTTCAGTATAATAGATTGCATCCTCAGTGCAGAGAGCAATGTTCAACAAAAATTTATCAGAAAGTTTCAGCGCCTTTTGAACATATTTTTCAGGCACAAAAGACTCATACAAAATTTCATTTGTGATTGGATTTTTTATTAAACTTCCATCCAAAGTAATAATTGGGATTGTAATATCGAGATCTTTGCAAATTCCTAACACTGCAGATTGAAGTCTGCCTGTAGCAATTGTAAATTCAATCCCATTTTTTTTTAATTGCGAAATTACTTTTTTACTTTCAGCACCCAATTCACCTTTTTCATCAACGAGTGTTCCATCTAAATCGGCGACAATTAATTTTATTTTTTTTAATCTCTCTTTATCAAACACTATTTTCCCTATTCAGATTTTTTTATCCCTTAGCTGGGGGAATTTCTTTTGACTTTTTATCTGTTTGTGAACCACTATAGTAATAGTAATATTTATAATAAGATCCGTAAGTTCCTTTGTATTTGAAATTGTTCAGAACAGTTCCAAGGAAGAAGGAGTTTTGTCCGCGCAATAAACCGATAGCTTTTTCCATTAACTCTGCTTGTGTTGACTCTGAAGAGACCACCAAAATAGTTCCATCTACAATAGAACTTAACACTTCAGCATCAGTAACCGCAATAATTGGGGGTGAATCAATCAGAATAATATCATATTTTTCTTTCATCTGCTTCAAGAACGACTTCATATTGCTCGATTCAAGTATTTCTGAAGGATTTGGAGGAATAGTCCCAGCGGGAATAAAATCTAAATTCTCTATTCCTGAATCTCTGATAACTTCACTTAAGCTTGCTTTTTTGAAAAAATAATCAACTAGTCCCGGAATTCTAACGCTTGAAAAGACATTGTGAACACGAGGTTTTCTAAAATCGCAATCAATTAATAAAGTTTTTTTGTTCGTTTGTGCAAACGTAACTGCCATATTGCAAATAATTGTGGTTTTTCCTTCACCTTGAGTTGGAGAAGTAACTAAAATTGTTTTTAGAGAATCTGCACCCATTTTAGAAAGTAAAATTCTTGTACGCAATGCCCTAAATGCTTCGCTCGGTCCAGATTCCGGTCTTCGAGCAACAACTAATTCAATTGCTTTCTTCTCCGCAAAATCAAGCCCCTCAATTCTTGGAATCCAAACAAGCAGATTAATATTTTTCTTCTCAATATCTTCAGGGTTTTTAATTGTTGTATCGAAATAATTTTTTACCAAGACAAATCCGAATGCAATTCCTGCACCGACAATAAAGCCAATCAACACTATCAAAGGACGATTTGGTTTTGCGGGCTTAGGTGGAAACTGAGCTCTATCAATTACTAAGACGTTGCCTGGTTGTGCTTGTTCGTTAATAAGTGCTTCTTGATATTTTTCTTCAATAATCGCAAACAATTTTTCTGCAGCTTCGCGTTCTCTTTGAAATCTTGCAAATTCACGTGCAGCAGCGGGGAGTAAATTAAATTTTTTCTCAAAATTATTTACTAAATTTTCTAATCCAGAAATAGAGATAATTAGTGCTCTATTTTTAATTTCTTCTTCTAATATTTTTTGAGTTAAATCTCTAATTTCTTCGGGAGTTGTAACAGTACTTGGTTCTCTTAACTGACTAATTCTATCATTTAAGCGGCGTTTCAATTCCTCGATTTTGTTTTCATACTCTCTGATAATTGCAGGATTACTTCGTTCACCAACACCTACTTGTGATAATGCTAAATCTTTCGTTACTTGCAAACGAGCAATTCCATCTTGCAATTCTTTGAAGTATGACTCATCTGCCAAGTTTTCAAAATAATTTGCAATTTGTGGACTTCTCTGATTGAGTTGACTTTTGAGCATACTTAATACTTTGTCGGATGAAGCCAATTCAATTATTGCGGCATCTCGTCGCGACTGAAGATCTGTTAATTGAGTAATAATCGACTTCGACTGTTCGTCAAGAATTACGATCTCTTTCTCTTGTTGAAATTGACTCAATTGTTGTTCAGCATTTTTTAAGTCATTTCGTTTGTCGGTAGATTGTTTTTCAAGAAAGCGTCTGACAACTGTCAACTGTGTTCTTGTTACATCAAGATTATATTCTCGGTAAACTTCGGCATAAGTATTTGCAATCAATTGCGCTTCGTATGGAGAATTTGACTCGACAGTGATTTCAACAATATCTAACCCTCTCCTTTGTTGAACTTCTACAATTCGTCCCAAGAGATTTACAATTTTATTTTTTTCAAGAAGTTTTTGTGCGCCATTTTCTCCTTCTTCATTCGTTATTGAAATAAATTCAGATTTTTTATCCGAACTATTGTAGTAATCGATTAATGACTGAGCTGTTCTTTCTCGAATGCTGAAACTATTCATAATCTCGATTTCGTTTAAGATAAATCTATCTGTTGCCATATTTTGTAAACCCGGCATAAAATTATCAGCGAGGATATTTCCCTGTCCTTTCGTTATCAATAAGCTTGAAGTACTCTGATAGACATCTTTATACCCAAAGGCGAAAATAATTGCAGTTAATAAAGCAGTTACAGTAATTACCAAAACAGGGAGCAAATTATTTCTAATTAAATAAAAATATTCCTTGAGTGAAGCAGTCTCTTCGAATCTATTTTGATTATTTGAGTTTTGTTGGTTGTCGATATTCATGTCTTTCAATCCTTCTTAATTCGCAATATTGATAATTAATATTGCAAGTGAAATTAATGCCGAAAAAATTGATAATCCCACCGACAAATAATCCCTAAAATAAAATCTTGGTTCACCTGAAACGAGCAAAATGTCGCCAGGTTGTAGTTGCACTAATTGATTGCCCGTTGTGTATTCCGAATAAAAGAGAAAGTCTTGATAATTTAAATTAATAATTTGATTAGACGAATCTGGCAGCAAACGTGCTAAGCGTAAATCATCTAAGTGAGCCTCTGTTGTTGGTCCGCCCGCATAAGAGAGAAGGTCATTTACGTTTGTTTCAATTGGCACGATGTAACGTCCGGGAAATCTTACAAAGCCCCAAACTGCAACTTTAATATTTATTTTTGTTGGATCAGAATAATCATGCAAGCCGCCTTGTTGTTGACGCAGATTCCCGAGCTGGGTTCCAAGTTGTATATCTTGAGAATAACTGAGAGATGAAAGAAAAAATAGGAAAAAAAATGTAACCGCTGATTTTTTTAGTATTGTCATAAAAGTTTTGTTTTTTGATTAT
>PNNF01000034.1 GCA_013824085.1 Chlorobiaceae bacterium | reverse complement strand
CGGAACTTTATTCCAAACTTCTTGAAGCGTATATTGAATTTCTTTTAATTGTTTTTCATGTTCTTTTTTGATAGAAATGTTTTTTACTACACCTTGTCCATAATTGATTCCATCCACTGGAATCAATTTTCCGTTAATCTCAACAGGAATAATTGCACCACTCTTGTGAATAAAAGCAGTTTCATAATTTATTATTTCTTTATTTTTGAAAAACGCTTTTAAGGTAATAAAAGCTTTCTTTCTTTCTGATGCAGGCAACAATGGAATAAAAGATCTATTTCTAATTTCTTCAATTTCATACCCGAGCATCTCTTTTACTGATGGGCTTATGTAGACAATTTTCCCAGCAGCGGATAATCTAAAAATAATATCTGTGGATTGGTCAACAAGAATTTTATAATGCGAATCAATTTTTTCGAATAATGAATCGATTCGTTTTCCATTTTCTAATCCAAGTATTGAATCAATTGCTTCCAATTGAACAATAGAATTTTTTATAGATATTAGGACATCATCATCGGCTGTACCTTCCCTTTTGATAAGAAGTGCTTTTATGTCAATCAACTCGCTTATAATTTTTTTTATTGAGTCAGTCATTATTTTTCAGAATTTATCAATTTATAATCGTTGAAAATAATTAAAATTTAATCCTTATTAAAATAAATAAAAATAAATCTCTTTCTCTTTCTTTCTCAAATTGTATATGCCAACTAAAAGGCGTAATTTTGGAAGGTCAAAAAAAAATAAATATTAAACTGGAGACATTATGAGAGTTAAACCATTCAAGAATGAAGAATTTATAGATTTCACTAAAGAAAAAAACTTTAAGGCACAAAAAGATGCAATCAAAAAAGTAAGAGAAAAATTAGGGAGAACGTACAATCTTATTATTGGCGGAAAAGAATATCAGACTGAAAAAACTTTTAACTCATACAACCCATCTGACAAAGATGAAGTAATTGCAAAGTTTTATAAAGGCACTGCTGAGTTAGCAAACAAAGCAATTGAAGAAGCAACATTAACATTTGAAACTTGGCGATTCACTGAACCAAAAGAGAGAGCAAAAATTTTATTCAAAGCTGCAGAGATCACAAGAAAAAGAAGATTAGAAATTAATGCGTATTTAATTTTAGAAGCCGGAAAAAACTTTGCAGAAGCAGATGGTGACACTGCAGAGGCAATCGATTTTTTAGAATTTTACGGAAGAGAGATGCTTCGTTATTCTGAGAAGCAACCTATCACCCCAGTTAAAGGTGAAAAAAATGAATTGATCTATATCCCACTTGGCGTTGGTATTATTATTCCACCTTGGAATTTCCCATTTGCTATTTTAGTTGGAATGTCCTCAGCTGCAATTGTAGCAGGAAATACAATTGTATTAAAGCCCTCAAGCGACACACCAATGATGGGACAAGTTTTTGTTGAGATTATGAAAGAAGCTGGATTGCCTGAAGGTGTTCTTAACTTCCTTCCTGGCTCAGGTGGCGAAGTTGGAGATACTTTAGTCGGTCACCCAAAGTCAAGATTTATAGCGTTCACTGGTTCAATGGAAGTTGGAATTCACATCAACGAATTAGCTGCTAAAGTTCAACCCGGTCAAATTTGGTTAAAGAGAGTCGTTGCTGAAATGGGAGGCAAAGATAGTATTGTTGTAGATAAAGAAACTGATATTGATGAAGCAGTTGCGGGAGTTGTTAGTGCTGCGTTCGGATACCAAGGACAAAAATGTTCAGCTTGCTCAAGAGCTATTGTAGATAAAAAAGTTTATGATAAATTTGTAACTAAATTGAAAAAAGAAGTTGATAAAATTCAAGTTGGTCCTGCTGAAGACAATTTCAAAATGGGTCCTGTTGTAAGTGAATCAGCTATGAAAAGTATTGTAGAATATATTGAGATTGGTAAGAAAGAAGGAAGACTTCTAAACGGCGGAAACTTTGCTGAGGGTAATGGATACTACTTGCAACCAACAGTCTTTGTAGATATTGATCCAATGGCGAGAATTTCTCAAGAAGAAATTTTTGGTCCAGTGCTTGCAGTTATCAAAGCAGAAAATTTTGATCACGCTATTGATATTGCTAACAATACTATTTTTGGTTTGACTGGCGCGGTCTATTCAAAGAATAGAAAAAAACTTGATAAAGCGAAAAAACATTTATTGATTGGAAATTTATATTTCAATAGAAAATGTACTGGTGCTTTAGTTGGTGCACATCCGTTCGGTGGATTCAATATGTCAGGAACCGATTCTAAAGCAGGTGGAAGAGATTATCTACTCCTCTTCTTGCAGGCAAAATTGATGAGTGAAAAAATTAAAAAATAAACTTCCAAATAATTGTTCAAAGATTCAAGAAGGAAAGCTTAATGAAGATTCATGAATATCAAGCCAAAGCAACTCTCAAAAAATTTGGTGTCGCAATTCAAGATGGTATTGCAATTAAAAAGATTGAGGAATTTGACGCAGCCATTGCTGAACTAAAAGCAAGAGGAATTAATCAGTTCGTTGTAAAAGCACAAATTCACGCGGGCGGACGAGGCAAAGGAAAACTTTACAATCCGAATAATCGTGATGAATTAATTCTTGAAGGCGGAGTAAAATTTACTACAAGTGTTGAGAAAGCAAAAGATTATGCTTCAAAAATACTCGGAAATCTTTTAGTAACGCATCAAACAGGAGATGAAGGAAAAATTGTTCAGACTCTTTTTATAGCCGAAGGTCTTGACTACAAGAGAGAACTTTATCTTGGAATATTACTTGACCGTGCTGTTTCAAAAAATGTTATCATGGCTTCAACAGAAGGTGGAGTTGAGATTGAAAAAGTAGCTGAAGAGACTCCTGAAAAAATAATTAAAGAATGGGTTGATCCCGCAGTAGGTTTGCAAGCTTATCAAGTTAGGAAGTTGGGCTTTGCATTAGGTTTTTCAGGAACTGCATTAAAAAATTTCCAAAAATTTTTACCGGCTCTTTACAAAGCTTATCTCTCCACAGATTCAGCAATGCTCGAAATTAATCCACTTGTTGTTACTGAAGATGAACGTGTAATTGCGCTTGATGCAAAGATGAATTTTGATGACAATGCACTTTTTAGACAACCAGAAATATTTAACTATCGCGATTTAGCCGAAGAAGATGCTTTAGAAATTGAAGCATCAAAATACAACCTCAACTATATCAAGCTCGATGGAAATGTCGGTTGCATGGTAAACGGAGCAGGTTTAGCAATGGCTACAATGGATATCATTAAATTGGCAGGCGGAGAACCAGCAAATTTTCTTGATGTTGGAGGCGGAGCAAATAAAGAAACTGTTGCCAACGGATTCAAAATTATTTTGTCTGACCCAAATGTTAAAGCAATCTTGATAAATATTTTTGGTGGCATCGTAAGGTGCGACAGAGTTGCTAACGGAGTTATTGAAGCTGCAAAAACTTTAAATATTCATGTCCCAATTGTTGTTCGGCTTGAAGGAACCAATGCAAAAGAAGCAGCAGAAATTCTTGAAAAGTCGGGACTAAATTTTGAAGTTGCTCAATCTTTGAAGGAAGCAGCACAAAAAGTTACAAGTGTCCTTTCAAATTAATTAAATTTAAGTGCGAAAATGGTCTGTTTTCGCACTTTTTTCTACTAAAAGAAATATCTTAAAATACAACTTGCTTTTATTCTCTTTTCGGTTTACTTTTTTGATAGTTATTTCAAATTTTTGGAGTTTTAATGTCATTCTTTGACGAAGATTATATTGAGAATGATGGCGAATTCTTAGAGAGCAAACACCTCGGATCAAGAATTAGATTAAGTAAGAAAATTATCTTAGAGGGGAAAGCAATACTTAATAAAAATTTCTTGGAAGAAGTAATTGAACAATGTGTTGAAAATTACCGATTCAAAGATGCACTTCATATCATAGACAATTTACTTGAAACGGCTCCCTATGATTCTGACTTATGGATGAAAAAAGGAATTTGCTTAGTTGAGTTAAATCAGAATAGACGAGCGTTGAAAGCGATTGAACACGCTCAAACATTAGATCCGGTTGATGTCGAAATTCTTATTGAAAAAGCTTCAATCCAAATTAACATGAAGGATTATGATGAAGCAAATAAGACACTCGAACAAGCTCTTAAGTATGAACCACAAAATGAATTTATCTATTATAGATTCGGAAAACTTTATCAACAAAAAGGAATTTTTAATAAGGCGATAGAATTTTTTGATAAAGTAGTTGAGATTGATCCTGAATTTTCTGATGCTCTCTTTCAAAAAGCAATTTGTTATGAGTATGATAGTAAATCTGCTTTAGCTCTTGATGCGTATGACAAATATTTACAAGTAGAACCTGATTGTGAAGTCGGCTGGTTCAATCGTGGAATTGTATTAGAGCAACTTGGTCGGTTTGACGAAGCTATAAATAGTTATGAATTAGCAGTAGCTCTGGATGATCTTTTTTCTGACGCTTGGTTTAATCTTGGAAATCTTTTTGCTGATATCGGCAAAAATGAAAAAGCGATTGAATCTTTTTTAAAAGTAATTAAGATCGAAAAAAATGATGAGACTGCATTTTATAATCTTGCTACGATTTATGAAGAACAAGGAAACTTAAAATTAGCTATTCGATATTACAACAAAGCAATAAAAGTTGATAATGAATATCATGAAGCTTTTCTTGGCAGAGGATATTGTTATTATTTACTTGGAAGAACAAAATATGCTCTTAAGGATTTTCGAATTGCTCTTGCAACAAATTATATAACAGAAGAAAGTTGGTGTATTGAGAAAGAAGCTCTCGAGGGTATCGATGAAAAAGATATTTTAGAATTGTATTCACTCTTGCCCGAATTAAAACTAGATGATAAAAATCCCAAATTATTAATTCGTATCGCGGAATTATACACAAAAGTAAATTCTCTTGATAGTGCAATTGATACTTTGTTCAAAGTTTTGTCATTAAAAACTTATCAAGCATTGTGTTACTATGGATTAGCAAAACTTTATTTTCTGAAAAAAAGAAGTAAGCACGGCTTGTACTATTTGTTGAAATCTTTTGTAATAAATGACAAATCTGTCGAAGTATTTGCATCTTCTTTTCCAAGCATTTTTACTTCCAAATTATTCAAAGCACTTTTGAACGATTCTCCATTCAAGATTGAATCACCAGATAATAATTTTTAATTAATCCAGATACTGAATGAAAAATTTATTCCATACAAATACAAAAATTATCGGGTTATTGGGACATCCAATAAAACACTCCTTCTCCCCTTTCATCCATAATCTTGCGTGTCAAATTCTTGAACTTGATTATGTCTATCTACCATTAGACGTTATGTCTTCATCGCTTAAGAACGCTTTGAAGGGAATTGTAGCACTGAATATAAAAGGATTTAATGTTACCATTCCACATAAAGAAAAAATGTTGTCATATGTTCATCAATCATCAGAAGAAGCAACTATTTGTGGTGCAGTGAACACAGTTGTGAATGATATGGGAAAACTTTATGGATACAATACTGATGTCTATGGAATTCTTGAAACTTTGTTACCATATAAAGATGAAATAATAAATAACGAAGTGACGCTATTTGGTGCGGGTGGTGCGGCGAGATCGGTTATCTACACTTTGGCTCGACACTTTAGACCTTCAAGAATAAATATTGTGAACAGAACTGAACAGAGAGCTGAAACATTAAAAGAATATTTCAATGAAAAAATGAAATATGACAATTTTATGGCTTATGAATTGTTTCCTCACGGTTTGTTAGAAGTGTTGCGCGGTTCAAAATTAATTATTAACGCTACTTCAGTTGGAATGTATCCTGAGATTGATGACACAATTATTAGTCTTAGCAACGCATTTCAAAAAGATCAAATTGTATTTGACTTAGTCTATAACCCACCGAAATCACAATTACTAAAAATTGCTGAGTCCGAAGGCGCAGTCACTTTGAATGGAATTAAGATGTTAGTTTATCAAGGTGCAAAATCATTTGAGCTTTGGACTGGACAAGAAATGCCAGTTGACAAAGTAATGACAGGTTTAGAGAATTATATTTCAATCTAAAAAATAGCACAGCATTTCGTCTGTCGATGAGTCCATTATTCAAAAATAATTTTTCCTTTTGTTGGAAAAATATTACAAATTAATTTTCTACAACCACTCTCCAATTGAAATAATCCTGATTTTTATTGATCCCAATTCCCAAAAACACGCCCTAAAAAGCTGTCCAATATTAGTTGCCAATTGTCAATTATTGTTATTAGCATTATATCATTTCTGAAATGTTCCTAAGTCTGAAAATAAAATTCCCAACAGAGAGATTTTTCTTTTTTTCGATTAAAAACTCTAAAAAAAATCGCTATAAATTGCACAAAATATTTGGCATTTATTTTGCTAAGATAAGTCAGGTTCATTATTTTTTTATAACTAAAATTGAGTCACTTATGAAAAACCTATTCCTTATATTATTGCTTAGCATAATCTGCATCGGCGAGTCTTATGCACAAGTGCCAAGAGCAAGAATTCATATCGAAGTTGTAACTCCTGATACTTTATTAAGATCTGGTTTTACAACAAATTCAGTTGCAACTGGATTAAGAATAGTTCCAGTAGAAACATTTGTTTACTTAGGCGCAAGAAACATTGCCTCTAGTCCACAAGCAATTACTGGAGCAACATTTACTTTTGTTTCGCGTCCTTCTGGATCAACAGCCTCAATTAACATAATGACTCCCACATATATCAATTTTCTTGCTGATAGAGCTGGTGAATATGTAGTAAAATTAGACATTACCACTGCGGGTGGAACTGATGACACTACAATCACTATTGTCTCTGCACGATATATTGGTGTCGGTGGATTCGATGGTGGAGCTACAGCATTTCCACAATGTATGAGCTGTCATGCTGCTCATCCAAAATTCGTTGCAATATACGACAGATGGAAAGTTTCTTCACACGCATTAATGGCAAGAAAAGGAATTCGTGGAGATCTTGGAACAAGTTATGATGCTTCTTGCTTAAAATGTCACACAACAGGAAATGACCATAATATTGCTGCTAACAACGATGGTTTTGATGATATTCAAAGACAAGTTAGCTGGACATTTACAAGTCCTTCAGTTGCTCGTTGGGATGCACTTAGAGCAAGCAACTCCTTGTTGCAAAGAGCTACAATTGGTTGCGAAAGTTGCCACGGTCCAGGAAGTGCACACACTATGGGCGGAGCAATAACAAATACACAAATTAGTTACGATGATGGAACTTGCGGAACTTGTCACGACAGCGGAACAAGATATAATAAGTATCGTGAATGGAAAGAATCTGATCACTTTACTCCTATTTGGTCTGGCTCTTTCGCACAAGCTACAGCTTCTCAAAACAATAGTCTCGGTAATTGTATTAGATGTCATGATGGTCGTGGTTATGTGAACTTTACTTATAATAGAACTACAAATACAACAGGAATGAACAGTGCAGACCAGATTGATGTTGGTTGCGTAGCTTGTCATGATCCTCACGGCAATGGTCGTCCTTCATCATTACGTGTTTCACCTGCAACATCAGATACTCTTAGTACTGGTTTCAAATACACTGCATTCGGTGGTAAAGGAAAAACTTGTATGGATTGTCATAAATCCAGAAGAAGTATTGCTGCAATGTTGCCAACAACTGTTGCAATGAGTTCTACTTGGGGACCACACAGATCAGTTCAAACAGATGTTCTATTAGGACAGAATGCAGCTGCTTGGGATGCAAATCCATACGTAAATACAATTCATAACGTAGCAATTACTGATGGTTGTGTTACTTGCCATATGGGAAGTGCTCCTGCAATTGGAAATGTAAATAGAGACAAAGTTGCTGGTCATACAATGAGATTAAGAAATTTTGAAAACAACTATACTCACACTGCTTCTTGCACAGGTTGTCACCCACAAAGACCAACTTTTGATTCATTCGTAGCAGATAGAGATTATGACGGTGATGGTACAATCGAACCAGTTCAAGCAGAAGTAAGTGGCTTGTTAAGAAGAATTAGAATTGCACTACCTCCAGTAGGGGTTGATTCTATTGCTTGGGCATCGATCGGAACAGATCAAAATTTAAGAAGAGCATATTGGAATTATCAATTAATTTTTAATGACAACAGCTTAGGAATGCACAATACTAAATTTACTTTTGCAGTATTAACAAGAACACTTCAAGAACTTGTTGGAGTAAGTGTTAAAGATGAGCCAGTAGAAGTAATGAGTTTTAGTTTAGCACAAAACTATCCTAACCCATTTAATCCTTCAACAAAAATTCAATTTGTTGTTGCACAAAAATCTAATATCAAAATTGAAGTTTTCACTTCTAATGGTGAATTAGTAAATGTGTTAGTCAATGAAAGTTTTGAAGCTGGAAACCATAGCATTAATTGGAATGCAAGAGCTAACGATGGTACAGAGCTAACAAGCGGTGTTTATCTTTATAGAATGATTAGCGATAACAATGTGATTGGTACGAAGAAGATGTTATTGATTAGATAATTCTGAGATTTCAGAAATTTAGAAGCCCGCTTAATGCGGGCTTTTTTATTTTAGTAAACTTAAAGCTTTTTTAATACGCTTAATACCTTCTGCAATATCCTCCATTGAACATGCATAAGACATTCTAACACAATTATCATTACCAAAAGCTATTCCGGGAACTAACCCTACTAATTCACTTTCGAGTAGATAACTACAGAGAGATGAAGAATCATTAATAACTTTTCCATGATTTTCTTTACCATAATAATTACTTACATCAAAGAAAACATAAAACGCACCTTTGGGAGTTGGGCATTTTATTCCATCGATCTTATTCAATTCATTAACAATAAAATTTCTTCGCTCCTGAAATTTTACGACCATCTCTCCTACTTCGGTAGAACTGACTGTCAAAGCAGCAACAACAGCAGCTTGTGAAATTGAACATGGATTTGATGTTGAGTGACTTTGCAAATTTCTTGCTAATCGTATCACTTCCCTATTTCCTGCAGCGTATCCTATTCTCCAACCTGTCATCGCAAAAGACTTGCTGACACCATTAACAGTAATTGCCCAATCTTTTAATTCATCAATTGCAGCAATAGCAAAATGTTGTTCATCATCAAAAATTATTTTTTCATAAATCTCATCGGAAATTATCCAAATATTTTTTCCTTTTAAAACTTCCGCCAATTCATGAATTTCTTTTTTATTATAGACAGCTCCTGTTGGATTTGAAGGAGAATTAAATATTAGAGCTTTTGTTTTTTTTGTAATTGCTTTTTCTAATTGTGAAGGAAAAATTTTATAATTTACTTCTGCACCTGCATCAATAACAACTGAGTTTGCGCCAGCGAGTTTTACCATTTCGGGATAACTGACCCAATATGGAGCTTGATAAATAACCTCATCATTGGGATTACAGATTGCTCTAAGCAAATTATAGATAGAATGTTTTGCTCCGTTGGAGACTAAAATATTTTCCGCATTAAAAATTAAATTATTATCGCTCTGAAATTTTTTTATAATCGCTTTGATTAAATCAGGATAACCTTCGTTGTTTGTGTAACGAGTAAAATTTTCATTAATAGATTTTATTGCAGCATCTTTAATAAACTGCGGAGTATTAAAATCTGGTTCGCCTGCGCTGAATGCTAAGACATCTTTTCCTTCAGCTTTCAATTTTTTAATCAATGAAGTTAAAGCTAAAGTTCTACTCTCCTCAACTGATAGAAGTAACTGTGAGAAATTTTCCAATTCACATCCCTTTATTTTTTAGATATTTTTCTCTGAGTGCATCCTTCACAACTTTTGGGACGAACTCACTAACATCGCTCCCGAACGCTGCCAAATGTCTAATTATAGATGAATTTAAGTAAGTATATTTTTCATTCGGAACTAAAAAAACAGTTGTGATATCTTCGGCAAGTTTCCTATTCATTAATGCCATCTGGAACTCATATTCAAAATCACTCATCGCTCTCATTCCTCTTATTATTACAGTAGCATTAATCGAATGAGCTTGATCAACAATAAGCCCATCAAATGAATTTACATCTACATTTTCAAAATGCTTTAATGATTCTCTTAGAAAAAATAATCTCTCGTCTGTAGTGAAGAGAGGTGATTTGGAAGGATTTTTTGCAACTATCACTGATACCGAATCAAACAATTCACAAGAACGTTGAACAATATCAATATGTCCATTAGTAACTGGATCAAAAGTGCCGGGATAAACTGCTATTTTTTTTTTCATTTAAATCTCATAATCAGTTATCATTAATTTTGTAATGATTAAGCTCGAAGAATTAAAAATATTGATGTGAAATATACTTAAAGAAAAATTACTTTTAGAATTGAATTTTAATTAATATGTTAAAGATGAAGAGAATTTATTTAGTCCGATATTATTTTTATAAATCGACTCAAGTTTTCATTCTTAATATTATTAGCATTTTTGTTTTAGTAAAAAATTTTTATCTTGAAATATTATAATTATTAAATGTTTTGAAAAATATATTATTAAATATTATTCCATTTTTTTTCTTCGGGTTTGCAATAATATTTTTTACTTCGTGTAGAGAAGAAATTATTATTCCCAATAATCCGGTTGGGAACTTCAATCAACCGCTCAAAAATTCATTTTCAAATTCTTACGATTTTTTGATTGACGCAAAAAATCTAACTGTCGGTTTTTCTGATACACTTGAATTTAGACCAGCTGCCTATTACATAAATATCAAAAGTGAAAATCACTCAAGCGGTTTTTCAGACATAACAGTCTTCGCTGAACAAAACCAGATGTTCTTTACGCATAGAGTTTATAGCAGTGATGTGATAGGATACTCTTTTGGTATTGGAAAAATTCCTAAACGAATCTCGATAACTTTCAATAATTTCACGGGCCAATTAAGAGTTCAATTAATTAGAATTAATAATTAATTTTTTCTTAGTTTTGTAAAATAATTTCTACTCTAACAAGACAAAATCAAATTACTTAAATTATTTTCTACAATAAAAGATAACTATGGAAACTCCTCAATTAATGATTACAAATCTCTTAGACCAATTAGAAAAATCTGGTTACGCAAAGAGTGAAATCATAAAAAAAGAATATAATTATGAGACGACAATTACTAAGGCTAAAGAGAAAGTAAAAATTCTAATCTACTTTGGACAAAAAGGCATTAAGACAATTCTTCAAGGAAATAAAGAATCAGATTTATATATCTCGATTGAGAAAATATTATTTAATAAAAACATCTCTCCCAACATTGAGACAGAAGATAATTTCGATTATATCGGGGTTGATGAGTCGGGTAAAGGTGATTTCTTTGGGCCACTTGTTATTTGTGGTTTTTATTCGCCTGCAAAAAATTTTGAAGTCTTAAAAAAAATTGGAATTCAAGACAGTAAAAACTTATCTGACAGTTCCATCGTTTCAATCTCAAAAAAAATAAAAGAAATAAAAGAGATCTATTTCGATATTGTTTTCATTTCACCAAAAAAATATAATGCTATCTATTCAAAATTTTTGAACTTAAATAAATTATTGGCTTGGGGACACGCAACAGCAATAGAAAATATATTAGCGAGAACTTCAGTTGAAAAAGTAGTGTGCGATAAATTTGGTGATGAGTCATTAATAATGAACGCTTTGAAGGAGAAAGGGAAAAAAATTGAGATCATCCAAAAGACCAAAGCTGAGAGATTTTTAAATGTTGCAGCAGCTTCAATTTTAGCAAGGAATGAATTAATAAACTGGTTTCAGGTAAGTGAAAAAAATTTAGGAATGCGAGTGAATAAAGGAAGCGGTAGAGAAGTCAATTTGAGGGCAAACGAAATCTATCGGAAATTTGGAAAAGAAGTATTAGATTCCTTTTGTAAAACACATTTTAAGAATTACACTTATCTTGAAATAAATAAAAAATAAATGGTAAAAATCTTTTGGTTTTTATCCAACTCTAAATTATATTTGACATTGACTTTTGAAATTACGGGGTCGTAGTTCAGTTGGTTAGAACGCCTGCCTGTCACGCAGGAGGTCGCGAGTTCGAGTCTCGTCGGCCCCGCAATTAGAAAGCCATTTTTATAGTTAATGGCTTTTTAATACTTTTATACTATTACAACTAAAGTTCGCCTCTTTAAATTTCTTTCTGATCTTCATTTAGACTCACTTTTCTTGTCATAGTTTTTCATATTTCGGATCCTACTTAAGATTCGTCATAAAATCAATCAATCATAATGGAGTTAGAATGAAAATATTTGTTGGCAACCTCGCTAAAGAAGTTACTGATGATGAATTATCAAGTGAGTTTTTAGCCTATGGAAAGGTTAAAAGCGTCAAAATTATTCGCGATCTTTTTAGCGGAGAGTCAAAAGGATTTGGATTTGTGGAGATGTTTACAAAAGCTGAAGCTGAGAAAGCTATTTCTGAATTGAATACTAAAACACTCAAAGGTAAGAAAATTACTGTCAACGAAGCAAGACCTAAGGTCGATGGCGGAAGAAATCGAAAAGGTGGTAGCGGTAGTGGTGGTAGCAGCGGTGGTAACAGTTTTAATAAAGGTAGAGGCAATTTTAACAGAAAGTGGTAATCCACTTTTTATTTTAGGACTGTAATAAAATTTTCACTTTATTACAGTCTTCCCTTCTATCCCAAAAACTACTTGCTACTTTTTCTGAACTTCACTTTTGAAACGTAGAACTTACAAATTATCTGACTTGATATTTTTCATTAAGGAAAATATTTTTTAAAATTTATTGAATGAATCTCAAAATATATTTTATTTCATTTAGTAATTATTTGATTAAAAGCATCTTCGATGAAATTCTAATATCACCAGTCTGTAGCACCAAATAATAGATACCGCTCGACAAATAAGTTCCGTCAAACTCTTTTCTATAAATACCAGTTTCAAAAAATTCATCCGCAAGAGTTATAACGAGTTGACCATTTACATCATACACTTTCAATTTTACATGAGCTGCAAATGGAATTTCAATCTGGATATTTGTATTAGGGTTAAAAGGATTTGGAAAATTTATTAGATTAAAACTCTTTGGAACTTCACCAAAATTCACTTTAATTATTTGGCTATATTCATAGCTTCCATCAAAATCAATTTGCCTTAATCTGTAAGAATATTCTCCGAAGAGGACAGAATTATCGATATAAGCATATTCATTGGGAGAATTGGAATTTCCTGCACCTGAAACGAAAACAATATTTTCCCATCTACTTTCAGTCTGGTTTTGGTGATTAGATATTTTTTTACTTCTCTGAATTTCCCAGCCATAATTTTGAGTTTCAGTGGCTGTTTTCCAATTTAAAATAATTGAATTATTTGTTGATGTAGCATTGAATGATGTTAGTTCAACGGGCAAAGAAACATGCATAAATTGAAATTTAGCTATCACTGGAATGTGGTCAGAAGCATTGTGAAGTGCGTTAGCAATCGTTTGTGAAACAGCAGTATTTGGTGGTCTGTTAATCGAATCATTAAAATGATTGCCATCATTGCCAAAAGCCAAATATGAATTTGGAACGTATGTTACACCAAGTGGATTTCTAACCGCATTAGAATAAAGAATCATATCGAATCTGTCATCCAGTCCTCCAGTTGCGCCACCTCCAAATTGTCTTACCCTTGGTGACTGTGTATGAAATTGAGCATATGCAATATCATTCCAAGATCCAGTTAGTGTAATTTGGTCGATAAAGTTTCCATCATCATTTACATTATCTACCAATAAATTTTGATAAGCTGCTTCTGTGCTTCCATAAATATTAAAATCTCCCAATACAATAAAATTTTTCCCAGTTGGAAATGAGTTGGTAACTAGTCTTAATTCTGCTACTTCAGCTGTCCGACTATCTCTATCTGTCTGAGTATTGCTCGCCTTCAAATGTAGCCCAAAAATCCGAAGTGTTTCAGCACTTTCAGTATGATAAAACTTAAACTCGTTAATATCTCGGAGTGGAGTAGGAATTGCAATGTTAGAAACAAAATATATTTTTGCGTGTTTATAAAAAACTGCTCTGTCAGTATCAGGTCCATCAATGAAAACACCTGAAGAATATGTATTTGGAAAAACTGAATTCATTACATTATTTAGAAATCCATCAACTCCAGCTTGCGAGTGCATTTCTTGAACTACTAAAATATCAGGATTTGTCGCTTCTATTATAGTTCGAAAAAATGGATTCCTCGATGTGGTATCAGTCCCTGGATAATTGAGCAAATTGTATGTCATTATTTTTAGAGTATCGATCGAATACGAAGTGGAACTTAAAGCAATGAACAAATAAATAAAGAAAAGTTTCATATAGTACCTTATTAAATATCAAATCATTATGTATTTACTATTTTATTATCTTGAACAAAATTCAACAATCAAAATTTTCATGATTATCGAATATTTTGAGAAAAAGTTTAGAATTAATTTTATAATTTTTGGTGAGTTTCTAATTCACAAGAAAGTAGAAAATTTCCATTAAGTTGGCGGTTAATTTTAGATCAAAATTCGCTTCCTGTAACTCTTTCGATATCTGCTCCCAAAGTCTTAAGTTTTACTTCCATTTTTTCATATCCTCTATCAAGGTGATAAACTCTCAAAACTTCGGTAGTTGACTCCGCAGCTAAGCCAGCTAATACTAACGAAGCACTTGCCCGTAGATCAGTGGACATCACTTTTGCTCCCATCAATTTTTTTACGCCTTTGACGGTGGCACGATTTTCATGAACTGAAATATCTGCTCCAAGTCGCAGCATTTCGGGAGCATGACCAAATCTATCCAAATAAATTGTATCTTGTATTATCGAAACACCATCTGCTAATGTCATTAATGCCATCCATTGTGCTTGCATATCAGTAGGAAAACCGGGAAAAACATTTGTAGTAACATCAATAGATTTAATCGATATATTACTTGCATCAACTTCTATAAATTCTTTATTAATATGAAGTTTACATCCAGCGTCTTCAAGTTTTGCTAAAACAGAATAGAGATGTAAATAATCTGCTCCAAAGACTTTTATTTTACCTTTAGTAATTGCTCCGGCAATCAGCAATGTTCCTGCTTCAATTCTGTCACAAATTGTTTCTACTTCTGCTCCGTATAAATTATCAACTCCTTCAATTTCAAGTATTGAAGAATTTATGCCACTAATTCGTGCTCCCATCTTATTCAAATATTGGATAAGATTTGTAATTTCTGGCTCCATAGCTGCATTATTGATAAGAGTAGTTCCTTTGGCTAACGAAGCTGCCATAAGAACATTTCCTGTTGCTCCGACGGATGGAACATCAAAATTAATTTTTGCTCCCGTTAGCTTCTTTGCTTTAGCAATAATATAACCTTCTTCGAGAGAAATTTCTGCTCCCAATTTTTTCATCCCTTCGAGATGGAGATTTATTGGGCGCGGACCCCAAGCACAGCCACCGGGCAAAGAAACTTTCGCAAATCCGAATCTCGTGAGAAGAGGACCTAAGACATATACCGATGCACGCATTTTCTTTACAAGTTCATAAGGTGCAATTTGATTAGTAATATTTGACGCATTAATATTTAGCACGTGATTATCAAATTTAATTTCAACACCGAGTTGCGATAAAAGTTTAATCATAGAATAAACATCGTTCAGAACTGGTGTATTTGTTAGAGTAGATTCGCCATCGGCTAAAAGAGCAGCGGGCATTAATGCTAATGATGCGTTTTTTGCTCCACTAACTTTTACTTCACCTGAGAGTTTACGACCACCTTTAATTACAAATTTGTCCATAGTTATTTATTCGTTAAAATTGTTCCGTGAAAACCGATTATGTAAATATTTCCAGATGGAGTAGCTTCTACTCTTGAAAGTGAGTAGTAACGTCCGCTATGGTTTGATGTCCAATTTTGTCCACCATCTGATGTTTGATTAATTTCCCCTTTTTGACTTATCACCAAGCCATTGTTTTTATCACTAAATAAAATTCCTGAAAGACCAGAGAATAAATTAGATGTGAGTTGATTCCATTCCTTACCAGCGTTGGTTGTTTTATAAATTTCTCCCCCTCCACCACAAATGAATCCAGTTTTTTCATCCACAAATATTACATCTCTTAAATATTGAGGAGTAAAACTTTCAGTTGCTCTCCAGCTATCTCCTCTATCTTCGGTTTTTAATATTGTACCATTCCATCCGACTGCATAACCAACTTTGTTAGTCGAAAAATAGAGAGAGAAAAGTAAATTATTTGTTCCGCTGTTTAATCTTTCCCAAGTCTTTCCAGCATCAACCGAACGAATGATTAATCCTTTGTCGCCAACAGCAAACAATGTGTTTCTATCGTATGCGTAGAGAGAAAAAATTGTTTCATCGAAAAATTTATTTACTTGTTGCCAACTATTGCCTGAATCACTTGTAGTAAATATTTTGCCAAACTCTCCAACAATCACTCCATTTGTAGAATTAAGAAATTTAATATCATTCAAGATGGAAGAATCTGGAAAAACAATTGTTTCCCACACACTTCCGCTGCTTGTCGTTTTTAGGAGTGTCCCTTTCTGCCCAACAACAAAGCCCGTTGAGTCATCAATGAAATGAATTCCATTCAAATTTAATGTTGTGTTAGTTTCCTGATATTTCCAATTAGATTTCAAAACGAAAGAAGGATTTGATCTATAATTTATTGTAGTATCAGCAGAAGGAGCCGCTCTTCTTCCTTTCATTGTTTCCCAAAAATCAGAAACAAGGTAAAAACCATAGTAGGTAATAAATCCGAATACAGCTAATGCGAGTAATCCAAAAAATGTAATTTTTATTTTTTGTATGCGAGCTGATTTAACTTTTTTATCATTTTGAGTTTTTTCAGCTTTTGTTTTTGGCGTCTGATATTTTGAAAAAACATTTTCAAGTTCTTCAAGAAATTCATCACAGCTCAAATATCTTTTCATTGGATTTTTATCTAAAGCCTTAGCAACTATTTTGTCAATCTCAGGTGGAATTGTATCCAAAGCTTGCGAAATTCTGGAAGGATTTTTTTTGATGTGAGCTTCCATAATTTCAAATTCTGTCCCAAGATCGAAAGGAGTTTTTCCAATTAGCATCTCAAAAAAAGTAATTCCAATAGAATAGATGTCGCTCTGTTTTGTTGGCTCTTCCGCTCTTACTTGTTCAGGACTCATATAAAGCAGCGTTCCAATTTTTGTTCCAGTCTTAGTAATTCCTTTATCGAACAAAGCTTTTGAAATTCCAAAATCCATGATCTTTACGTAACCATCTTTCGAGATGATAATATTGGAAGGTTTAATATCTCGATGAATATAACTCTTACTGTGTGCGTAACTAACGCCTTGCAAAATTTGTTTTAGAATATTTAGTGCTTCGCTTAATTCGAGTCTTCCTTTTCTGCCGATGAGATGTTCAAGAGTTTCACCTTCGACATATTCCATAACTATTCCGAGCACTTGGCTCTCATCAGTGAACCCATAAACAGGAACGATATTCGAGTGAATTAATTTAGCTTGATTTTTTGCTTCACGTTTGAATCGTTCAATAAACTGTTCTTTGTTTGTAGTTTGAGCGTTTAATACTTTGATTGCTACATATCGTTCGAGTTTGATATCAAAGGCTTTGTAGACCGTTCCCATTCCACCTTCGCCAATGACAGAAATTACTTTATAGTTGCCTATGAGTGATCCTATCATAATTGACTCTTGTTCCCAATTATTACATAAGAATAATTATCAGGTGATCCTCTCTCTTCAATCAAGAGATTTAAGTCTTCTGAGATTCGATTCAAATCATCACCTACCAAATATTTTTTTAATTCGTCGTGAGAAACAAAATTAGATACTCCATCGCTACACAAGAAAAATTTCCAATTACTTTTTTCATCGAAGAAAACAATTTCATTATCTACTTCTACATCAGGTTTTTCTCCTATTGCTCTAACGATAATATTTCGCAAAGGATGATTTTCAGCCTGTTGTTTATTGATTATTCCTTGATCGAGTAACCTCTGAACAATTGAATGATCCTTTGTAATTTGCAATAATTCATTCCCTAAAAAGAAATAAATTCTTGAATCTCCAACGTGTCCCCAATATGCATTTCCATTGACTATAAACATTGTGACTATAGTTGTAGCCATTCCTTTCAAGTCTTTACTCTGTTTGGAAAAATTTAGAATATTGTTGTTCGCAGATTTTATACCCTCAACAATTTTTTGACTATAGTTATCTGTATTATTTGATTGGAAATAATTATAGATTGATTCTCCAGCAATCTTTGAGGCAACATTACCAGCTCTGTTTCCACCAATACCATCACAAACAATTGCGAGTAGTCCATCTGAAAGTTGAAAAACATTTGCGTAGTCTTCGTTCAATGCTCTTTTTTGGCCAGTCTTAGAAACATGGATGTAGTTTAATAACATATTACGATTTTATAAATAAAGAAATAATTTAATTAGATAAATGTAAAAAAAAATATCTAACTAAACGAAGAAAACTTTGTTAAGAATTATGAACCTCGAAAAATATAAAACGACAATAGAAATATTTTTTTCTTTTTATCTGATAAGTGTGTGCCATCTCTATTCTAATTATTTGAGACCGCTCTTTGAATTATTTTAATTTCTGCGAAACTTACTTGAGAGATTATTCAGAAGTTTCCTATCAGAAAGATTAGAACAAATTAATATTTTGAATAAAAATGTCAAATAAACTTTTCAAAGATATTTGGTTTACAGACGCACTAATTTTATATTTAAAGTTCAATTTAAAAATTATTCACACTTGAATGCGAAAGTGGCGGAATTGGCAGACGCGCTAGACTTAGGATCTAGTATCGAGAGGTGTGGGGGTTCGAGTCCCCCCTTTCGCACCATTTATTTATGAGGCAATCTTGGAAAACAAAATAAATATTTTAAGCGACAATGAGAGTGAAATAGAAGTTACTCTGACTTATGATGAGATATCTAGTGACATAGAAAAAGAGATTGAAAAGCAGACAAAAAAAATTCAGATTGATGGATTCAGAAAAGGTAAAGCGCCCAAGACTGTTATCAAAAAACTTTTTGGCGATGCACTTGAATATGAAGCTGCTGAAAAAATCTCCAACAAAAGATTTTGGGATATAGTAAAGAGTGAAGATATTAAGTTAGTTGGCGAACCAGCTTTAGTAGATATTAAATTCAAACCAAATGAAAATCTTTTCTTCAAAGTTCGATATGAAACTCTTCCGCCACTTGATAATTTAGTTTATAAAAATCTTGAGATAAAAGTTCCTGATTTTCAAGTGTCAGATAATGACGTTGAGCAAGAAGTAAAACGAATGTTAACTTCAAGTGCAGAATATTTAGAATCAGATTCTATTCTTGATGAAAACTATGTGATAACCGTTGACCTTCAAAAACTTGATGAAAACGGAAATGTAGTTGAAGGGATTAATGAAGCTGGCATCAAAATTAATTTAACAAATCCAAATGTAAATAAAGAACTCAAAGACAATTCACTTGGAAAAAAGATTGGTGAATTTATTAACTTTACATTTGAGGATCCGCATCACAACCATAAACATGACGGCGATACTCCACATGACCATGTGCATGAAAAATTATATTATCAAGCTGAAATAAAAGAGATTAAAAAAATTCAACTGCCAGAATTGACAGAAGAATTTATTAAAAAAATTACACGAGATAAAGTTTCAACTGAAGAAGAATTAAGACAAACTATTCGAAAAGAGATTGAAAATTATTATGCTACTAATCTTGAAGAGATGATTGACTTACAATTAGAAAAAGAGATTCTTGCAAATAATAGTTTCACTCCACCAAAAACAATAATAAAAAACTATCTCGATTATTTGGTGAAAGAAGAAATTGAAGCAGCTAAGAAAGATAAAAAAGCTGTTCCATCTACAAAGACGCTTGAAAGTAATTTAGAACAGAAAGCTATCAACTCTGTAAAATGGTTGATGCTCCGGGACAAAGTTATGGAGATAGAAAAAATAGAACTTAGTGAAGAGACTTTGAATGCGTTAATTGAAGATGATTCAAAAAAAATGGGAATAGAAGTTGCAATGCTAAAAAAATATTACGAATCAGATGAAATGAAAGCTCGTTTAGTTGGAAAAGAGTATTATAAGTTCTTGCGACAAAATAATAATATTTTGAAATTGACTCCTGAAGAATTTTCAAAGAAAGTAGATTTAAACAATGAAAAATAATTTTGAGATTTTTAATCAGCTCGTTCCTTATGTAATTGAGCAAACTGGTCGCGGCGAAAGAGGAATGGACATTTTCTCACGTCTATTGAGAGAGAGAATTATTTTCCTTGGAACAGCAATTGACGATCACGTAGCAAGTTTAACAATTGCACAACTAATTTTTCTTGAAGCAGAAGATTCACAAAAAGATATTCATCTCTACATCAATTCGCCTGGAGGAAGTGTTTCTGCGGGCTTAGCAATTTATGACACGATGAAATATATTAAGCCTGATATTTCAACGATATGCGTTGGAATGGCTGCTAGTATGGGTGCAGTGCTGCTTGCTGGTGGCACAGATGGAAAAAGAACTTCACTTCCCCATTCCAAAATAATGATTCATCAACCTTGGGGCGGAACGCAAGGACAAGCGACTGACATTGAAATTCAAGCAAGAGAGATGCTGAAGACAAGAGATATTCTTTACAAAATTCTTTCTTCGCACACCGGAAAATCTTTTGATCAAATTATGAAAGACTGCGATAGAGATCATTATATGACTGCTGTTGAAGCAAAAGAGTATAAACTCATCGATAACATTCTTGAAAAACGTCCTTAAGTTTTTATAAGCCTCAAAGAAATTTGAGGCTTTTTTTTTTGCTTATGTTTCCAAACAATTTTGCAATAATTATTTTTATTCTGATTTATCTTCAGTAGTTTTATATCTATAATTTATAACTAATTATCAATGAGGATTCTATGCGATTATTAGCAATTATTTTTCTATTCACTTTTTTCACAACTCCAAATATTTCCTTAGCCAAATTAAACGATAGCACACATCACCAACAAAATATATTCGTATGCAAAAATTGTAAAGTAGAAAACACTACTTCAAATAAGTTTTGTTCAGAGTGCGGAGCTGCGAAGGATGCAAATAATTTGCAAAAAATTAATGTTGAAGAGACTTTTAAATTTACTCATAACGTTGGAAGAGTTTTTTCAATTCCACATGCAACGGTATTAAACTCACTTGATATTGGAATTTTGCTGGGTGGTTCATATGCGGCTAATCAAGATGAAGGATTATTAGGAACAATGAGTTTAGGACTTGGGGGATTTGCTGACATCGAAATAAGTACTATGAGTTTGCTTGGATCAATTTTGAGCAGAGCTGAAAATTTTTCAATGGTTGGATTAAAGATTGCGGTTCTAAATCAAACTGAAAAAAGACCTGCAGTAAGTGTAGGATTTCGATCAAACAATGCATGGAATAGATCAGTAAATTCAAACATTCCCGCTCACCAACCAGAGCTTGGGAATTATGGATTGTATCACAATGAATATGATACTCGCTTAACATCGCTTTATCTTGTTGTGTCGAAACAGATGAACCCAATTTCCAACGTTCACATTGGAGCAGGAGTTTCGGATATCAGATATAAAAATGTTTACTCCTCATTTCAGTTTCCAATTAATCGTGAATATGAAAATATTGGAGAAACCAAAAAAAATATTTTGTTACTCTTTGGTGGATTCGATTTAATAATCAATGAACGAACTTTATTTATGTTTGAAGCTCAAACTATCCCTCACTTCAACATTGATCCAAAAGTCGGAAGTATTAATCCAAAAAATTTTATCTCTGGTGCTGCTGGTATTAGATTTTTTATTTCACGTTGGTTAGTTTTAGATAGTGGTGTTAGATATCAGGACAACTATAAAGGTCTAGCAGATGCAGAGATAAAAATTTCCCTAAATGGATTCTTAAATTTAAAATTAAAATGAGTTTAACGATTCGAAAATACTGACCAATATTATTTAGAATAATTAAAATTAATTTTGAAAGAAAAATTTTTATTTTATTTCAGCAAAGTCATTTTTCTATTTTGAACGAATGAACCATTAGGTGAATTTATTTTTAGTGAGTAGATATAAATCCCACTATTCAAGCCGCCATCAATTGAATTAGTATCGAAAGTAACAGAATGCGTTCCAGCTGATTTGGATTCATTGATTAATGTCGCAACTTCTCTTCCCATCACATCATAAATTTTCAGTTGAACAATTCCAGCCTCATTTAATCGATATGAAATATGCGTTGAAGGATTAAATGGATTTGGGTAGTTCTGAAATAAATTGAATTGCATTGGGTCAACTTGATTATCATTCTTTGCTATTGATGTCGCAGGATTCAATCGAATAAATTCTTGTGCAGTAGCAGCAGTTAATTGTGTAATTCTATGAGCGTATGGAATATTTAAAAATTGAAAACGGTCGTTGACCGTATGATATCTTGGATTAAAATCACCTGCATCTTCTATAATCAATACTGCACCAAAATTTCTTCTTAAAAAACTTTCGTGATCGCTGTAAGGAAGCGATGCCACGATTCTTGGTATAAGTTGCAATGAGTGTTCAGCAACATTAGCAAAAATTTCATTTGCAATTTGCACAGTGTTTGCAACGGCTTTAGAATGAATATCAACTTTGCCATCATTGTTTCCGTCAAAGCCAATCATATCAAGATTAATCACACCAAGAATTGTATCACTTCTGCTTAGAGCCCGAGCTGCGAAATGATGGCTACCAATCAAGTCCTGTTCTTCTTCATCGAATGCAATAAATTTAATTGTATAATCGTGACTAAATTTTGAAAGAACTCTTGCAATCTCAATAACAGCCGCAGTTCCGCTTGCGTTGTCATCAGCACCTGGCGAGGTTGGACCTGAAGGCATAGTATCGAAATGACCACAGACAATAAAATATTTATTTGGAAATCGCACTCCTAATTTTGTTCCAACAACATTTTTCCCTGTAATGCTAAAAGAATCTAATTCTGTAATTAAGCCGTACGAGCTAAATTTTTCAAAAATGTATTGTGCTGCTTTATCGTTGCCAGCTTGATTTTTGTGTCGAGAAAGAATTGTATATGCTGCCCCACCAATCACTGTTGAAGTATCACCACTTAACTGCCTAATAAATAGACGCAAACTATCGATTGATATCTCTTGAATGACTGTAGAAGATTTTGATGATTGCGAATAAGTTGAACTTGCAAACACTAAAAAAAATAATAGACTAACAATCCACTTCATTATTTATTTCTTTCTAATCTTATTTTGTAAAATAATAATTGTATAATAAAACAGTTTCAGCTTTTTTATAGCGTAAAAACTAGTCAATAAATTTGAACGAAGCTATATTTTTTTTAGATTATTATTTGCTTCACAACATCTATCTTTGATTTCTATTTTTTGATTTTTTAAAAAAATTTTGCTCAATGATTGATTATTTTAATAACAATAAAATACTATGAACATGAATCTCAAAAGAATTTTCTTTGCTCTTCTAATATTTTTTTCTGTTTCCTTTCCCCTCTTTCCTCAAGTTGAAAAGGAAAAATTTGAAAATTATTTAACTGAATATCATCAGAATAAAAATGTCCCTTCAATTACAGGAGGCATTTCCGAAAAGGGAAAAATTATTTGGATAAACTCGAGAGGCATGACTGATATTGAGAATAATGTTAAGGCATCTCCAAGTTCAGTTTATCGAATTGCGTCGATTTCAAAAAGTATCACTGCAGTTGCAATCATGAAATTGTATGAAGAAAAAAAACTTGATATCAATGCTGACGTGATGTCATTCTTTCCAAATGCTCCCAAGAAGAGATGGAGATTTACAATCAAGCAAATTCTAAATCATACTTCGGGAATAAGAAATTATAAAGATGAAAAAGAATTTGACAGTAAAGAAAATTTTAGTACAACTGAAGAAATTATTAGATATGTGTTAGCAGATTCATTGGTTTACGAGCCCGGCACCAAATATCTCTATTCGACTCTCGCATATAATCTACTCTCTGGAATTATTGAAAAAGTTACGGGAATAACATTCAATGATTATATGGTGAATAATATTTTTCAACCGCTAAAGATGAATTCTACTTACTTAGATTATTATGAAATAATTATTCTGAATCGTGCTAGTGGATATGTAAAAAATATTGATCGAAGTTTCGCTAATGCGCCACTTGCAGATTTGACTATTAAGTTCCCTGGCGGTGGATTCGTTTCAACAGTTGAAGATTTATTAAAATTTGGGAATGCACTTTTAACAAATCAATTTATTTCAGATACATCATTAAAGAAATTAATTACTCCAACCGTTTTGAGAAGTGGAGAAAAAATAAATTATGGTCTTGGCTTTATTCTTCGTGAAGCAGCAAATGGGAAGATGATTTTCGGGCATACTGGTGGCGGGACCGGATTCACTTCCAATTTATTGATTTATCCAAATGAAAAAATTGTATCCGTTCATCTTATTAATTTACGAGATCGTGAGCTTGATAATCCTGCTGAGGAATTTGTAAATATTTTTCAAAATAAAGAACCAAAAAAAGTTCTCAAAAATATTTCAAACGAATTAATTCCACTTGCGCTTAACTCATCAATAAAAGATGCTATTAAGTTTTACAAAAAAGAAAAATTAAATCCTGATATTATTTATTTAATGGATGAGAAAGAGCTTGATTTTACAGGGCGAAAGTTATTGCAATCAAATAAAAATAGTGAAGCTATCTTGATTTATTTATTGATGCTTGAAGAATTTCCAGACAAAGTTGAGTCGCATATTGGGCTTGCAGATTCCTATTATATTTCTGGGAATAAAATAGAAGCGTTAAAATATTTTAGGTCAGCATTACAAATAGATAAGAATAACAACTATGCACTAATTATGATATCGAAAATAAAAAGTGAGAAGTGAGAAGGCAGAAGTCAGAAATCAGCTGGGGTGAAGAGATAATTATTTTGCTAGTATACGATATTT
>PNNF01000033.1 GCA_013824085.1 Chlorobiaceae bacterium | reverse complement strand
CAAGAGCTTCAATGAAAAATTTGATAGCTTCAAACCCGCTTTTGATACGCTTCTTGCATCTTTCAAATTACCTAAACCTGCTGGTTCTCCCGATGCAGTAAATGAAAATCTTCCATCAGAAACTTTTACATCTTTCGATCATACAATGTTCTCGATGAGTTATCCGGAAAATTTTGATAATTCTTTCCCTGCTAAAAGAGGAAATATTCTCTACTCAGTTTTATTTTCAGGATTTAGAAAAGATTGCACAATACAAATTGATGTACTTCCATCACAAAATTTATCAGTTGAAAAAGTATTTGAACAAAACAAAGTAAATTATGCGAACACTAAAAGAACTTCTGAAACTACTATTGGTGGTTTGAAGGCGATGTTTATTGACTACTCTCCAATGGCACAAATCAATAGCAGAGCTTATTTCTTAGTTCAAGGAGACAAAGTATTTAGAGTTACATTAAATTGGTTTCAACCAGAGCAAGCAAATTATCTTCCAATTTTTGAAAGAGCGGTTGCTACACTCAAATTAAAATAATGTAAAACAGTAAATAAAAATGTCAGTAAGTTTTAAATCCCGATAATTATTTATCGGGATTTTTTATTTTTACTATAACTAAAAATTAAATTGGAATTTCTATTATGAATTATAAAAGAGCTGCTGGAATAATCTGTCATCCAACTTCTTTCCCAAGCAAATATGGTATAGGTGATTTAGGTGCTGAGGCGTATAAATTTATCGATTTTCTTCAAGATGCGGGACAAACTATTTGGCAAATATTTCCGCTTGGTCCAACTGGTTATGGCGATTCTCCGTATCAATGTTTTTCTGCCTTCGCTGGTAGTTCATTAATTATTTCACCAGAAATTTTAAAGTTAGAAGGTTTGCTAACAGATGAAGATCTTGCTATTGATAGAGATTGGAATAGCACAGAGATCGATTTCGGTCCTTTGATAGATTATAAAAATTATATTCATCGTAAAGCATTTAAAAAATTTATTGAAATTAAAGGAGAAGAATCGAAAGATTTTATCTCCTTCTGTGAGAAGCATAAAGAGTGGCTGAATGACTATGCACTTTTTATCGCAGCAAAAAATTATCACGGCGGATCTTTGTGGACTGAATGGAAGAGTAAAGATATTGCACTCCGCACCGATGGAGCAGTTGAAAAATGGACTGCGAAATTAAGTGAAGAAATTATTTATCAAAAGTTTTTGCAATTTAATTTTTATAAACAATGGTCTGCTTTAAGAAAATATGCAAATAAAAAAGGTATAAATATTGTTGGCGATCTACCGATATTTATTGCTTACGACAGCGCTGACCTTTGGGCAAATAAAAATCTTTTCACGGTTGATGAGAATGGAAAATTAATTTTTGTCGCAGGTGTTCCGCCAGATTATTTTTCACCGACAGGGCAGCTTTGGGGAAACCCGCTTTATCGTTGGGAAGAAATGATGAAAGATGATTTTGCTTGGTGGCGAAAAAGAATCTCTTCGTTGCTTGAGTTAGTCGATATTATTCGCATCGATCATTTCCGTGGCTTTGATGCTTATTGGGAAATTCCCGGCGATGCTAAAACTGCGCAAACAGGAAAATGGGTTAAAGCTCCGGGCGAAATGTTTTTTAATTCGATAAAAAAACATCTCGGAGATGTTCCAATAATTGCAGAGGATTTGGGAATTATTACCAAGTCAGTAACTGAATTAAGAGAAAAATTTGGATTCCCAGGAATGAAGATTTTGCAATTTGCATTCGGAACAGATATGGAAAGAAAATTTCTTCCACATAATTTTGAAACGAATTGTGTCGTTCATACTGGTAGCCACGATAATGATACTACGCGTGCATATTTTGAAAAACTTAAACACGACAATAGCAATGATATTTTTAGCGCAACACAAAATTATTTGAACTACTATGGCGATGATATTGTCTTTGAGTTGATTCGTGTTGCCTATTCATCAGTAGCAAATTTTGTTGTGATACCGCTTCAAGATGTCTTAAATCTTGGCAACGAAGCAAGAATGAACTTTCCCGGTACGCTTGGATGCAATTGGAAATGGCGTTTTGAATTTCATCAGTTGTCACACAATTTAGCAAAAACTTATAAGCGATTGACTGAAATTTATGAGCGTCCTTCAAAAGCGAAAATTGAAGAAGTTAAAATTGAAATAGAAAATAGATTTAATTTCTAAAAGAGATGTTTGAGATATTAAAAAAGTTATTCTATAAAGAAGAGTCAAGCACTGAAATAAATTCAGAACGTAAATTTAGTTCTGATGAGTTACAAATAGCTACGTGCGCTCTGCTTATCGAAATTGCAAATGCTGATTTTCTTTTTAGTGATGAAGAGAGAGGAAATGTAATATCAATGATGAAAAATATTTTCTCTCTCAACGAAAATGAAGTTAGTGATTTAATTGAGTTATCAGAAAAGAAAATTAATGATAGCGTAAGTATTTTTGAATTTACATCAATCATGAATGAGAAATTAAATCAGCAAGAAAAATTTGAATTACTTAAAAACTTTTGGCGATTAGTTCTGATTGATAATAAACTCGATTCCCTTGAAAATCATTTGATGAAAAAAATTGGAGCGACTCTGAATGTTTCGCATCAAGATTTAATCTCTGCTAAGCTATTGATAAAAACAGAAAAAGGAAAAATTACTTAGCAAGCTCCTGTTCAATAGCATTTGTTATCTCGTCACTACTTGGATTAACACTGCTCTTAAATCGTTGAACGATTTTCCCATTTTTATCGATCAAAAATTTCTCAAAATTCCATCTAATATTTCCTGTACCAGTTACGGGATTGTCGCTTAATATTTGATAGAGCTTCTCTTTATCATCCCCTTTTGTTTTAATCTTGCTAAACAATTGAAAAGTTACGCCGAACTTAGTAGTGCAAAATAATTTTATTTCTTCATTTGTTCCAGTTTCTTGAGAACCAAAATCATTAGATGGAAATGCAAGAACCTCAAATCCTCTCTCTTTGTACTTGCTATAGATGGCTTCAAGACCTTCATATTGTTTTGTAAAGCCACAAGCAGATGCGACATTAACTATCAACAAAACTCTGCCATTGTAATCAGAAAGATTTACTTCGTTTCCATCAATATCTCGAACGACAATGCCATTTATGTTGTCAACAAGATTATATTGGTTTGATTTATATCTTTTCATAAAATAATTATTTGTTCTTGTGTATAAAAATATCGAAACCCCAACTAATCCGAGCACAAAGATTACACCAATAATTTTCATTACTTTTCCTATTTTTACAATTAAACCATTTGAAAAAAAACAAGTTCACAATGTTTAAAAACTATAACATAATAAATTTAATAGCAATATTTTTTTTAAGTATTGTTTATTTTATTATTACGCAAAACGTTGCAAAACAAATTTCAGTAGAAACTACTCTGGTGGGATTACTGTTAATACTGATTGTTGCAACAATATTATTTTTTATTGAAACAAAAATTAAGGAAGAAGAAAAAATAATTGATAAGGGAAGGTATTACATTTTTGCTTTCGCATTTTTTCTACTTCTCTCGATTCCCAATTTTTTTAATTACAATTTTAATTCTGCTGCAGTTACAATCTCTTTTTTATTATTAGTTACGATTTATCTCTCCTCAACACAAAAAACTCTTTTAGTTAGAGCCGTATTGTTAATCACTTTTTCAGGTTATTATTTTTTAGGCAACTATGCTTTGGTGATGGTTATTCATGCGGTTTTTATTCTTCTCGTTTTTCGAATAGCAAACATTTATCAATTTGGAAAAATTAATCTAAAAATATTGGGAATGATTTTGCTCCTGTCATTACTCGCTGCAATTAGAGTTGAATTAATATTGCCCTTGATATTGTTTGTAGTTTTTTGTTTTAGACAAGACTTAATCGACTTAACAAAAATTTTTCTGACATCATCAATCTCGATGCTCGTGATGAGTATAATTTTACAGAATCACAATTCTACACAAATTTTTCACAATGGGTTGTATCTTGTTTTTTCGTCTGACATATCAATCTGGATTTTATTCTCTGCGCTATTAATTTTATTTTTTGTTGGCTGGATAATTTCAGATTTGCGAGAGCTAATGTTCGTTGCAGGCTTAATTTACTTGGCTTTTGGGATTTACGATTATCTAGCAAATCAATCAAGTGGAATTTTAATTTTTACAACTTTATTTTTTATTCTTACGCTTAAAGAATATCGTGTTACGCCAACACTGGGGAAGATTATTGATATTAATGAAAAATAAATTTTAGACTTAGAGTACAATTTCATTTAATCTAAAATAAAACGAATGGGATTAATGCAGCGAACTTAGTGTATTAGTGGCAAAATATTTTTAACAATCAATCTCAGTGTTAAGCCACGAATGCACAAATAAACAGAATGAAAAAAATCATGTAACCTTGAAAATATAGAAACAAAAAACTTTCAAGGTTACAAAATTGAAAATGTTAACTCATTAAAACTGCAATAGAAGCAGTATTTACAATATCATCAACACTGCATCCACGACTCAAATCAAAAAATGGTCTTGATAAACCTTGACTTACAGGTCCAACCGCTTCAGCATTTCCAAGACGTTGAGCAATTTTATATCCAATATTTCCAGCGTTTAGATCAGGGAAGACAAGCACATTTGCGCGTCCAGCAACTTTACTCTGCGGAGCTTTTTTCTTTCCGATTGAATCGATGATAGCAGCATCAAACTGAAGTTCGCCATCAATGTTCAGATCAGGTCTTTTTTCCTGAGCAATCTTTGTTGCAGTTCTAACTTTATCAACTAATTCATGTTCAGCACTTCCTTTAGTCGAGAATGAAAGCATTGCAACATAAGCATCTTCACCAGTTAATTTTTTGTGGTTTTCTGCTGTTGATATTGCAATATCCGCAAGCTGTTCAGAGTTGGGATTTGGGTTCACAGCGCAATCAGCAAAGCTAATTACTTTGTCTGGAAAAACCATTAAGAAGAAACTCGACACAATTGAAATTCCTTCTTCTAAACCAACACACTGAATCGATGCACGAAGCACATCTGCAGTAGTTGCAACTGATCCTGAAACGCTTCCATCGGCTAAAGATTCTTTAACCATCATTGCACCGAAAAAAATATCTTGCTTAATTATTTCACGTGCTTTTTCAATTGGAATCTCTTTCCCTTTTTGTTTTCGCATATTAAAAAAGATATTTGTGAAGTCACTAAGTTTATCGGATTTTTCTGGATCGATAATTCTGACGCCCTGCAGATTGACATTAATTTTTTCTGCATCTTGTCGAATCTTCGACTCATTGCCGAGTAAAATAACTAATGCAATATTTTCGTTAGTCAATATTTCGGCTGCTTTGAGGACTCTTTCATCATGTGATTCTGGAAGGACGATTGTTTTTTTTCTCGCTTTAGCTTTTTCCCTGATTTTTGCTAATAAATCAAATTCTGGCATTTTTTTTCCTTTATTATTCAAATAATACAAAACAAAATTAGTGAATAAATGAATAGAATGGATATGTTAAAAAAATATTTTGACAATTTCGTAAAATATTTTTGGTTTCAAATAATTTTTCTGGAGTCTTTTATTCAAATAAGAAATGATGTGACCTGAAAAAATTAAGCCACTCCAAATTATTATCTCGATTCTTGAGCAAGAAAAATAATTGTTGCTCTAAATTTTAGTTTAAAAATTGAGTTTTTTAGTTGAAATTAGGAATTAGAATATTTATTTATTTTTATTAAAATCTTAATTGATTTTTCCATCTAAAAAGAATAGTTTAGCAGACTTAATTTAATATGATAGCAAAAAACATAAAGATTTTACTTGATAAAATCGCCGAGCATTGTTCTAAAATTGGAAGAGACTTTAATGAACTGACTTTAGTTGCAGTCTCTAAGAATCAAAATGTTCAAGAGATTAGAGAAGCTTACGATGCGGGACTAAAAAATTTTGGTGAAAATAAAGCACAAGAACTTCGAGATAAAGTTGATTTGCTACCGAGCGATATAATTTGGAATTTTATTGGGCACGTTCAAACAAATAAAGTAAAATATATTGTGCCGTCTGCTTCGTTAATTCATTCTGTTGATTCAATTAGACTCTTAGAAGAAATTGAAAACTATGCAAAAAAAATAAATAAGCGACAGAAGATTTTACTCGAAATTAAAACTTCAGATGAAGCAACAAAGTATGGTTTACAACATGAAAAGGATATATTAGCAAGCTCGGAGTTTTGTATTAATTCAATACATCTTGAATTGATTGGATTGATGACGATGGCTCCCTTTGTTGATGAAGAAAAAAAAATTAGAGATAGTTTTGTTCAATTGAGAAAACTAAAAGAGAAATTAAATGCTCAAGGTTTTAGTCTTGTTGAGCTTTCAATGGGAATGAGTAATGATTATCTTTGGGCAATTGAAGAAGGCGCAACAATTTTAAGAATCGGTACAGCAATTTTTGGTGAAAGAATTTATAATTAAAAAAAAACTTAAATGAGATTTACACCACTTAGTATAAAAAAACAAGAGTTTAACAAAGCCATTCGTGGCTACGACAAAGAAGATGTTCACGCATTTCTTGAAAAACTTGCCGATGAATTGGAAGAAATTCAACGCGAAAATGAAGAGATGAAAAAACAACTCGATGTTGCAAATTCTCAATTGAGTGAGTTTAGAAGAATTGAAAAAAATCTTCAAGAGACTTTGTTGAAAGCTCAAGAGAGTTCTGCTAAAGCAATTGAGTCAACAAAAAAACAGACTACATTGATGATTAAAGAAGCAGAAATAAAATCATCGCAATTAATTGAAAAAGCCAAAGAACAAGCTGATGATGTTAGAAACTCGATAATTAAACTCCGAGAAGAGAGAGATTTTATTATTGCAAAACTTAGAGCAATTGTTTCAACGCAATCTCAATTACTCGAAATGAAAATTGAAAGAGCTGACAAAGAAAAAATGCCAGAGAAAAAAATTGAACATCAAACTAAAGTTGATATAAACATAGACGAAATAGTGAATAAATTGTTATGAATGAAATCTTAAAAAAAATTGACGAAACAATTGAAGTAATTAGAAAATACTCAACTGATAATTACGCTGTTGGAATTATTCTTGGTACAGGTTTGGGTGGTTTAGTAAAGGAGATAGATGTAAAACACACTATTGAATATTCTTCGCTTCCACATTTTCCATTATCTACAGTTGAGTCGCACAAAGGAAAATTAATACTTGGCGAGCTGGGCGGAAAAAAAGTAATTGCAATGCAAGGTAGATTCCATTATTACGAGGGTTACACAATGCAACAAATTACTTATCCCGTGCGCGTAATGAAAAAACTTGGAGTTGAGACTTTGTTGGTTTCAAATGCTTGCGGTGGAATGAATCCAATTTATCGCAAAGGTGATATTATGGTTATGATTGATCACATCAATTTAATTGGTGACAATCCGCTTATCGGAAAAAATGAAGAGAGCTTCGGACCACGTTTCCCAGATATGAGTGAACCTTATACAAATTCTTTAATCGCACTAGCTGAAGAATGTGCAATAGAAAATAAAATTAAAATTCAGAACGGTGTTTACGTTGCAGTTGCTGGACCAAATCTTGAAACCAAAGCTGAGTATCGTTTCTTAAGAACGATTGGTGCTGACGTTGTAGGAATGTCAACAGTTCCTGAAGTGATTGTTGCAAATCATATGAGTATGAAAGTTTTGGGAATAAGCATAATTACTGATGAATGTTTTCCTGATTCATTAAAATCTGTAAAACTGGAAGATGTACTTGAAGTTGCAAAAAATGCTGAACCGAAGATGACTTTAATAATGAAAGAAGTTATTAAGAGACTGTAATGGAAAAAAAAAATATTACATCATATGCTGCACCAGTTGTTTTAACAATTTTAATTTTTCTTTCAAATTTTTTGGATCCTTCAATCTTAAAATTTGGTGATAATAATTTTGCAGTCTGGTTCGTGCTTTCAACTTTCTGTTTTGCTTGCGGTTGGTTTATCAACAAATCTTTTGGTTGGCAATTTGGAGGGAAGTTAGTTTTTTCACTTACGGTTGCAGCTGCATTCATCAGCATAATTCTTGTTACATTGTTCAGAGTATATTTTTCTGCAGGCAACGCTCTCGCAGAAAACATGATTCTCTACACTTTAAGAAATGTTACTCTTGGAGCAATGGGATTTTTTGGAATGTCAATTAGTGAAATTTTTATTCTTAATGAAAGAGCAAATACAGCAACAGAAAAATTAAAAATTTTTGAAGAAGTTGTGAAAAATGCAAAGAGTGAATCTGAGTTGACAATTCAAGATGCTAAATTAAAAGCTGCGAAAATATTGCACGAGGCTGAAGTTCAATCGAAAAATTTAATTCTTAAAAAAGAACGTATCGAAAGAGAACTGAGAGAGTTCATTCAAATCGAAAAAGAGTTAATTAAAAAATACGAAGATCAATAAGAAAGAAGACTTAAAAGCGAATTATGTTCAAACAAAATCTTGATAAAATTATCTACCCTGATATTGAAAAAAATATTTTAAAATTTTGGGAAGAAAAAAATATATTTGAAAAAAGTATCTCTTCAAGAAGCGAAGAAAAATCTTTTACTTTTTATGAAGGACCTCCAACCGCTAATGGAAAGCCGGGAATTCATCATGTAATGGCTCGAACATTGAAAGATTTAATTTGTCGTTACAAAACTTTGCAAGGATTTCAAGTACACAGAAAAGCTGGTTGGGATACACACGGCTTGCCCGTTGAAATTGAAGTTGAAAAAGAATTAGGAATACTAAACAAAAGTGAAATTCCAAACTTTGGCGTAGCAAAATATAATGCTGCTTGTAAAACTTCTGTCTTCAAGTATAAAGATTTGTGGGAGCAGATGACCAAGCGAATGGGATATTGGATTGATCTCGATTCTGCTTACGTAACTTTTACAAATGAATATATTGAATCTGTTTGGTGGTCTTTATCAGAGCTACACAAAAAGGGATTGCTCTACAAAGGCTTTAAGATTGTGCCTCAGTGTCCACACTGCGAAACTCCTCTCTCTTCACACGAACTATCTCTCGGTTACAACGAAGTAAGAGATCCAAATGTTTATGTAAAATTTAAACTCGTAAATGAAGATGCTTCAATTCTTGTTTGGACGACAACGCCTTGGACATTGATTTCAAACGTTGCTCTTGCTGTTGGTCCTGAAATCGATTATGTGAAAATTCAAATCGAGGGACACGGAATTATTTATCTCGCAAAAGCACGACTCGCAGTAATCAAAGAAGAATATACAATTCTTGAAGAGTTAAAAGGAAAAGATTTAATAAATCGTGATTATGAACCACTTTATAATTTTGTTCCTTCTGATAAAAAAGGTTGGTATGTAATTCCCGGCGACTTCGTAAGCACGTCAGATGGTAGCGGTGTTGTTCACATTGCTCCTGCATTTGGCGCAGATGATTATGAAGTTTCGAAAAAATTTAATCTTCCTTTTGTTCAACCTGTTACAAACAGTGGAAGATTCACAGATGAAGTAACAGACTTTGCAGGTAAACTTGTAAAGACTATAAAATTCCGAACTCATGAAGAAAAAGGTGTTGACCCTGAAGTCATTCGTAACTTAAAAGAACGAAAATTAATTTATCGATCTTCGAATGATTATCTCCACTCTTATCCGCATTGTTGGCGCTGCGACAATCCATTGATTTATTATGCTCGCGATAGTTGGTACATCAAAACAACTGACTACGCTAACAAAATGATTGAGTTAAATAAAACTATTAATTGGGCACCGCCTGAAGTTGGTACAGGTCGCTTCGGAAATTGGCTCGAAGAAAATAAAGATTGGTCGCTTTCACGCGATAGATATTGGGGAACTCCACTTCCGATTTGGGTTAGCGAAGAAGGCGACATCAAATGTGTTGGCTCTATTGCTGAACTGTCTGAAGGTTTTATCGAAACAGATGGAAAGAAAATTTTTGTAAAAGATTTGTCACCCAAAGAAATAGATTTGCACAAACCTTTTGTTGATGGAATTAAATTTGAAATTGATGGAAAAATATTTTCACGAACTCCTGAGCTGATTGACGTTTGGTATGATTCTGGCGCAATGCCTTTTGCACAATATCATTATCCATTTGAAAATAAAGAATGGTTTGATAAAAATTTTCCTTCAGATTTTATCTCTGAAGGTATTGACCAAACACGTGGTTGGTTTTATACGTTGCACGCAATATCAACAATGGTTTTTGGATCTGTCGCTTATAAAAATTGTTTAGTAAATGATTTGATCCTCGACAAAAGCGGACAAAAAATGTCGAAGTCAAAAGGCAACTCTGTTGATCCGTTTGAATTGTTTGAGAAATATGGAGCAGATGCAACCCGCTGGTATTTGATTGTTAATAGTCCTCCCTGGCGTCCAAAACTTTTTAATGAAGTTGATCTTGTTGAGACGCAAAGAAAATTTTTCGGAACGTTGCTCAACACTTATTCATTCTTTGCACTTTATGCAAACATTGATAAGTTTGAATTTAAGGAAGAACTCGTGCCTTATGAATCACGCCCCGAAATTGATAGATGGATAATTTCAAAATTAAATAGCATCATCATTGAATATCAACAATTGATGGACAACTATGATGTTACAAAAGCTGCGCGATTGGTATCGAATTATGTAATTGATGAATTATCAAATTGGTATGTAAGAAGATGTCGTAGAAGATTTTGGAAATCTGAAATGAACAGCAATAAACTCTCTGCATATCAAACGTTGTATGAGTGCTTAATAAAAGTTAGCAAATTGATTTCACCTGTTACTCCATTTATTGCTGAAGAGCTTTTCTTAAACTTAAACTCAATAACAAAAAAAGAGAATGTTGATTCGATTCATCTTTCTGATTTTCCGATAAGTAACTTTGTTGAAAAACAACTCGAAGAAAAGATGGAAGTTGCACAGAAGGTTGTTTACTTGACGCGTGCAATAAGAGCAAAATTAAATTTAAAAGTTAGACAACCATTAAAGAAAATTATGGTCGTGGTTGAGGAATCAAAAAGAGTAGCTCTAAGAGAGATGCAAGATGTAATTCTTGAAGAGTTGAATATTAAAGAGATGATAGTTTTGGAAGACGATCACGAAATAGTTCAGAAATCTGCAAAACCAAATTTTAAAACAATTGGTCCAAAGTTTGGTAAAAAAGTTAACGCAGTTGCAACAGCAATTAAAAATTTCGGTTCGCTTGAGTTAAGTAAACTCGAAAAAGATGGAAATGTAAAAATTAATATTGATGAAGAAGAGTTTGAAATCACCAATGAATATCTTGATATTGTGAGTTCAGAAATAAAAGGTTGGGCAGTTGAAGTGGATAACAACGTAATTGTTGCGCTCGATACTGAACTAACAAAAGAACTTATTGATGAAGGTTATGCAAGAGAGTTTGTAAACAGAGTTCAGAACATGAGAAAAGATGCGGGCTTTGAAGTGATTGATAGGATTAACATTTCCTTTACCGCGAATGACGAACTTAAAGATGCAGTTTTACTCTTTAAAGATTATATTTCAAATGAAACATTGGCAGAAAATATTTCTGTTAGTAATGATGCAAATGGTTTTAAGCAATCATTTGAAATTGGAGATCTTAATTGCACAATAGAAATTTTAAAAATTAATTCTTAAAGGAGATTCAGATGGCTAAAAAAGTTACACCAAAGAAAAAAGTGGTAACCAAAAAAGTAGAGAAGAAAAAAGTTGAAAAGAAAACTTCTCCAAAATCGGTAGCAAAAAAAACTACTAAACCAATTGTTAAAAAAGTAGTTGCAACAAAAAAAGCTGCTCCTAAAAAAGTAAAGAAAATTACTCATAAAGCAAAAGCAGTAGAAAAAGTTGTTGCTAAAAAAGTAGAAATAAAAAAAACAAAAGCAAAAAAACCTTTCGTTACAAAATTTGAAGATCAATCATTAGTTCATAAGGCAATTCTGAAAATAAAAGGTTACAATAAAAAAGATCTGGAACATTTCAGAAAAATAATTATCGCTAAACAAAATGAAATTATTGAACAACTTCAAAATTTACGCGAACAAATGCTCGACCCAACAACTGGTGAATATATTAATGAAAATTCTCCTTACTCATTGCATATGGCTGAGCAAGGTTCAGATGCAATGGAAAGAGAAAAAACTTTTCTCTATGCACAAAGAGAAAATAAATTTCTTGGCTACTTAGAAGAAGCTATCAAAAGAATTGACGCAGGAACTTATGGAATTTGCGTTGACTGCATAGATGAACCAAAACACTTGTGCGAATCTTGTCCGTTAATTCCAAAGGCAAGACTTGAAGCTGTGCCTCATAGTCAGCTCTGTCTTCCAATGAAAATGAAACAAGAAAAGAAAAAATTATTTTAGTAAAACATTTAGAGATCCGATTACGTTTAGTCCGTTTGTTTTGATCTCAGTAAATCAAAGGTGAATTTTGCAAGTTCTTTATCTAACTCTATTTTTAGTTGTACTTGACCAAGTAACGAAATTATCTGTCAAGGGATTCTCTATTCCATTCTTAAACTTTCAGTATCACGGAATGTATTATGGGCAATCAATTCCTATTATTGGTGACTTTTTTCGTTTGACTTATGTTGAAAATCCGGGCATGGCTTTTGGTCTCGACTTTGGTGATACATTTAAGTTTTGGCTTACTTCATTTTCGTTAATTGCAACAATTGGATTAATTGTCTATTTATATTTTGTTAGAAAAGAAAGTTTGACTCTACGCGTTCCGCTTGCTATGATTCTTGGCGGAGCGATTGGAAACTTTATTGATAGAGCTTTTTACGGTTTACTTTTTAAGTATGATTCCCTCTTCTTCGGAAGAGTTGTAGATTTCTTCGACTTTAATTTCTTTAACATAGAAATTCTTGGTAGGAGTTTTGAGCGATTCCCAATCTTTAATATTGCGGACATCTCCGTAACACTTGGTGTCATTACTCTACTTTTGTTTTATAAAAAAAATACAGAAGAGATTGAAAAACGAGAAGCTGCACAAACTGAGGCTGAAAATCTTGACGAAAATAAATTAGATCAGTCTGAAAATTTAAACGATACAAGAGAGAGTATTAATGATGAAGTTGCAAATGACTCTGTTAATATTGCTCCATCTAAACAAGATGAAAAATTGAATCAGCCCGATACAACCGAAAATAATTTCAAAGAAGAAGTAAAATAAAATATCAAATTTCTTATACTAAAGAGATTTCAAATCTTGTAACTGAAAAGAATTTTAGATTTGAAATGCCAGCAGGAAAAAAAAAAGAGAGAGTTGATGTTTTCCTAACTAATGCTATTGAAAATTCTACGCGAAACAGAATTCAAAAATTAATTGAAGCTTCTTATGTAACAGTTAATTCAAAAATTGTAAAATCAAATTATCAACTCTCACCATTTGATGTTATTGAAGTTACAATCCCAATTACTCCTCGTCCAGAAACAACACAGCCCGAAGACATTCCTCTCGATATAGTTTATGAAGATGATTATTTAATTGTAGTTAATAAGCCAGCGGGAATGGTCGCTCATCCAGCTTATGCACATTATACAGGAACACTTGTTAATGCGCTGCTTCATCACACAAAAAAATTGAGCAAGCTAAATGAACCGATACGACCAGGGATTGTGCACAGAATTGATAAAGATACGAGTGGTTTATTAGTTATTGCTAAAGACGAAGTTACTCACGCAAATCTATCCAAACAATTTGCAAAGCATACAATCGAAAGAGAGTATTGGGCAGTTGCTTGGGGAAAATTCAAGGAACAGAAGGGAGAAATTAACTATAATATAAAGCGTAGCCATTCTGACAGAAAAAAGTTTACACATTCAACGAGTGATGGAAAAACTGCACTCACATTTTATGAAGTGATTGAAGAATTTGATTTCTCTACATTATTAAAATTACGATTGAAAACTGGAAGGACGCATCAGATAAGAGTTCACCTTGGTTCTAAAGGGCATCCGATATTTGGTGATGCAACTTATGGCGGCAGAATTTTGGTTTACGGGTCGCAACTTCCTAAGATGAAAAGTAGAATGGAAAATTTGCTTGAGATAATGAAACGCCAAGCACTTCACGCAAAAATTCTTGGATTCGTTCATCCCGTTACTAATGAGTTCATGAAATTTGATTCCACTTTGCCAGATGATTTTAATTCACTTCTAAAAAATCTCCGAGCAGAATAATTTTTTTTCTTTTCATGTCTGTGCCGTTGTGGAAAAATAAATATTGTTAACGAGCGAGCAAAATAAGTAGGTCACGAAGTCTCACAAAGTGTGCACAAAGTTTCACAAAGTTTTTTTTGTCTTTGTGTTAATCTGTGGTAAAAAAAAAGAAGCTAAACTACAGTTAACACAGATTGGACACAGATTTTTTTTATTTACAATTTTCATTAACAAAAAGGTCACCAACCTTCAGTAGGTAAACTAAGGAACAAAAATAAACGCATTGAAAAAAAATAGGTAATCAACAAATCAATAATGGCAGTTATGAATTATCTACTCGCTTTAGTTAAATTGCTGTTAAAAAAGATTCAATAATTATGTTAACTGTTTATAACACTCTCGCAAGAAAAAAAGAAAACTTTGTTCCATTGATAGAAAACGAAGTTCGCATGTATGTATGTGGACCAACGGTTTATGATTTTTTTCATATTGGAAATGCGCGCTCATTTGTTAATTCAGATTTTATAAGACGCTATCTTGAATACAAAGGATACAAAGTAAATTTTGTAATGAACCTTACAGATATTGACGATAAGATAATAAAGAAAGCAAATGAAGAAAAAATAACTGCATCAGAAATTGCCAAAAAATATTCAGCAGCATTTTTAGATGATATTAATCTACTCGGAATAAAAAAAGCCACGCTCTATCCCAAAGCAACAGAACACATCGGCGAGATAATTGAAATGATAGATAAACTTATCAAAAACGGATTTGCATATAATATAGATGGAAATGTTTTTTATGATGTGAAAAAATTTAAAGGATATGGTACACTAAGTGGAAAAAATATTGAAGAGCTCGAGAGCGGTTCACGTGTGGAGATAAACGAATCAAAAATTAACCCACTCGATTTTTCGCTTTGGAAAAAAGCAAAAGAGAACGAACCATTTTGGGAGAGTCCTTGGGGAAAGGGAAGACCCGGTTGGCATATTGAATGTTCAGCAATGAGTTGCAAACATCTTGGCGAATCATTTGATATACACGCAGGCGGAAGCGATTTAATTTTTCCGCATCACGAAAATGAAATTGCACAGAGTGAAGCAGCCACAGGAAAAAGCTTTGTGAAGTATTGGTTACACTTTGGATTTCTGAATATCAACGAAGAAAAAATGTCCAAGTCACTTGGAAATTTTTTTACAGCAAGAGACATCTTAAAAATTTATAATGCTGAGACGTTAAGATTATTTTTTTCACAAACTCATTACGCATCTCAATTAAACTTTAGTGATGAACTTTTGAACGCATCGAAAAAGGGACTTGAGAAGATAGAAACACTCATCGAACGCTTAGAACAAAAAATGGACGAGGATAAATTTTCCAATTCAGAAAACAATTTTAAGTTTGATAATTATTACAAGTCTTTTGAATCTGCAATGGATGATGATTTTAACACACCACAAGCAGTTGCGGTGATTTTTGATTTCACGAGAGATGCAAATAAATATTTATCAGAAGACAATATCACAAAAGAATTTTTACTTAATGCAAAAGAATTTCTCAAAAAAACTGCACAAGAAGTTTTAGGAATTATTAATCTTGATAAGAAAAAAAATAACGAATCAAATCTGGAAGCAGAGCTAATAGAGTTGATGATAAGATTAAGAGTTGAAGCAAAGCAAAATAAAAATTTTTTCTTAGCAGATCAGATTCGTGACGAATTAAAAAAACTTGGTGTAATTCTTCAAGACACAAAAGAGAGAACGACGTATAAAAAAACATAATACAATTTTGATTGGATAAAATAAAACTGTATCACCCAATTGCTATCGGGGGGTTTTATGAAAATATTGTTGTAACAAAATGAATTATATGAAAGCAAAAGCCCCGATTACAATTTGGGACGACATTATTATAGCATTCATATCATTAAAAAAAAATTATAAAATGTTTGGATGTTTATTTTATAGTTTATAATTTCGTGAAGCATAAATATTTATTATGAATAGAGAAAAAAGAAATAGTAAAAAAATAAATCGCTCTGCAAAAGTGTCGATAAAAGAAACTCTGGTTAAGTCAAGATCAAAGACAAAACCTGAAGTAGTAGCAACACCTACAATTGTTTCGGCTGCGCAAATCAGTAAAGAAAAAAAAGAGAGAAAAAAAGTTACGTATTATATTGCTCCTGAAAATGCTGTAAACTTAAAAGTTCTTGCAGCACGCAAGAGCGTTGAGATGTCAACACTTGTTGAAGAAGCTATTTCTGATTTACTGTTAAAGTACAAGTAGGAAAAAACGTCCAGACGTCCAGACGTCCAGACAAGTTGAAATTTTGAGTTCTTTGTTTGTTGTTGTTATTCAAGAAGCTATATTTGTTAATATTTTATAATGATTTTTTAAGAAATGTCGTTTTTTGAATAGAATTATTTAGATTTAATCAAAAAATAATATAAAATTTTATTTTTTTTGTTTGCATTTAATATTCTATGCATTATTTTAGCTATACAACGTATAATAAATTTTTAGCTGAACTTTAATGAAGACAAAGAAAGTAAGAGAGAAGAAAGAGAATTCAACATTGATGGTTAGGTTAACAGAAGACCAGAGAGAGATGTTGAAATCTATTGCTACTGATATTGACCTAGATTTGTCTAATACGGTTCGGTTTTTAATCAAAAAGGAGTATAAAAAATTAATTGATTCTAAGGGAGATGGTAAGCACGGAGTTGGGAATGTTTCCTAATTCAAATTTAAATGTGATAATAATCATTTTATGATTGTTATTTCTTCTTATATTGAGTTCACTTTTTTAGTAATTTTATAAAAATTTCTAAATGAAAATAATAAATGCCTTAATTAACAACTTTTCGAGGGAAAGTAAATGAAACAAGGAAAAATCTTTACCACTTTGATCGTATTGTTCGTGCTCGCGCTTTTCATGGGCACTTCGGTACAAGCTCAAACAACATGGTTTGTTGATGCACAATATGGTTTGGACACCTACGACGGGCAAGTTGCAATTCCAAATCAAGCTGGAGTTGGAACTGGTCCTAAACTAACGCTGCAGAACGCAATAAATGCAGCAGCAGCTGGAGATATAATAAGTGTAGCTCCTAGAGGTATCACAAATCCATATAATTTAAACACAACAATTTCCATAACTAAAAATCTTTCGTTTAGGGTTACCCCGAACGCCACTGTTGGGTTCTCAGGTACTCCTAATTCGGGTAATGTGGCTATAGCCGGTGATATTAGTATAGGTGCCTTCACCCTTACTTTATTAAATGATCCCGCTCAGCCAACATTTCTATTTGAATTGAGACCAGGCTGGGATATTGCCTTTACTGGTGCTACAGGTTCTCTAACAAATGCTCAGTTCTTGCAATTTAGCGGAACAGCTGCATTGGAAAATATCGTTACAAGAAATACTGACGCTACAGTTTTTGTCGGTACGCCAGTATTTGGTACGGGTGCAATTGTTGACTTAGTGTATAATAATGCTTTAGCTTTTACTGCTAACGGCGTAGGTACAGAATGGTCTAGCCCCGTTAGAAATGTAACTGCTTCAGGTTCAGGTGCAGTTAGACTAGGCGCTAGTCGAACAATGACTGGTATCCTAACACTTGGAAGCGGTAATTTATCGCTCGAAGGAAATACTTTGACAGTAAATAATGCAGGAGCAACTGCACACGCATTAGGAACTGCATCAATTACTTCTGCAAGTCCTACTTCTGGTGCGCTTACACTCACAGGTGCTGGTAACCAAACTTGGGCAGGCGGTGGTGCAATTCCAACACTTAATGACCAAAGCAGCGGAACAGCAGTTAATTCTTTTGCAGCCGTTGCAACCGTGAACGGTTCAGTAAACTTAACCGTTGGAACTGGTAACCTTACATTAACAGCTGTTAATTTAGTAACTGCAGGTGTTTCAAATACAACCGCAAGTAATATAGTATTTTCTTTGGCTGGTCCAGTTACCGTGGGTAGTTCAGGTACTTTCACAGTATCTAATACTGGTGGTGGACAAATCACATTTGCAAATAATTTACTTGATGGTGCAGGAATTACATCTCTACTGCAAACAGGAATTGGACAAATAACAGTCACAGGAACAACTGTAATAGACGGTAGTGTAACTAACGGTGGCTCAGTAACCGCTGCAAGCAGTGGTTTGATAACACTAACAGGTGCTGCTACTATTGGTGGTAGTGTGTTGAACAATCCTTCAGTAGGAAATTTTTCTAACTCAGGTATTATAACTTTTAGTGGAGCAGCGACTGTTGCAGGTACTGTAACAAACTCTGCTACAGTAGCTTTTACAGCTGGTCTAACTAATTCTGGTAATATCGTCGTTGGTGGTGCTGCAACAATAACTGGCGCAGTGTTAAACAGTGCATCAGTTACTTTAACATCAGCAACAGCGCAAACTGCAACAGCATCAGGTAATATAACTTTTGCAGATGCAGTTCATTCGGTTGGAAGCTTAAGTTTAGGTGCTACTGTTACTTCACACTTAACTGCAACTACTGGAACGATCGCAGTTGCTGTTTCGAATGCAGGTAACATTAATTTTAATAATACGGTTACTCCTAATCATGTTACTGTAACTGGAACTACAACAATTTTAAGTTCTGCTGTTGGTAATAGAACTGCAGCAACAGGTGGGACAAATAATGGAACTCTCAACAATACATTAAATATTAATTTTCTGTCAACAACAGGAACTGTTGCTTTTAATGGTGCTGTTACAGTTAGCACTTCTGGTTATGGAACCTCCGCAACCAATCCGTTTGTTACCGCTGGCGCTGCAAATTTTGCAGGCTCTCTAAATATGCTAGCTAGAACCACTGGAACTGTAACTATCGGTACAGCTCCTTCAGCAGTAAACCTATTAGTAAATAATTCAACAGCTTTGGAAGCCACTAATAATGGCGTGGGACATATTAACTTTAATACAGCTGGTACTGGTTTAGTTACTGTTAATGGAAATGTTCTTGAAACAGGAGCTGGAACCGGTGATATTTTCTTTGGCGCAGGAACTAGTATAAGTGGCACAGCCGGTAATGGCAATGTTACTGCTAGCGGTACTGCAACAGGCACTGCAATTACATTTGGAGATGGCACTGTAAGTATATCGGGTACAGTCGCAAACTCTTCACCTGGGAACATAGTATTTAATAATACTACTACATCTGTAGGAGTATCTGGTGCAATTACAAACTCAGGTGCTGGTAACATCAATTTTACTCTAACAACTGGTTCATTGTCAGTAACTGGTGCAATTACAAACTCAAGTACTGGTAACATCAATGTTCCACTAACAACTGGTTCATTGACAGCAACTGGTGGAGTTACAAACTCAGGTACTGGTATTATCAGTGTAACTTCTCTATCAACTGGTACATTGACTTCTGGTCCTATCACAGTTTCAGGTGGATCAGTAAATTTAGGTAACGCATTAGCTTCAGGCGTTTTTGCTGTTACAGGTAATGTTACTGCATCTGGTGGTACATTAAACTTACACACTACGGCAGCAGTTAATCTAACCGGCAATTTGAGTATCAGTGGTTCAGCTACTGTTAGCTTTGAAGCTGGTAACCCAACATCTGCTATTACTTTGACGGGTAATTATAACCATCCTGCCGGTACCGTTAATTTTGGTACAGGTGTAAGAAATTTTAATGTTGGTGGAGCAAGTAACGTTTTTACAGCTTTATCGACAGTTTTACCTGCCAATGTTGTAGGTACATTTAATAACAATACTACACTAAACTTTAATGGTACAGTTGCACAAGTATTGTCAGTTTCTGGTGGTGGTACATCAGTTTGGCCAGGCCACGTAACTGTAAACAATACTTTCGGTGGCACAACAGGTATAAACGCTTTTACACTACAAGATGGTAACTTAAAAGTAAATAGAAATGTAACTTTTACTGATGGTCAAGTAGTGATTCGTGGTGTATATCTTTTTATTGATGAAGATTTTGCATACAATAATGCTCATATCCCAGCGGAAGCTTATGCTACTCCAGCAGTAAGTGGAACTGATGGATTTATTTCGATGCAAAATAGTTTATTTGTTCCAGGAGCAAATGTAATTTCAGCTGCAAATTCAGGTATTACTTATGGGAATTTTGAAGTTGATAATTCATTAGGCGCAAGTTTTAATTCAGGTGCAGCTAGAAATCACGTATTTACAGCTATCTTTGGTTTGACCAATGGTGTAGTAAGTGTAGCTGGTGCTGGGCCCGACGTAATTGAATTTAACAAAACACCAAAACCATTTCCTCAAATAAGAAGAAACCAAGGTTCGTTTGGAGTTGCTCCTACATTTACGAACCCAGTAGATGTTATGTACTTAAATTCTGCTACACTAAATATGGGAAATGAAATACCAACTGCTAATAACAGACTCCATAATCTTTCTGTTAGATCAGTAGGTGGTGCAGCTGGCGTTACTGCCTTGGCTAATTTCTCTGTAAATGGTACTTTAAATGTTAAATCGGCTTATGTGTTAAACCTCTCTGGTTTCACACTTGAAATGTCTGGAAATATTGCTAATAATGATACTTCACAGATCCAATTAGAAGGTAATGCAGATATTACAGGTGGCGGTCTTGTGAACTTAAGCAGAGCGGCAGGCACCTCAATTGTTGGAACAGGAACAACAGGTTCAGACCTTCTTGCTAACACAATTACTGCAAACGTTTCAGTATTGGCTGGTTCTATTGGCAACCAACTTGTTGGTTTAAGACAAGTTATTGGTAATTTATCAGTAACAGGTAATGGAACTGTAAGTCTAAGTTTTGTGAACGAATCACCTGTAGTTGCAGGATATGATAACTTTACAGGTACTTTTAACACAACAGGCGCAGGTGCTGGTGTTACATTACTCTCAAGAGTTAGAGTTGCTGGTAATTACGTTCATAACGGTGGTATTATTACTCTTAATACTTTCAATCTTGAAATTGAAGGTGTAGCAAATTCACAAGATGGTGTAGCTAAATTTACAACTGGTCAAACTGGTTTCTTGCGATTTGTAAATGCAACAGCAGGACCTACTAGTTTTACAGTTACAACTTCTCATGACACTATTCCTAACCTTGAAGTGGCGACTACTAGTGGTCAAGCTTTCAATGTTTTAGGTGTTGCTGATTTAGTTGTTTCAAGTACATTCTTACATACATCTGGTAGTATTGGCTTAACAACAAACTTACGAGTAAGCGGTAATACATACACTGTAAATGATAAAGATCTAGCAACCATTGGTGGAGCTGCAACTTTGTTCTTAGCTCCAACAACAGGCACACTAACAGTAACTGTTAATGATGCAGTTGCTCCAACTTTATCTGCTTCTTACGTAGTAAATAACTTAAATATTAATGGTAATGTAACATTAAACGCTGTTGCTTCAGTTACTGGTCTTGATGTTAATAATGCTACCTTCACACACGCGAATGGTCTATTAACATTTGGAACTACTAACTTATTAATGACTGGTACAACAAATTTCACTAGAACTGCAGCTACTACTTACAGTGGTACAGGGTTCTTAGTATGGAATTCTACAGGTACATTTGCACAAAGTAACTTCCCAATGCAAATAACAAACTTTAGAATTTCGAGCGATTTAAATTTAGCTACTAGCCCTAACAACGGTTTAGTTACAGTTGCTAATACTCTTCATTTAGATGGTAACGTAGTTGTGACAAACCCAATTTCTCCTGCAACCATCGAACTTCAAGCTGGTGTTGCTAGTGGTGTTGTTCCGATGATCAATATAACTGGTTCACCACAAGTTACTCGTGATTTATTATTTGGTACAGCTAATGCTGATTATACATTTACTGGTGCAGGATCAACTGTAACCAATACAGTAGGGTTAGGTGCAGGTTACTGGCCAGCAGCTCCTACAACATTGGCAAGAAATGTAGTAGTTAATCTAGCTGCTTCAGGTAATATTGTTAATATTAATAATAGCCGTCAAATTAACGGCAACCTTACATTAACACAAGGTGTACTTAACGTAGCAACAGCTATGACTTTAACATTGTTTGATGCACCTGTTCCAACACTTACAAGAACTGTTAATGGTTCTATCACTTTAACTGGTTCTGGAGCATTTGCAGCTAACAATGTAATGTTAGTTTACTCAGGTAATGGAACTGGTACAAGTGGTGTTGAATATTTAGCCCCTGTCACTATCAGCGCTTTAACTGTAGGAGCTAACACAAATCCTCTTGGTTGGACATTCGGTGCAACAAGAACAGTTACTGGTGTATCAACATTCAATGGTCCTACAACAGTAGGTGCTATTACAACTTATAGCGGAGCATTAAATATTAATGCTGCAACTACATTTGGTGCTAATGTAACTGCAAATGCTGCTGTAACAATTGCTACAAACCAAACTTTAGCTTTAGGTGTCACAGTATTTACATTAAGTAACAACCTCACAATGGGTAGCGGTGCTGCTGTAACAGGTGGTAACTTGGTATTTAATGGTGGTTTCCCGCAAATATTCCAACTTGGTGGAAGTGTTACAGTTGCTAGCTTAACAGTAAATCAAGCACCAACTTCACTTGTTAGAGTAACTTCTACAGTTCCTACTGGAAGTATTTTAACGCTTTCAACTATTGGCTCTACTGCTCTTACACTTACAAGAGGTGTTTTACAAATAGACACTCCTAACGTTTTAAGAGTCGGTTGGCCTACTTCAAATGTAGCTCAAATGTTTACTCGAGGTGGTTCATTTACATCTCACGTAAATGGTATTTTTAGAATTGACCCAGTTGTTGCTGGTTCAGGTACTGCAACACGAATTGAATTTCCAATTGGTGATACACTAAACTTCAGACCTGTAGCTACAACATTTTCAGCTTTCCCAGGAATTTTCATTGAAATGTCACATATTAATGAAACTCCAGGTGGTAACAATGGATTACCAATTAATACGTTAGCAAGTGTACCAGCTAATGCTCCATTAACAATTTCGCAATATCCTAACTTCTACTGGTTAGTTAGATCAGGTTCAAGTTTAGGAGCAGTTAATTTCAACTTAGAAATGACAGCAAGTGGTTATACATTACCAAGTTTCGTTAATATTGCTAACGCAAGATTAATTAGAAAATCAGTTGGTGGTGATATTATTAACAATCCTTGGTTCTTACAAGGAGTTAATTATGATAACTATCTTGCTCCTCCTTCAAATACCCCAACTGTTACTTCGGTAACTGCTACTGGTGGTATTAACCCAACAGGTTCAAGATTTACATTTGGATTGAATTCTACATTGTATGTAAAGAATCCACTTGCAAACAGAAACTTAGCTTTAGGTACAGCAGCGTTAACGCAAAATTTAGTTAATTTACCGGATAGTTTATTTGGTGGTGCAACTTCAGCATTAACATTCTCGGCATCTTCAGCTAATCCTTCAATTGCTGTTGCTTCGGTCACTGGTAATATACTAAGCATATCACCTGTTGCACTTGGAACAACACAAATTACAGTTGTTGGTCAAAATACTGCAAATGGTATCATTAACAATACATTTAATGTAACAGTTAATGCAGCTTTTGTAGTTGTTAGTCCAATTGCTGATCAAACATTAGTTGGAGCAGCTCCAGCTACAAGCATTGCATTAGGAACAGTATTCTCAGGTGGTACCGCTCCTTATTCATATACAGCTTCAACATCTAATTCAGCTGTTGTTGCAGTTAGTATTACTGGTGGTAACACATTAACTCTTACTCCAGCAAATGTTACAAGCACACAAGTAGCAACTGTCATAGTTACTGCGAACGATGCTTCAACCCCATCTGCTCAGACAAGAGACACAATTGCTGTTACTGTTAATCCAGCAGGCTTTGTAGTTACTGGAACAGTTACTTATAACAATTCAGCTAGTACGCCACTAAGCGGTGTAACAGTTACTTTGACTCCTGGTTCATTCACAGCAGTTACAAATGCCTCAGGTGTTTATAATTTTGCTGCAGTTCCAAATGGAACATACACTTTAGCTGTTTCTACTACCAGACCTTGGGGTGGTGTATCAGGAAGTGATGTTACAGCAGTTCGATTACATATTATCGGTACAACTCCATTAGCAGGATTGCGCTTATTAGCAGCAGATGTTAATAATGATGCTACTGTTACTGGTTCTGATGTTACTTCAATGAGACAAAGAATCATTGGTGCATCAAGCTCATTCCCAGCAGGTGATTGGAGATTTAATAATGCAGCAAGTGTAACCGTATCTGGTGCATCTGTTACATCTAATTTCCAAGCTATTATTGTTGGTGATGTAAACGGTGATTTTGTTCCAACTGTTGCAAAAGAACAACCAAATATGTCAGTGAACTCAACTGAAATATTAAAAGTTAATCCTAAGTTAGAATTTGAAGTTCCTGTAAAAATTAGTTCTGATTTACAAGTATCTTCATATACTTTCTATCTAAACTATCCAAAAGAATTAGTTCAATTCACAGGAATTAAAGGATTCGAAGGTTTAGTTTATAATGAAAAAGATGGAAAAGTTTCATTAGTATGGGATGACATTAAATTAAATGACTTAAAAGCTAATCAAGTTATTTTTGCTCTACAATTCAAGCCTACAGTAAACTTCAAGGCTGGTGTTTCCTTTACAATAGATGTAGATGCAGTAAATAGTGAGTTAGCTAGTTTTGATAAAATATTAACCAATGCCGGTGTTACAGTATCAACTGTTGAAGGTTTTGTTCCAGCAGAATTCTCTTTGAGACAAAACTATCCAAATCCATTCAATCCATCTACACAAATTCAGTATGATATACCTGTTGATGGAAAAGTAACATTGGATATTTATAACGTATTAGGCCAAAAAGTTGCATCTTTAATCAATGAATTACAAACCGCAGGTGCGTATAAAGTTGAGTGGAATGCTTCAAACTTACCAAGTGGTATGTATATCTATTCTATAACTGTTGAAGGCACTGGAAAGAACTTCAAGCAGACAAAGAAAATGATGTTAACCAAGTAATTGGCAAGTAATGGTTTAATGTAAATGAAATAATATAAGGGCGAAGTTTAGACTTCGCTCTTATTATAAAAAGAGATTTCGAGAAATGCAGAAAATAAAAATTGTAAACGGAGGCAAAATGATAAAAACAATTAAAATATTGAGTGTGATAGTTGTTCTGTTTGCATCTCAAATATTTGCACAACCTACCGTTGGTATTGCAACAGTTACTGGTGCTGCACCGAGTACAGTTACTTTGCCGGTTCACGTGGCTGATTTTAATGGAGTTGCGTCATTCGCTTTAAGATTCGAATATGACTCAACAAGATTAGGATTTAATCCTGCAACCGGAGTAACTAATCGAAGAGCAGAATTAGGTGCTGCGGGAACCTTCATAAGTGTTTCTGTAATTAATGTTCCAGCTACTTCCAGAAGACAAGTTATTGTTTATTGGGAGTATGATTTGACTACTACCATGAATATCCCAGGTGGATCTTCTGGTGCTAAGTTATTTGATCTAGTATTTTCTTATTTAGCAGGGCCTAATGCATCGGTAAACTTTGCATCAAACTCTGTAGTAGAAGGTATTGTTGGCTCATTATCGG
>PNNF01000032.1 GCA_013824085.1 Chlorobiaceae bacterium | reverse complement strand
GACGAAACCCATTCTACCAATCCGTTATTTGGGATTATTGATGGCGATCTTAGAATAGGATTGGTAAAGGAAACTGAGGTATCAATCTCAATATAATATTCAAATTGCCTATTGGTATAATAACCGTTGTCAACAAACTTAAATTCAATTTGGTTAGCAGATGTAACTAAACCATCTGTAGGAAATAGAACACTTGGATCAGATAAATTAAACACTGGGACAGTCATCGAAGCCATATTATCTGAATAATCCATTTCTGGGATTGAATCAACTAAATTAACTCTTGCACTCAAAGTTGTTAGACCACTGGTAGTGGGTATCCATTTAAAAACAACTGAATCTCTTAAAGTAAAAACATTGATACTCCTCTTTCCTATTAATCCAGCACTATCAGTTGAAGAATAAAATAATTCAACTGTAACTTGATTTGAATTTTTTAGCCCGAGATTATTGATTCTAACTGTAACAAATGTTGTATCATTTATGACAGGATTTTCAGGTGATGTGACAATATCAGTGTTCCTAATTTCGAAATCTGGATTATCAGGCAAAGTAAGTCTTACGAGAGGCTCACCAAGATAGGCGATTACTGGAATCTGCATTGATGCTGATAATGAATTTACATATGCTCTGAGAATTGCACGTCCAGTAACATATTCTTTTTTGTTATAAATAGTATTAAAAAGAGTGTCATTGATAGCTTTTCCCTCAGCCCATTGAGTTAAAGCAGTACTCCCCATAAAACCGATTGCACCTCTTTCAGGAAGTAGAATGAATTGTTCTCCAAAAGATTTCTGATTATCGAAATGAGCAGTATAACAAGTCACACTCAAAATAAACGGAAGTCTGCCAACATTTCTTAGAGTCGGGATATCCTCAGTCAAAAAAGTTAGATCCCATTGAAAACCACCACCGTGTCCATAATAATTGGCTAAAACTGCTCCCTTGTTAAAAGCATCCTTAATTTCTAAAGTAGATCCTTGAAATTGTTGGTACTCAATCCGATTCGGAAACTTCATTATTATTCGTGAGTTAAATCCATTGTGACGGAGGAAGTTATCATTTAAACTGATGCTAGCAGCATTAAATTCAAAACGTGCCTCATCCTCAGCATCTTGACCAGAAGACATAAGTAAAGTAGTATTTCTCCATTGTTTAGACCTATCAGCTGGATAACCTTGCAACTTATCAAGGAATGTATTCCCTTCCGCAATTGTTTCAATCGCAATTCTACTTAACGCTATATCAGGTATTAAATCAGACCCTACAATTGTACCAAACATATTATCAGCAACAGCTTGCCCATATGTATAAGAATGATACGGCATTGATGGTAAAAAATTTGGTTGACTAGAAGGTAACAAACCTCTATAATCATGGCTCATATCTCCAATCAACACAGTGTAAATAAATGAGGGGCGTTGCCAATTATTGAAAGCGTACTGAAGAAAATCTCTAATTGCGAAGGGTGACAAAAGCCCATTCGAAAACTCATCATATATGTCTTCAGCTTTCACAACAACAATTCGAGGATTTATTATGGTCTTATCAGTAAAATTCTGAGTCCGAATTGTTTTTAATCTTTCAGCAATTGGAACAAAATCTGCATGAGTAATAATGATATAATCAGCTGAATTTGAAGTAGCTCTTAAATTAGATGAAGGATCAACTTTAATAGAATCAGGAGCGAGGAAATGATCATTTGCAGCTAAAAAATATTCTGTTCTTCCCATCGTTGAATCCATAAAAACAATTGTTCCATCAGGATCATTATAGAATAAAGAATTTGAAATTATTTTGTTCTCCTTTGGATTAAATATTTTCACATTATTTCGTCTCCAACTATAAATCATATAAGCATTCTTACCATTGACATTTGGTGGACTAATAAATGAAAAATTATTTTCAGAGGCATAATTCCAAGCCCAATACTCAAACTCGAACCAATTTATTCTAATCTCGTCTGCAAAACGATCACAAGAAGTGCCATCTAAACTTACTCTGAAATTATTACCATTGAAAAAAAGCGGAATACTGTCTGCTCTTGCAAAAAAATTACTTTCAAATAAAAATTCAAACTGACCATCCCAAACAGCACGCCCAATAAAATTATTATTGATGGAAATATTTGCTACATGACCCGGTGAGCAAGGAGGAGTAGTTAGCCCATGCATCATCACACGCAATTTGACAATTGGTGAACCAGCATCGTGATTTGGTAAACGTAAAAAAGATGTGTTAAATTCAGTCCTTAGTCCAATTAATCTCCATGAAGCCTTACCCCAAAACCAATAATCTCTGTTACCATTAATAGCATATCCTAATCGCTCATAAATTCTATCTTCTTCAAATGTTTCAGTTCTCAGAGTTTTTTGAACAAGATTAGTATAATTGGATGGGAATCCATTTATTGTTGTATATCTCAAGCCAGTCGAATCAGATTGATATGAAAACCAATAAACATTAGTTTTATTATAAATATTTGTTTTAACAAAATCAGTTGGCTTTGGTGGATAGCCAATAAAATGAATATAATCGTTGTTATTGAAGATATTGTCGCCATCATCAACTACTTCAATTGGAACAGGAATTCCTAAATTTATTAACTCTAATTTATTTATATGAATATTTTGCGACAATTGAAGACCCGCTGTTACAAAATCCTGATAATAAACACGGTAAACCCCTTTTGTAGAAGTATAAATTTTAAAATAATTTTTCGTTGGGTTATACCAATAATTACTAACGCTTTTTTGAGTTACATCCATTTTTTGTGCAACAAAGCTTTTGGCAACATCTGGGTTAATGACTGAACTCGAAATAATATCATTTGTAAGTTCATCATCGATGGATAAAAATTCTCCAAAAATATTTTCAGTATTATAATTTAGCTGAACTACAATAGTGTTATTAAATTCCAATACTTTTTTAACTGGATTAAATCTATATGGGGAAATAGTCAAATTAACAATACGCGAATATCGAAATTCAAAATCATTTGAAATGGTTGCATTTTTTTCTGGGAAATATCTATCAGTAGAATAGATACTCTGATCAAAAAAGGAATAGTCTAATTCTTCATCTTGTGAGGTTCCTTTTGGGAAAGGCAAAACAAAGATATTCGAAATTAATTCACTCGTGTTAGAAACAATATCGACAGTCGGATTAGCAGAATGTGGAATTCCAACGGCAACTGAAAAAGTTGGTAACCAAGGTTCTCCATCTTTCCTGATTGATATTCTTTCGGAAGATATTTTAGTAAAATTTTTCCCACTTAATAATGTATCTCTCACATTATAAGCTTCTGAAAAGTCGAATGATATTTTGATAAACTTATCATTCGATTCTATAATTTTATAAGATTGAGAAAAAATTGGATGAGTAGCACAAAGTGAAAAAAAGAGTAAGGCTAAAAAAAACATCATAATCTATTCGAGTTGTTTTGAATTAAAATAAATAAATTTATTAATCAAGTTAATTTTGAGATGCAAGCTATACAAGTATAAAAATATTCACCGAATCAATTAACTTTGAAAATGTTTGCTAAATATTTCCCTCATTAGTTAAAACTACTTTGGGAGTTTTGAGGATTATTGATAAGTCAGAGCAGAAACTCGCATTAGAGTAATATTCAATTTCCATTTCAATTCTTTTTTCAGGAGTGAGAGTTTGTCTTCCGTTAATTTGGGAAAACCCAGTAATCCCAGGTTTAAAGTCGAAAACTTTTTTCTGTTCTGCAGTATACAAATTAGTAATTGATAGTACTTCAGGACGAGGTCCAACAATACTCATATCTCCAATAAGCACATTATAGAACTGCGGTAATTCATCAACACTCAATCTTCTAATTATTTTTCCAACTCTTGTCAACCGTGGATCATTCATCTGTGTTAAGTCAGGACCAATATCCAAAGCATTAACTACCATACCTCTAAACTTGTACATCCTAAAGACATTTCCTTTGTAGCCAGCTCTTTCTTGAACAAAAAACGCCGGACCTTTTGAATCAAGTCTAACCAAAATAATAAGGATGATAATAATTGGAAGAGAGACTAATAGTGCAATCAGACTAAATATAATGTCGAAAATTCTTTTTGCAATAAAGTATGAAGTCGTCATCTAAAAGATAGATTCTACCTTCGATATTTTTTTGTTAATGTATTAATCCCATCAACAACAGTCTCAACAGAGGATTTCCCTAAGTTAGGATAAATAGGAAGTGAAATCAATTTTTGGAAAGCGTCTTCGGAAACAGGATAATCGTTGGAATTAAGATCAAAAGTTTCTTGATAATATTTATGTTTATGAACAGGCATAAAGTGAACACTTACACCAATCCCAATTTTTTTCAATTCTAATATAAATTCTGACCGATTGATTTTTAATCCATCAAGTTTTAATCTAATTGGGTATAGGTGCCAAGAAGTTGTTCTGTCTGATTTAATTGTAGGAAGTTCGATGAGATCGTTATCTTTTAATTGTTCTGTATAAACTTCTGCGAGGTCAGCTCTTGCTTTCCACATTAGCTCGACTTTTCTTAATTGAATTAATGCAAGAGATGCTTGTATATCAGTTAGGTTATATTTAAATCCCGGAGCTACAACTTCATAGTACCAAGATCCTTCTTCAGTATATCGTTTCCAAGCGTCTCTATTTATTCCATGAAGGCGCATAATTTTTGTACGCTCTGCAAGTAACTCATCACTAGTACAAATCATTCCACCTTCACCAGCAGCTAGAGTTTTGGTTGCATAAAAACTAAAGCAAGTTATTGGTGAAACTGTGCCTATCTTTTTACCTTTGTAAGTTGAGGGAAGAGCATGAGCAGCATCTTCAATAACATGTAAATTTTTTGCCTTAGCTATTTCAAGAATTTCGTCCATATCACAAGGTTGTCCAGCATAATGAACTGGGATAATAGCTTTTGTCTTAGGAGTAATCGCTTTTAGAATAGCTTCTGGAGTAATGTTTAAAGTTACAGGGTCGACATCTACGATTACTGGTTTTGCTTTAAAGTAACAAACAATTTCAGCAGTCGCAGGAAAAGTCATTGTGGGTACAATTACTTCGTCCCCTTCTTTTAAGCCAAGAGCTTCAAGAATTAAATGGCCACCAGCAGTCCATGAATTCACAGAAACAGAATTAGGGGTACCTATGTACTCTTTAAATTCTTGCTCAAATTGAATAGTTTTTGGACCCATACTGAGCCACCCGGAACGAAGAGTATCAACGACCTCATTTATTTCTTCTTCAGATATGAACGGTCTATGAAACTGAATAAAATTTTTCATTCTTTCTCAGAAAATCAGAAGATAGTACAACAATTAAAATAATATTTATATAAACAATTTAACAAATAATTATAAATTTTCTAAAAATAAATAAATTATTTTGTCAAATATAACACTTTAGAATTTATTCAATAATTTTTTCTACAAATAAATTCCTATTTTATTCACTCTTTTGGGGAAAAATTTTTCCCTGCTCTATCAGATACATCATAACCAGAAAGAGTAACCAAAACATTAAATCACCAGAGAGCCAACCATAAGAAAAAATATTTACCGACTCAAATAAACTACGAACATAATATCCATAACCTACAACATAAATTCCAAGAATTAATCTACTATCTCTACTGTTCAAATTTTTATTTTCTTTAAAATATTTTATAGCTGTTCCAAAAAATGCTACTGTTAATATCACTCCAGCAGCAACTCCCAAAAGACCTAAATCAGATGCGAGATACAGAAAAAAATTATGTTGCATTCCATAATCTTGGATGTAAAAAAAATACAATACACTCAGCTCTTCCCAAGTACCGTGCATGACTGGTAAGAAATTATACATTTCATATTTGTATCCTGCTGGACCAACTCCTGTTAATGGATTTTGTCTAAACATTTCAATAGCCATTTGCCAGAGAACTTCCCGCCCACTTGTAAATCTTTCTACTCTAAAAAATAAATCGATTAAATCACCAACTGGAGTAAAGAGATATGCAAGCAATAGAAAAAGTGCCAAATAACTAAAAGTAATAATTGCTTTTCTTTTATTGTTGATATAGTATAAAACAAAAATGCTGACGCCAAATGCAACTATCGCTCCTCTCGAATTATTAAAAATTAGAGCAGCAATTAAAACAAAGATTAAAAAACCAACTATTCTTTTTTCATTTTGTTTTTGAAAAGTAGGATAGAGTGCAATCAATATTGGTGCGGTTACCATCATCTGTACGGCAACATTATTTACATTTGTAAACAAGCCTCCAACTCTAAAAATATTCAGAGTCCCAAATAATGTGATTTCAAATCCACGCAAATAAAATTCATATAAAATTGTCGCACTTAAAAATAAAGCTGAAAATAAAATTGCTTTTAATATTAAATAGACATCTTCTTTAACCTTTATCTGAGCGTATATCAAATAAATTATTAGAACAAAAACTGAGAATCTTGCTAATTGAAACATCCCCAAAACAAAATAATTTGAATTCAAACTTGAGATGAACATTGCAAAAGCAAAAGCAAAAATTGTAATAGCAACTTTAGATGGAAGTCTTGGATAAGCTTTTAAGTTTATTCCATAATCCCAAAAAAATATTAGTACAAGGTAAAGCGTATTCAATACAACAATTATTCGCCGTAGATTGTCAACTACATCAGTGATTAAAACAAGGTAAGTAGCAATGATAAAAAATAGAGCCGCCTTTCTGCCATAAACAAAAAAGAGAGCTAATATTATTGGTAGTGGTGCGAGAAAAAGCATATACTTGTTGAACAGAACCATTGCCATACCAAGTGCAAGACCCATCAAGAGATATTCTTTTTTCAAAACTGTATTTGTTAAATCAAGCGCTTTCAATTGCTATGCTATCTTCTCATTTAGAAATTCATCTCTATTATTTCTGATGAATAAATTTAATCGCTCAAAATATTTTTCATCAATTTTATTATGTGTTGGAAGACCAACGATATGTTCACTAATTTTTTCTGCTATTGGATTTGATGAACTTTCATAATTCCATTTATGAAGGTCATTTTTTATCGGATGAATCGGAGATAAAAACCAATCAGCAATTTCTAAATTATTATTCTCTGCAAGCTGCAGAATTTTTTCTTTTGATTTTACTAACACTAGAAATTTTAAACAAGTACTAAAATAATTATCTGGAATTCTAAAACAATAAATTCCAAATGCCTCAAATAATTCAATATATTTTTTATAGATATTATTTCTATGAAAAATGTTTTTGTCTAATTTTTTTATTTCAACAATTCCCTTTTTTGCCTGCTCTTTTCCCATCAACTTAAAGTAATCTTTTGGCATCACAATTTCAGAAAATTCATCCGCTTGATTTGAGCCCGAAATTATTTTTTTCATTGTGAGGAAACGATAAATTTTTAAAAGATAAAAATACGTAGAAGGATTAAGTAATTTTTCATTCAAAATAAACTGTAATTTTATTTGACACTCTTCAAGTGAAGATGGGACTAATGCTGATTTATCAAGGTCATCCAGACTTCTAATTATTTCTTTATTTTTTGTAATAACAACTCCACCGATTCCAGTTGAGTAAACTTTATTCCATTGAGTTGAATAAAATGAAGCTTCATTATCGAGACCAGTAAAATAATCATCATACTTTGAGCCGACACCGTGAGCATTGTCATCTATCAAAAATAAATTATTTTCTTTAACAATTTTTTTTAGTCGCGTTAATTCTGGCGGCAATCCAAAAGTATTTTGTGCAATTATTGCTTTTGTTCTTGCAGTAATTTTTTCTTGAATTTTATCCACATCAATATTGAGTGTGTTTGGGTTTATATCTACATAAATTGGACGAGCACCACAATAAAGAATTGCGTTTGGAACTACTACGCAAGTAAATGCTGGAATAATAATTTCGTCACCATCTTTAATTCCAAGTGATTTTAGAATTGCAAATAGTGCAACTCTTCCCTTCCAATAAAGAAAAACTTCATATTCTTTTGATAAGTTGAAGTAATTTTTTATTTCATTTTTATAAAGATGAATGAAATCAATCATACTATTTTTTCGCTACTAAATAAATCATACCACCTGACAAATATTTTTCACTCTTTTTCTGAATCATTTCTGCTGTTTTAATTTCAATCACATTAAAGCCAACTTCTTTTACTAAAGATTTTATTTCATCGAATTCATAACAATAGACGTGTGATTGTTTTTGATAGAGATAACTCAGATTAATTTTCTTCCCGAGCTTTAGCCAAGGCAGATATTTGTATGAATTAAATTCTGACTCTCCTTTTATTTTTTTTAATATCAAGGAAAAGTAACCTACGATTGGATTATACCATCTTCCGTTAATGTTCAAAAAACTTGAAATGAATAGTCCATCTTTTTTTAAAACACGATAACATTCTTTGATTGCCATCAACCGATCGTTAGGATTATCAATTATAGAAATAATTTGCTGCAGAGCAATTACGCATTCAAAACTCTTGCTCTCATATTGTAAATTTGCTGCATTCATATTTTCAAATTTTAGAGTAGGAAATTCTTTTACTGCTTTTAGGGATGCAACATCTAAAAGTTTTTGTGCTAAATCAATTGCATTAATATTAGGATAATTATATTTGGCAATCTCAAAAGCAATTCTCCCATTCCCAGTTCCTACTTCAAGAATTTTAATTTCTTTGCTTAAGTTCAAAATGTATTTTGAAATAAGATAAAACTCATTCTCAATCAAACCTGATCGATTCGCCCAATTGTTAAATTCAACTTCATCAAAAAGTTTTGAATTTTCTGTATTCATTTGATCCTCAATTTATCAAGTTCAATTAATGCTTTGATTCTATTGTCAAGAATACTATGCAAAAATTTTAGTGATTTTGTAATCTTTAATATTGCATTGATCGAAAAATTATATTGAACAAATAAATTTGTTTTCTTCTTCTCAAAACTAAATTTGTCAATCAAATATTCTTGAATTGAAGTCTTGTGATAAATGCTTCTAAACCCATCATTGACGTAAGAAAAATTTTTATCACGCAAATAATGTTCATTCATTTTATATATCATTGCATAGGAGGTATAATATTTCATAAAGTCAGGCGAAAATTTAATTGCTGAATAATTAGCTTCAATATTATCATACTTCAATACTTCAGTGTAAGCCACAAGTTTATTCTTATGGAACACTCCCCAATAATCAACTAAGTCTTCATATTTTTTTGTTACTTCAAATCTTGAATTAAATTTTCTTCGTTCAATTATTTTTTTACTTTTATATTTTTTATTTGCTTCTTCATAAACATCATAACCATTTTTTATCATCTCATCTGCGTCAATTTTTTTCACTTCGGAATTTTTTAGTCCACGTCGAATTTTGCTTCTTGTGTTCTCAGATTTAATTTCTTCAACAGGAGTAAACTTATCCAATATCACTGCATACCAATTTGATTTTTCTAGAACATTTTTAAATCCTGAAGTCCAATAAATAAATTTCCCATTTAATTGATTCATAATTTTTTTTGCGTCAACATCACTAATCGAATAATCAATTAAAGCCGGTCCGAGAGGACGAACTCGCTGTGAATCAAGTATCCAAATTTTATTATCAGATAAAAAATATTTAAAATTTAATTCATCGAGCATATGACAATATTTTTCTGGGTAGTTAATCATTTCAAAAGATTTTTTTCCAATATCCTACAAATGTTCCTAAAGCATAAGTAAAATGGGTTGAAATGAATAAAGGGAAAAGGAAGAGTCCAGTAATTCCATTCTTAAAAAAATATTTGAGTGATTCTAAAAAGCATCCCGCTGAATATCCAATTAGCGCGATAACCAACAGATAAAATGATGCTGTCGCTAAAAAACCAAAGCCTAAAAAAGAAAAGAGAATTGAAAAAGCAATTAATAAAAAAATAAATCCAAAAAAGATTGCAGGGATTTTATGTTTTAATTTGTGTGTCGAAGGATTTACACTTACAAAAATTCCCGTCTTATACATTTGACGAAACAATAGATTCAATTCTGAAGGAGTTTTATAATATGATTTTATTTTGTGAAATGTCATTACAATAAAACCTTTATTTTGAGCACGAAGTGCAAAATCAACATCTTGATTTCTTATCAATTTTTCATTATAAAAACCAATTTCAGAAAAAACTTTTTTCTTTACCGCAAAGAATCCTGTCGTAAATCCATCAAGGTTTTTTTCTACGTCAATAAATTTTTTAAAATTTCTTCCGAGAATAGAATGAGCATGAAGTTGAATTAATTTTTCAGTTTTGATTTTTGCTTGGAAGAAAATTAAACTCGATGTGAATATTGATACATCAGGAAATTGCTCAACTGCATTACAAAGTTCTTGCGTGAAATTTTTTGATAACTTACTGTGTCCACCAATAAACTGAACAATATCAGAGCCATTATCCAAACAATATTTTGCTCCAAGGTTTAGCGAAATTGGAGTTATCCTTTTGGGATTTTCAACTAAAACAATTTTGGAATTATTTTTTACATACGACTGAATTATTATTTTTGAGTTGTCAGTTGAGTTCCCATCAACCAAAACAATATTTTCTATCACCGAGAAATTAACTTGATTAAGAATCGAATCGATTAGTTCAGGCAAATATTTTTCTTCATTAAATACGGGTATTACAAATCCTAATTTCATCAGTTTACTTGCTCAATTTTTTTAATTCCAAATTTATCTAAAATTGACGAACTTAAATTATACACTTCATCAACAGTTAACTGATTCATACATTCGTACGAAGGACAATAATATCCGCCATCAGTGAAGCAGTATTGTTCGTTTTTTTTTGGTGAACAGTTTATTTTTTTTTGAATAAAATCATGATGCTTACTTAGGGGCATTGAAAACTCAGGATTAGTTGGACCATAAATTGATAATGTTGGGACACCAAAATAATCAGCGAGATAAATTGGACCGGAGTCATTTGAGATCAATAAAGAAGCACCTTTAACAGCACTCATCAATTCAGAAACAGAATTAAAACTCATATGATTAATTTTTAGATAATTCATCTCATTAATAATATCTTCAGAAATAGTATTTTTAAAAAAAATAATTTTTACTCGATACTCGACTTTAATTTTTTCAGCTAACTGAATAAACTTCGATAAATTCCATTCTTTAGCTTTCCAACCTGCAAAAGGATGAATTAATATTTCTCCAACGGAATTTAAATTTAAATCGTATTCTCTTTTAATTTTATCTCGGTTAATTTTTATTTCAAGTTCAACAATATCTAAATAGCGGTCAGTTAGATGTGGGATTGCACGAGATGGAATATACTTATCATAAAAATTTTTTAAGTGCCGAAGATTCATTCCAACTATTTTTTTTGCAGTCACTCCAATTAATAAAGAACAACTTAATATTGAGCCAGTTAGATCAAATACAATCTTATATTTATTACTTGAAATTGCTTTTCGGATTCTCCTGTTTGCAATTCTTCCATTCCATAAAAAATCTTCTCTCGAAATTAAAACAAGCTCGACGCTAGGAAATATTTCTTTAAATAAAATTTCATATTCTCTATCACAAACAATTTTTACATTTTCATTTCCGTAATAATTTACTATTTCTCTTATCGCATATGATGAGAAGATAGAATCTCCGAGTTTATGAAATGCTACTACTAAAATTTTATCACTATGATTGATAAATAATTTTCTCCCAACTTTAATCACAGCTAAAACAAAACTCAAGAATAGATTTACGATAACATCAATAACCTTAAATCTTGTACTAATTTCTGATAGCCTTCTCATACTATTTTTTTTTAATTACAATTTCGATGGAATACTCTCCACTACTTTGCAAATCTTTACCAGGATCAGAATAATTTTCTTTGCACTCTTTTGCATAAACTACTTCGTAATTCAACAATGTTCTTTGAACAAGCGGAATGATTCCTATTGTATCGGGAGCTTCATCAATATCGATTAAGAAGTATGAGATATGATCTGAATTAAAAGAAGAAGGTAATGTTTTTTTCTTTTCGTATAAATCACGATGTGGAATATATAAAATTAAGTATCCGCCTTTATTCACAATCCGGAACCAGTTCTTCAAAGCAGTTTGAGGATTTGGCATATGCTCAAGTGTATGCGATGAATAAACGAAATCGTAAGTTTCATTTTTTATTGTTGTCATGAATTGAGCATCTCCATGTTCAAAATCCCAAACTTCAGATCCTTCTAAAAGTTTATCTCCGCCATAACCTATATCCAAGCCTTTGCCTGAACAATACAATTCGAAAAATTTTTCTCTTATTCTTCTTTCTTTGGCTTTAGAAGTTTCAGCATAAACTTTAGGACGACCATATTTTCGAAATTTATTAAATTTATAGAGTCTATAATAGTGCCGCAGAAATGTATAAACACAATTAGGTAAATGTTTTTTCAATTTTAGAATGATGCTCATAATATTTTATTTTATTGCGTAAAAATTTTTTGAAGTTTGTCTTAATAATTTAATTTCATCTGAGTCTATGAAATAACTGCTCAGAAAATAAGTGATTATAAAAACAGAAATGATAAAAATATTTGTAAATGTGCTTTCAACTAAAAATAATATCCCAATTGTTGTTATGATTAATAATGCGAGTAAGCAATTTAATGTAATCAATAAAAAACTTTTAAGAAAACTCAATGAGAGTTTAAACTTAAATTTATTCCGCAATATTAAATAACCTGACAAGCTCAATAGAATGTAGATAATACTTGATGAAAGTGCGAGTCCATTTTGTTTGAAATTTTCTACTAAGAAATAATTTAATAATATTTTCAAGACGAATAAAATAATTGCTACGAAAAATAATTTGTTAATCAATCCCGAGCTATAAATCATTTTGTTAATAATCGCGTAGCTTGAATAAAAAACTAAACTAAAAGTTAAAAGTTGTAAAACTTCAAAGGTCATCTCAGTACCTTGATTCGTAAATTTTCCTCTTTCAAAAATTAGACTAATAAAAGAGTCACCGAAAATAAATATTAAAAAGACAAGTGGAATAAAGAAGAAAAAATTTATACGAATTGCATTTGTGAAGTGTGATTTCAAAGTATCGAAATCGTTAATTGAAAATGCTTGTGAAAATTTTGGGAATATTGCAGTTGACAAGGCAAGCGAAAATATTGAGATTGGTAATATGAACAATACATTCGCATAGTTTAATGCTGCTATTCCACCAGTTTCCACACTCTTATAGAAGAAGCGATCTACTAAAACATAAGACTGATTTATAACTTCGATGAGTACAATAATTATTAATCCGCTCGCTAAAGATTTTTCAGGAAAAATATTTTTTAGTTTCATCAATTTTGATAAAACAATTTCCTTGTGAGAAACAAAAATCATATAAACAAATTGCAAAATAATCCCAATCAAATATCCTACTGCAATTGATAATACTCCTAAGGAAGTGTTCAAAACAATTATCGAAATGATAATCGCAACGTTTGGAAACAGTGTTGCGATAGCAGTTGATTTGAATTCACTTTCTGCTTGGCGATGAGAAATCAGAATTGCAGCAGCTGCATTTAACGGTATCGTAAAGAGCGTAATCACAAAAATATTTTTTGCTAAAGAAAATAATTCTGAACTGTTTTGTCCCAAATATGCAGTTATAATCTGATTTGAAAAAAAGTAAAGCAAAAATGTAATGAACGAAAAAAACACGAATAAAAGTGTAACCGAATTATTTAGAAAGTCGTTAGCTTTTTCTAGTGATGTGGATTTATAATTATGGTAAGCTGGAATAAAATAATTTTGACACAAATAAAAAACCGCTGTATTTATAGAAACAGAAATTACAGACCCAATAAGATAAATGTCAAATTCTTTTTCAATTCCATACTCCGAAGCAAAAATAATTTCTCTGAAAAAGCCGAATCCTCTACCAATCAAGCCGATAAAAGTAAGCAGTAACGAAGCCCCTGCAATGGTAGAGAAAAACTTATTCGACATCTATTTTTTAAACTTTTGATTTAAAATAATCGATAGTAATTTTTAATCCTTCGTGCCTGTTTACTTTCGGTTTCCAATTCAATAAAGTTCTTGCTCGACTAATATCTGGCTGACGAATTTTGGGATCATCTTCTGGCAATTCTTGATAAATAATTTTACTTTTTGAATCAGTAAGTTTTAGAACTTCTTCAGCAAATTGTTTTATTGTTATCTCTTCGGGGTTGCCAATATTAACAGGAAAAACTTCAGATGAAATTAGAAGTTTGTAGATCCCGTCAATCAAGTCAGAGACAAAACAAAAACTTCTTGTTTGACTTCCATCTCCAAAAACAGTAATGTCCTCACCTCGCAAAGCCTGTCCAACAAAGGTTGGTAATGCTCTTCCATCATCAAGCCGCATTCTTGGTCCGTAAGTATTAAAGATACGAACAATTCTTGTGCTCACATTATGATAGCGATGATAAGCCATTGTTATTGCTTCTGCGAAGCGCTTTGCTTCGTCGTAAACTCCGCGTGGACCAATTGGATTTACATTTCCCCAGTAGTCTTCCTTTTGCGGATGTATGTTTGGATCTCCATAAACTTCTGAAGTTGAAGCGAGAAGTAATGTTGCATTTTTCTCTTTTGCTAATCCAAGTGCTTTATAAGTTCCGAGTGAACCAACTTTTAAAGTTTGAATAGGAAATTTTAAGTAATCAATAGGGCTGGCTGGCGATGCAAAATGGAGTATGAAATCAACTTCACCAGCGACGTGAAGATAATTTGTAACATCATAAAGTGTAAATTGAAAATCGGGATGACCAAAAAGATGAGAAATATTTTCGATATTTCCAGTTAGCAAATTATCAATTGCAATTACTCTATATCCTTCAGATATTAGTTTATCACATAGATGAGAGCCGAGAAATCCCGCACCACCTGTTACTACTGCAGTTTTTTTTTTCATTATTCTATTTCTTTAAAAAATTATAAACATTTTTGTTTGATATTATTACTCCGAAAGAGACGATACCAAAAATAAAAATTATTCCAAGCAGACCAGAAAAAAGAACACGAGGTGATTCTGGTTTTGGTGATGGAATTGCTGAGTCAAGAACTTCAATTGTAGGAACATCTCTATTTTCTTGAATTTTTTCTCTGTAGAATTGTTGTTGCAATAATAAATAAACATCATTTAGAATTTTCACTTCTCTGAATAAACTTGCGTATCTTAATCCAAGTTCTGGAGCTTCTTTGAATGAAAGAAAAAGATTGTCACTCTCAGTCTCAAATTTATTGTATTGGTTATTAAGCTCTTCAATTCTACTTCTTAAAGATTGGATCACACTATTATTTTCACTTAAGTTTTGTCTTAACAATGCTAAATTTATTTCGGAAGATACTATTTCACCTTTTAGTTTTGCAGCACTTTCAATCGATGTTTTTACTTGTTCGGGGATTGAAATTGTTTTATTAGTTCTTTGAAAATCGGCTAAATCTCTTTCAGCTTTTTCCAACTTTAATTTTGTAGTATCAAGTTGTCCTTCGATAAAAATTCTAGCTCTTTTAGATTTCGATGAAAGTTTTTCTCTATTTATTTCATCTAATGCTTCGACGAACGCATTTGAAATTTCCGCTGCTTTTTCCTGAGTAATTTTTCTTTCTGCTGTCATTCTTCCGAAAAATCCCGTCTCAACAGGAACACTTACTTTTATAATTCCTTCTTTAGTGATGTCAGCAGTTATCAGAGTCTGAAGCTTTCTAACCGCATCTTGCTTTTGTTCGACATCAAAAAATTTTTCGAGTTCTAATTTGTTAACAACAATTTCGCAAGCAGTTCGGCTTGTAATTATTTCACCAAAAAGTTGGGCTGACCCAGAAGGCACCGATGTTAAGAAATTTGCAATCTCTTGATTCTGAAGTAAACTTCCCAAGCCCATCGGTGTTTTCGATTCCGGTGGCAATATTTCTGCTACGGAACGGTAAGTTAACGGATGAACAAAATATAAAAGGAGCAAATAAAAAAATGATGCTATAGTTGAAATAGCAATAATTTTTTTTCTATGTGTTAGAACAATATTTAATAACTGTAATAAATTCACTTTACCTCGTGCTTATAATTACTGCAACTGTTGCGGCTAAAACCGTAGCTACTTGACCAAGAACATTTAAAACATCAGTGAAGACATCCCAAAATTTTACCGGAGCTGGTTCCTCAGGAATCCAAATTGTATCACCAGGTTCCAACGATTTTACATCATCTGCGTCAACCCACTCACCTGTATTCGCTTTTATAACTCGAACATTTCCCTCTTGAGCGCGCCAACCAAATCCACCAGCAAGATTTATATAATCTTCCACTGTCAACTCACGCGAATAAATAATATTCCCTTGATTGACTACTTGTCCCAACATAATAATATAATCTCTCTTCTCAGGAAAATTAATTACATCTCTATTTTTAAGAACTACATCTTCAGTCTTATTTTTGTCGATTAAAAGTCTATTAAAATCAACAACAACTCTTCCAACTCGCTGTCGTGATTTTGATTTCAAGTAATCGTATTCGTCATCAGTCATATCTTGTCGTGGAATATTTCTAATTCTATCAAATTCAGGATCACCAACATTATCACCAACGAAACGAATTAAAGTTGCATCTACAATTGAGGCATTAGGCAATAAACCTCCAGCCTCTTCTATAATTTGACTTAAAGTTGTTTCATTTTCAATAATTTTATAAAATCCCGGAGATCTTACTAAGCCTTCAATGTTAATGAAATTGCCTTGTAAATATTCAGGTATATTACGAACAGCAACCCAGTCTTGATTATTAACGGTAAACTGATTCTGAATTAATTCTTCATAACTTTTATAAATACTGAATTGAGTTTTGTTATCATCCTTAAACCTAATTATCTCTATGCTATCAATCCTCGCACTACTTGTTAAGCCACCCGCGATTTGTATCAAATAATCTACGGTTTCATTTTCTCTAAATTCATAGAAACCAGGGAACATCACAGACCCGCTTATCGAAACAATTCTATCAGATTTTTGAATGAAGATATAATCCCCTTCAAATAATAATGGATTGTTTTGTAAGTCACCTAATCTAATGAATGCAATATAATCGTATGATTTAGTTTCCCCTTTTGAATTTGTAATAGAAATATTTCTAAGATTAGAAGTTTGAGTAATCGCAGCTGAAATAGAAATCAAATCACTCAAACGAGAATTAGCATCCAATACGTAATAATCAGAAAACTTCACATCACCATAAAGTCCAACACGTATTCGTCTAATGTTTTGAAGTGTAACGAAGACTTCAACATTCTTATAAGTTTTATTTACAGACTCAATAATACTTTTTCTTGCTTCTGTAATATTTTTTTCGCGTAATGAAATTGAGCCAACTTTAGGAATAAAAATATATCCTTCAGGATTAACACTTAGATTGTAGGCGATTTCATCTAACCCACGAATTGAAACAAAAATTTGGTCGCCTGGTCCCATTAAATATTCATCAGGATCAACAAAGCCAGCTGATGCTGAAATCGTTTTTGAAGGAAGAGTTAATGAATCCTGAATAAGATTATCACGCCCAAAATACTCAGGGAACAACTGCGGAAAATAATTTTCACTGAAAATTACTAGAAAAAAAAGTAAGCAATATGTTTTTGTTATGCGCAATTGAGTAGCTATTATTTTTATTAATGAATATTTAAATTTACAATTTTTGAAGTAATAATTAAACTTTTAATGAAATCCCCCTTGATGCAAAAATACTTCCCAACAAACCAATCAATGGGCCAGCAACAAAAGATATTAAGAAGATTGGATTAGTTAATATTGATTTGACGTAATGACTGCTGTCAAACAAGGTTGATGAATAATAAAAAATTAGGACAATAAAAAGTGCAGCTAATCCTGAAGCAATTATTCCAGTTATTATCCCATTAAAAATAATTGGAAGTTTAATAACAGACAGTTTAGCCCCAACTAATTTCATCGTCTCTATTTCAGGTAAACGATTGTAGATAATCAATTTCAAGTTGCTAAACACAATGTAAAATGCAAGTAATATCAATATTATTGTTGTTGAAAAAATATAGGTTTTACTTCTCTCAATGAATGACAAAATTTTAGCTATGAATTCTGATTTATATTGTACATCATTTACTCCAGAAATATTTTTTATCGAATCGATAATCTTCACTGCTGTTTTTTCCGAAAACATTTCTGGTTTTAAGTTCAATACAAATGAAGCGGGTAAAGGATTGTAATCAAGTATATCGCGGAAATCTTCACCTGTTTCTTTAATAAATTTTTTAGCAGCATCATCTTTCGAAATATAATTTATACTAAGTGCATAATCATTTTTTAGAATTATTTCTCTCAATTCATCTTTTCGTAATTTTGAAATTCCATCATCAAGAAAAATATTAATTACAAATTGTTCCTTGATTTTATTCTCTAATTGTTGCGAGAACAAAATAATAAAAATTGAAAACTGAATCAGAAGCAAACCAATTGTCATTGACAACAATGCAAAAGTGAATGAGAGTTTTCCTCTCCCAATCGATTTTATTCCTTCTTTTATTGAAAATATTATCATACTATAAATTTGACTCATCAATCCATTTAGTTATTTGCCACTTTCCATTTTCGCTATTTTTTTTTAATCTCAAATTTACGCGACCATCGAGACGAATAATATCGACGGGGTTAAATGCTATTGTTAAATTAAAAGATCGGATAATACTTGCATCAGTTGAATCAATTGACGAAAGAACTATGTTGTTCCAAATCAAATCTAACCTCTCTGAATTACTAAAAAGTCCGTGAGTAACTTTCATCTCTTCTTCTCTCCCCCAAGAAATATCGAATCCTCTATCAAAATCACGATACGTAAAAAGAAAATCTTCACTCAATACTTCTCCGTAAATTGTCGTGTCCTTAAAAGCATATGAGTATTGAAGATTTTGAAAAACTCCATCAATAGTTTTCAAATCGGATATCGTTCCACCATTGTTAGTTGAAGTAAAATCTGCTTCTGGGGAAAATGGATTTTGACATCCGTTTACAAAAAGAAAAAGTAATATGAAAAATATCTTCTTAATAGAAAATTCCTTTCAGATCACTCCACGAAGGTAGATTAGAATTTTTGATATCTTGCCAACTTGAGATCGCCCAGATAGTTCTTGAGTCACGAATAATCTTAAAACGTAATTCACCTTGAAATGTTTTGGGAGCACTAATATCATTGTGTGGAACCGACAAAAAATATTTTGCTGAATAGACTACACTGTCTCCAAGCTGATTTAATGAGGCATCGCTTAACACTAAGGAAATTACTTGTTCGGTAGGAATTTTATTCAGAACATTCGTTAAATACTGTTCCTCTTGCTTTCGTCCAAAATTTTCGTTCAACGAAGGATATTTTGACACTGATGCTGCTGAAGGGAAAAAATTAAAACTAACTCCTGAAAAAGATGAATCAGTTAAACACGCTAAATAGTTCTGAGTATTTTTATCTTTGAGAGAATTTACAAAATTGTTGATAACAATATTAGGAGTGGTTGCAAGTTCAAAATTTGAACGAGGTTGTTCTGGTTTCTCTGCTTCGCGAGTTGTAAATATATCGCACCCATAAAAAAACAAAAGAAACAATATGACTGTTGTTAATTTCATAATTTCGGTATGAATAATATTAATTTCATCCTTTACAAAATGCTATAAATCTATCTGAATATTTTTCATCAAATATATCCCCAAAATAATTTCCACACAATTCAAAAATTTCAAATCCATTTTTTTTTAGTTCTTCAATCAATAAAGTTGGAGAGTAAAGTTTTACAGATTCAAAATATACTTTTTCACCTTGACTCGAATTAATTCTAATTTCCTTCACAACTTTATTCTTCTCAATTTTTCTGAATTGTTCAACACTAATATCATCAAATTCATCCTTAGAATATGGAACTAAATTGTCTATCACATACTGAGCATTAAAGTAATCAAAAATAAAATATGATTTGGGATTTAGATGAAATTTTACTTTTTCAAACAAACTAAAATTCTCCGCATCATTTTCAAAATATCCGAAACTTGTAAACAAATTTAGTATAACATCAAATTTTTTTTTGAGATCCAGATTTCTAATATCTGACTTAATAAATTCAATCTTAAGATTAAGTTCTGATGATTTTTTTTTTGCATTCCTCAAAAGATTATCACTTAAGTCAACACCTGTAACTTTAAAACCATTTTTTGAAAATAATATCGAATGCCTTCCTGCTCCACAGGCAATATCTAAGACATCTACGTTAGAGCCAACAGAAATTTTTTTTATTATTAGATCAAATAATTTTTTTGCATCGAGTTCGTTTCTGTGATTATAAACTTTTAAATAATCTTCTGACTCGAACCATTCATAAAACCAATCATTCATTAAATTTCAATTCTTCCTAATACTGCTCTTCCTACAGTTGCTTCATCTGCAAATTCTAAATCGCCTCCAATTGGAATTCCTCTTGCAATTCGAGTAACTTTTATTCCCAAGTGCTTAACATTTTTTGCAATATAGAGCGAAGTAGTTTCGCCTTCTGTATCAGGGTTTACTGCTAAAATTAATTCTTTAGTTTCACCATTTGAAGCACGTTTAATCAGCTCTTTAATTTTCAAATCATCTTGATGGACACCGCTCAATGGATTCAGAACTCCTCCGAGTACATGATAAAGCCCATTAAACTCATTACTCTTCTCAATTGAAATCACATCGCTCACTTCTTCAACAACACAAATTATTGACCTATCACGTTTCGGACTTAGACAGACTTCACATTTATCTTCTGTCGCAAGATTAAAACAATCACCACAAAAATGAAGTTTACTTTTTAAGTCCAAGATAGAATTCACAAAATTTTTCACTTCGTGCTCATTTCGTTTCAACAAAAAAAGTGCAAGTCTCTGAGCAGTTTTTCTGCCGATGCCGGGGAATTTATTGAACTCCTCAATAGCCGCTAAAAGTGGTTCAGCAATATTCACTTAAAATCCGGGGATGTTTAATCCAGGAGGAATCATTCCTTTTGTAACTTTTCCTAATTCTTCTTCAGCCATTTTGTTTGCTGAATCCAATGCCTTATTTACAGCAGCAACTACCAAATCTTCGAGAATTTCTTTTTCATCTTTATTGATAACTTGTGGATCAATTTCAATAGAAATTAATTGTTTGTTACCATTAGCTGTGGCTCTAATAACGCCTCCACCAGCTTCCTCAGTTACAGTTTTGTTTCCTAATTCTTGTTGAACTTTTTGCATATCTTCTTGCATCTTTTGTACTTGACGCAACATGCCTTGCATTCCACCTTTCAATTTGCCTCCATTTTAATAATTATTTTTTATGTAAATATAAACTTTTGAGTTCTTATTTTATAAGATAAATTATTTATCTTTTATTTTGATCAATATCCAAAACTATATTAAAGAAAAAAATTTCATCAAAAAAATTTACACCGACTTTATTCATATCGGCGACTCTTCAAAATTTAAAACAAAAAATCTTGGAGAAAATTTCACGAAACTGAATGTCTTTTTTTTTGAATATATAAATGAATATAATATTCCGAATGGCTATCTTGAACACATTGACAAAAATTCTGTCAAGCTTTCTAATCATGAAAATTTTTCGTTCTACATAAAAATTAATAATGTAGTGAACAAAAATCTCGCAAAGACATTCAGCAAAAAAGAATATGATACTCTTTATATTCCGATATTAGAGACTTATATTAGTGAACAAAATAATTTGATTAATGATAATCACATTGCTTGTTTTGATTTAGCCCCGTTGGCTGATTTCAAAGTGATGAACAGAATTTGTACAAAACTCAATGTTGTGTTAAAATCTTTTTTTGAAAGAAGAAATTTAATTTTTGCTGAACTCAATTGTTTCTTTGGTAAGTATCAAGATAAGATTTTTTTAATTGGTGATTTTTCGCCATTGAGCTTAAAAGTTTTCGATCCAAGTAAATTAAAAGATTTGAATCCCTACAAATTAAATTCTGCACAAGCATTAAAAAATTACTCTGACTATCTAATGGATGTTATAAAATGATCACAAAATACGGTTACGGTACATTTTCAGTTGTGTTGGTTTTCTGTTTAATACTTTTCGCATTAGGAATATTTGTTTCTATGCTTCCTCTTAAAATATTTTTATTCTCTTTGAGCAGCTTTCTTCTCCTTTTTAGTATTAATTTTTTCAGAGATCCAGAAAGAACTTCACCCAATAGAAACGATGTAATCGTGTCCCCTGCAGATGGACGAATTCTCTTTGTGAAAGATGTTGATGCAAATAAATTTTTAAATGAAAAAGGAAAACAGATTTCTGTTTTTATGTCTCCATTAAACGTTCACGTAAATAGAATTCCAATTGATGGGAAAGTAGATTTTCTTGAATATCACAAGGGCGAGTATATTGTAGCTTACGATGACAAAGCTTCTGAACGAAATGAGAGATCTGAAATCGGAATCACATCAAAATATGGAAAAGTTTTTTTCACACAAATTGCTGGATATGTTGCAAGAAGAATTGTGTATAGTGATATCAAGCTTGGCGATTCCGTAAAAATGGGAAATCGATTTGGGATGATAAAATTTGGAAGTAGATCAGACATTGTTGTTTCAAATGATTGGATTGTAAAAGTAAAAAAAGATGACATAGTTAGAGCTGGTGAAACGATCTTGTTTGAATATAAGTCTGGAGATTCTAAATGAGCCCAACTATCAAAAGAATAATTCCAAATATTTTTACTTTCACAAATATGGTGTGCGGCTTTCTCTCCATTGTTTATGCGACAGAAGGTGAATTTATTATTGCTGCGTGGTTAATCTTTTTTGCTGCGCTCTGCGATGCACTTGATGGAGTTGCTGCACGACTAACTAATTCCGTTAGTAAATTTGGTGTCGAAATTGATTCACTCGCAGATGTAATAAGCTTCGGATTAGCTCCAGCTTTTTTGGCTTACTCTATTCATCTCAATTCTCTTCCAATAATTGGATTAGGAATCAGTTCACTCTTTTTGATTGCAGGTGGTTATAGATTAGCAAGATTTAATTCAAACCTTGTTGGGAACGACAAAGATTTTTTCTATGGATTACCAATTCCTTCAGCAGCACTAACACTGATTGCATTTATTATTTTATTCTACAATGCTGATAGATTTGATTCGACTGGACAAATAATACTTCCATACATTGTTGTGGCTCTTGCAATATTAATGGTTAGTAAAATAAAATATGAAACATTACCAAAACCTTCACTAAAATCGCTTAAAGCTGAGCCAATAAAATTTTTGTTAGCTTTTGTTGCATTAATAATTGTAGTTATTACAAGCGGCAAAGGATTATTTTTTGTATTTACCTTCTATATTTTGTATGGTATCTTAAGACAATTAATCGAATTTGTATCTGGAAATTCAAAAACAAAACCTTCTTAAAAATGTATAAAGTTAAAGTATTAATTAAGAGACGTCAGTCAATCCTTGACCCGCAAGGAAAAGCCGCTGAACAAGGTGCGAAGCTTCTCGGATATAATAATATCAAAGAAGTGAGAATCGACAAACAAGTAGAATTTGTAATTGACGTTCTCGATGAACAAGCCGCTGAAATTGAAGCGAAAGAGTTCTGCTCAAAATTATTGTCAAATCCAATTATGGAAGATTTTGAATTTTCTTTGGTGAAAATAAATGGCAATTAAATTTGGCGTGGTTGTTTTTCCCGGCTCCAATTGTGATCAAGATGCATATTATTCGCTAAAAAAAATTCTTGGTTATCAAGTTGAATATTTGTGGCACAAAAACCATAGCTTAAATAATTCTGATGTTGTGATTCTTCCCGGAGGATTTTCATACGGCGATTATATTAGAACTGGTGCTGTTGCAAAACTTTCTCCTATAATGAATGAAGTAAAAGAATTTGCAGAACGAGGCGGAATTGTAATTGGAATCTGTAACGGCTTTCAAATATTATGTGAATCAGGTTTGTTGCCCGGAGTATTGTTAAAAAATATTAACTTGAAATTTGTCTGTAAAGATGTTTACTTAACTGCTGTTAATACTTCGTCTATTTTTTCTCAAAATATTAATCGAAGTTTATTGATTCCAGTGGCGCACGGCGAAGGAAATTATTTCTGCGATGATGTTACGTTGAGTGATCTAAAAAAAAATAATCAAATTATTTTTAAGTATTCATCGAAAGATGGTGATGTTGACAATTCTTCTAATCCAAATGGTTCGATGGAAAATATTGCTGGTATAATGAATCGAAAAGGAAATGTCTTCGGAATGATGCCGCATCCTGAAAGAGTATGCAATCCACTTCTTGGAAATAGTGACGGCAAATTAGTTTTTGAGTCAATTTATAAAAGTTTGATAAAGTAAAGAAAGGAAACTATAATGTTTTCAAGTTTAGGTCCATTAGAAATAACACTGATAGTGTTGGCGTTGCTATTGCTTTTTGGCGCGAAGAAAATTCCAGAGCTTGCAAGAGGAATTGGAACAGGAATGAAAGAGTTTAAGAAATCGCTCAAAGAAGATGATACTACTAAAGCTGATGAATCAACAAAAACTAAAGACGAAAATAAAGCGTAATTATGTTTTCGAATATTGGTGCTACGGAGTTAATTGTAATAGTGGTTGTTGCATTGTTAATCTTTGGTCCAAAAAAACTTCCTGAAATTTTTCAAAATTTTGGGAAGGCAATGAACCATTTTAAGAAATCGATGAATGAAGTTCAGGACGAATTCAAAAACATCGACAAAGACAAACCGCTTTAGTAAGCACTATTTACACTGCTAAAAAAAACATTGGAGACAATTTGCTCCCCTATAAAAATCATTTTGAAAAATTAGAATTAATTAAATCTAAAAAAATTGATTTAGTTGAAAATGTAAAATATTTTTTAAATCGAATCGAAAAAGAAAAAAGATTAAACGCATTTAATTTTGTTTTTGAAGAAGAGGCGTTACAGTCAGCAGAAATAATTTCAGATAAAATTATTTCAGGCAATCATGGTGCTTTAGCAGGATTGGTAATCGGGATAAAAGATGTTCTATCAATTAAAGATAAACCACTTACTTGCTCATCAAAAATTTTAAGAGATTTTAAATCAATCTACAATGCGACAGTCGTGCAAAAATTAATTGCTGAAGACGCAATAATAATTGGTAAAACAAATTGTGATGAATTTGCAATGGGTTCATCGAATGAAAATTCAGCGTTTGGTAATGTGCTCAATCCTGTTGATGAAACAAAAGTGCCCGGAGGCTCGAGTGGTGGCTCTGCTGCTGCTGTTGCTGCATTTCTTTGCGACGCAGCACTCGGAACAGATACGGGTGGCTCAATACGGCAACCCGCTGCGTTCTGCGGAATTTATGGATTGAAACCAACCTACTCACGAGTCTCTCGATTCGGATTGACTGCCTTCGCTTCTTCATTTGATTCAATTGGACCTTTCGCAAGAAGCATTGAAGATATTTCGATAATATTAAAATCTATTTCGGGCTATGATAAAAAAGATTCAACTTCTTCACAAATTGAAGTTCCCGATTTTACAAAATCACTTAATCTAAAATCTGAGAATATCAGAATTGGAATTCCAAAAGAATATTTTTCCGAGGGATTAAATGAAGAGATAAAAAAATCTATTCTCGAATTAATTCAAAACTTAAAAAATAAAAACATTTCAATAACTGAAGTATCACTTCCGCACACTGAATATACGATTGCAGCATACTACATCTTAACAACAGCTGAAGCTTCATCAAATTTAGCAAGATACGACAGCGTTAGATTTGGCAAGCGTTCAAGTAAAATTGATTCACTAAATGAGATGTATAAAAATTCTCGTTCAGAAGGATTAGGAGCTGAAGTCAAGAGAAGAATTATGCTTGGCACATATGTTCTCTCCGCTGGATATTACGATGCCTACTATCTCAAAGCTCAAAAAGTTAGAAGACTAATCAAAGAAGATTTTGACAATGCTTTTTCAAGTGTCGATGTAATTTTAACTCCGACATCTCCGAGTCTGCCGTTTAACATTGGCGAAAAATCTGATGACCCGCTTGAAATGTATCTGAGCGATATTTTTACAACTTCGGCAAATCTTGCTGGTATTCCTGGCATTTCAATTCCATATGCAAAAGCAAAAAATGGATTGCCAATTGGAGTTCAACTTTTAGCAAAACAATTTGATGAAGAAAATTTGATAAAGGCAACAAAAATTATTATGGAGCTTGCTGAGTAGTTTTTTTTTTCCTTAACTTAAACAGGTGAATAATTAGTTACCCCTTAAAAACTATA